>NZ_CP114542.1:0-615000 GCF_027271155.1 Brevundimonas subvibrioides
ATGGGGGCGACGGGGTTGGCGACGACGGGCATGACGGATCCGGACCGGATCTGGAACGAAGCCTCGGTAAGGCTGCGGTCTGAAATCGGCGAGGGTCCGTTCAGTTCCTATATCGCGCCGTCCGCCGTGCGGATCGACGGATCGGGCAACCTGATCCTGGTCACGCCGACCGGCTATGCCCGCGACTGGGTGCGCAAGAACGCCCTGCGCCGTCTGAACGAGCTGTGGCTGGGCCTGGACGGCCTGTCGCGGCGTCTGGATGTCCGCTGCCGGGCCGAGGTGTCCTCGGCGCCTCCGGCCTCGGCTGTCGCGCTCCAGGCCCTGTCGTCGGCCGGACTGGAGACACCGGTGTCGCCGACCGTCGCCCCCGTGACCGACGGGGCCCGCGCGGTCCGCGCCGCGGGCCTGCAGGAGCGACTGACCTTCGACAGCTTCGTGGAGGGGCAGGGCAATGCCTTCGCCCTGGCCATCGCGCGCCAGACGGCGTCCTGGGCCGACGGCCACTTCAACCCGATCTTCTTCTGCGGCCCCTATGGGTACGGGAAGACCCATCTGCTGAACGCCATCGCCTGGGAGGCGCAGCGCCTGCGCCCCGACGCCAGGGTCGTCTATCTGACCGCCGAACGGTTCCTGTCGACCTTCGTCAAGGCGATGCAGGACCGCTCGACCGCCGCCTTCAAGGAAAGCCTGCGCTCGGCCGACATGCTGCTGCTGGACGACGTCCAGTTCGTGGGCGGCAAGGCCTCGACCCAGGAAGAACTGCTGTCCACGCTGACGGCCCTGATCGAGGACGGCAAACGCATCGTCCTGTCGGCCGACCGCCCGCCCATGGCCCTGACCGAGGTCGAGCCCCGCCTGCGCAGCCATCTGGCCGCCGGTCTGACCTGCCCGGTCGAGCCTGCCGACCGCTCGCTGAAGATCGCCGTGGCCGAGAACCGCATCGCCGCCTTCGCCCGCCTGGGAGTCGTCAATGGCGAGGCCCGGCGCGAGGTACTGGAACAACTGGTCGACCGCACGCCGGGTTCGGTGCGCGAACTGGAGGGGGCCGTGAACACCCTGGCCGCGGCGGCCGGACCACGCCTGACGTCGCTGGGCGTCGATGAGGCCCTGACCCTGCTGGGCACGGCCCTGCGCGGCGGACCGGAGCGTCGCATCACGGTCGACGAGATCCAGAAGACGGTCGCCGAGCATTTCAACATGAAGCAGGCCGACCTGCTGAGCGAGCGCCGCACCCGTGCCGTCGCCCGTCCGCGCCAGATCGCCATGTGGCTGTGCAAGCAGCACACGACACGGTCCTATCCCGACATCGGCCGTCGCTTCGGCGGGCGCGACCACACCACGGTCCTGCATGGCGTCCGCAAGATCGAGGAGCTGATGCCGCTGGACGACCAGATCGCCAGGGACGTCGAGGCCCTGACGCGCAAGCTGCGGGGCTAGGCAGGGATTAGGGGCCAGGGACTGGGGATTAAGTGGCGTGGGAGACGGCCTTCGGCAGTTGGGCAAGTTGCCCTGATCCCTAATCCCCAGTCCCTAATCCCCAGTCTCTTTCTTGCCCCCCGCCGCCAATCCTTTAGTGTCCGTAGCCACTGTTTCCGCGAGGGATGATTCCGCCTTCGCTCCGGACGCCCGAGACACCATGCAACTGACCATCGAACGATCCGCGCTCCTGAAGGCCCTGGGCCATGTGCAGAGCGTGGTCGAACGCCGGAACACCATTCCGATCCTGTCCAATGTCCTGCTGTCGGCCGGCCGCGACCGCCTGAGCTTCGCCGCCACAGACCTCGACATGGAGATCGTGGACGAGGCCGACGCCACCGTTCAGGTCGAGGGCCAGATCACCGCCCCCGCCCACACCCTGTACGAGATCGTGCGCAAGCTTCCCGACGGGGCCGAGGTCGCCCTGACCTACAACGGCGACGATCCGCGCCTGACGGTCCAGGCGGGCCGTTCCAAATTCAACCTGCCGGTCCTGCCGGCCGGCGACTTTCCCGTCATGTCGACCGACCAGTCGGGCGCGCGCTTCACCCTGATGAAGGACGACCTGGCCCGTCTGATCGACAAGACCCGGTTTGCCGTCTCGACCGAGGAGACGCGCTACTATCTGAACGGCCTGTACCTGCACACGGTGTCCGAGGCGGGCATCCCGCTGCTGCGGGCCGTGGCGACCGACGGCCACCGCCTGGCCCTGGCCGAGACGCCCGCGCCGGAGGGCGCCGCCGGCGGTCCCGGCGTGATCGTGCCCAGGAAGACCATCGATCAGGTCCGCCGCCTGCTGGACGACGGCACCGGCGCGGTCGAGATTTCGATCAGCCCGCAGAAGATCCGCTTCGAATTCGGCCAGGCCTCCCTGACCTCCAAGGTCATCGACGGGGCCTTCCCCGACTATATGCGCGTCATCCCCAAGGGGAACGACAAGCAGGCCGATATCGACAACGCCGTCTTCGCCTCGGCCGTGGATCGCGTCGCCACCATCTCGGCGGAAAAGAGCCGGTCGGTGAAACTGGCTTTCGAGCTGGACCGGGTGACCCTGACGGTGCGCAACATGGAGGCCGGTCAGGGCGTGGAGGAGGTCGAGATCGGCTATTCCGAAGCCCCGTTCGAGATCGGCTTCAACGCGCGCTATCTGCTGGACGTCGCTGGCCAGATCACGGGCGAGAACGCCACCTTCCTGTTCGCCGACCCGGCTAGCCCCACGCTCGTGCTCGATCCGGGCGATCCGGGCGTCCAGTATGTGCTGATGCCGCTGCGGGTGTGAGTCCCTGGGCCGGCTCGAGCAGTTCGAGCGGGTCGAGGTCACCAGCCGCGCCCAATGGCGAGACTGGCTGTCGAGGCATTACCAGCGGGCGGACAGCGTCTGGGTCGTGACCTTCAAGGTCGGAGCCTCGCAACCGCGCGTGCACTACGACGATCTGGTCGAGGAGGCTCTGGCTTTCGGCTGGGTCGACAGTCTGCCGAGGAAGCTGGACGATCAGCGCACGATGCTCCTGATGTCTTCGAGGAAGCCCGGCTCCAACTGGTCGAAGGCCAACAAGGCGCGGATCGAAAGACTGGAGGCCGCCGGGCTGATGCATCCGGCGGGCCTCCTGAAGATCGAACGGGCCCGCGCGGACGGATCCTGGACCGCACTCGACGCCGTCGACCGGCTGGAGCTTCCTGCGGACCTGGCGATGGCGTTCGACCAGCACCCCGGCGCGGCGGCGACGTTCGCCACCTTTCCACCCTCGACACGCCGCGGCATTCTTGAGTGGATCGGCCATGCGAAGCGTCCGGAAACGCGGGCGGCCCGCATCGCCGACACCGCCGGGAAGGCGGCCAGGGGCGAGCGCGCCAACCAGTGGCGCAAGCCCTGACGTCTATGCCATCCCGTCCATCTGCGGCGCGCGGGTCCGGCGTGGCCATACGGAATCTGACCCGGGAGGCGGCCGAGGTTGTGACCTGCCGGACGAAGCGGGCTATGTCGGTCGCTTGATCCGCTCGCTGACCCTGACCGATTTCCGGTCCTATGCCGCCGCCACCCTGTCCGTAGGCACAGGTCCCGTGGTGCTGCATGGGCCGAACGGGGCGGGCAAGACCAACCTGCTGGAAGCGCTCAGCCTGTTCACCCCCGGCAAGGGGCTGCGGGGCGCGACGGCACAGGAGATGGGTCGGCGCGAACCCGGCGAGACCGGTGGCCGGGCCTGGGCCGTGGCCCTGACGCTGGAGGGAGCCGACGGTGACGACCTGCGTCTGGGCACCGGGGTTCAGGTCGCGGGCGCCGGGCGGCGCATGGTGCGCATCGAGGGCGAGACCGCCCAGCCCGGGCGATTGCTGGACTATCTGCGGCCCGTCTGGGCAACGCCGGAGCAGGACCGTCTGTTCTCGGACGCGCGGGCCGAGCGGCTGAAGTTCTTCGACCGGCTGGTGTTCGCTGCCGACCCGGGCCATGCGGCGGCAGTGGCGGGGTACGAAAAGGCGCTGCGCGAGCGTTTGCGGCTGCTGGTCGACGGGGCCGAAGGGCGAGAGGCCGATCCCCTGTGGCTGGATGCGCTGGAAGCCCGTCTGGGCGAGACCGGGGCGCGGGCGGCCTCGGCGCGGGCGCGGGCGCTGGCGGTGCTGCAGGGCGCGATCGACGCGCGGGCCGAACGCCCCTTTCCCCAGGCCGATCTGGGCCTGGAGGGCGCGGCAGAGACGGCCGCGGCAGACGGGGCCGACGACGAGGCCATCGCCGCAGACATCCGCGAAGGGCTGGCCCGGTCCCGGGGCCGCGACGCGTCCGCCGGGCGTTCGCTGTTCGGCCCGCACCGCACCGACCTGACCGCACTCCATCGCGAGAAGAACCGCCCGGCCGCCGAGGGGTCGTCCGGCGAGCAGAAGGCTCTGGTCCTGAACCTGATCCTGGCCCAGATCGGGCGGCTGAAGGCGACGGGCGGCCCGACGCCCGCCCCGCCCGTCCTGCTGCTGGACGAGGCCCCGGCGCATCTGGATGCCGGTCGCCGCGCGGCCCTGTTCGACGAGATCGTGGCCCTGGACCTCCAGGCCTTCATGACCGGTACGGAGGCGGACCTGTTCGCGCCTCTCAGGGGACGAGCCGCCTTCGTGCGGGTCGAGGGCGGAGCCCTGGTCCAGGGCTAGCCCCCGGAACCCCCCGTGACCCAAACGACGTGACTCACCGTGACCGGGAAATCCCGAACCTCAACAAATTCAAACCGATGGCTCTCGCGGTCAGAGTCACGGTGACGGGATTATCGGAAATTCTGGCACCTCTCGCGGTGCCAGACAGGCGGGATGTCAAGGACCGGTGACCGACGTGGGCTCGCGGCGCGACCAGAACAAGGGCCGGAGTGGAAATTATTCCTAGGCCGTCGCCGGGTTGACCTCGCCCTTGACGCGCGCGCCGGGCGGCTTGCCGCCGATGCGGTCCATGAAGACGAAGACGAAGGGGTTCAGCGAGATCGACAGCAGGGCGGCGGCCAGCACCAGGTCGTGGGTCTGCTGGCTCATGGCCCCCAGCGACAGGCCGAGCGCCGCCAGGATGAAGGAGAACTCGCCCACCTGGGCGAGACTGGCCCCGACCGTCAGGCCGGTGGCCCGGTCCAGCCTGAAGATCCGCGTGATGGCCAGCGCCGCGATCGTCTTGCCGACGATGACGATGCCCAGAACGCCCAGCACCGACAGGGGCTCGCGCCACAGGATGGTCGGGTCGAACAGCATGCCGACCGAGACGAAGAACAGGACGGCGAAGGCATCGCGCAGCGGCAGGGACCGCTCGGCCGCGTTGTGGCCCAGCGGTGTGCCGTTCAGCACCAGCCCGGCCAGGAAGGCCCCGAGCGCGAAGGAGTGGAACAGAGACCAGGCGATCCAGGCGATGCCGAGCGCGATGGCCAGGACGCCCAGGGTGAACAGCTCCCTCGACCGGGTATGGGCGATCCGCACCAGCAGCCAGGGCAGAACGCGCCCGCCGACGAACAGCATGGCAAGGACGAAGCCCGCGACCTTGAGCAGGGTCCAGCCGACGTTCAGCGCCAGGGCGGCCGGATCGACTGCCGTTCCGGCCGGAAGCACGATCATGGGCAGCATGACCAGGGCGATGACGATCACCAGATCCTCGACGATCAGCCAGCCGACGGCGATCCGCCCGACCTCGCCCCTGTTCTGGCGTCGCTCCTCCAGCGCCCGCATCAGGACGACGGTGGAGGCGACCGACAGGGCGAAGCCCATCAGCAGGGCCTCGATGTCGCCCAGCCCCAGCAGGAACCGCCCGAGCGCCCAGCCCAGCAGGGTCGCCGAGGCGATCTGGACCAGGGCCCCCGGGATGGCGACCTTCCGGACCTTCATCAGATCCGCAGGCGAGAAATGCAGCCCGACCCCGAACATCAGCAGGATCACCCCGATCTCGGCCAGCTGAGGGGCCAGCTCCATGTCGGCCACGAAACCGATCGTATAGGGCCCGACCACCACCCCGGCGACGAGGTAACCGACCAGGGGCGACAGCTTCAGCCGGTTGGCCATCATCCCGAACACGAACGCCAGCACGAAGCCGGCAACGAGGGTGGAAATCAGGCTGTCGGCATGGGGCATCGGTGCTCGGGGTCAGAAGGAGCCTGAGTCACGGCATCGGCGGAGTCGCCAAGCGATCCCCCATCGGCCGATCAGGCTCGGGCGTCGGTGGTGGGTCTTTCGATGGGTGAGCCAAACATATGGGGCTAGCCCGCGCGGGAGCAAGGCCAGCAGGGGCTGCAGCCTGTCCGATACCCCCAATGCTTGCGCATCGTCTTCGATGCGGTAGCTTGAGGTCGCCATGACGACCATGACATTCACCCTGCCCGAAAGCCTGAGCGCTTTCATCGATGCGGAGGTCGCCACCGAAGGCTACGCGTCCGGGGCGGACTATCTGCGCGCCCTGATCCGCGAGCAGCAGGCGCGAAAAAGCTTGCGCCAAATGATCCTGGACGGCGCGGCGTCCGGGCCGTGCGAAGCCGTCGACGAGGCCTATTTCCAACGCCTCCGCGATCGGGTCAGGTCCGGTCGTAACGCGGCGGAATGATCCGCAAGGCCTTTGGCGCGCGGCCTGAGGCCATCAGAGATTCCAACAAGATCGTCGATCATTACCTGACGACGGCCGGCGATCGGATCGCGGAACGCTTCATCGACGCACTGGAGGCCACCTACGCCGGGATCGCCACGGAGCCCCAGATCGGATCGACGCGCTATGCACACGAACTCGGTGTGGAGCGGCTGCGATCCCGGAGGCTGAAGCACTTCCCCTATCTGGTCTTCTACGTCGAGCTGGACGACCGGATCGAGGTCTGGCGGGTCCTTCACGCCCAGCGGGACATCCCGCGCCGGATCGACGACGGCGAGGGTTGAACCGGCCAATCCGCTCGCTTTCCGTGCGGAAATTCCTATATAAACGTCACATCCGGGCGGGTGAATCACCCCGCGCGGACACGACCCCTCTCAGCGGGTTGGACGGCGCGTGGCGCTGGCCACGACACCCGCGTCTCCGGACGACCGAATGACCGACGAACCGATCCACGAACGCACCGCCGACAATGCCGAAGAGGCCGCCTACGGTGCCGAATCCATCAAGGTTCTCAAGGGCCTGGATGCGGTTCGCAAACGCCCCGGCATGTATATCGGCGACACCGACGACGGCTCGGGCCTGCATCACATGGTCTATGAGGTGGTCGACAACGCCATCGACGAGGCCCTGGCCGGTCATGCCGATCTGGTCGAGGTGATCCTGAACGCCGACGGCTCGGTCACCGTCACCGACAACGGGCGCGGCATCCCGGTCGACATCCACGCCGAGGAAGGCGTCAGCGCCGCCGAGGTCATCATGACCCAGCTGCACGCGGGCGGAAAATTCGACCAGAACTCCTACAAGGTCTCGGGCGGTCTGCACGGCGTGGGCGTCTCGGTCGTCAACGCCCTGTCCGACTGGCTGAAGCTGGTGATCTTCAGGAACGGCCAGCGCCACGAGATGAAGTTCGAGCGGGGCGATACGGTCGAGAGCCTGCGGGTCACCGGCGAGGCCCCGATGCGCGAAAACGGCAAGGTGCTGTCGGGCACCCAGGTAACCTTCTATCCGTCCGTCACCACCTTCGCCCATATCGACTTCGACCTGAAGACGCTGGAGCACCGCCTGCGCGAACTGGCCTTCCTGAACTCGGGCGTGGTGATCAAGCTGCAGGACCATCGCGGCGTCGAGCCGTTCGAGGAAATCCTGCACTATGAAGGGGGCGTCGAGGCCTTCGTGCGCCATCTGGACAAGTCCAAGACGCCGATCCTGAAGGACGTCATCGTCATTCGCGGCAAGCGCGACAATATCGAGATCGACCTGGCCCTGTGGTGGAACGATTCCTACCACGAGACCATGCTGTGCTTCACCAACAACATCCCCCAGCGGGATGGCGGCACCCATCTGTCGGCCTTCCGCACCAGCCTGACCAAGGTGATGGGGGCCTATATGGAAAGCTCGGGCGCCCTGAAGAAGGAAAAGGTCGCCCCGACCGGCGAGGACGCGCGCGAGGGCCTGACCTGCGTGCTGTCGGTCAAGGTTCCGGACCCGAAATTCAGTTCCCAGACCAAGGACAAGCTGGTGTCGTCCGAAGTCCGCCCGGCGGTCGAGGGGCTGTGCACCGACGGCCTGAACCAGTGGTTCGAGGAACATCCGGTCGAGGCCAAGGCGGTGGTGGCCAAGATCATCGAGGCGGCCTCCGCCCGTGAGGCGGCGCGCAAGGCCCGCGACCTGACGCGGCGCAAGTCGGCGCTGGATATCTCCTCCCTGCCCGGCAAGCTGGCCGACTGCCAGGAACGCGACCCGGCCAAGTCCGAGCTGTTCATCGTCGAGGGCGATTCCGCAGGCGGCTCGGCCAAACAGGCGCGCAACCGCGAGAACCAGGCCGTCCTGCCCCTGCGCGGCAAGATCCTGAACGTCGAGCGGGCACGGTTCGACCGGATGCTGTCGTCCGAGCTGATCGGGACGCTGATCCTGGCGCTGGGCACCGGCATCGGCCGCGACGACTTCAACGCCGACAAGCTGCGTTATCACAAGATCATCCTGATGGCCGACGCCGACGTCGACGGGGCGCACATCCGGACGCTGCTCCTGACCTTCTTCTATCGGCAGATGCCCGAGCTGATCGAACGCGGCCACGTCTTCATCGCCCAGCCGCCGCTCTACAAGGTCTCCAAGGGCAAGCAGTCGCGGTATCTGAAGGATCAGTCGGAGATGGACTCCTATCTGATCGAGGAAGGGTCGTCGGACGCCGAGCTGGACTTGGCGACGGGCGAGCGCCGCACCGGCCACGACCTGCAGGCCCTGGTTCGCGACGCCAAGGCCTTCAAGGCCCAGGTCGATCGCCTGAGCCAGCGCGCGCCCGCCTTCGCCATCGAGCAGGGCGCGCTCGCGGGCCTGTTCGCCGAGGACGCGGACCCGGTCGGGGCGTCGGCCGCTGCGGCCGAACGTCTGAACCTGTATGCCGAGGAAGGCGACGGGGTCTGGTCCGGTGCCCCGGGCGAGCAGGGTGCCGTCGTCTTCGGCCGCAGCCGTCGCGCGGTGCAGGAAACCATCGTGCTGGAAGAGGCGCTGCTCCGGTCACTGGACGGGCGTCGTCTGGCCGAGCGCGCTGCCGCCTTCGAGGGCCTGTTCGACGCGCCTGCCACCTATCGGCGCAAGGACAAGTCGATCACCATCCGGGGGCCGATCGACCTGCTGACCGCGGTGCTGGACCAGGGCAAGAAGGGCCTGGCCATCCAGCGTTACAAGGGCCTGGGCGAGATGAACCCCGAACAGCTGTGGGAGACCACGCTGGACGCCAACGCCCGCACCCTGCTGCGAGTCCAGGTCGATCACGCCGACGACGCCGACGACCTGTTCGCCAAGCTGATGGGCGACGTCGTCGAACCGCGCCGCGAGTTCATCCAGGACAATGCGCTGGATGCGGCGGTGGACGTTTAAACTCTTTCGTCATTCCGGGCGAAGCGCAGCGGAGACCCGGAACAAGGCGGCGCCGGAGTGAAGCGCAGGCGATCTCGATGCCACTCAAACGGCCACGCCTTGAGCGCCGGCGTGCGCGACAGGTTCGCGCTCACGCGCGCCGCCTTGTTCCGGGTCTGCGGCGCTACGCGCCTTCGCCCGGAATGACGAAAAAACGGGTCAAATAATATCCAGCGCCTGGCTGGTCGTGGGCGGCGGAAAGGCGCGGTCGAGGACCGCGATGTCCTCGGCGTCCAGTTCGATCTCCAGGGCGGCGGCATTGGCCTCGACGTGCTCGACGGTGGAGGCCTTGGGGATGGCGATCACCCCTTCCTGACGCAGGACGGCGGCGAGCGCGATCTGGGCCGGCGTGGCATCGTGGCGGTCGGCCACAGCCTTGAGCGCCGGATGGTTCAGGATGTCGCCCCGCCCCAGGGGCGAATAGGCCATGATCGGCATGATCCGCTCCTGCGACCAGGGCAGCAGGTCGAACTCGATGCCGCGCGAGCCCAGATGATAGAGGACCTGGTTGGCCGAGCAGAGGTCGCCCCCGTCGATCGCCTCCAGCCGGTTCATGGTGCGCAGGTCGAGGTTCGACACGCCCCAGCGGGCGATCATCCCCTCGTCGATCAGCTCCTCGAACCCGGCGACGATCTCCTCCAGCGGATGGCGGCTCTGCCAGTGCAGCAGATACAGGTCCAGCCGTTCGACGCCGAGCCGCTCCAGCGACTTCTCGCAATGGAGCATCATGGTCATCTCGCCCGCATTCTCGGGCCTGATCTTGGACACCAGGAAGACCTCGTCGCGCCGCCCGGCGATGACCTCGCCGACCAGCCGCTCGGCACGGCCGTCGCCATACAGTTCGGCCGTGTCGATCAGGGTCAGCCCCAGGTCGATGCCCCGCGCCAGCGCCGCCTGCTCGGCATCGCGCCGGGCCGGATCGTCACCGATCATCCAGGTCCCCTGGCCGAGGATCGGAACCGAGGTGCCGTCGGAAAAGCTGGTCATGCGCGTCATGGCAGGGACAATGCACGACCGGCCGCATGGGTGCCAAGCGGGCTCAGAGGGATTTCAGGAACCCGATCAGGGCCACATTGACCTCCTCCGGCCGCTCCTGCTGCAGCCAGTGGCCCGCGCCCGGCAGGACGGTCTGGCTGCGAAGGTCGGTCAGCCAGTCCTTCAGACCCGCCTCATGCTGACCGGCGTAGTGGCGGACGGGATCGCGTTGCCCGACCATGAACATCGACGGCTGGCGGATCTTCCGGCCCTGCAGGAAGGCGGTCAGCGACCAGTTCAGATCCAGGCACCGGTACCAGTCGATCGGCCCCTTGAACCCGCCCGCGCCGAAGGCCGAGACATATTCCGCAAAATGACCCGGGCTCATCCACGGCGGCAGGGTGGCGTCGTCGGGCACCTCGGACAGGAAGTCGTGGCCGGGGGCGATGAAGCCGGTGGATTGCCGGTCGTCGGGCGTCGCGCCGTCGTAGCTGTAGAAACCCTTGCGCAAGCCATTCGCGACATCCGCCTCGAAGATCCGATGGGCGTCGGGGGCCTGGAACTGGTTCATATAGAGCTCGCCCTTGCCCGCGCGGCGGGCCAGGGCGGCCATGGCCGGGGTCGGGGGTCCGCCCGGACGACGCGGCTGGAACGGCACCGACAGACCCGCCACGGCCGTGAACAGGTCCGGCCGCATCAGGGCGCAATGCCAGGCGACGGGGGCCCCCCAGTCGTGTCCGACCACGGTGCATTCGCTCCGGCCCAGCGCCCGGACCAGATCGACCATGTCTCCGACCAGATGCAGGATGGTGTGCTCTTCGGTCCGCCCCGGCTTGTCCGTCCCGCCATAGCCCCGCATGTCCGGGGCGACCGCGCGATAGCCCGCCGCCCCGAGCGCCTTCACCTGGGCCCGCCAGCTGATGCCCAGCTCGGGAAAGCCGTGGATCAGCAGAACCAGCGGCCCGCCTTCGGGGCCGTCCTCCAGCACCTGCTGGGTCAGGCCGTCGGTCTCGACGATGCGGGTCTGCATGGGCGGCGGGGCTCCCGGTTGAGCGAGCACCCTGCACCGTCAGCCCGTCCGTCGCAATCGGATCGGGCACCGCCAATTGGGCTGGATCGGGGCTTGCGGCAGGCGCAGTCTGGGGGCGCAACCTGTCAGGGGCGTGGACGATGATCGTGGCGATGGAAATGGTTCAGGCGGAGGCGGCCCAGGCCGATCTGGTCGGCCGGTGGGAGGGGGCGCTGAACGTCGGCGGAACGTCGCTGCCGATCGTGATCCGCGTCGAGCAGGGGTCGAACGGGCTGGTGACCGTCATGGACAGCCCGGCCCAGAATGCGCGCGGCATCCCGGTCGCCGATCTGATCCTGAACGGCGGCGTCGTCCGCTTCGCTGTCCCCGTCGCGCGCGGCGGGTTCGAGGGCGCGGTCTCGGCCGATGGCGGCACCTGGACCGGCACCTGGACGCAAGGAGCGGGCTCCCTGCCCCTGATCCTGACGCGCGCGGCCAACGCCGCAGAGCCGGCCGGTCCGAACCGGCCCCGGACGCCGCAGCCGCCCTTTCCCTATGCGGCCGAGGATGTGACCTTCCGCAACGAGGGCGCGGGGATCACCCTGGCGGGCACATTGACCCTGCCGGCAGGGTCGGGGCCGTTTCCGGCCGTCGTCCTGCTGACCGGATCGGGCGCGCAGGACCGGGACGAGACGATCTTCGACCACAAGCCCTTCGCGGTCTGGGCCGATGCCCTGACGCGGCGTGGGATCGCGGTCCTGCGCTACGACGACCGGGGCATCGGCGGGTCGGGCGGCGGAGGGCCGGACGAGACCACGGCCGATTTCGCCACGGACGCCGGGGCCGCGATCGCCTTCCTGCAGACCCGACCCGAGATCGACGCGGCCCGCATCGGCCTGATCGGCCACAGCGAGGGTGGAGCCATCGCGCCCCTGGCCGTCCGGAACGGCGCGCCCGCCGCCTTCGTCGTCATGCTGGCGGGACCAGCCGTGTCGGGAGCCGAGATCATCACCGAACAGGCCGCGATGATCGCCGCAGCCTCGGGCCAGACGCCGGAGCAGGTGGCGGCGCTGCGAAGCGTGCAAAGCCGGACCATGGCCGCCGTGGTCGCCAACAGGAACGACGGCCCCGCGGCAGCCGCGGCCGCCAGTGCCGTGCTGGTCGAGGCCGGCATTCCGGCGGAACGGGCGCGCAGCAGCACCGCCGCCATGGCCTCGGGCTGGTACCGGTATTTCGTCGCCTATGACCCCGCTCCGGCCCTCGCCGCCCTGACCGTGCCGCTGCTGGCCGTCTATGGCGAAAAGGACCTTCAGGTGCCCGCGACGCTGGACGCCGGGGCCCTGCGCCGGCTCCAGCCCTCGGCCGAGATCGTCGTCCTGCCGGGCCTCAACCATCTGATGCAGACCGCCACCACCGGCCTGCCCGGCGAGTACGGGACGATCGAGGAGACGGTGTCGCCGCTGGCTCTGGACACGGTCACCGACTGGGTCGTGAAGGTCACCACCCGCTGATCTTGTTTGGAGCAGCGCAAGTCGTCATCGCCCGTTCCACGAGGCCCAGGTTGGCAGGTCCGATCCTGTGCGGCGGGGCTTCAGGATCACGTCCTGAATGCAGCGCAGTCGCGTCATATTGGCAAACGTCAGCTCCGCGGGGTCGGGCCATGGCTGCAGGTCGATATCGAACACCTCGAACCCCTCGAAGAGCCACTGTGCGAACTTCATCGGGCTGATCCCGTGGGTGATGTTCAGGCAGGCCGCGTTGAATTCCATCCAGATCCAGGGCCGGTCGCGCTCGATAAGCCCGGTCGCGCCGTCCAGGACGAAAGGTTCGAAGCCTTCCACGTCGATCTTTACAAGGCAGACGCCTTCGGTCGGCCTGTGGGCGTCAAGCGTGGTGACGGGTATGTGCGCCGGGCGAAAGTCCGGGGCCTGGGCATACAGATAGGCCTCGGTCGTGAAGTGGCAGTTGCCCCGGTTCGCAGCCATGACAAAAGGCATCACACCGGGGCGGTCGGAAACACCGGCTTCGATCAGGGTGGCGCGGGTGTCGATGTTTCGGCGATAATAGGCCGCGCTGACGGGCGAGGGCTCGAAGGCCACGACGCGGCAAAGCGGCGCTGCTTCCAGCATGACCCTGCTCGCCGCCCCGAGGTTGGCACCAACGTCGAAAATCACCCCGGACTGCACATGGGTTCGCACGAATGCGCCCAAGGGCTCCAGATCAACCATATGCCGGTCGAGGTTCTGGAAATAGAGATCGTCCGGATCACCTACCAGGGCGCACTGGCTGGCCGACAGCGTCATGCCGACGCCGTCACGCCGGGGGCGTCGGCGGCGGCTGGACCGGTTCCGAGCGGGTCGTGACGGCCGCATCGTCCGGTAGAGGAATAAACTCCAGATCGTCCTCGTCGGGCAGTTTCATCCGCCCGGCCTGCCAGTCGGCCTTGGCCTGATCCAGCCGGGCCTGGGACGACGAGACGAAGTTCCACCAGATGAGCCGCGGGCCCACCGGCTCGCCGCCCAGGGCCATGACGGTGGCCTGGGTCAGGGACTTCACGGTCGGCTCGGCATGAGGTGCCAGCACGATCATCTGGCCTTCGTGGAAGGTCCGGTCGCCGACCTCGATGGAGCCTTTGGCGACGTACAGCGCGCGCTCGGGCATGCCGCCCGCGCCCTTCCCCGACGGCGGGGTGGTGCGCACGCCCGGCTGCATCTCCCAGTGGACATAGAACAGCGGCGAGGACGTCTTCACACTGGCCGCCGCGCCATAAGCCTCTCCCGCCACCAGCCGCGCGAACAGGCCGCTGTTCTCATAGGCCGGCAGCGAATCCTCGCCATGGTGCTGGAAACCGGGGTCGATCTCCTCGGCCTCATCGGGCAGGGCGATCCAGGCCTGCATGCCGTTCATCGGCCCGCCCTGCGCCTGCTTCAGCGGATCGGTGCGTTCGGAATGGACGATGCCCTTGCCCGCGGTCATCCAGTTGACCTCGCCCGGACGGATCGCCTGACGATAGCCCAGGCTGTCGCGGTGCATGATCTCGCCCTCGAACAGATAGGTCAGGGTCGACAGGCCGATGTGGGGATGGGGCCGCACATTGATCGCCTCGGCCCCCGGCGCGAACTCGGCCGGACCCATATGATCCAGGAAGATGAAGGGCCCGACCATCCGGCGCGAATGGAACGGCAGGATGCGCCCGACCTCGAACCCGCCAAGGTCTTTCCTGCGCGCGTCGATCACCATCTCGATCATGTCGGTCGTCCCCGGGAAGGCTGTGGCCACCAGCATCGCGCGAGCCGGGGCTCTGGATCAAGTCTGGCGATCAGGACCGTGTCGTCAGAGGCCGACCAGCGCCGCCAGCTTCAGCACCGTGTTCCAGTTGCGCCCGGTGCCCGTGCCGATCAGCCGGGGCTGCGCCATCCCGGCCATCTTCGACGAGCCGATGCCGTCCGGGTGCCAGAAGAACAGGTTTCCGCCGGCCGCCTCGACGGCCTCATCGCCGATGGCAAGGGCGCGCAGGGCCTCCACCGCTCCCGGCCGGATCCCGCACTTCATCACCATGACGAGCAGGCGGGTTGGATCCAATGTCGCGGCATCGGCGAAGGGGTTGGCCGCCATCATCGCCGCCCACTGGCCGGGGGTGCGCACCAGGGTCTCGATCAGCCGGCCGAACCGGACCTCGGTCTCCGCCTCGATTGCCGCTTCCAGATCGGCCGGATCCCGGTCGCTCTCGACCACCAGATTGCCGCTGGCCATCAGGGTGCGCGGATGGCCCAGCCCCATCTCCTCGGCCATCGCGCGCAGCTCGGTCACCGGGGCGCGAATGCCGCCGGTGTTCATCGCGCGGAACAGCACGATGCGGTGATCCATCATCGCCTTTGGCAGGTCGAACAGTAGAAGGTCGAGCGGCCGCCCTGGACGATGCGCCGGACCATGCCGGTGCAGCCTTCGTCGAGGCAGGGCTGGCCCTCGCGGCCATAGACGTCGAACCGGTGCTGGAAATAGCCCTGGCCGCCGTCGGCATTGGCGAAGTCGCGCAGGGTCGATCCGCCCGCCGCGATGGCATCGGTCAGCACGTCGCGGACGACCACGGCCAGCCGCTCCAGCCGGGGCCGCGAAATCCTGCCCGCCGCGATCAGGGGCGAGATACGGGCGCGGTACAGGGCCTCGCAGACATAGATATTGCCAAGGCCGGCCACGATCCTCTGATCCAGCAGCGACACCTTGATGTTCTGCTTCTTGCCCTCGAAGGCCTCGGCGAGGTGCGCGCCGGAAAAGCCGTTGCCGAGCGGCTCGGGGCCCAGACCGGCGAACCAGGCATGGCGGTCGACCGCGTCGGTCGCCATCAGACCCATGAAGCCGAAGCGGCGTGCGTCGGCGAACCCGATCCGGGTCGCGGACCCGTCGCGCAAGGCGCACAGGCTCATGTGTTCGTGCTTGCCGCCGATGGGAGCGGGCTCCTCGAACTCGCCCAATTGCTCACCGTCGACGGTGAAGCGCCCGGTCATGCCCAGGTGCGTCACCCAGGTCTCGCCGGTCGACAGGGCGGTCAGCAGGTATTTGGCCCGGCGGTCGATACGCTCCACGGTCGCCCCCGACAGCCGTTCGATGAATCGCTCGGGAAAGGGGAAGCGCAGGTCGGGGCGATTCTGTCGCACATGGGTCAGGCGCGCCCCGACCAGCACAGGTTCCAGGCCCCGTCGGACCGTCTCGACCTCGGGAAGTTCGGGCATGGCGCGGTCTAGCGGACGATGCGGCCGGGGTGAAGAGGCGTCTCGCCCCCCGCAGCCCCGGCCCGATCGTGCGGACCCGGAGCGTCTTGTACGGAAACGCCACGGGTTCGACACAGAAGACCAATGTTTCCGTGATGCATCCGCCGCAAAAACGGAGCAGGGCTTCGGCTCAGCTTCGTGTCGGGGGATTCGATGGCGCACATCACAGCAGACGACGCACGCAGACGGCACCGGCCCTGGGTCAGCCTTCATGGCCTGCGCCGGGAGGCGGCGCGAATCCGGCTGTCCCTGGCCGCCGGTCTGCGGCCGGGCGAACCGGTGACGATCGCGGCGGTCGCCTTGCTGGCCCTGTCGCTCTATTTCATGCTTCTGCCCGGTGTCGATATCGCCGTGAGCCGGCTGTTCTATTCGCCGGAGGCCGGGTTCGCCCTGGCCGACAACGTCGTGCTGAAGGCGCTGAGAAAGTCCTCGACCTATGCGCTGATGATGATCGTGCTGGGCCTGCTTGGCGAGATCGCAGTCGGACTCCGGGCCGCGGCCGGCCGTTTCCGGCACTACAGCCGACGGGCCGTGGTGCTGCTGGCCGGACTGGCGATCGGGCCGGGCCTGATCGTCAACGGCCTGCTGAAATCGACGTGGGGGCGGCCGCGTCCGATCCAGACCGATCTGTTCGGCGGCGACGCGACCTTCACCCCCGCATGGACAATCAGCGACGGCTGCGCGCAGAACTGCTCGTTCGTTTCCGGTGAGGCGTCGTCGGCGGCCTGGATGGTGGCGGCGGTCTGGCTCATGACGCCGCCCGAGTGGCGGCGCTGGACCGTCCCGGCCGCCCTGATCTATGGCATCGCCCTGTCGGTCAACCGGATGGCGTTCGGCGGCCATTATCTGTCCGACACCCTGCTGTCGTGGGCCATCACCGGCCTGGTGCTGGCCGTCCTGCATCGCCTCACCCTGGCCTGTCCGGTCGAGGCCCGGCGCGCCCGGCGCGGGCAGCGAAGCCGCCCCGGCGTCGCCTGAGCATTCGCCCGGCGTGAGAGGGGCGTTGCCCAAGCGGGGTTTTGTCGATTAGGTCGCGCGGACCGACGCAGACAGGATCGCCGCATGACCCAGACCGCCCCCGCCGCCCCGCCCGCCAGGCGCGTGGAGCTGACCGTCCGGGCCGTGATCCTGGGCTGTCTGCTGGCCGTGATCTTTACGGCCGCCAACACCTATCTGGGCCTGAAGGTCGGGCTGACCTTCGCCTCGGCCATTCCTGCAGCGGTCATTTCCATGGCCATCCTGCGGGCGTTCAAGACCTCGACGATCTGGGAGAATATGACGGTCCAGACCGTGGCCTCGGTCGGCGGGGCCATGAGTTCGATCATCTTCGTCCTGCCCGGCCTCGTCATGGTCGGCTGGTGGACCGGGTTTCCGTTCTGGGAATCGGTGCTGATCTGCGTGTTCGGTGGGGTGCTGGGCGTGACCTTCTCCATCCCGCTCCGTCGCGCCCTGGTCGTCGATGCGGGCCTGCCCTATCCCGAGGGCGTCGCGGCGGCCGAGGTCCTGACCGTCGGCTCTCGCGGGGCCGAACAGACTGACAGCGCGGTGCGCGAGAACAAGGCCGGTCTGGCCGTCGTGGTCGTCGGCGCGATCGTGTCCACCGTCTATGCCTGGCTGGTGTCGGCGCGGGTGTTCGCTGGCGAGGCGGCGCGGTTCGTCAAGCTGCCGGCCTCGCTGGGTGGCGGAGCGACCGGTCTGGGCTTCGGCATGCAGTTCGCACTTCTGGGGGCCGGACACCTGATCGGGCTTACGGTCGGTCTGGCCCAGCTGTTCGGCCTGATCGTCGCCTGGTTCGTGTTCGTGCCGCTGATGACCTCGCCCGACGTGGTGGCCTGGCTGGCCAGCCACGGGATCGATTCCATCGCCTCCACCGTTGCCGGGGCCTCCCCCGAGGAACTGGCCACGACGGTCTGGCGGCGCGAGGTGCGGTTCATGGGAGCGGGCGTCATCGGCGTCGCAGCCCTGTGGACCCTGATCAAGCTCGCCGGGCCGCTGGTCGGCGGCCTGACCTCGGCGCTGGCGGCCAACCGGCGCCGTGCCGGGGGCGAGGTGCTGGACCGCTCCGAACAGGACATTCCCATCCATCTGGTCGGACTGATTTCGGTCGCGTGCCTGGTCGGCATCGCCGGCATCCTGGCGGTCTTCGCCCAGAGCAATCCGACCCTGGCCGGATCGACCGCCCTGCTGGTCGGCGGGGGTCTGGTCTATGTCGTGGTCATCGGCTTCGCGGTGGCGGCGATCTGCGGCTATATGGCCGGGCTTATCGGGTCCTCGAACAGCCCGGTGTCGGGCGTCGGCATCCTCGCCATCGTCATCGCCTCGGTGCTGATGCTGGGCGTGATGGCGCTGTCGGGCCTGCCCGCCGATCCCTCGGTCGTGGCCTTCGCCCTGATCGTGACGGCGGTGGTGTTCGCCGTGGCCGTGATCGCCAACGACAACCTGCAGGACCTGAAGACCGGCCAGCTGGTCGGGGCCACGCCCTGGCGGCAGCAGACGGCGCTGATCATCGGCGTGGGCGCCGGCGCGATCGTCATTCCCCTGATCCTGAACCTGCTGAACCAGGCCTTCGGCTTCGAGGGTGGCCCCGCCGGCATCGCCGACGAGCCCCTGGCCGCCCCGCAGGCCACGCTGATCTCGGCCCTGGCCAAGGGCGTGATCGACGGCGGGCTGCGCTGGGACCTGATCGGCCTCGGCGCGGTGATCGGCGTCGTCATCATCGTGCTGGATGCGGTGCTGAACGCGACGAGCAAGGGCAAGATCAAGCTGCCGCCGCTCGCTGTCGGCATCGGCTTCTATCTGCCCGCCGCCGTGACGACGATGCTGGTCATCGGGGCCGTCGCCGGCTGGGTCTATGACCGGGCGATCAAGACCACCCGCTTCGCCGACGTCGGTCGCCGCATGGGCGTGCTTCTGGCCTCGGGCCTGATCGTGGGCGAGAGCCTGTTCCTGGTCATGACGGCCGGGGTCATCGTGGCGACGAAGAACGACTCTCCGTTCGCGCTGATCGCGGAAGGATCCTCCTGGCCGGCCATGCTGGCGGGGATCGTCGCCTTCGCCGTCCTGACCCTCGCGCTCTACACCTGGGTCCGGAGCCGGTCCGCCAGGGTCTGAGGCGGCGGTCTATTCCCGATAGGCGTCGTGGCAGGAGCCGCAGGTGCCACGCACGATGGTCCAGGCTGCCAGCGCCCCGTCCGTGTCGTTGGCGGCGACTTTCGCCTGTAGATCCGCGGTCGCGGCGGCATAGGCGGCGGCCTTTGCCTCGAAGTCCGCGCGGTTGGTCCAGATTTCCGGCCTGGCCTTGGTCGCGCCCGGCAGGCTGTCCGATCCGGTGCCGGCCGGGAACATGGTCGGCAGGGCGGTGGCCCATTTGTTCAGGCCGGAGGCGGCGAACGCGATGCCCTGCGGCGGCGCGCCGGCGTCCAGCTGGGTCTTGATCGCCCCCAGGGTGACGGCGGACATGTCGAACGACGCCTGACGGGCCGCGACGATCTCGGCCGGGCCCGGCGAGGTCTGGCCCTGGGCCCCGGCGACGCCCGCCACGCCCATCAGGGCGACCACGCCCATCACGATCGTTCGCTTCATTGGCCCGCTCCCGCTGATTGAGAGGCGAAGGCTGCGCCGGGACCTTCGACCTGTCAAATCTGTGCCGTGCTGCGCCCCTATGGCCTTTCGCGCGTCCAGCCTGTATGAGGCGCGCGCTCCCCGCATGACGCCCCTAACGAGCGGCCCCCGCATTTGTCGGCCGCCTTTTCGCATTGACAGATTAGAACCTCGGCCATGAACCTACGCAACGTCGCCATCATCGCCCACGTCGACCACGGCAAGACCACCCTGGTGGACCAGCTCCTGGCCCAGTCCGGCGTCTTCCGGGCCAATGAGGCCACGACCGAACGCGCCATGGACTCCAACGACCAGGAGAAGGAACGCGGCATCACCATCCTGGCCAAATGCACCTCGGTGCTCTGGAACGGCAAGGCGGGCGAGACGCGCATCAACATCATCGACACCCCCGGCCACGCCGACTTCGGCGGCGAGGTCGAGCGAATCCTGGGCATGGTGGACGGCTGCGTCATCCTGGTGGATGCCGAAGAAGGCGTGATGCCCCAGACCAAGTTCGTGCTGACCAAGGCCCTGAAGATGGGCCTGCGCCCCATCCTGTGCATCAACAAGGTCGACCGTGCCCACGCCGACCCCGACCGGGTCCACAACGAGACCTTTGACCTGTTCGCCGCCATCGGCGCGACGGACGAGCAGCTGGACTTCCCGCACATCTATGCCTCGGGCCGCAACGGCTGGGCGACGATGGATCTGAACCAGCCCAACGACAATCTGGCCCCCCTGTTCGACCTGATCGTCGACCACGTGCCGCCGCCGAAGGTGCAGGACAACAGGGACAAGCCGTTCCAGATGCTGAACGTGCTGATCGAAAGCGATCCTTTCCTGGGCCGGATCCTGACCGGCCGCATCGAAAGCGGCAAGGCCGTCCCCGGCATGGCGATCCACGCCCTGGATCGTGACGGCAAGGAAATCGAGCGCGGACGGATCACCAAGGTCCTCGCGTTCCGCGGCCTGAAGCGTCAGGCGCTGGACGAGGGGTCGGAAGCGGGCGACATCGTCGCCATCGCCGGCATGTCCAAGGCGACCGTGGCCGACACCCTGTGCGCCCTCGAGGTCACGGACGCCCTGCCCGCTCAGCCGATCGACCCGCCGACCATCTCCATGACCGTCTCGGTCAACGACAGCCCCCTGGCCGGCCGCGAAGGCGACAAGGTCCAGTCGCGCGTCATCCGCGATCGCCTGCTGAAGGAGGCCGAGGCCAATGTCGCCATCCGCGTGACCACGACCGAGGGCGGCGACGCCTATGAAGTCGCGGGCCGTGGCGAATTGCAGCTGGGCGTTCTGATCGAGAACATGCGCCGCGAGGGCTTCGAGGTCTCCATCAGCCGTCCGCGGGTGGTCTATCAGGAGGGACCGAACGGCGAGAAGATGGAGCCGATCGAGGACGTCATGATCGACGTCGACGACGAATACTCCGGCGTCGTCATCGAGAAGCTGTCGCAACGCAAGGCCGAGCTGACCGACATGGGTCCGTCCGGCGCCGGCAAGACCCGCATCAGCCTGAAGGCCCCGTCGCGCTCGCTGATCGGCTATCAGGGCGAGTTCCTGACCGACACGCGCGGTTCGGGCGTGCTGAACCGCGTCTTCAGCCACTATGAGCCGTTCAAGGGCGAGATCGCCGGCCGCCTCAAGGGCGTGCTGATTTCCAACTCCGACGGTGACACGGCCGCCTTTGCGCTGTGGAACCTCGAGGATCGCGGCGTGATGTTCGTCGGTGCCGGCGAGAAGACCTATGAGGGCATGATCATCGGCGAGAACGCCCGCTGGGACGACCTCGACGTCAACCCGATCAAGGGCAAGCAACTGACCAACGTCCGTGCCTCCGGCAAGGACGAGGCCGTGCGCCTCACGCCGCCTCGCCAGATGTCGCTGGAGCAGGCCATCGCCTATATCGCCGACGACGAACTGGTCGAGGTCACGCCCAAGTCCATCCGCCTGCGCAAGCAGACGCTGAACCCTTCGTTCCGCAAGAAGCGCGCGCGTCCCGACTGGGCATGATGACAAGGCAGTCCCGGACCTGATCCGGGAGATCGACCCGGAATGCAGGAGGCGCACGAGCGATCGTGCGCCTCTTCTACTTTCGGCCCTGCGTGGGTCGAGGGATCAGGGGCGGGAACAGACCGGGCAGCCGGGATCGGCGGTGACGCTGATTGTCCGGCTGGTCGCGGACAGGCCGTCGTAGAGCATCAGCCGACCGGTCAGGGGTTCGCCTGCGCCCGTGATCAGCTTGATCGCCTCGAGGGCCGCCATCGCGCCGATGACGCCGGCCAGAGCGCCGACGACACCGACGCGGGCGCAGGTCTCGGCATCCGGCGGACTCTCGGGCACCAGGCAGCGGTAGCATGGGCGGCCAGCGAAGACCCCCACCTGACCGCTCCACCGTCCCAGGGCGCCCGAAACCAGCGGAACCCCTGCAGCCACGCAGGCGGCATTTACGGCGTGCCGTGTGGCGAAATCGTCCGTCCCATCCAGGACAGCATCGGTGCCGGAGATCACGGCCAGGGCATTGTCCGCGCTCAACCGATGATCCAGGGCTTCGACGCGGACATGAGGATTGATGGCGGTCAGATGCCCGGCCGCCGCCTCGACCTTGGCGCGGCCGATGTCAGTCGTATCGAACAGGATCTGGCGCTGAAGATTGGACAGGGCGACCGTGTCGCCGTCCACGATCCGGATCGTCCCGACGCCCGCCGCCGCCAGATACAGGGCGGCTGGCCCCCCGACGCCACCCGCACCGACGATCAGAACGGTCGCAGCCGCCAGCTTCTGCTGCCCCGGTCCGCCAATCTCGGCCAGAACCAGGTGGCGGGCGTAGCGTTCGACCTCTTCGGGAGAAAATGCCATGGACTCCCACTAGGCGCTGGAGCCCATGACGTCACGCCGCCTGTTTGATGTCGACGATCCGTTCGGCCTCACGGCCGGTCATGGTCTCCATCCGGGGCGAGCCGATCGCCTTCAGCAGGGCCGATGGATTCCGGCTCAGGCTCATGGGCTCGCAGAAGCGACGCTCGGCGATCGGCCTGTCCACAAGAACGCGGATGTTCCTGTGACGTCGGTCTTCATGCAGCCGACGCATCAGACGGTCGATGTCGACCCGCGCGCCTTCTATCGCGTGAAGGCACCAGCCATCATGAAACAGGATGCCGCTGGTGATGTGATCGCGGCGGTTGTTGCGGCCGGCAATGCCCAGAATCTGGGCGATAGACAGTGTGGACGCTCCGGTCGAGCCGACAGCTTCGCTGACGTAGATAAGGCGATACAGCACGAATTTACTCAAATAACGCGGTTTACTTGGTATTATCTTGCAGCATTAACCAGTTACATTGGTGAAAATATGACGACGCCGACTTACTGTCTTTGCACGGCTTTCGGCTTGCCGCATCGCGATCCGTTCTCCATCTGGGAGGCATGAGCCAAACACATTCGACATTTCCGGACTGGCACGGCACCACCATTCTGGCGGTGCGCAGGGGCGGCCGCACCGTCATCGCGGGCGACGGCCAAGTCTCCATGGGGCCCACCATCGTCAAGGGTGCGGCCCGCAAGGTGCGTACCCTGGCGGGCGGAAAGGTTCTGGCGGGCTTTGCCGGCGCCACGGCCGATGCCTTCACCCTGATCGAACGGCTGGAAGCCAAGCTGGAGCAGTATCCCGACCAGCTGGCCCGCGCCTGTGTCGATCTGGCCAAGGACTGGCGGACCGACCGCTATCTGCGCCGGCTGGAGGCCATGCTGCTGGTCGCAGACAGGGACTCCATCTTCACCGTCACGGGCGTCGGCGACGTGCTGGAACCGGAATACGGCGTCGCGGCCGTCGGGTCGGGCGGCAACTATGCCCTGGCGGCCGCCCGCGCCCTGATCGACAACACCGACCTGGACGCCGAGGCGGTGGCGCGTCGCGCCATGGCGATCGCGGCCGACATCTGCGTCTACACCAACGGCAATCTGACCGTCGAAACGCTCGGCGGAGGCCGCGTATGACCGACCTGTCCCCGCGCGAGATCGTCTCCGAGCTGGATCGCTATATCGTCGGTCAGGACGACGCCAAACGCGCCGTCGCGGTCGCCCTGCGCAACCGCTGGCGACGAAAGCGGGTGCCCGCCGATCTGCGCGACGAGGTCACGCCCAAGAATATTCTGATGATCGGACCGACCGGCGTCGGCAAGACCGAGATCGCGCGCCGCCTGGCCCGCCTCGCCGGCTCGCCCTTCCTCAAGGTCGAGGCGACCAAATTCACCGAGGTCGGCTACGTTGGCCGTGACGTCGACCAGATCATGCGCGATCTGGTGGAGGCGGCCCTGGTCATGGTGCGTGATACCCGCCGCACCGGCGTGAGGGCCAAGGCTGAATCGGCGGCCGAGGAGCGAATCCTGGACGCCCTGGTCGGCCCGGGATCCCAGCCCGCGACCCGTGACAGCTTCAGGAAGAAGCTTCGTGCCGGAGAGATGGACGACAAGGAGATCGAGCTGCAGCTGGCCGACACCGCCTCGCCGATCCAGGGGCTGGATATCGGCGGCGGTGGCAACGTCGGCCTGCTGAACCTGTCGGACATGCTGGGCAAGCTGGGCGGGGGGCGGACGCGGTCGGTCAGGACCACCGTGCGCGACGCCGTGCAGCCCCTTCTGGCGGAAGAGAGCGACAAGCTGCTGGATCAGGACAGTCTGACGCGCGAGGCCCTGCTGCTGGCCGAGAACGAGGGCATCGTCTTCATCGACGAGATCGACAAGGTCGCGGGCCGTCAGGATCGCGGCGGGGCGGACGTATCGCGCGAAGGCGTACAGCGCGACCTGCTGCCCCTGATCGAGGGCACCACGGTCTCGACCAAATATGGACCGGTGAAATCGGACCATGTGCTGTTCATCGCCTCGGGGGCCTTTCACGTCGCCAAGCCCAGTGACCTGCTGCCCGAACTGCAGGGCCGCCTGCCGATCCGCGTCGAGCTGAAAGCCCTGACCCGCGACGACTTCGTGCGCATCCTGACCGAGCCCGAGGCCAATCTGATCCGCCAGAACCAGGCCCTGCTGGCGACGGAGGACGTCACCCTGACCTTCACGCCGGATGCGGTCGAGGCCCTGGCCGACGCCGCCGTAGCCGCCAACGGCGCGGTCGAGAATATCGGGGCCCGACGGCTGGTCACGGTGATCGAGAGGGTGCTGGAGGAGACGTCGTTCAAGGCCTCTGACCTCTCGGGCCAGACGGTCGCCTTCGACGGCGACGCGGTGCGCGGAAAGGTCGGAGACCTGTCGAAGAATGCGGATCTGAGCCGGTTTATTCTTTGATAGGTTCCCTCTCCCGGCGGGAGAGGGCTTGAGGCTCGTAGAGCGTAGCGATGCCACAGCCGAAAGGGTGAGGGGTGCCGCCGTGACGCTTTCGCACCTTAACCCCTCACCCTTTCGCGCAAGAACGACGGCTTCGCCGCCGTGCGCTCAAGCCCTCTCCCGGCGGGAGAGGGTTTTGTGCTATGGACCCCGAACCCCTCTCCTCAGGATCACTGCCCGTGAGCGTCACGCTCGACCTGTCCCGCGTCTCCGCCTCGGCCCCCAGGGCCCCCGTCAACCTGTCCGGTCTGACGCGCGGAGCCTTGCGTCAGGCCCTGATCGACGCCGACATCTGTCCGCCGGAAAAGGCGAAGATGCGCGCCAGTCAGGTGTGGGGCTGGATCCACCATTTCGGCGTCACCGACTTCGACGCCATGACCAATATGGCCAAAGACGCCAAGGCGAAGATGGCCGCCGCCTTCACCCTCGACAGGCCCGAGATCGTCGAGCGCCAGGTCTCGGCCGACGGCACGCGCAAATGGCTGATCCGCACCGCGCCCGGCATAGAGATCGAGACCGTCTACATCCCCGACGTGGGCCGCGCCGGCGCCCTGTGCGTGTCGAGCCAGGTCGGCTGCACCCTGAACTGCACCTTCTGTCACACGGGCACCCAGGCCCTGGTCCGCAACCTGACGGCCGCCGAGATCGTGGCCCAGGTCCAGGTGGCCCGCGACGACCTGAACGAATGGCCGTCGCCCAAGGAAGATCGCCGCCTGTCCAACATCGTCTTCATGGGCATGGGCGAGCCGCTGTACAATCTGGACCAGGTCTCGGACGCCATCGACATCATCTCGGACAATGAGGGCATCGCCCTGTCGCGCCGCCGGATCACGGTCTCGACCAGTGGCGTGGTGCCCCAGCTGGAGCCTTTGGGCACCCGAACCCAGGCCATGCTGGCCATCAGCCTGCACGCCACCAACGACGACCTGCGCGACGTCCTGGTGCCGCTGAACAGGAAATACCCGTTGCAACAGCTGATGGACGGCATCCGCGCCTATCCGGGCCTTTCCAACGCCCGGCGGGTCACCTTCGAATATGTGATGCTGAAGGGCGTCAATGACAGTCCCGACGAGGCCCGCGCCCTGGTCAAGCTGATCGAGGGCATCCCCGCCAAGGTCAACCTGATCCCCTTCAACCCCTGGCCGGGCACCGACTATGAATGCTCGGACTGGAAGACGATCGAGCGGTTCGCGGCGATCCTGAACAAGGCGGGATATGCGAGCCCGATCCGCACGCCGCGGGGGCGGGATATCCTGGCCGCCTGCGGGCAGCTGAAATCCGAGAGCGAGAAGGTCCGGGCGAGCGCGCTCAGGAAGGCCGAGCAGGCGGCGGCTTAGGACGGCCTGGTTCTGTCGTAGGCAACAAGACTTACCGCCCAGCCTGCGACAGCTCCCGGCGCTGCGAGCAATACAGCCGATACCAAGGCCTCCAACGGAGCCCCGAACGTCCAGAGTGCGATGACGCCAGCTACCATGCTTCCTGCCGCGCTTGAGACTATGGCTGCGGTCACCGAGGTGCGACCGATGCGGTGCAAGATCCACCATATTGGCCCACCAATCACGGTCAGCCCCAACAGAAAGGCGGGAGTTGCCAGGACGGCAGTCGCCAGACTGGCGAAGGCGATCACCATCGGGCTTGTGTAGTCCGTGGATGCAAGCCCGCCGATCACATAGATCGCGACAATCTCTGTCGCCAGAACGAGCGCCGCAGAAGCGCTACCTGCGACCAAAGCGACCACCCGCTGCGGCCATGACCTCAACACTTGAAGGCATCAGCGGCAACGAGAGGCCGAGGCCCCAGAGTCTCCGGCGTCCGCACATCCCAAGCCAGTCCGGCCCGCTCCAGCATCTGGATGAACCGCCAGCCCCAGTCGCTCTGACCTGGATAGAGGCCGATCCTGGCGGAGCCCGGGTAAGCGTGGTGATTGTTGTGCCAGCCCTCCCCCATGGTTAGGACCGCCGCCCAAGGCACGTCGTGGGCCTGGACCCCCGCGTCCTTGACCAGCCAGGTTTGCGGCCCGTGCGTATGGGCCAGATGGCCGACGAACCAGTGGCCAACAACCGAAGCGGTGATCCGGGCGCAGACGCCCCACACCACGAATCCCCAGCCACCCATCAGATAGAGGACTCCCGCGATGGGCAGTTGCTGCAGTATCCAGGTGCGTTCGAGGAAGCGATAGAACCGGTCCCGTCCGATGCGGCCATAGTCGAAGGCCGGTGGATGATCGAGCACTAGACGTCCGTGCATCTGCCAGATCGCATCGACCAGCATCGGCCGACGGTTGGACAGATAGTCGTGGCAATCCGGCTGGCGCTGGGCCCAGTCGCGCAGGTCGTGGGCGCGGATCATCCAGAAGGGGCCGCTGATCCCCACGACCGTCCCGACCCAGACCAGGAAATGCTCCAGCCAAAGCGGACACTGGAAGCTGCCGTGGATCATCCGGCGGTGAAAGCCGACCGAATGACCGAGCAAAAGGCCCGCACCCGTGGTCACGACGAAGAGCGCGAGGGCGGCCGGACTGACCGTCAGGGGACCGGCAAGCAGCGTCGCTGCCATCATCCCGCCGTTCCAGACCGAGTGAAGCGGGTCCCAGACTACGCGACCGGCGACCGGATCGCATCCCGGCGTCTCGATCAGGCTGTTGACGGCACAGGGGTCGAGCGGGTCATGCATGGCCAATCCCTTCGGTATTTAGGTAATGACTTAAATCATGACGCACCGCATCTGGCAAGTGGTTCGCAAATCACTTAAATAGGAACCATGCAACGCGTGTTCGAAGCCCTTTCCAGCCAGATCCGTCGCAAGATGCTGGCCTATCTTGCCCATACCGACCTGACGGCGGGCGAGATCGCGGCCCGTTTCGAGATCTCGAAGCCTGCTGTCTCGCAGCATCTGACCGTGCTGGAGAACGCCGGGCTGGTGACCAGCGAGAAGCGGGGCCAATTCGTCCACTACAGCCTGGTGCCCGACCATCTGGCGAACACCCTGAGCGCCTATGCCCAGGAAGTCTGCCCGGTGTCCAAGCCGCTCAAGGCCGAGAGCGCGGCCATCGCCAGGCGCAAGGGCGACCCGGCCTAGCTCCGATAATCCCCGTTGATCTCGATGTAGCCCTTGGTCAGATCGCAGGTCCAGACGGTGGCGGAGGCGCGGCCTGAGCCGACGTCGACGCTGATCTCGATCTCCGATTTCTTCATATAGGCGCTCATCTTTGCCTCGTCGTAGGTCGGGGACACCGCTCCATCGACGGCCGCGACGTTGGGCCCAAAGCGGATCGCCAGGTGGTCGCGGTCGACGGGTTCCTCGGTCTTGCCGACGGCCATGACGACGCGGCCCCAGTTGGCGTCCTCGCCGGCGATGGCGGTCTTGACCAGGGGGCTGTCGGCGATCGACTTGGCGAGCTTCCTCGCCGAGGCGGGGCTGGCGGCTCCGTCCACGGTCACGCGCACGAACTTGGTCGCGCCCTCGCCGTCGCGGACCAGCTGGTGCGCCAGGTCGAGCATGACCTTTTCCAGCGCGGCGCTGAACTCCTTCAGCCGCCGGTCGCCCAGACGGCCGATGCGGGGCGCGCCCGAGGCCCCCGTGGCGAACAGCAGGCAGGTGTCATTGGTCGAGGTGTCGCCGTCGACCGTCACCGAGTTGAAGGTCGTGCGCACATGCAGGCCCAGCATGGCCCGCAGGACATTCGGATGGATGCTGGCGTCGGTGACGATGAAGGCCAGCATGGTGGCCATGTCCGGCGCGATCATGCCCGAACCCTTGGCGATCCCCGCGATGCGCACCTTGACCCCGTCGATCCGGGCCTCGGCATAGGAGCCCTTGGGGAAGGTGTCGGTGGTCATGATGCCCAGACCCGCCGCCGCCCATTGCTCGGTCGGAGGGGTGTCGCCATCGAGCCTGGTCTCCACCTCGCCGAGCCTGGCCGCGATCTTCCTGTCGTCCAGCAGGACACCGATCACCCCGGTCGAGGCCAGCATGACGTCGCGCTGGCGACAACCGAACCGCTTGGCCACCTCGGAGGCCGTGCGACGGGCCGCATCGGCCCCAGCCTTGCCGGTGAAGGCATTGGCGCAGCCCGCGTTGACCACCAGGGCGCGCACGTCCTCGCCGCCGCTCGCGCCGTCCAGCTGGCGCTTGCACCAGTCGACGGGCGCCGAGCCGACCTTGTGGCGGGTGAAGACGCCGGCGCAGGTCGTGCCCCGCGCGAAACGGAACACCACCAGGTCGTCGCGCTCGTGCTTGTAGAAGCCGGCGCGGGCGGTGGTGATCTCCACGCCGCCGACCGGCGGAATGGTCGGGAAGGGCACAGCCAGGGGCGAAACCTTCAGGCCGGGCTTGCCGGGCGCGGCCGACGCCGCGGCGGGCGTCGCCGCGTGGGACTGGGTCGCCTTGCGGATGGCGGCGGCAAACGGGTCCAGCGCCTTTTCGAACGCCTGTTCGATGGCCTTGCCGGTCGAGACGGGCTTTTTCGGACCGGCGCTCATTGGGCGGTCGCCGTCCGGGCGGGCGCGGGCGCTGTCGGCGCAGGCGCAGGGGTCGTCGGCGCGGCCACGCGCGGGGCCGATGCGGGCTCCTGGGGCGCATTGCCCTCGGCGGCCAGCAGCACATCGACCCGGGCCTTGCCGCGCAACTCCTCCAGCAGCTGGCGCACGCCTTCGTAGGTCAGATAGCGAACGATCTGGGGGCGGGCCTGATCCAGCGTCGGCGGGCTCTCGCGGCGGCGGTCCTCGACCCGCAGCACGGCCCAGCCGCCCTCGGTCTGGAACGGGCCGACCGTCGATCCGGCCGGGGCGTCGCGAAGCGCGCTGGCATAGGCCTGGGGCATGACGTCGGCGGTCGAATAGCCGAGGTCACCGCCCGAGAACCGCGTGGCCTCGTCGATCGAGCGTTCCTGGGCCACGGCCTCGAACGACGCCCCCTGCCCCAGGATACCCAGCACGGCGTCGGCCTCCGGCCGGGTGCGCGACAGGATCAGGCGGACGCGGATCTCCTCGGACGTGCGGGCCAGGCCCAGCTGTTCCTGGTACAAGGTCTGGACGGACTGGTCGTTGATGCGGCCGTTGACCTCGTTCTCGACCAGCATGTCGCCCAGGATCCGCTCGCGGGTGGCCTCCAGCCGGCGCTGGGCCAGGGGGGAATTGTCGAGCCCACGCCGCTCGGCTTCGCGGGCCAGCAGTTTCTGGTCCACCACCTCGTCCAGCACGCGCCGGAACAGGTTGGAGGTGATGTCCAGTGGCTCGCCCTCGCCCACCAGCCCCTGCGCCACGGCCTCGCGCTTCACGTCCGACGCCCAGATGGTCTGGTCCTGCACCCTGGCCACCGCCCGGTCGCCCGGTTCCGGCGGCTGGTCGTTACCGCCACCACGCCCGCAGGCGGCAAGCGCCAGAACCGCAGTGAGGGCCAAAAAGGTGAGAGGGTGGCGTGAATGTCGCATCGGACGCTCCGTCCCGACTGAAGGGGTCCAAACGCCGGGCCGAAAAGCCCCTCGCGTTGACAGGGGTATGGCCGGTGCTTAAGTCCCGCCTGCGCCCAAGTCGAGGGGTTTTCGATCGTATGCGCGGCGTGTTTCGCCGCCTCGTCCGGCAGCCACTCGCGCGGCGTTCCTCGACGCCCGTTCAGGGCTTTTCCAGAGCTATCGACCGCTCGACCGTTTCCGGACCGCCCATGCTCGGCTTTGCCAAGAAATTCTTCGGCTCTTCCAACGACCGCAAGGTCAAGGACTTCATGGGCCGGGTCCAGAAGATCAATGCCCTGGAGCCGAAATACGCCGCCCTGTCCGACGACGAGCTGCGCATGATGACCCAGACGTTCAAGGACCGGGTCGCGGCCGGCGAGAGCCTGGACAAGCTGCTGGACGACGCCTTTGCCGTATCGCGCGAGGCCTCCAAGCGGGTGCTGGGTCAGCGCCAGTACGACGTGCAGCTGACCGGCGGCATGATCCTGCACGAGGGCGGCATCGCCGAGATGCGGACCGGCGAAGGCAAGACCCTGGTCGCCGTGGCCCCGGTGTATCTGAACGCCCTGTCGGGCAAGGGCGTCCACGTTATCACCGTCAACGACTATCTGGCCCGGCGCGACGCCGAATGGATGGGCCGGGTCTACCGGTTCCTGGGTCTCGAGGTCGGGGTGATCGTCAACGGCCTCAGCCAGGGCCAGCGCCAGGCGTCCTACAACGCCGACATCACCTATGGCACCAACAACGAGTTCGGCTTCGACTATCTGCGTGACAACCTGGTCTATGACCGGCGCGAGATGGTGCAGCGCCCGCACCATTTCGCCATCGTCGACGAGGTCGACTCCATCCTGATCGACGAGGCGCGCACGCCCCTGATCATCTCGGGGCCAACCGAGGACCGGTCGGATCTCTACAAGATCTGCGACGCCCTGGTGAAGGCGCTGATCAAGGACCCGACGACCTTCGACCTCGACGAAAAGCAGCGCCAGTCGCTGCTGACCGAGGAAGGCTCCGAGCGGATCGAGCAACTGCTGGAGGAAGGCGGCCATTTCGCCGATGACACGACGGGTCTGTACGACGCCGCCAACATCAGCCTGGTGCACCACGTCAACCAGGCGCTCCGCGCCAACACCCTGTACCAGAAGGACAAGGACTACATCATCAAGGCCGGCGAGGTCGTCCTGATCGACGAATTCACGGGTCGGATGATGACCGGTCGTCGCCTGTCCGAGGGTCTGCACCAGGCCATCGAGGCCAAGGAAGACGTCAAGATCCAGCCCGAGAACCAGACCCTGGCCTCGGTCACGATCCAGAATTACTTCCGCCTCTACGAGAAGCTGTCGGGCATGACCGGCACGGCGGCCACCGAGGCCCAGGAGTTCCACGACATCTACAAGATGGATGTGCTGGAGGTTCCCACCAACCGGCCGGTCCAGCGCATCGACCATGACGACGAGGTCTACCGGACCTATGCCGAGAAGGTGCAGGCCATCGCCCGCCAGATCGCAGACTGCCGCGAGCGGGGCCAGCCGATCCTGGTCGGCACCGTCTCGATCGAGAAGTCCGAACAGCTGTCGGAGATCCTCAACAACTACGAGCACAAGGTGGAGGTGTCGCGCAGCCTCAAACCGGCTTTTGTGGGCAAGGAAAAGGAGGCCGCCAAGGTCGGCGACGCCGCCTGGGACATCAAATACGAGACGAAGTTCAAGGGCATCCCGCACAACGTCCTGAATGCCCGCCAGCACGAGCAGGAAGCCTTCATCGTCGCCGATGCGGGTCTGCCGGGCGCCGTCACGATCGCCACCAACATGGCCGGTCGCGGCACCGACATCCAGCTGGGCGGGAATCTGGAAATGCGGCTGGAGAAATACCGGCTGGATCAGCGCAACCTGGCCATCGAGGTCACGCCCGAGATGCTGGCCGCCGAAGAGGCCCGGCTGAAGGCCGACATCGCCGTCCAGAAGAAGATCGCCCTGGATGCCGGCGGCCTGTTCGTCCTGGGCACCGAGCGTCACGAAAGCCGCCGCATCGACAACCAGCTGCGCGGCCGCACCGGCCGTCAGGGCGACCCGGGCACATCCAAATTCTTCCTGTGCTGCGAGGACGATCTGCTGCGCATCTTCGCCGGCGACCGGCTGGATGCGATCATGCGGAATTTCGGCGTGGCCGAGGGCGAGGCGATCTCGCATCCCTGGCTGAACCGCGCGGTCGAGACGGCGCAGAAGCGGGTCGAGACCCGCAACTACGACATCCGCAAGAACCTGCTGAAATACGACGACGTCGTGAACGACCAGCGCAAGGCGGTGTTCGAGCAGCGCCAGGAGTTCATGGATTCCGACGACCTGTCCGAACTGGTCGGGGAGTTCCGGCGCGACGTGGTCACCGATCTGGTCGACCGCTTCATGCCGCCCAAGGCCTATGCCGAACAGTGGGACATCGACGGCCTCGACGAGAAGGTGAAGTCGACGCTCGGCCTCGACCTGCCGCTGCACGACTGGGCCGCCGAGGAAGGCGTGTCCAACGAGGAGGTCGAGCAGCGCCTTCAGGACGCCGCCGACGCCCGCGCCGCCCAACGTCTGGAACAGCTGGGCGCCGACCAGACCCGGGGACTGGAAAAGCAGTTCCTGATGCAGATGATCGACATGCAATGGCGCGAGCACCTGGTGCATCTGGACCATTTGCGTGGCGTCATCGGCCTGCGCGGCTACGGCCAGCGCGACCCGCTGAACGAGTACAAGACCGAGGCCTTCAGCCTGTTCGAGACCCTGCTGCACGAGCTGCGCCACAATGTGACGCGCTGGCTGATGACGGTGGAGTTCCGGTTCGAGGCTCCGCCCGCGATGGAGATGCCCGAGTTCCAGGAAATCCACCTGAACCCCGGCACCGGCGTCAACGAAATGGCCGATCCGCTGGCCCAGAACCCCGAAGGACAGCTGACCGGCGACGCCCGGTCGCGCCTGCCGGTCGAGCTTCTGCCGGCCGGCTGGGAGCGGACGGCGCGCAACGCCGACTGCCCCTGCCGCTCGGGCCGCAAGTTCAAGCACTGCCACGGGGCGCTGGTCTGACGCCGACCCTGTGGTAGTCTTTGTCCAGCGAGGATCGCCATGGGCAAGCACGAAACCATTACCGCCGAGCTCGACGAAGACGTTTATGCGGACCTCGAAGCGGCGGTGGCCGCCGGCGAGTTCACCTCGGTCGCTGAAGCATTGGCGATGATTGTCAGCGAATGGGTTGCCGCGCGACGCTTCGAAAGCCCCGAAGAGATCGCCCGCATCCGTGCGTTGATCGAGGAAAGCCGGGCTGATCCTCGGCCCAGCATTCCGGCCGAGGACGTTTTCGCTGAGCTTGAGGCCCGCTACGCCGATCCGGCGTGAGAGTCCGCTTCGCAGCCGTTGCTCGCCAGGAGTTGGTCGAGGTCGGCGATTACATCGCGATCGACAATCGATCAGCCGCGCGCCGCTACGTCGCTGGATTGAAGACGCACTGTGAAGCCCTCAGGCATTTTCCGAGACGTTTCACCGCATGCCCTGAGTTTGGTAGCGGTCTGCACAGGACGCGTTACCGTTCGCACGACATCTATTATTCTGTCCAAGGCGAGATCGTGCTGGTCGAACGGATCGTCCACGCCATGCGAGACACCTCGACCCTCTCTTTCAAACGGCGCGAATGACCTACAAACCCCTGTTCTCCCGCGCCCTGGCGCTCGACCCCGAGCGGCTGCATTTCGCGGCCCACAGCCATCACCTCTGGCCGGACGCCAGTTTCGACGGTCAGGTGCGCGCCTGGGTCGAGGCGAACCATTTCGCTGACCGGAAATGGGACCTGATCCTGGGCGAGGTGGTCCCCGAGGCGCAGAAACACGTTGCCGCCGAGCTGCATCTGCCGGACCCGCAGACCGTCGTCTTCGCGCCCAACACCCATGATTTTCTGATCCGCGTCTTCTCGGGGTGGGAGACGAAGCCTGTCCGAATCCTGACGACCGACGGCGAGTTCCACGCCTTTCGCCGCCAGGCCGAGCGCTGGGAAGAGAGCGGCGACGCCGTCGTCACCCGCGTGCCGCTGGAGCCGTTCGAGACCTTCGACGCCCGGTTCACGGCGGCCGCCCGGGGCGGCGGGCACGACGTGATCTTCGTCAGCCAGGTCTTCTTCAAGACCGGCCAGGCGATCGGCTGCATCGACGACCTGGCCGCGCTCGCGAAACCGGAGGGGCCGTGGGTCATCGTCGATGGCTATCACGGCTTCATGGCCACCCCGACCGACCTGTCGGCGGTGGCGGACCGGATCTTCTATGTCTCGGGCGGATACAAATACGCGATGACCGGCGAGGGCGCGGGCTTCCTGCATGCGCCGGACGACTTCTGCGAACGCCCTGTCGTCACCGGCTGGTTCGCGGAGTTCGGCAATCTGATGGGGCCGCCGGACGGCGTTCAGTATCGCGCCGACGCCGGCCGGTTCTGGGGCGCGACCTTCGACGCCACGCCGATTTACCGCTTCAACGGCGTGCGCCGGATGCTGGACGAGCAGGGGCTGACGACGGCCGCCATTTCGGCCCATGCGGACCGGCTGTCGGCGCGGTTCTCGGAAGCCCTGGCGGCCGGAGACTGCGGGCGTCCGGGCGAGGCCGTGATCCTGAACCCCGTCACCGGCGACGGCACGCCCCGCGCACGTTTTCTTGCGCTGAAGCACAGGGACGCGCAGGCGTGGCGGGCGCGGCTGCTGGAGGCCAATGTCGTCACCGACGTGCGCGACGAGGTCATTCGCTTTGGCTTTGGCCTGTATCAGGACGACGCCGACGTCGAACGCCTGATCGAGACCTGCCAACGCCTGTTCTGACCGGCCTCCAGGGCATGATCGTTTGAGGTGGACCCACGTCGTGGGTCCAGCCGAAAGCGTGAATCATGCCCTCGCTGTTCTCTGGAGCCTGATTCACGGCATCGGCGGAATCGCGAAGCGATTCCACCTCAGCCGATCAGGCTCTAGAAGAAGGTCGTGTCTTCCTGCTGGGTCGGCTGCGGCGTCGTGGTCGGCGGGGTGGGGCTGCCCGGTGTCGCGCGGGGGCGAGGCGGTGCCGTCTGGCCTGCCGTCCCCGGCTGACCCGGTTGGGACGGGGCGATCTGGCCGTCGGCCGGCGGGATGCCGGGCAGGGTCGGATAGGGCAGGCTGCCCGGCTCGGCGGGACCGGGCAGCCCGGGGGGCACCGGAGCACCGGGCTCGTCGAGGCTGGCGGGCGCGACGGCATCGGGCGCAGCGAAATCGTCGCGGATGAAGGCCCAGGACCGGGCGTCGGAACAGGCGCAGGCCTTCATGAAGCCTTCGCGATCGCGCCAGATGACCAGCGGATAGCCGGTCGGAATGCCCGCATCCCGCAGCAGGTCGGTCAGCTCGGCGACGAAGGCGCGGCTGGCATCGACCACGGCCGAGCGCGCCAGATTGCCATCCGCGGCCGGAATGCCCGCCGCCGTCCAGTTGGCGGCCGGGGTCGCGGTCCAGCGCTGGTACAGGCTCCAGTCACGGCTCAGCCAGAGTTCGGCGACTGTGGCGCGCTCGGCGGCCGTGGACAGGGCCTGGCCCTCCTTGTCCGGGCGGGCGAAGACGACGACGCGGACCTCGACGCCCCCGGCGCGCAGCTTCCCGGTCTCCTCGCGCTCGTAACGCTGGCTGGCGGCGCTGTCGCGATAGCCGATGATGTAGAGTGGCTGGCCCCCGCCGCCTTCGGACACCCAGGACGCCTCGTCCAGCAGGCGCTGGATCTCGGCCTGGTTGCGGGCCACGGTCACCGGCTGGAAGCGCGCATAGAAGTTCCAGTAGGCCCAGTAGCCGCCGCCCGCGATGGCCAGGCCGATGACGACCGCCAGGGCCGACCAGATCAGGAAACGACGCATGCGGGGAGGCACTCCAGCTTCAGCTTAACGGCCACCATAATGCTTAACACCGAATTGCGTCGCCTCGAACACCGGCCGGGCAAAGGCGAGGCCTCACCCCATGGTCGGGATGACGAAGCTGGAATCCGCGTGCTCCAGATCGCTGTCGGGCCAGCGGGCGGTAATGGTCTTGACCTTGGTCCAGAACTTCACGCCTTCCATGCCGTGCTGGTTGGTGTCGCCGAAGGCCGACCGCTTCCAGCCGCCGAAGGTGTGATAGGCGACCGGCACCGGGATCGGGACGTTGATGCCGACCATGCCGACATTGACCCGGGCAGCGAAGTCGCGCGCCGCGCGGCCGTTCTGGGTGAAGATGGCGACGCCGTTGCCGTACTGGTGCTTCGAGGGCAGGCTCAGCGCCTCCTCGAAGCTGGCGGCGCGGACGATCTGCAGCACGGGGCCGAAGATCTCCTCCTTGTAGGATTCCATCCCGGGCGTGACGTGGTCGAACAGCGACGGGCCGATGAAGTATCCCTTTTCGTGGCCCTGCAGGCTGAAGCCGCGGCCGTCGACGACCAGCTCGGCACCGTCCTTGACCCCCTGCTCGATCCAGCCTTCGACGCGGGCCTTGTGCTGGGCCGTGACCACCGGGCCGTAGTGCGCACCCGCGTCGGTGGAGACGCCGACCCGCATCATCGGGATCTCGGCGATCATCCGCTCGCGCAGCTCGTCGGCGGTCTTCTTGCCGACCGGCACGACTACCGGAAGGGCCATGCAGCGTTCGCCGGCCGAGCCATAGGCGGCCCCGGACAGGTCCTTGATCACCTGGTCCATGTCGGCGTCGGGCAGGACGATGCCGTGGTTCTTGGCCCCGCCCATGGCCTGGACCCGCTTATGGTTGGCCGCGCCCACCTGGTAGACATAGTGAGCAATGTCGGACGAGCCGACGAAGCTGACGGCGTGGATCTGCGGGTGGGTCAGGATGGCATCGACCGCCGCCTTGTCGCCGTGGACGACGTTGAGGACGCCGGCGGGGGCCCCCGCCTCCATCATCAGCTCGGCCAGACGGACAGGCACCGACGGATCACGCTCGGAAGGCTTGAGGATGAAGGTGTTGCCCACCGCGACGGCCACGCCGAACATCCACATCGGGATCATGGCCGGGAAGTTGAACGGGGTGATGCCCGAGACCACGCCCAGGGGCTGGCGCATCGAATAGACGTCGATGCCAGGGCCGGCACCCCAGGTGTATTCGCCCTTCAGGGCGTGGGGGATGCCGCAGGCGAACTCGATCACCTCCAGCCCGCGCTGGATGTCGCCTTTCGAGTCCGCGACCACCTTGCCGTGCTCCGACGACAGCAGTTCGGCCAGCTCGGTCATATTGGCCTCGACCAGCCGCTTGAACTCGAACATCACGCGCGCGCGGCGCTGGGGGTTCGTGCTGGACCAGCCCTCGAAGGCGTTCTGGGCGGACTGGACCGCGCGGTCCATCTCCTCGATCGAGGCCAGCTGGACGCGGGCCTGAACCTCTCCGGTGTTCGGGTTGAACACCTCGGCGAACCGGCCGGACGTTCCCGTGAAGGACGCACCGTCGATGAAATGGTGGATGTCGCGCATGGCGTTTCCCTGAAAGCAGACTGTTCTTGTTTGCGGGCGGTTTAGCCCCGCGCCGGGATGGACGCCAGCGTCACCGCGTGGAACCGGGGACCCACTTCACATCGCCCGCACCGTTGGCATTGGCGCGTCGGGCCGCCACGAAAAGGTGGTCGGACAGTCGGTTCAGATAGCGCAGGGCCTCCGGCGTCACGGCCGCGCCCGTCTCCACAAGGCGGATGGTGTCGCGCTCTGCCCGCCGGGCGACCGTCCGGGCCAGGTGCAGATGGGCCGACAGCGGCGAGCCGCCCGGCAGGATGAAGCTGTCCAGCGACTTCAGGCTCTCGTTCATCCAGTCGATCTCGGCCTCGAGCCGTTCGACCTGCGACTGCACCATGCGCAGGGCTGCCCACGTCGGCGGCGGGTCCAGCGGCGTGGCCAGATCGGCCCCCAGGTCGAACAGCTCGTTCTGGATCCGGCCCAGCATGGCGTCGATGCGGTCGTTCTGGCCTGAATGCAGCCGGGCCACGCCGATCACGGCGTTCAATTCGTCGACCGTGCCATAGGCCTCCACGCGGGGATCGCTCTTGGACACGCGCTCGCCCGAGGCCAGGCCGGTGTCGCCACCGTCGCCGGTGCGGGTATAGATCCTGTTCAGAACGACCACGCGCGTCTCCTCGTCAGCCGCCGTGGCTGCTTCTCCACCACAGCCCGGCCATCAGCAGGACCACGGCGGTCGCCTGCATGACCACGCGCAGCCGCATCAGCCGGTTGGAATTGGACCGCGCATAGTCCCCGCCACGAAATAGCGAATAGATGCCGAAACCCAGCACCACCGCGACGGCGAGAATGGCCAGAAGGATCAGGATGTCGAACACAATGCCCATGGCGGCCTCTTAATCCCCCGCGATCCGTGACGCCAGCGGCGGTCGCGCCGCACCCCGTTAAGATCTGACAAACCACGCTCGTCGCCGTCCTCCTAACCTTTGCCGTTCAAAATGCGCCGGTCAGGAGTTCCGTTGACCGATCGTGCCGTCCGAAACCTCGCCAATCTGCGCAAGTCAGCCTCCACTGCGCGGGTGCTGAACCTGCTGCAGGTATGGCGTCAGCATCGGGACACCGAGGCCTGGAAGGCCCAGCCCCTGTTCACCAATCAGGTGCTGAACAAGGCGTTGATCATCAAGCACCGCCTGCGACGCAACGAGATCGAACAGTTCCGCATCCGGCGCTACGTCGCCACCAAGATCGTCCTGCCGATCGACGGCGCGGACCTGCGCATCGGCGGCCGCTATCTGTTCGTGGATCAGATCGGCTTCGAAAAGACGCTGGAGGAGAGCTTCGGGATCAGCCCGCAACATCCTGACCGGCAAACCCTGGCACTGATCGACGAATTGCCAAGTCTCGATCCCTTCCTGCTGCGCGAGCAACTGCGCCGGAATGGTCTGATCCCGGCCCCCTGCTATTTCAACCTGTCAGAGGCCGATGTGGCCCGGATGACGGCCTTCGTTTCCGACGAGATCAGGCCTCTGGTCGACCTGAGCGTGGGGCTCGACAACGAGCTGTCGACAGAGAATCCGGTGGCCCGGCTGACGGCCAAGATCATGTCGAACACGGCCAGGGAGGACCTGAGCGCCCTGGGGCAAACCCTGCAGTTGCCCCCCCACGAATATGAGGAGGGCGTCTTCTGCTGGAAGGGCTTCCTCTATTACAAATGGGCCCTGCAGAGTGTCACGGGCGAGATCGGCGGCGTGGTCGACAGCGTGCAGCGGGTCCAGGCCTCCGGTCGGATCGATGCCGACCAGCACGCCGAGATCGACCGCGCGCGCGCGAAGATCCGGCACCGCATCCTGCTGACCTGCGAGGCCACGGCCGACATGCTGCGCATTTATGACGACGCCTTTCGAGGCCTGACGCGCGAAGGGCGTCCGACCGCCTTTCGCGACTTCCTGCGCGACTCGCCGCTGCTGTTCGCACGGCTGGGTGAGCGGCTGGGGGCCGTCCAGCACATCGTCAGCTTCTGGAGCTACCGGACGGCCCCGGACAAGGCACCGCCCAATGCCGAGGAGCTGATCGACCTGCTGTCCGATTTCGAAATGAGCCTTGCGGGCACGGATCTGCCGACCGTGCCGGCGCTGGCGGCCTGAGGGCCTGAGGGCCTGAGGGCCTGAGGGCCTGAGGGCCAGGGCGTGGGCTGGTTATGGTGTTGTAAACCATAGACTGTGTCTCATTTTCAATCAATCTACAGTTAGTGTGTGTTCATGACGGATCGCTCTGTTCGAAGTCTTGAATTCCTCGAACGCTCTGCGTCCACAGCGCGAGTGCTCAATCTGCTGAAGATTTCGAGAGAGAATCGGGACTCGCCCGAATGGCGCGAGCGCCCATTGTTTCAGACCCCGGCGCTCAATACCTGTCTGCTTATCAAGCACCGCCTCCGGCGCAACGAAACCGATGCCTTCCGCGGGCGTCGCCAGACGGCCACCAAGGTGATCGTCCCAATTGATAATGGGGAACTCAGGTCGGGGGGGCGGTACGTCTTCGTCAATCAGATCAATTTTGAAGCGACGCTGCTGGAGGTCTTCGGCATTCAACCCGAACATCCGGACGTGAATACGCTCCGCCTCATGGACCAGCTTCCGTCTCTGGACCCCTTCCTGATGCGTGAGCAACTCAGGCGATCCGGAATCGATCCCGCGCCTTGCTATTTCGCGCTCAGCGACGCCGATCTGCAGAATATGCTCAACTTCGTGAAGGCCGAGATCACGCCTCTGGTCGCCCTGTGCATGGGCGATGCCTCCGCCAGCGCAAGTTCGATCGACCGAATGGCGTCGAAAATCCTTTCCAACGCTAACGGAGACGGCATGGAAGCTCTGGGCCAGACGCTGAGGCTCAACCCCGAGCAATATCAGGAAGGGGTCTTCTGCTGGAAGGGCTTCCTCTACTACAAGTGGAGCCTGAAAAGCATGACATCGCAGATCGCCGACGTGGCGGATCGGGTGGGCTCAGTGCAGGTCGCCGGCCCGGTCGACCAGGCGGCACGAGAGTATATCGGCCGCGGACGTCAGGTGCTCCGAAACAAGATCGGCAAGACCTGCGCGGGCGTTCGCGCCACCCTCCAGATCTATGACGAGGCCTATGCCAGCCTGACCCAGGAAGGAAATCCGCTGGATTTCCGGGATTTTCTGCTGGAGGCCCCCTATCTGTTCGCGCGTCTCGGGGACCAGCTGGGCGCCATCCAGCATATCGTCAGCTTCTGGACATTCCGGTTTGGTCCTCGTGCGACCGCCGTGGGCGCAGAAGAGCTGATGGACATCTTCATGGATTTCGAGATCGGCCTGAGAGGGCGCGACGAAACAGACGACGCGATCGCCGCCTGAACGGCAAAAGGCCGGCCAGACGGCCGGCCTTTCTTTTTCGATGCGGGCCTTCGCGACCGTCTAGTAGCGATAGTGGTCCGGCTTGAACGGTCCGGCGGTCGGGACGGAGATGTAGTCCGCCTGTTCGCTGGACAGCTCGGTCAGCTTGGCACCAAGCTTGGCCAGGTGCAGTCGGGCGACCTTCTCGTCCAGGTGCTTGGGCAGGACGTAGACCTGGTTTTCGTAGCTGGACTTGTTGGTCCACAGTTCGATCTGGGCCAGGGTCTGGTTGGTGAAGGATGCGCTCATCACGAACGACGGGTGGCCCGTCGCATTGCCCAGGTTCACCAGGCGGCCTTCTGACAGCAGGATGATCTTGTTGCCATTCGGGAATTCGACGTGGTGGACCTGCGGCTTGATCTCGTCCCACTTGAAGTTCTTCAGGCCCGCGACCTGAATCTCGGAATCGAAGTGGCCGATGTTGCAGACGATGGCGTTGTTCTTCATCGCCCGCATGTGATCGACGGTGATGACATCCTTGTTGCCGGTGGCCGTCACGAAGATGTCGGCACGGCCGACGGAATCATCCAGCGTCTGGACCTCATAGCCTTCCATGGCGGCCTGCAGGGCGCAGATCGGGTCGATTTCGGTGACGATCACCCGCGCCCCGCCCTGGCGAAGCGAGGCGGCCGAGCCCTTGCCCACATCGCCGTAGCCGCAGACCACGGCAACCTTGCCCGACAGCATGACGTCGGTGCCGCGACGGATCGCGTCGACCAGCGATTCACGGCAGCCGTAGAGGTTGTCGAACTTGGACTTGGTGACGCTGTCGTTGACGTTGATGGCGGGGAAGGGCAGCTCGCCCTTTTCGGCCATCTGGTACAGGCGGTGCACACCGGTCGTCGTTTCTTCCGACACGCCGCCGATAGCGTCGCGGATCGCCGAATAGAAGCCGGGCTTCTCGGCGATATAGCGCTTCATCACCTTGTAGAGGGCTTCTTCTTCCTCGTTCTGCGGATCGGACAGGACCGAAATGTCCTTCTCCGCCTTCGGCCCGAGCACGCAAAGCAGGGTCGCGTCACCGCCGTCGTCCAGGATCAGGTTGGGATAGCCGCCATCGGCCCATTCGAAGATCTTGTGGGCATAGTCCCAGTATTCTTCCAGCGTCTCGCCCTTGGTGGCGAACACCGGGGTACCGGCAGCGGCGATCGCGGCTGCGGCATGGTCCTGGGTCGAGAAGATATTGCACGAGGCCCAACGCACGTCGGCACCAAGGGCTTCCAGCGTCTGGATCAGCACAGCCGTCTGGATCGTCATGTGCAGGGAGCCGGCGATGCGCGCACCCTTCAGCGGCTTGTCGTGGCCGAACTCCTCGCGCAGCGCCATCAGGCCCGGCATCTCGGTTTCGGCGATGGCGATTTCCTTGTTGCCGAAATCGGCGAGGGAGATGTCGCGGACGATATAGTCGGGCATGGGCAGCTCTTTCCGGCGACATGGGCCGTTGGCGTGAAATCGATTGGCGCGCGTATAGCCGCCAACCGTCTCGGGAGCAAGATCGTATAAGGATGTCCTTATATGATCGCCTGAATCACCCGCTTGGCGGGACAGGTTCGGGAGGGTAGCAACCCGCCATGGCCGACGACGTATCCCCCCTCCGCCCCGCCCTCACCGATCCTGCGGTTCCACGCCACGACTGGACCCTGGATCAGGTCGAGGGCCTGTTCGCGCGGCCGTTCATGGAACTGGTCTTCGACGCCGCGACGGTTCACCGCCGCTGGTTCGACCCTTCCGAAGTGCAGAAGTCGCAGCTGTTGTCGATCAAGACCGGCGGCTGTGCCGAGAACTGCGGCTATTGTTCGCAATCGGCCGCGTTCGATACGGGGTTGAAGGCCGGCAAGCTGATGGACACCACGGCTGTGCTGGCAGAGGCCATGGCGGCCAGGGCGGGCGGAGCGTCGCGCTTCTGCATGGGGGCGGCCTGGCGCGAACTGAAGGATCGCGACACGCCCAGACTGGCAGCGATGATCTCGGGCGTGAAGGCCCTGGGTCTGGAAACCTGCGCGACCCTCGGGATGCTGACGGCGGATCAGGCGAGGCAGCTCAAGGCGGCCGGTCTGGACTTCTACAACCACAACCTGGACACCGGCCCCGAATACTATGCCGATGTGGTCACGACCCGGACCTATCAGGACCGGCTGGACACGCTGGCGCACGTCCGGGACGCGGGCATGAGCACCTGCTGCGGCGGCATTGTCGGCATGGGCGAGAGCCGCAGGGACCGCGCCGGCCTGCTGCACGCCCTGGCGACCCTGCCGGTCCACCCCGACAGCTTGCCGGTCAATGCCCTGGTGCCCGTGACCGGCACCCCGCTGGGTGAGCGGGTGCTCAGGACCGGCGAGATCGATCCGATCGAGTTCGTGCGTACCGTCGCGGTCGCGCGGCTGGTCTGCCCGAAAGCCATGGTGCGTCTGTCGGCCGGTCGTGAATCCATGAGCCCGGAGATGCAGGCACTCTGCTTCCTGGCGGGGGCCAATTCGATATTCGTCGGGGGCAGGCTTCTGACGACGCCCAATCCCGGGCAGGACGAGGACGCACGCCTGTTCGCCCTGCTGGACTTGCGGTCGATGGAACCGAAAGCGGCGGCCTAGCCGGTCGCGATCAGGAGCGGGTCGTCGTCCCGTTGGCAGGGCGCAGACCGTCGACGCTGGCGCGCGTGACGGCGGGGCGTCGCTCGCCCCCGGAGGCGATGATCCGGTCGATCCGCGCCTTCTCGGCCCGGAAGGCGGCCAGATCGGCACCCGTCAGCTGGACATTGTCCTCGACGCGAATGCTGCCGGGATTGATCCGCTGGCCATTGCGCCAGAGTTCGTAGTGCAGGTGCGGGCCGGTCGAGGCACCGGTCGAGCCGACATAGGCGACGACCTGTCCCTGGCTGACGCGCTGGCCGGCGCGAATGCCTGACCCATAGCGGGACAGGTGGCCATAGCCGCTCTCCAGGCCGTTGGCGTGGCGGATGCGCAGCCAGTTGCCATAGCCGCCCCAGCGCCGCGCCTCGACCACCACGCCGTCGGCGGGTGCCACGACGGGCGTGCCGGTTCCGGCGGCGAAGTCGATGCCCTGGTGCATCTTGCGATAGCCGGAGATCGGATGGACGCGGAAACCGAAGGTCGAGCTGATCCGGGTTGCCCGGTCCAGCGGCGTGCGCATCATCGACGAGCGCATGCTCTTGCCGGTCGCGTCAAAATATTCCGCCTGGCGCGCGCCGGGCCGCTGGAAGCGATAGAAGACGGCATCCTTCAGCTCGGCGTAAAGCAGATCGCCGGTGTCGATGGTGCGGCCGTTCTCGGTCACCGAGCGGTCGAAGACCAGGGTGAAACGGTCGGCGGCATGGACGTCGCGGTCAAGGTCGAAGCGGTGGCCGAACAGCTGGTTGGCCTTGCGTCGGATGGCGGCGTCGGCCCCCATGCGCTGGGCCGTGGCGGTCAGGGAACCCTCGACGTTGGCACGGACCACCAGCGTCTCGTGGGTCACGCGCTCTTCCAGGGCCCGCAGGCGAAGCGCGCCGTCGAAGCTGCGCGACACGGTCAGCTGGCTGGCCGGCCCGGTCCGCATCGTCAGACCGATCAGACGGGCGTCGCCGCGGCCGCCGCGTGGATGGGAGATGGCGGTCTCGAACCGCAGTCCCGCACGCATCTGGCTGACGTCATAGGCATTGGAAAGGGTGGCGGCGACGGCCGAGGCCTCTGCGGCCCCGATGCCGGTACGGCGCACGGCCTGTTCAAAGGTTTCGCCGCGACGGATCTCAACGGGGATGGCCTCGGGAGCGGTCAGGCCGGCCGGCGTTCCGGCGGATTCAAAGGCGCGCGCCTCCAGCGACGCCATCTGTTGGGGGGTCAGTTCGGGAACTACCTCGGCCTGCGCGGGTTGGTAAACGCGACCGGCGAGCATCGCCACCGACACGGCGGCGACGGCTGTGAGCAGATGCGGTGCAAAACGCATCGGCTGGCGGCGCGGATCGAACTGGGCCATCGGTCCCCGGCAAACGACGACGCCACACGGCGCCAGGTTCTACGCAAAGCAAGGATCGCGCCGGAGAGCCCCCCAATCGCGAAGCAAGCCCTATAGCTCGCCATTTCCACAATGGGAAGCAGGTTCGTTCCAAACCATTAACCGCCATGATCCCATCGGGTAGAAACATGGCTATCCGGGTCTTTCGACAGTGATCGCTACAGTCTATCGGCAAGCTATGATCGTCTTTGCTGCACGAAGGGACACATGCGTTCGCGTCCGTGAACACAACTGCATTAAACGTGACTCGCACGCCACTCTTTGTGTCGGATCGGCAACGATGTTGACGATGCCCTGGTCTGTTGGACATCCAGGCCCCATCGCTGCCCCGCATCCGGCGACCGCGGCCGCTCGCCCATGACGGACCCGTCCGGATCCGGGGCAAGGCCCGTCAGGCCGCAGCGTTACCCGCGCCTCCTGACCGGTTTGGGGGTGGTCCTGCTGATCGTGGTCATCCTGGGCACCGTGGCCTGGACGAACCGCCGTGTTGCGGCGCGGGAGATACTGGTCGGCTGGCTGGACCGGCGCGGCATCGAGGCGGACGTTTCGATCGAGCGGCTGGAACTGACCGGTTTCGTCGGCCGCGTCCGGATCGGGGATGCCTCGAACCCGGACGTGACCATCGAGCGGGTCGAGGTCGACTACGCCCTGGGCCTGCCCTGGTCACGCCAGGGACCGGGGGTCACGCCCTCGCGGATTCGCCTGGTGCGACCGGTGGCGCGCGCGACCTGGAAGGCGGGCCGGCTGTCGTTCGGGGCGCTGGACCCTCTCGTCGAAGAGTTCACCGGTCGCCCGGCCCGGCCCGACAGCCGCGGCCCGCTGGTCCTGGTCGAGACCGGCCGCCTGCGCCTGGATACGGAGTATGGCCCCCTGTCGGTGCTGGGGGATGCGCGGATCGAAGACGGCAAGCTGATGCGGCTGTCCGCCCGGATGCCGTCGGCGTCACTGAAGAGCGGGGACGCCGAGGCCCGGGGCCTCGGCGGGCGGTTGACCCTGACGACGACGGGCGACCGGGTGGCTGTGACGACCGATTTGTCGGCCGAATCCCTGAGCCTGGGCGGCGCATCCGGACAGGCGGTGGCGGTCAGGGGCGTCGGCGATCTGCCGTATCCGGACTTCAAGGCACGGCGGGGCGACGGACACGCCGTCATCGATCTGGCCCTGACCGGGGGCCGTCTGGCCTTTGGCGAGTTGAGTGCCACCGACGCCGATCTGGCCCTGAAGGCCGAGGGCACGGTCACCGGCTGGGTCGAGACCCTGGCCTTTGCCGGAACGTCCGATGTCCAGCTGTCGGCGGGGCGTTTCGCGTCGCCCGCGGCTGCAGCCACAGACGCCACGATACGCCTGGCGAACGCCCGCGTGTCCGGCACCCGGCGCGGCAGCAGGCTGGACGGACGGTTCGAGGGACCGGTCACACTGACGGCGTCCTCGGGCCGCGCCGCAGACTTCGACCTGGCGGGCGTGTCGCTGTCCATGCCCGACCTTGCCGTGACGACAGAGGCGGGCCGCACGACCGCCGTCGGGGTCATCGATGCGAAACTCGACCGTTTCGGCTTCGACACCCTGCGGCTGGACAAGGTCATCGGGCGGATGGCGCTGGACTATCGATCGAACCGGAGCGAGGCCCTGATGCTGACCGGATCGATCGCGGCACGGAACGGGAACTGGCCCCTGTTCGGTGCCGTCGGGCCGGACGATGTGCCCGAGTTGGCCGGCATGAAGCAGGCCCTGCGCGCCTTTGCCCTGAACGCGCCCGGCGTGCGCATCACCTCCGGAGCGGGTGGCCTCGCCATCGCTCTCGCCCGACCGGCCCGCATCGTGCCCGCCAATGGCGGGATACTGACCTTAAGCCCCGTCTCGCGCCCGATCTTTGCAGCGGCACCCGGCGAGCGGGGCGGAGGCGCCCTGACCCTGACGGCCACGCGCGGCCGCGGCCTGCCCGAGGCGACGTTCTCCATCCCCGACTGGCGGCTGACGTCGGGAGGGTTCCAGGCCACCCTTGACGGCCGGGCGGCGCTCGATTTCGGCCTGGCGCGCGGGCTGCGCCTTCAGACACGCGGGGTCCTGGCCACCGATGCCGGGCGGCTGACCTATACCGCATCCCGCTGCCTGCCGCTGACGGTCGAGCGACTTGAGCTGGACGAGAACGACGTGATGGACGTGTCCGGCAGCCTGTGTTCGTCGGGAGGGCCGCTGGTGGTGTCGCAGAACGGCCGCTGGCGCGCGACCGGCCGGTTTGAAGCCGTCGCGGCCTCGGCTCCGTTTCTGGCTCTGGGATTCGCCGATGCCACCGGCACCTTCATCGCCACAGGCGCGCCGTCGGGTCTCGGGCTGGACGCGTCCGTCAGTGGGGCCCGGGCGGAGGATGCGACCCGGCCGCTGCGCTTCAACCCCCTGTCGGCCACAGGGTCGGTCCGCCTGTCCGGGGAGCGATGGAGCGGGACCTTCGATCTGGCCCGCAAGGGAGACACCCTGGGCCGCCTGACCCTGGCCCATGACGGGCTGACCGGCGCTGGCGGCGTCACGATCGACGCCCCGTCGCTGGTGTTCGCCGAAGGGGGCCTTCAGCCCGCCGACCTCAGCCCCCTGGCCGCCGACGTCGTTCGATCGCCCGCGACGGGATCGGCGTCCTTCACCGGTCGCATCGACTGGCGACCCGACCTGCCGGAGGGCTCCAGTTCCGGTCGACTGGTCATCCCCGGTATCGATTTCGTGAGCCCGGCCGGGCCGGTGAAGGGCCTGTCGGGCACCATCGACTTCACCAATCTGGCGCCCCTGACCACGGGGCCGGGCCAGACGCTGAAGGTCGCCACGCTGGACTCCATTGCGCCGCTGACCGATCTCGACCTGACCTTCCAGCTCGACAAGGCGGCGCTGTCGGTGGCGGGCGGCCGGATCGAGGCGGCAGGCGGCACGGTCAGCGTCGAGCCGTTCTCCGTGCCGCTGGACAACCGGCCCTTCTCCGGGGTCATCGTGCTGGACCAGGTGCAGCTGGGGCAGCTGATCGCGGGCTCGGGCTTTGGCGACAAGGTGCAACTGGACGCAGTCGTGTCCGGCCGCCTGCCCTTCACCAGCGACCCCGACACCGGCGTGAAGATCACCTCCGGGACCCTCTACGCGGCCCGGCCCGGCCGCCTGTCGATCCAGCGCGACGCCCTGACCGGACTTGAAGCCGGGGGCGGCGGCGCAGTGCCGCCCGGCACCGTGGAAGATCTGGCCTACCAGGCCATGGAGAACCTGGCCTTCGACGTGCTGACCGCCGATGTGAACAGCCTGGACGAGGGCCGCGTCGGCGTCGTCTTCCACATCAAGGGTCGTCACGATCCGCCCGAGCACCAGGAGCTGCGCCTGACGGTGTCCGAACTCATCAGCCGCGAGTTCCTGAACCGGCCCCTGCCCCTGCCCTCCGACACCGGGATCGACCTGACGCTGGACACCACACTGAACCTGAACCAGCTTGTCTCCGACCTTCTGGAGATCAACCAGGCACGGTCGGGCACGGACGCCGCCCCGACGACGTCGAACGAAGTCGGGCCCTGATCGTTCAGACCCCGTTCACGCCCGCTGGCGCACACCGGCGTCACGACCTCGAAGACGCCGACGGAGACTTTCCGATGACCCTCCCTTCCCGCCTGATCCGGCCGCTGCTGCTGGCGATGGGCACCGCCGTCCTGCTGGGGGCCTGCACCCCCACGATCCGGCTTCAGGTCGATCCGATCCAGATCTATGCCAAGCTGGACGCCGATGTGCGCGTGCGGCTGGATCAGGAATTGCGCGACCTGCTGACCGAAAACCCCAATCTGTTCTGATGGAAGAGAGTCACCCCATGTCGCTTCGCAAGATCTTCGTTCTGGGCGCCGCCGTCATGGCCCTTGGCCTCGCCGGAGGAGTCGCCATGGCCCAGACCTCGGCGCAAAAGGCCGCCATCGACGCGGCCAAGGCACAGGGCATTGTCGGCGAACAGGCCGACGGCTATCTGGGGTTCCGCACCCCGCCTTCGGACCCGGCGCTGCAGACGGCTGTGACGACGACCAACGATGCCCGTCGCGAAGCCTATGCCGCCAGCGCGCGTCAGGCCGGCACGACGCCGGACGTGGCCGCGGCCCGGATGTTCGAGAGCCAGCTGATGCCGCGCATGACCTCGGGCCAGTGGTATCGCAACACGGCAGGTCAGTGGGTCCAACGCTGATCTGACGCAGGCACGGTCCGTCCGGGCATGCTAAGGGCGGCGATATGATCGCCCGTCTCGTCCGTCTTTCGCTGATCACCCTGTTGGGGCTGGGCATCTCGGGCCTTGCGACCTGGGGCCTCAGCCTGTTCTGGATCGCCATCGGCGGCGGAGCCCTGCCGCTGCATGGCTGGATCGCCATGGGTCTGGGCGTCACGGGGACGGTGGGCCTGACCTATGGCCTGATGGCCCTGGCGTTCAAATCGCATCGCGAAGGCTGGGACGACCGGGTCAATAATTCGCTGGACCCCGGGCGCGATCCGTCACGCGACGACTGATTCCCGCCGTGACTCAGTCTGCCGGTGCCGCCACCGTCTCGGGCTCCGACGAGACCGGCGGCGCAGGCCTGAACAGAAGCGCAGCGATCAGACCCTCGTCGTTCAGGCCGATCCTCCACTGGGTGGCGGCTTCGTCGAACAGGACCAGGAACTGACCCTCGCCGTCCCGCATGCCTTGGGCCTCCACGCTCTGGATCGTCCCATAGCCCTCCAGAAGCGGGCGGATCGTCGGCAGCTGCCCCGTCAGCCGTGTCGCCAGGTCGCGCGTATAGAGCTTGGGGTCCAACGTCCCCGCGCGGAGTTGCTCGATGACGACTCTCAGCGTCGCTTCGGCCACCGCCACATCGGCGGTCGAGGGCGCGACCCGGGCCGTCGGGGGCGCGGTCGGCGCGGGGATGTCGAAGCTGTTCGGCAGGGTCGCGGCCGCGCCACCGGCGGGGGCCAGAGAGCGAGCCGGCCCGGCGGGAACGGTCTGCGCCATGACCGGCGAGGAAAACGCGAGGCTGAAGCCGAGGATCAGGCGGACGGCGCGGGCAGACAGGATCATGCGGGGACTCCGGAACTTCAGCCCATGATCCTCGTCCAAAGCGACAGAACAAGGGCGGCGGCCGACATGGTGGTCGCAGCCGTGATGCAGACGACGATCCAGGTCGGGGTGCGCGTCGGCTCCACCACGACCGTCTGCGGCGCGGGCGGATCCTGCGCCAGGCGCGACAGGGCCCTCGCCCCGGCCAGAACCTCTCTCAGCCCGTCGCGGATCTGGGCCCGGGGGCCGAGTTCGCGGGTGATCCAGCGTTCGACCACCGGCTGGGCCGCCGACCACAGGTCGTGATCGGGGTTCAGGCGGCGCGCGACGCCCTCGACCGAGACCATGGTCTTCTGCAGCAGGATCAGCTCGGGCCGCAGGTGCATGTCGAACAGGGCCGTGATCTCGAACAGCTGGCCCAGCAAACGGCCCATGGACACCTGCGACGCCGCCCGGCCGATCACCGGCTCCCCCACCGCCCGCAGGGCCTGGGCGAAGGCCTCGACCGAATGGTGCGGCGGGACGTATCCGGCCTCGAAATGGACCCGGGCGATGCGGGGATAATCCCGCGTCAGGAAGCCCCACAGGATCTCGGCCAGATAGCGCCGCTCGCCCTCGCCCAGCCGCCCGACGATGCCGAAATCGACGGCGGTCAGCTCGGCCGGGGCATAGGCGAACAGGTTTCCCTCGTGCAGGTCGGCGTGGAAGGTGCCGTGATCCAGGGCCTGGCTCAGGAAGGCGCGCACGACGTTGTCGGCCAGGGCGTCGATGTCCATCCCGGGCTGCAGGATCGCCTCGGGGTCCGTCATCGGCATCCCGGTCGCCCACTCCAGCGTCAGGACCCGCTTGCCGACGCCGTCCCAGACGACCTTGGGGGCCGACATGTGCATGCCGTCGCCCCGGGCCTTTTCCATGATGTCGTGAAGCTCGGACGCGGCGGCCGCTTCCAGCCGCATGTCCAGTTCCAGATACATGGAGCGGGCCACCGTCTCGACGAAGGCTTCGGGCTCCAGCCGGCGCGCGGCGGGCACCAGACGATGCACGACCCGCGCGGCCAGACGCATCGCGTCCAGCCCGGTGGTGACGCGGCGTTCGACGCCCGGTCGCAGGACCTTGACCGCGACCTTACGTCCATCCGCCAGCCAGGCGGGGTGGGCCTGGGCCAGGGAGGCGGCCCCGATCGGATCACCGAAATCGATGAAGAGACTCTCCACGGGGCGGCCGATGGATCGCTCGATCTCGCGCCGGGCCTGATCGGTCGGAAACGGCGGCAGCCTGTCCTTCAGCCGGCCCAGATCGCGCGCGAACTCGATACCGAAGATGTCGGCGCGGGTGGCCATGACCTGACCCAGCTTGATCGCCACGGGCCCCAGGGTCTCGAAGGCGCGGCCCAGACGCTGGCCGGGACGGCCGTCACGACCTTCCTTGCCGGCGAACAGGTGGATGAACCCCGCCACCGGCTTCATCCAGCCGGGCAGCAGGGGCGTCAGTTCGCGGGGCAGAAGCGCGTCGTGCTTCGCCAGGGCGCCGCCCCAGCGCAGCAGCCGCCAGGTCGCACCGACGGGATCGCGCACGGGGATCGTGGGCGGGGGGGCTGGCGCGACCCGGTATGAGGCTGACAGGCTCAGATCGCCCACCCGAAGTGGATCGCGGCGACCCCGCCCGACAGGTTGGTCACGGTCACGCGGCTGAAGCCGGCCTCCTCGATCATGGTCTTGAAGGTGGGCTGGTCGGGGAAGCGGCGGATGCTTTCGACCAGGTACTGGTAGCTGTCCCGATCCCTGGCGACCCAGCCGCCGATGCGCGGAATGGCGTGGAAGGACCAGGCGTCATAGGCCTTGCGCACGGCTTCGGCCGTGGGGCGCGAGAACTCGAGGCAGATGAACCGTCCGCCCGGCTTCACCACCCGACGCGCCTCCTTCAGCGCGCCTGCGATGTCCGAGACGTTGCGGATCCCGAAGCTGATCGAATAGGCGTCGACCGAGGCGTCCGGCATCGGCAGGGCCATGGCGTCGCCCACGGTCCAGACCATCTCCGGCTCTCCGCCCTTGTCGACCCCGGCCAGGATCATCTCGGCATTGTAGTCCAGCACGATGACGGACGCGTCGTCGCCGCCACCCCGCTCCTGGGCCGCCCGCGCCATCTTCGAATAGCGCCGGGCCATGTCGCCGGTCCCGCCTGCGACGTCCAGGATCACCTCGCCGGGCCGGGGGTTCAACCTGGAGGCCGCCGCGTCCTTCCACAGCCGGTGGACGCCCCCGCTCATCAGGTCGTTCATCAGATCATAGCTGGAGGCCACGCTGTCGAACACGCCGCGGACCATCCGGACCTTTTCGCGCGCATCGACGTCGCGGAATCCGAACGGCGAGGTCTTGGTGGAGGGGCTGTCTGTGTCGCTCATCGGGGCGGTCTAGCGCGGCAATGCGGCCTCGTCACCGGGCGGCGGCGTCGCGGGTGGCAGAAGGCCTTGATCCCGGGCGTGGCCGCTCGTGACCGGCGGGCTGCGGGGCCGCGATTCCCGGTCGGTCCATGACGGCATTGCCCGGCGCATGGCCGTGCATCCAGAACGCCCGACCTGACCGTGGGGTCTCGCAGCCAGAAGCCTTCCCCGACGTGATCTTGCCGGGTCGGGCAACCGGGTCTAGGCCAGCGTCATGTCCCGTCCCATCGTTTCCCCGACCGACGCCGTCGCTGCCCTGTCCGGCTGGACCGTCGCCCCGGGCGATCGCCCGGCCATCGCCCGTGCCCTGAAATTCGCCGATTTCAACGCCGCCTTCGCCTTCATGACGCGCGTGGCGCTGAAGGCCGAGACGATGGACCACCATCCGGAATGGTCGAACGTCTACAACCGCGTGGACATCCTGCTGACCACCCACGATGCGGGCGGGGTGACCGAGCTCGATCTCACGCTGGCGCGCTTCATCGATGACGCCGCGACGTCCCTGGGAGGGGAATGACATGACGAAACCTGGACGCGTCGCCGGCAAGGCGGCCCTGATCACCGGCGGAGCCCAGGGCCTGGGAGAGGCGATCGCCTGGATGCTGGCGCGCGAGGGTTCAAAGGTCGCGGTAACCGACATCAATGGCCCGGGTGCCCTGGCCCTGGCAGCCCGCATCAATGCCGAAATTCCCGGCTCGGCCTTTGGCTATGCCCACGACGTGGCCTCGGAGGACCAGTGGGTCGACGTTGTGGGTCGGGCGGCGGCGGACATGGGCGGGCTGTCCATCCTGGTGAACAACGCGGGCGTCGGCGACGTCCTGATGTTCGCCGAGCAGGACACTGCCGAGAACTGGCAGCGGCAATACGAAATCAACCTGCGGTCCGTGATGTTCGGCTGCAAGCACGCCATGCCGCATCTGCGGGCCTCGGGCGCGGCCTCGATCGTCAATATCTCGTCGATCGCGGGGCTCGCCGCCGGGGTCGGTATGGGGGCCTACAACGCCACCAAGGCCGCCGTCTGGATGTACACCAAGACGGTCGCGCTGGAGGCCGCAAAGATGGACTGGAACGTCCGCGTCAACTCGGTGCACCCCGTGTTCATCAAGACAGCGATCCTGGACCCCTTCATCGCCATGGCCGGCGGTGACGAGGTCAAGGCGCACGAGCGGCTGGCGCGCGGCATCCCGCTCAAGCGGATCGGCGAGCCGAACGACGTCGCCTATTGCGTCCTCTATCTGGCGTCGGACGAATCCAAGTTCGTCACGGGATCGGAATTCAAGATCGACGGCGGCATGACGGCGCAGTGAGTCAAGGGCGCTAACGCTCGCGACACGGTCGCTCGCTGCTTGAGCGCGGATTGGCAAAGGGCGCTAACGCTCGCGACACGGTCGCTCGCTGCTTGAGCGCGGATTGGCAAGGGGCGCTGACGCGCGGCGCACGGAGCCTCGTTGCCTGGGCGCGTTCCGGGTCAGTCCGACAGGTCCACCGGCAGGATCTGGCTGGCCAGGAGGGTCTCCATGCCGCGCCAGTGGTCGGCCCCTTGCGCTTCCACCCAGGCCTGGACCGTGTCGCGGCCGAGGCCATAGTTGATGATATAGCTGCGATAGGTCTCGATGAAGCGCAGCCGCTGGGCCGCCTTGTCCGGCGTGGTCAGGGTGTATCTGGCCAGCCGCGCGATGGTCTCCTCGCGGTTCACGCGCCCGGCCAGAAAGTCGTCGGCGATCGTGTATTCCGCCCGCGCCAGCTGCCGCATCAGGGCCTGAAGCCGGGCCTTTTTCGCGAAATCGGCGCCCGTGATCCCGGCCAGCGGGGCCAGTACCTGCTGTTCGAACCGCGCGCCCTCGTCGCCGGGGAATGCCAGGTCGATCCCGTAGTTGGCGCTGCCCTCGGCCACGAAGGACATGGGCGAGAACAGCGGATAGACGCTCATCTCCACCCAGCCCCGCTCGCGCACGAAGGTCCGCTCCAGCAGCGCGTTGTAGACGTGGTGTCCGGGATAGCCCTCGTGGCACCCCAGATCGATGGCCCGCTCGGTGTAGATGGGGAAGTCGGTGTTGATCTCGATCCTGGAGGCCGCATCCCCCTGGAAATAATTGTAGCCCGACCACGGCTTGTCGGTGACGAAGGCGAGGGTGAACCGCTCGTTGGCAGGCAGGGCGATGTGTTCGGCGGTGCGGCGGCGGCACTCGGCGATGGCGGCGGTCATGACCGGTTCCAGCCGGTCCCTGGGAATGATGAAGGCCGATTTGAACGCCGCGACACGCTCCACCAGCGGCCCATCCCCCGGCAGCAGGGCATCGATCTGGTCGAGCGCCGCGTCATAGTCCGACAGGGGCTTCAGTTCCGGCCGGACCCCGAACAGGGCGAAGGCCTCTTCGGCGAACGGCAGCCGCTCGCCCTGGATGAAACGCAGTCGCGCGGAGGCCGCCGAGACGTGGGCCAGAAGATAGGCCTTGCGCTGCACGACCACGGGGTCCGCCCCCAGCACGGAGACCGCGTTCAACCGGTCCGCCAGCGCGGCCGCGCCCTGCATCAGGGCGGGCACGTCGCGCGGCGCGGCCCTGGCCGCCTCGGCCCATTCCGCCGGACCGTAATAGGCATCCACATATCCGGGCTCGCGCTCGCCGATCTCCAGCGTCAGGCGCACATAGTCCGCGGCGATGGCGTCCAGACTGTCGCCGGACGGTTCGGCGTCAGCCGCCGTCGCGCAGGCCCCCAGAAGCAGCAGAACGGCGAGAAACAGGCGACGCATGACGCACTCCGGCAACGATCGACGGCACGCTATGGCGCCCCTCCAATGCCGCCAAGCCTCATTCCGGGATTGAGACCCTCGCGGACCTGCTGTAAGGCCCTTCGTCCGGTCATCAGGCCGTGGCGATGCACCCGTAGCTCAGCTGGATAGAGTACTGCCCTCCGAAGGCAGGGGTCAGAGGTTCGAATCCTCTCGGGTGCGCCAGTCTTTTCAATACGTTAGCCGCTGATCACGGACCGGTCTTTTTCGCCGTTACACCACCATGCCACCACGCGACCCAATCTCGCGCAGTTGAATCGCGGCCCTGGCCTCGGCCTCCGCACGCGGAACGCCCCCCGAAAACTCCAGGATAGCCGCTCGCTCGACCCACTCTGCCCAGGTCGAAACGTGGGCGTCGGCCATGTCTGAGCTCAGGGTATCTGTTTCAGAGGTGGGAACCGTGGGAACCGTGGGAACCGCTAGCACAAGCCCCTGATCTATTTGACGAAAAGCGGTTCCCACCTTGTCGCTTTGCGGTTCCCACCTCGTTTCCAGGTGGGAACCGCCCGCCCATCGCTCGCGAGCCTCGCGGATCGCGGCGGCCAGGCGGGCGTCACTCGTCAAAATCGGCCTCGAGAATGCTGGCCTTGACCCAATAGAGGCGCTGGGCGACGCCGTTAATCTTCTTCTTCTTGCCCCAGTGCTTGCCCTCGCCGCGCTCGAGGTGGCCAGCCGCATGGACCATGCGGGCCGCGTCCGTGCCCCCCGTTACGTCTTTCAACACCTCGTCCCACCCCTGAGGGTAGAACAGATAGTAGAGCTCCCTCGCGGTCGTGACGTAGCGGATGCCTAAAGCATTGAGCGATCGGGCCTCGCCCGTGCGATGGCCCTCGACCCGTTCGTCGACGGCCTCGCCCCATTCGGTCTGATCGTTGTCGTTCCTCGCGCCGAACCGGCTGGCCTGTTGCTGGATTGCGGCCTTGAGCGCCAGGAGGACGGCGCGCTGTTCTCGCGGGGCTGATCGGCCGAACGACGTCGCCCATCGATCGAACACCTCGTGACAGGCCTTGGCCGCCGCGCCCTCGGGCCAGGGCACGATTCCGAATGCGGCGGCCAGCTCGCCCGCCGCTGCCGCGAGGGCGAACCGGTTGGACGCACGGTGCACCTGGCCGTTGTCGTCCCGCTCTTTCGAGGCTCCGACGAAGGCTTGCATGATCTCTCGCGCCAGGGCTTTGGCCGCCTTGGGATCGGCCACGAAGCGCTCGACGAAGGCCGGTCCGGCATGGCCATAATGGGCTTGCGTCCCGGCGTTCACAGCCTCTGAGAAGAGCGCCGGATCATCGAACCCATGCAGCGTTTCCCAGATCCCGAGCCCCTTGCCGGCATCGGCCGGGATGTCGAGCAAGCGGAGCTCTTGCCCTGCCATGACGCGACCGCCCTTGGCCGAGGACCGGATGTGATCGGCGAGGCTGATTTCGCCGGTAGAGACCGACAGGACCAGCCATTCGGTGCGCCGCCTCAGTTGGCCCGAGGTGCTCGCCCGCGCCTTCCCTTGGCCGCTCGCAAGGGCATAGGCGGCCAGGCCGACTTGCTCGGGTGCGATCTCGTTGATTTCGTCCAGGGCGAGGACCGTCTCGGAATGGCCCTGGGCGACGGCCTCGAGCGCATTCGCCGTCGCTCGCCACGACTGAGCGCCGCCTAGGACACCGCTGCCACCACACCACACAGACGCGGCCGCTCGGCCCAGGGTGCTCTTTCCCATTGATGACAGGCCCCGGAAATGGAACCCGCCCCCCTCGAGCCCGAGCGGCCTCAGCAACGGCCCGGCGAAGCCGATCGACAGCGCCAGGAGGAGGAGGCTGTTGCCCGGCGCACGGGCGGCGACCAGCTCCTGCCATTCGGCCATCGTCCCTTGCGTCCCGTGGGGAAACCCGGCCGGGTCGCCAGTGAACATGACGGGCTCCCCGCCGGGCGGGCCGATGGTGCGTGACGGCAGGACGAACCGGTTGGCCGTCGCCCACCCCGTCGAGTTGGCCAAGGTGATTCGGCGCGAACACTCGAGTTCGCCCAGGCACGCGGTGAAGCGGTCGCCTTGCCCCTTGGCGGGCTTGATCATCAACCCCTGACTGGCGAGCCGCGACCTCACCGCGCCGGGTTCCGAGACCAGCGTCCCCCTCGGGATGATCTCGGTTTTGGATCGGCCGTCACGATCCTTGAACCGCACCACCACGGCCCACCCGTCGCCGTTAGGATCGCGTGCTTCGCCGATCACTTCGAACGGCGCGCTGATCTTCGTCGAAAACTTCTCCCCGTTCTTCGCCGTCTGATCGGCCCAGAGCCCCTCGTGATCCAGGCGGTATCCGAACGGAAGGGTCACCCCGCCTGCGACGCCTTCCATGACGGCCTCGTCTATCAGGGCCGCCGCCTGGGCGCGGTCGAAGCCGCTGGGCATAGGGTCGGCTAGATCCCAGGCATCGTCGAAATAGGCGGGCGGACGGACCGTTCCCACCTGGGCGGCCTCGGCCTTGCTGGCATGTCGCGCCACGGCTACGGCGGCGTCGATACCGGCCTTGTCGTGGTCCGGCCAGATGATCACGGTCCGCCCCGCGAGCGGCGACCAGTCGGCCTTGCCGCTGGCTTTGGAGCCGCCCGACCAGGTGATGACGGCCATGTCCGGAAACAGCGCCTGGGCGGCGTCGGCCGTCTTCTCTCCCTCCACGACCAGGACGGCGGCGTGAGGCCGGGCGGCCAGTCGGTCCAGACCATAGAGCGGCCGAGGCTCCGGAGCGGCCTTGAAGCGCCAGCGAAGACGCGACCCGTCGCGCCAGAGGGTGAGCGGCAGTACGTCTTTTGAGCCCTCCGCATCGAAGCGGGCGACGTGGTGAAGCGGCTCGCCCCGGGCGTCTCGATAGGTCCAGACGGCCGAGGCCTCGCCCTTGTCCCGGAACGATATCGGCCAGGGCGGCGCATCCCGCGGAACCGGGGCCACGTAGTCGCCGCTTGCCCGATCGCGGCGCACGCCGTGCGCCGGTTCGCTCTCCTGGGCGGTCTTGATCCGGGCGAACGGATCGCCGCCCTCGGGGTCACCAGTCGCCATTGCCGCGCCTCCGCGTGGCGGCGGCCGGGGCGATGCGGCTGGCCAGATGCACGAGCATGGGACTGAGGGCGATGGCCCGAGCGAAGCGGACCCCTTCCCCGCCCAGCTGGGCGGGGATGGCCACGACGCCCAGCCCGTCCGCATAGAGCGCCCGACACAGGGCCTCGTGCTCGGTCGGGCTGAGTTCGCCTTGGCCGCTCTCGAATAGCTCGACGGCCTCGGCCTCGAGCCCCGCCATGTCGGCGAGCTGGGCGGCCGACAGGTCGCACAAGGCCCGCCCCGCTCGCACCTGGGCGGGGGAGAAGTTCAGCTTGGGTCGCATTGGACGCCCTAGTTAAAAGGATTGATGCCGAGGCTCTCGGCCAGGCGGATCGCCGCCTCGCGTTGGTTCACCCGCGCGACGAAGGCGGCGAGGCTGACGAGGTCACCCCCCTTGTCGCCCGACGCGAAGTCGCCCCATCGGCCGGTGGCCAGGTTGATCTTGAAGCTGCCCAGCTTCCGGTCTGCCCGGTGGGGATTACGGGCGACCCACTCCTCACCGTCGCGACGGCCATCGGGCAGGAGGCCCTTAACGACGGCGTCGCTTTGGCGAAGGGCCGCCGCGTTGACCCTGGCGAAGTCAACCGGGCCGGTCATAGCGGCGGCTCGCTGGCCAGGCGGCGGACGATCCTGACCCTCTCGCGACCCTCCTGCACGGTCGCGGTCACGACCCTCGCGAACCGCAGCACCACGGCGGGCTCATCGACGATCGGCCTGCCGTCGCGCCAACCCCGCTGATACCGGAAGGTTTCGTCCGGCAGGATCACGATCCGGCCCTTTGCGCGTCCCTTGTGGCCAGGCGGCCAGATCGGCTGACCGGTCCGGGCGTTGGCCCAAAGCTCAGTCATGTCGAAGTAGAGGGGCGTGCTCACTGCCCCTCACCCTCATCTTGGGCGTCCCCGGCCAGCTCGCGCAGCTCGGTCCAGCGCCGTGCCTCGCTCACGTTCGGACGCAGGGGCGGCAGGCTCATGTCGGCCAGGCGGGACCCTCGGCGCAGTTCGCTCCGCTCCTCCATCGTGACCCGCAACAGCCGCTTGAGCTCGACCTGACGCCCAGCCGAAAGAGAGTGAGTTGACCTTGATGGAAGGATGAAATGGGTTTCGCCCGAGCGACGGTCGCGGGACGTCTTTTGGATCTCGCCAAGCCGATCCTCGGGGATCGGCTCTAGGGTGCCCGCGTAGCACCAGACGCTGACCACCTCCTGCAAAATCTTGCCGCCACGCTGAGCAGGGATATCGCGCACCTGGGCTTCGGCATACAGGACGTTGGACCGCCCAACGGGGAGGTCACGGTTCGCCGCAACGGCCTTCGCGTCGGCCGCCGCGACGGACACCTTGAGGTCGGTCAGGCGCTGGATCAGCTCGGGATACTCTTCGGCCAGGCGGCGAGCGACGGCCTCGCACTCGGCCTCGGCTTCGTCGGCGCACGCCGTGCGCCGGGCCTCGGCCAGCGCTTCCGAAGCCCGCGCCTTCGCTTCCTCGGCCTCTGGAATGAGGATGTCCGTCAGCTGAGATATGTCCCGCTCGACCTCGGCCTTGAGAGCGAGGGCCTCGCGGGCGGCCTGCTTATCGGCGGCCAATCCGGATCGGGCCGAGGCGAGCCCGGCCGTTCGGGCCGCAGCGTCCGCTTGGGCGAGGTTGTCACGTTCCTCGGCCAGCCGTTCCCTCAGGAGATCAAGCTCGCCGTCAGCATCGATCTTAGCGGCGAGGGCGCGATCCAGCGCCGCCACGGGAGGGGTGGCCGTCGTCATGCGACCCCTCCCTGGTCGGAGGTGCTGCGCCGCGTATTGGCCTGAATCCAGGCATCGAGGGCGGCCGGGTGATAGGACACGCGAGCGCCCATCTTGACGAAGGCGGGGCCGCCCCCGGTGACGCGCTTGGTCTTGAGATAGCCGGGGCTGAGCCCCAGCTGGGCGGCGGCTTCCGCTGTCGAAAGCAGCCGAGGATTGTCGAGAGACAAGGTATTCTCCTCCGGTTCACGGCCGACGCGGGATGCGCCTGCACGGTCCGGGCAGGAGAGAGGTGATTCGGAACGGGCCCCACTAGCGGCCCTGCCCCGCGCTAGTGTCGCGCCAGAAGCGCTAGCGGCGAGGCGCGATCACTTGGCCAGGAGCTCTCCAAAGCTCCAGCCCTTGGGGTTCTCGGCCGCCGCCTTTTCGAGCTGCAGGGCAATGCGATTGGCGGGCCAATGCCGCATCGTCTCCCACCGCTTCTGCTCGTCAGCCGTCAGATCATCCCAGTCGAGAGGTTGCGGGGCGAGGCCTGACTTGGCGACGATCAAGGTTGCCAGATAGGTCAGGGTCCATGGATGAACCGTCGCGGCATCGGGCCGATACAACGCCTCAGCCTCACGCGACCAGTAAAGTCTCAGCGCGGCCTCACGACCCTGACGCTTGGCATTGGTGACTTCCGCGCCGCGTGCTCGATCGGCGCGCTCCTTTCGGCCCCGTTCGGCCAGTGCCATGACAGACCCGTCCCCATCGGTAAGCTGACCGATGGCCATGATTCGACCCAGCCGATAGGCAAGGGAGATCGAGTGATCGAGCACCTCCACAACGTCCGGGTTCTTGGCTCGAAATGAGGCCAGAACCTCTATCAGGCCGAGAGCAATTTCCAAGCCGTCATCCGCATAGACCTGCACATAGCGCGGCCCGCGCGGCTCACCTTCAACGTCGATCTCACGCCGGTTCGCAAGATGATCACGCCACTCCGGATCGGTGATCAGCTCCTCAAAATCATCGGCCCCGAGATCCTCGGCGAACTGGCGAAGCAAGCCGTCGAAGGTCGCGGCGCGAACCTCATCGAGATCTAGCTCACTGGTCATCGCCGCCCCGCTTGCGAGCGTGCACCAGGACAGCGCCAGTGCGATCGGCCTCGATGATCAGCTCAATCCCCTCGACCTCGAACGCCTGAGCGATCTTCGCGGCGTTGGCGTCCCGCATCACTCGACCGTTCTCGAAGCGGGATAGGCTCTCGTAAGTCAGGCCGGTGGCGTGAGCGAGGTCCTGTAGCGACCAGCCCAGAAGGCCTCGCGCCGCGCGGCTTGCTGCGGGTGTCATCATGATTTTCTCCTCTCGGATAGCGTCATATATTTTGACTTAGGCGTTGACAAGCGACCTTCTCTAACGTCATATATTAAGACGTTAAGGGAGATCGACATGACCACCACCAATCAAACCCGCCGCCACGTGATGAACATGGCATGGGGGCTCTACCGTGAGGCCGTCGCCCAGGGCGACCGCCTCTACACCTTCCCCCAGGCGCTGGCCGGGGCGTGGCGTTTCGTGAAGCGCCTGGCCGCAGCCAAGCCCCGCATCCAGTTCAACCGCAGCCTGGTCGCTCGCAGCGCGGTCGGCCGCCACTACGGCACCCGCGCCTACGTCGGCGGCCAGTCCAGCTTCGCCTATCAGGCGTCTGCGATGGGCTCCTGAGATGGCCTCGACCTTGCCGCCCCAACGGCCCGAGGCCGCATCCGACGACGGCCCCGCCCCAAATGAAGACACCGCCATGGCCGCCCTCGCCCGCATTCACTTCGCTGATCCCGAACCGTCCGAGCCGAACCCGTCGCCCCCGCTGAGCGAGTTCGGCCGCGCCGCAGCCGACTTCCTCGCACACCGCGCCAAGGCCGACGCAACATGGGCGCGCTACAACGCCCGGGCCGAGCTGGCCGAAAGCCTCTATCCCCCGGTGCCCGAGCTGATCCGCGACCCCCAGGACCCGCGCGAGAGGCGAATGTTTCACGAGCTAGTCCTATTGGATCAGCGTGAGAGCTTCGGCCGGGCGGTCCCGGTCACGCGAAGGCAGGACGCGTTCAATGCAATGCTGGCCACTCAGCAGCGGATCGAGGACGCCCTGGGCGTGACGGCTCTCGAGGAGGAATGGGTTGCGGACTCGGCGGCTTACGCCGACGCCATCGCGAGGGTCGTCGCGGTCCCGGCCGTCACGATCCAAGAGGTGGCGGCCAAGTTCGCGATCCTCCTGGCGGCCCAAGCGTGCACCGATCGTGATCAGATCACCGTCAAGGCAGCACCGTTTTTCGCCGTCCTCGCAGAGCTAGAAGCGCTCGCCACCTAGATCCGGCGCACGGGGTGCGCCGCCCTTCAAATCCGAACACCGGCCCGCCAGCTCACCCTGGCGGGCCTTTTGTCGTCTACCGCCCCGGTCCCCTTGGGGGTGAGGGGGCCACACTCGCGCGTGGGTCAGGGCCATGCGCACGGCGTGCGCCGCTGGCCGAGGGGCCGAGGCCAGACCCAAGAGAGGCCGAGGTGCGCACGGATCATGCGAACCGAGAGCGCACGGGTCAAAACACGATTCGTGCGTTTATTCGTGCTATGCTGTTGAATTTGTTTGATTTTTTGGGGCCCGCGCCCTGTGCTGCCGTATACGGTTTTATGCCCAGGAAGGACCCATTGGCGCAATATTTCACCGGTTCCCACCGGTTCCCACCTCGGAAGCGACCAGTGGGAACCGCGTCAGTGGTAGATACTCTAGCCTTTTCAAGCACAAGAGAGAGGGGTTCCCACCGTTCCCACCGGTTCCCACCGCTTTCGGCTTTCCCCTCCGGTCATCTTTGCCGCGTGACGACCCGTGCGCGGCGACGGTCCATGCGTTGCCTCTGGCCGATCCGTGCGCCCGATGGCGAACCGCCGCGCACGAATCGGCTACTGGCCGCGCGGGTGTGGCCCCTCAACCCCCACCCCCAAGGGCGAACTGGACCGGCTCAGCGCCGGACCTTGAGGCGGGTGACCTCGGCCGAGGTCCCGAGCATGGCGGCGGCGGCGGCCTCGGCCGTCCGATCGGCGGCGGCCCTCACGGGGTCGTCGGCCAGGTGGGCATACTGAGCCGTCGTCTTCACGTCGCGGTGCCCCAGAAGCTTGCCGATCAGGGGCAGCGATTGCCCACCGCTGGCGGCGAGGCTGGCATAGGTGTGCCTCAGGTCGTGGATGCGGACACCGTCCAGCGCGGCGGCGGCCCGGATCTTCTCCCACACCTTGGGCGTCCCGACGAAGTGAGCGCCCTCGGCCCGGTCGGATGCGAAGACGAAGGGCGATCCCTTCCGCCGCTCGATCGCTGCCAGTACCACGAGCGCCGGTGCCCCGAGCGGAACGATCTTGGCCCCGGTCTTCGAGTCGGCCAGGCGAAGGCATCGACCCTCGATATCGACGGCATCCCACCTCAGGCCCTCGATCTCGCTCTTGCGCGCCCCGGTCAGGATCAGGAGGCGCAGCACCGTCGCGCCGGCATTGCCCTCGCCAAGGTCGGCCAGCGCCCTACCGACGCGGCCCAGCTCGGCCGGGCTTAGGAACCGCTGCGACTTGCCATCCTTGAACCGCTCGACCCCGTGCACGGGATTGTCAGGCCGCATCTTGCGCCGGACCGCGAAGGTGAAGATCGCGCCCAGGAGGCCCGTGGTCCGCGTCGCCGTGCCCTGCCCGCCCTGAGCCGCCGCATCCTTCCGCTTGCGCGTCTCGACCGTGGGGGCCTTGGACTCGCCACGCTTCGAATTGCGGTCGCCCGCCGTCTTGCTCTTAACCTGAGCGCGTGTCGGCTTCCGCTCGACCGCCGTCTTGCCCTGGGCGACGTCTCGGACGAACCGCTGCACGTCCGCGTCCGTCACGGCCGAGATCCGCTTCTTACCCAGGAGCGGCTTGATATGGCGCTCGATCCTCAGGCGATCGGTGGCCAGGGTTGACGCCTTCTTGGTCGCGGTCCCCTCGGCCAGATAGAGGTCGCAGAGCGCCGCGATCGTGAGCTCGCCCCGCGCCGCGTCCCTCGAGGCCTGAGGGTTCTTGCCGTCCTTCACACTGGCCAGCAGCTGGGCGGCCTTGTCCCGCGCTTCGTCAGGCGTCAGCACCCCGTGGCGCGCAATCGTAAACTCTTGCTTGGGCGCAGCCCGCCCCCCGTCACCGGGGCGATAGGCCAGGATGTAGCTCTTCACCCCGGCCGGGGTGACCCTCAGGCCGAAGCCCTTCACGTCCGAATCCCAAATCCGATAGAGCCGCCCCTTGGGCTTGGCCGCGTCCACCGTGCGCTTCGTGATCCGCTCAGCTTTAGAGGTCGCCATGATCGCCTTCCGTTACACCACCATTACACCACGAGGAAAGAACTCGCCGCGCCCGGTGATTACCCGGATATCCCAAAATCGCTTTACGATCAATGCAATGATAACCCCGGAAGACAGCGGTGCACTCGCCAATACCTCACTACCTCAGCCCTCCGAAGGCAGGGGTCAGAGGTTCGAATCCTCTCGGGTGCGCCATCGTCCTTCGCATATATTTCATCGTTCATCGAATGGCGGGCGCATGGGTTGTGCGTTAGTCTCTGGCTTCGCTGCCCGGAGATCGCCGTGCCCTATTATGCGAGCCTGCGAAAAGAAGACCCGGAGGTCCGGGTCAGGGTGGCGGAGGGCCTGCGGCGGCTGCGCAAGGCCATCAGGGCAGAGGTGCCGGCCCGCACGCTCGACGGCGACCTGTTGATTGCCAGCTGGAACATTCGGGAGTTCGACAGCCGCAAATACGGCGGACGCCTGGTCGACTCCTTCTACTTCATCGCTGAAATCCTCAGCCACTTCGATCTGATTGCGATCCAGGAAGTGCGCGGCGATCTGTCGGCGCTGGATCGCGTTCAGGGCCTGCTGGGTAGCTGGTGGAAGTATCTGGTGACCGATGTCACCGAGGGGGCGTCCGGCAATGGCGAGCGGATGGCCTTCCTCTACGACAGTCGCAAGGTGACGTTCGGCGGGCTGGCCGGGGAGATCGTCCTGCCGAGGAGCAAGGTCGATCCGGATATCCTCCAGTTCGCCCGAACCCCGTTCGTCTGCGGATTCAAGGCGGGATGGGCCAGGATCGACCTGTGCACCGTCCATATCTATTACGGCGAGGGAAAATCGCTGGATCCGCGTCGCCTCAAGGAGATCGGCGACCTGGCGGGTTTTCTGGCCAGGCGCGCCAAGGTCGATGCGCCACCGGCTCCGGCGGCCGGGGCGGCTCCGGCCCCGCGCGCGTCACAGGGTGCGGACAACCTGATCCTGTTGGGCGACTTCAACATCTTCGATCCGGGCGACGCGACGCTGAAGGCGATCACCGATGCCGGCTTTGTGGTCCCGAAGGTCCTCACCGACCGCGCGGGCAGCAACATGGCGCGCGACAAATACTACGACCAGATCGCGATCTGGCGTGGCAAGCGGTTCGACACGACGGACCGCGGCGGCGTGCTGAACTACTACGAAGCCGTTTTCCGGCCCGAGGACGAAGCCCTCTACGCTGCCGACATCAAGCCTGCCAAATCGGGCAAGCCCCCGACCTACAAGGACTGGAAGTCCTATCAGATGTCGGACCACCTCTTGCTCTGGGCGGCATTCAAGGTGGATTTCGCAGAGGATTATCTCACCGAACTGGCGACGCCTGAGGTGCCCTAGACGATCAGCGCGGCCACCGGGACCAGCTCCCCACGCGCTCGTGCCCCGGCGAAGGGTGGACGCCGCAGCAAGGCGTTGGCCGAGGCCAGTACCGAGACCAGCGACGAGTCCTGATCCGGCAGAGCTTGCACGCCTGCCCGGCCCTCCCCGTCGCTGCCAACGATAGCCCTCATGTAATGGTCCCGAGGGCCGTTGGCAGGGAGTGCCACCAGGAGTGGCGCAGGTCTGAAATCGGGAAGGTCGCTGCCGCCCTGCATCGCCGCCAACAGCGGTGCCAGAAACAGCTCGGCGCACACGAGCGCGGAGACCGGATTGCCGGGCAGGCCGAGCAGCCGGCGACCATCCGGCAGGGTGGCGAACCAGACGGGCTTGCCCGGACGCATGGCGATCCCCTCGACCAGCAGGGTCGCGCCCAGGCTGCGGGCGGCGGGTTTCAGCAGGTCGTGATCCCCGACCGACGCCCCGCCGATGGTGACGATCAGATCGGCCTCTGTCCGGTCCAGGCTGTCGGTGATGGCCTCCAGCGTATCGCCGACCAGCGGCAGTCGGCGGACCTCGGCCCCCGCGCGGCGGGCGACCAGGGCGACGCCCGGCCCGGCGGCGTCGTGGATCTGAAAGGGGCCTGCAGCGGCGCCCGGCTCGACGACCTCGTTCCCGCCGGCGAGGATGGCGACGCGGGGACGACGGGCGCAGACGACCTCCGGCCGGCCTGCGGAGGCCGCCAGGGCGACCCGCCAGGGGTTCAGACGCAGGCCCGCCTCCAGCAGCGACGTCCCGTTCCGGTAGTCGGCACCGCGCGACCGGACCCAGGTCGGCGCGTCGGTGCCGGCCAGCAGGGCCAGATGATCGCCTTCACGCCTCGCCTCTTCCTGGATCACGACCCGATCCGCCCCGGGTGGCAGGGGCGCGCCGGTGAAGATGCGGACGGCCTCACCCGCTTCGAGCGGCGTCTCATGGCCCTGCCCGGCCGCGCTTTCGCCGACGATCCGCAGCGGGCCCGTGCCGAGGTCGGGGGTGCGCACCGCCCAGCCGTCCATGGCCGAGGCATCGAAGGGCGGTTGATCGCGGGTGGCGACGACGGGCTCGGACAGCCAGCGGCCATCGGCCTCGATCAGGGGGACCGACGCGCCCGGCAGGACCTTCGCCGCCGCCAGCATGGCCGCACGGGCCGTCTCGACCGTCGGCAGGGTCACGCGCGGACCCAGTCGCCGGACTTGCCACCGGTCTTGCGGACCAGCCGGACCGCCTCGATCGTCATGCCCCGGTCGACGGCCTTCAGCATGTCGTAGAGCGTCAGCAGGGCGACGCTCGCTGCCGTCAGCGCCTCCATCTCCACCCCGGTGCGGCCGGTGGTCCGGGTTGTCGCCGTAACGGACAGGCCCGATCCGTCGGGGCTCGGATCGACCGCAACGACCGCGGCATCGAGCGGCAGGGGGTGGCACAGGGGGATGAGGTCGGCCGTCCTCTTGGCCGCCATGACGCCGGCGATCTCGGCCACGGCGCGCACGTCGCCCTTCGCCCCTCCGCCCGACAGCGCGAGGGCCAGGGTTCCCGGCTCCATGACGATGCGGCCCGTGGCCACGGCCTCGCGCACAGTCGCGGCCTTGGCCGACACATCGACCATCCGGGCGCGACCGTCGGGGTCGATATGGGTCAGGCCTGCCTCTTCTCGGGACGTCACCTCAGACCTCCCCGAGGCGAGGCATGATCTCGACGAGGTTGCAGGGCCGGTGACGGCTGTCGAGCTGCCAGCGGATCACCCGGTCCCAGCCGTCGCGCACCGCCCCGTTCGATCCCGGCAGGCAGAAGACGAATACCCCGTCGATGATCCCCGCCGTCGCCCGCGACTGCAGGGTCGACAGGCCGATGGTCTGGTAGCTGACGGTGTGGAAAATGACGGAAAAGCCGTCGATCCGCTTGTCGAACAACGGCTCGAGCGCCTCGGGCGTGACGTCCCGTCCGGTCAGGCCGGTGCCGCCGGTCGTCAGGATCGCATCGACCGCGCCCGCACCGATCCAGGCCCTGACGCGGGCGCGGATGGCGTCGACCGAGTCGGGCACAATGGCCTTTTCGACGCAGACATGGCCCGCCGAGACGATCCGTTCGGCCAGGATGCCACCGGAGGTGTCGCTGTCATGGTCCCGCGTATCCGAGATGGTCAGGACGGCGATCCGCACGGGAACCACCGGCTGGTCGAGCAGGAGCTTTCCTCCGGGCGCGGGCAGGATGTCGGTCATGGCGTGGGCTCCCATCGGGCGGCGTCGGCGTGGTCGCTGGCGCGGGGTTCGATCCAGCGGCGGCCGTCGGGCCCTTCCTCGCGCTTCCACAGGGGGGCGCGGGTCTTCAGCTGGTCCATCAGGTAGTCGGCGGCCTGAAAGGCGTCGCGGCGATGCACGGCGGCGGTGGCCACGAAGACGATGGCCTCGCCGACGCCCACCTCGCCCCAGCGATGGACGGCGATCAGGTCGATCAGGTCGAACCGCGCCCGGGTCCCGGCCTCCAGTTCGGCCATCACGCGTTCGGTGAAGCCGGGCCAGGCGTCGATCGCCAGGGTCTCGACCGCTTGGCCGTCGGTGGCGACGCGGCACAGGCCGGTGAAGCTGACCACGGCGCCGGCATCGGTCCGGGCGCGGCAGAAATCAGCGAGCAGGGCGGCAGGATCGATCGGATCGGTCTGCAGGCGCACCATGGTCACCCGCCCGACACCGGGGGCGCGAAGGCGACCTCGTCGTCCGGTCCGACGGGAGGGTTCCCGCGCACGATCACCTGGTTCACCACCGTCATCAGGCCGGGACGTCCAAGACGCTCCGCCAGCCGCTCGTCTGCGCAGAGCGTCGCCCGCAGGGCCTCGACACTGTCGCCCGCGATGTCGCGCTCGCGCCAGCCGGCGACATCGGCCAGCGCTCCGAACAGAAGGACCCTGGCCATGGCTCAGCCCCCCGTCATCGACATGGGCCGCGCCACCGCGGGCGACAGGCCCGCACCGATGCGAAAATCGTGGCTCTTCGGCTTTCTGGACACCGCCGCCCGGATGGCCCTCGCCACGGCTGCGTCGTCGCCCGCGCGCAGGACCGGACGCAGGTCCTCGTGATCGTTCTGACCCAGGCACAGATAGAGCCGACCGGTGCAGGTCACGCGGACGCGGTTGCAGGTCTCGCAGAAGGTGTGGGTCATCGGCGTGATGAACCCCAGCGTCCCGCCCGTCTCCTCGACGCGGACGTATCGCGAAGGGCCGCCGGTTCGCTTCGCCAGCGGGGTCAGGGTCCAGCGCGCCTCGAGGTCGCGTCGCACCTCCGTCAGCGACAGGAACTGGTCGGTCCGGTCGATTCCGGTCTCGCCCATCGGCATGGTCTCGATCAGGGTGATCTCGTGACCCTCGCCGTGCGCCCAGGCCACGAGGGCGGGCAGGTCGGCGGCATTGTCGGCCTTCAGGGCCACGGCGTTGATCTTGACCGCCATCCCGGCTGCCCGGGCCGCCTCGATCCCTGCCAAGGCCCTGGACAGATCCCCGCCTCGCGTAACGTGGCGATAGGTGTCCGGATCCAGCGTATCCAGCGACACATTGATCCGCCGCACGCCATGCCGGGCCAGGGCCCCGGCATGCTCGGCCAGATGGGTGCCGTTGGTGGTCAGGGTCAGCTCCTCCAGGGCGCCGGATCGCAGATGCCGGGCAAGGGCAGCGACCAGATCCATGAACCCCTTGCGGATCAGCGGTTCTCCGCCCGTCAGGCGCAGACGACGGGTGCCCAGGCCGATGAAGACCGAGCACAGCCGGTCCAGTTCCTCGATCGACAGCAGTTCCGCACGGGGCAGGAAGGTCTGACGCGCGGCCATGCAATAGGTGCAGCGCAGATCGCACCGGTCGGTGACCGAGACGCGGACATAGTCGATCGACCGGCCGAACGGATCGACCATCGGAAACGCAGTCTGGCTGGACGGTGACGGGGGCGTCATGCTCATATCAGCATAACGGTCGCGGTTCTGGAGCAAAGTCATTTCTGTCCTGATCGACCGACGGGCGCTTCTGGTTACAGGCCTCGGCGCGCTCGGCGGCTGTGCCGCGCCGACGGCCGCCCCCCTGACCCTGTTCGCGGCCGCATCGCTGAGCGATGTCCTGACCGAGCTTTCCGCCCGGTTCACCGCCAGGACGGGCCGCCAGACCCGGACGGTCTTTGCCGGCAGCGGCGATGTCGCGCGTCAGGTGCTGTCGGGCGCGCCCGCCGATCTGATTGTCCTGGCTGACAGCGAGTGGATGGACCGGCTGGCGGCGGCGAATGTGCTTCGGCCGGGCAGCCGCGTCGACCTGGCGACCAACAGCCTGGTGGTGATCGCACCCGCGGACCAGCCACAAACGGCCTTCGTCTGGCGCGGGCGCATCGCCATCGGCGATCCCGCGAGCGTCCCGGCTGGCCGGTATGCGCGACAGATGATGCAGGCGCTCGGGGTCCGGGACCGCGATGACATGACCCTGGTCACCGCCGCCGATGTGCGCGCGGTTCGGGGCTTCGTGGCGCGAGGCGAGGTGGATCTGGGCGTGGTCTATCGCAGCGACGCCCTGGGCTATGATGCGGTGCGGGTGGTCGCCACGCCCCCGGCCGAGGTTCAGCCCCGGATCGTCTATCCGGCCGCCCTGACGACGCGGGCGGCCGAAGGCGCGGCCGGGCTGATGCAGTTTCTGGCAGGAGCCGAAGCCCGCGAGACCTTCGCCCGTCACGGCTTCGGGGCCGTATCGTGAGCGAGGCGCCCCGTCTCTGGTTTCAGATCCGCATCGGCGAGGGCCGGTTCGGTCCGGGCAAGGCCGAGTTGCTGACTCACATCCGCGACACCGGCTCGATCAGCGCGGCGGCGCGGCGGATGGGCATGTCCTATCGCCGCGCCTGGACCCTGCTGGAGGCCGTCAACGCCCTGACCGATGCCCCGGCGGTGGAAACCGAGCGCGGGGGGGCGCGAGGCGGCGGGGCCCGGCTGACGCCCCGGGGCCAAGCCTTGCTGGCGGCCTATGAGCATCTGCGCCTGGCGCTGGCCAGCGCGGCGGCTCCGACGCTGGCGGCCCTGGACACGCCGGACAAGCGCCATGACTGATCTGTTCGCCCCGCTGACCGGGCCGGAGCTGGAAGCCCTTGGCCTGTCGCTGCGCGTGGCGGGCGTCGCCAGTCTGGCGACCCTGCCGGTTGCCGTAGGTCTGGGATGGCTGATGGCGCGGGGAGTCTTTCCGGGCAAATGGCTGGTCGAGGCGGCGATCAACCTGCCGCTGGTCTTGCCGCCGGTGGTGACGGGTCTTGTGCTGCTTCTGATGTTCGGATCGCGGGGACCGCTGGGCCGGGTGCTGGCCGATGTGTTCGGGGTCAGCCTGCTGTTTCACTGGACCGGAGCGGCCCTGGCAGCAGCGGTCATGGCCCTGCCGCTGATGGTACGGCCCATCCGCCTGGCGATCGAGGGCGTGGATCGCGGCCTGGAGCAGGCCGCGGCGACCCTGGGCGCGCCCCCGGCCTTCGTGGTCTTCAGCGTGACCCTGCCGCTGGCCCTGCCCGGCGTCATCGCCGGGGCCCTGCTGGGGTTCGCCCGGGCCTTTGGAGAGTTCGGGGCCACGGTGACCTTCGTGGGTGCCATCCCCGGAGAGACCCGGACCCTGCCGGTCGCGATCTATGCATCGCTGCAGGGCCTGGATGGGGAGACGGTGGCCCTGCGGCTCGCCCTGGTGTCCGTCGCCGTCGCCATGATCGCCCTGTTCGCCACCGAGGCCGTCAGCCGCTTCCTGGCCCGACGGACCGCCGTCGCATGAGCCTGACCTGCGCCGTTCAGGCCGAACGTGGCGGGTTCCGGATCGACGTCGCCTTCGACAGCACGGCCCGGGTCGTCGGCATCGAGGGCCCGTCGGGGGCCGGAAAGACGACCCTGCTTCACGCCCTGGCCGGACTGGTCCCCGTCCACCGGGCGCGCCTGATCGTGGATGGCGAGGCTCTGGTCGATAGCGACGCCGGGCTGGCACCGCCTCCCCATGCCCGGCGCGTGGGCTATGTCTTTCAGGATGCCCGGCTGTTCCCGCATCTGAGCGTCGCCGACAACATCGCCTATGGCCAGCGCTTCGCGCCGCACCGCACAGACGTGGGCGCACTGGTCGAGCTTCTGGGCATCGGTCCTCTTCTGGCGCGCTGGACACGCAATCTGTCGGGCGGAGAGGCCCGGCGCGTGGCGATCGCGCGCAGCCTGGCGGCCGGCCCGCGACTGCTGCTTCTCGACGAGCCTTTTTCAGGTCTGGATCAGCGCCGGCGCGACGAACTCATTCCCTGGCTCGTCGGCCTGACGACACGGATCGATACGGCGATCCTGGTCGTGTCGCACGATGCCGCAGACCTTCAGGCCATGGGGGCCGACAGGATCGGCCTTGTGGCCGGCCAGATCAGTCCAGACCGTCGTCCGTGACCTGATAGTCGAGGCCGCTGGCGATGGCCCTGGCGGACAGTTCTTCCTGCACCAGATGCCAGCGACGCAGGCGTTCGAAGTCGATGGCATGGACCGAAGACGCCTCGAGCCATGCGTTGAAGGCCTTGCTCAGGACCTTGTAGTCCGGCGCATCCGGGCTCGGAATGGGCGGAACCTGCGGCAGGCGGCTGGCCACCTCCGGCGGAATGGGAAAGGTTCCCGATGTGGTGGTCAGCATCATCGGGCCTGATCCTAGGGCAAGTTTGGCGTCGGGCAAGGCATGGGGCGCACCCTTGTGGAGAGAACCGCGGTCCCCGGTAACCTTTCGCGTCCCCCCAGCGTAGTCGGCTGACGGCAGCGTTTGCCGAACGGGCGGTCCTGTGAGACCGTCCGGGCCTTGGCGGAGGGATCGATGAGCGACGGAACGCTGGAAGCCTTTCCGGTCGAAGACGGCCCGCCGGATCACGCGGATCGCCCCCTGCCGGGCGGGCGCACCGACACCTATCGCCATCCGCCGCTGGTGCGGATCAATCACTGGCTGAACGTGACGGCGGTCGTCGTCCTGCTGATGAGCGGGGCCAACATCCTGCTGGCCCATCCGCACCTGTACTGGGGCGTGCGTTCGACCTTCGCCGATCCCTGGCTGAGCATTCCGACGATCCCCGACTGGCTGCTGATTCCGCAGGGGCGGAACCTGGCCGAGGCGCGGACCTGGCATTTCTTCTTCGCCTGGGTCTTCGTGATCAACGGGCTGATCTACCTGGCCTATGGCTTCGCCTCGAAACGGTTCGGACGGCGACTGTGGCCGACCACGGACGAGCTGAAGGGCACCTGGGCCTCGGTCAAGGAGCACGCCCGCTTCCACTTTCCAAAGGACGAGGAGGCCCGGACCTACAACGTCATCCAGAAGCTGACCTATGTGACGATCATTCTGGTGGTCCTGCCGATGATGCTGATCACGGGGCTGTCGATGTCGCCGGGGTTCAATGCGGTGGGCGGCTTCCTGCTGGACATCATGGGCGGTCGGCAGTCGGCGCGGACGCTGCATTTCCTCTCGGCCGGGCTGATCATGGGGTTCATCGTCGTCCACGTCTTCCTCGTCTTCTGGACCGGCTTCCTGAACAACATGCGGGCGATGATCACGGGCTGGTTCGTGCTGGAGCCGTCGGACCATACCAAGGGGGATGCGGCATGAGCGGGACCCCGATGAACCGCCGGTCCTGGCTGGGCCGGGTGCTGGCGACGGCGGGCGTTATGGCGCTGGCCGGTTGCCAGAGGGCCAGCGACGCCGGGGCGAACCTGCTGGTCAGCGCCGAGGCCCTGACCCGTCGTGCGCAGCGTCTGCTGATCCCGCGCGAGGCCCTGGCCCCGGAATACGACGTCTCGGAGATCAGCCCGGACTTCAAGCCCAACGGCTCCATCTCGCCGGCGGCGGCGGACTATGTGGCGCTGCGGGACGCGGGCTTCGCCGACTACCGGCTGGAGGTGGGCGGTCTGGTCGAGCGGCCGTTGAGCCTGTCGCTGGCCGAGCTGCGGGCGCGCCCGTCGCGGACCCAGATCACCAAGCACGACTGCGTCGAGGGCTGGACGGCGATCGGGCAGTGGACCGGGGTCCGGCTGGAGACCCTGCTGGACGAGGCGGGGCTGAAGCCCGAGGCCCGGTACATCGTCTTCCACTGCTTCGACGCCCTGACCCAGACCGAGGACGGGCCGCGCTACTATGAGAGCATCGACCTGGTCGACGCCCGCCATCCCCAGACCCTGCTGGCCTACGACATGAACCGGGAGGTCCTCGGCGTTCCCCACGGCGCACCCCTGCGGCTCCGGGTCGAGCGGCAGCTGGGCTACAAACAGGCCAAATACATCCGCCGGATCGAGGCCGTCGAACGCTTCGACGACATCGAGGGCGGCCATGGCGGCTACTGGCCCGACCGCGGCTACGCCTGGTACGCGGGGATCTGAGCCTGGAGCCTGATCGGCTGAGGTGGAATCGCTTCGCGATTCCGCCGATGCCGTGAATCAGGCTCAAGATATGAGCTGGAGCATGATTCACGCTTTCGGCTGGACCCACGACGTGGGTCCAGCCGAAAGCGATCATGCTCTAGCCTGCGACCATGCTCATGTCGCGACGGGCCATCAGCTTGTCGAACTCGCCCCAGACGCCATCGGCGCCGTGCCAGGCGCCGGTGGTGGCGGCCTTGGAGTATTCGGTGGCGCGCGCCTCGAAGAAGTTGGCGTGTTCGACGCCACTGAGCAGCGATTGCAGCCAGGGCAGCGGGTTTTCCTTGATGCCGTAGAGCTCGGGCAGCTTCAGCTGGCGCAGGCGCCAGTCGGCGATGAAGCGGATGTATTGCTTGATGTCCTCGGGCGTCATGCCCTGGACCTCGCCGGCCTCGAAGGCCAGGTCGATGAACTTGTCCTCCAGACCGACCACGGTGCGGCAGCATTCGACGATGTCGTCGGCCACGGCGGGCGTGACGCAGCCCGTTTCCTTGTTGAAGGCATGGTACAGTTTGATGATGCCGTCGCAGTGCAGGCTCTCGTCGCGGACCGACCAGGACACGATCTGGCCCATGCCCTTCATCTTGTTCTGGCGCGGGAAATTCATCAGCATCGCGAAGGAGGCGAACAGCTGCAGCCCCTCGGTGAAGCCGCCGAACATGGCGAGCGTCCGGGCGATGTCAGCCTCGGTCTCGACCCCGAACTGGCCCATGTAGTTGTGCTTGTCCCGCATGGCCTCGTATTCCATGAAGGCCCCGAACTCGCTCTCGGGCATGCCGATGGTTTCCAGCAGCAGGGCATAGGCCGCGATGTGGATGGTCTCCATGTTGGCGAAGGACGACAGCATCATCTTCACCTCGGTCGGTTTGAACACCCGACCGTATTTTTCCATGTAGTTGTCGGCGACCTCGATGTCCGACTGGGTGAAGAAGCGGAAGATCTGCGTCAGCAGGTTGCGCTCCCTGTCGTTCAGGTTCGCCGCCCAGTCCTTGCAGTCCTCGCCCAGCGGCACCTCTTCGGGCATCCAGTGGACCTGCTGCTGCTTCTTCCACATGTCGAACGCCCACGGATAGCGGAACGGCTTGTAGGCCGCCGAGGGTGTCAGAAGGCCAGGCAGGGCGGGCTTGATCGAGACGTGAGCGTTCATGGCATGACCGGAAATGGGAGCGGCGGGGACGAGTGGGCGACCTGGGACCCTATCCAACCCCAGAATCGATCCGAATGCTACGGGTAGATGGTTAACGATCCCCAGCCTCAACATCTTGTGTGAAACGGGGGAGCGTTTTGAGTCACGGTGACGCAGGCCGAGGTGACTCACCGTGACTCAGGCGTCGTCCGGCGCGTCGTTCCCCGGTGCATCCTGCCCGTCGCCGTCGTCAGCCATCGTGTCGTGAACGTGCTGCAGATACGCCGCGCGGATATAGTCGAGATCGCGGAAGGGCTGGCCATCCCATTCGATCCGGTGGGCCGCACGGTCGGTCAGCTGGGCCAGACGCATCCAGACCATGGCCTCCTGTGGCCGGTCGACGGCGGCCGATTCCGAGGCGCGCCGGAAGGCATAGTTCCGAAGGGTTTTCGGATCCGGGTTGAACAGCAGGCCGAAACGGGCGGTGGCCTCGGCCTCGCCCACCTCCTCCAGCGCCGGATCGGCCGCGATCGCCTCTTCCCGCGACGGCGTGCCGCGCATCCACGGCGGCGGCGGGGCCAGGCCCGTCGGCACGAAGTCGGAGCGCCGCCAGCCCTCGATGGCGGCACGCCTGCGAATGCTGCGTTCGGCCAGGCCGTGGCGCTCGGCCAGGACCGGCGCGCTGACGCCGGAGACGAACTCACGCCGGATCTGTTCCCAGTGTTCGGCGGTTGGGCGGGGGGTTTGAGAGACAGAGGTCATGCCCGCGAGTCTCGCACAGCCGGGATACAAGGCGCGTTCGAAGGGGTCCTGGCGGCGACGGACGTTGAAAAGGCCGGGCTTTTGAGCGTCAGTTGTCCGAACGAGAGGTCAGAAAGCGGACACGGAAGGGTCTGAAGGCACAGCCGGCGAACCGCCGCACACGGCCGTCCATGCACCAGGCGCGAACCGGCCGGGCGCGCTAGACAGTCCAATATGGTTAATATAACGCTGATCATGCCTCGAAAACGCCTTTGGAGTGATTTCGCTTCTGAGGGGAATACGCGGTCTTTCAGAGGGTTAGGGGAGCTATTTCATGGAACCAGTCTCGATGTTGGTCGCCACCATGCTGCTGGGCGGCATGGTCGAAGCGCCTGACGGATGCGCGCCGCATCCGCACTACGACGGTGAACTCTGCCCGTGTACGCACGAGGAGACCTTCTATGGCCCCTGGACGCCGGGGACCCCCTGGCCCCACGGCGCTCCGGGCGGCGGCTATGGCCCCCCGATCTATATTCCGGCCGGTCCGGCCATCCATGTGACGTCGCCGGGAGCGCGCGTCTACGGTCGCCCGATCGAGGTCGCCGGTCCGGTGGTCTACATCTCGGGCCCGCCCGTCTATGTCGAAGCTCCGCCGATCCGCGTGGCCCCGGCCCAGATCTATGTCCAGCGTCCGGAAGTGCACGTGAACCCGTCGCAGATCCTGGTCGAGCCGCCGGAGGTCCACTTCTCGGACTGCACGGACGGCACCGTCTGCACGCCCGTCACGCCGGGCGGCCACTAAACCCCGAGGCGCGTCTGCGGGGCCCAAAGGCCCCGCCGGCGTCGTCGAAGGCCCCAAGACCCGGAACCCGGACGAGGCAAGGCGTCCGGGTTTTTCTGTGTCTGAAGGACCGGGCCTGTCAGCGGACCGGGGGAACCACGGCCTGGACGTTGACCGGTTCGGCCACCGGGGCGGCGCAGAAATCGCGGGCCTCGCGCGCCAGCCCCAGATAGCCGCCGTCCAGCGCCGCCCTGATGGCGTCGTCGCAGCGATCCTCGGCCAGCAGGCCCGTCACCGCTCGCTGCACCGTCTGATAGGCGACCTGGCGATCCCGCAGCGCGCGGGCGGCCCGGCGGTCGTCGGGCAGGCACAGGGACATCCAGCCGGCATCGGCGCAACGCGCCACAAGACCGGCCTCCCGCTCTGTCAGGATACCGGCCTCGGATCCGGCGGCGACGCCCTCTGTCGGGACGGTCGCGTTCGCGGGTGCGCCCGGGGCCGGGGTCGGAGCCGGTCCGGTCCGCGAGGTCAGTTCCAGTTCCGACGCGTCCCCGGTGAAGGGGATGATCTCCACGTCCGGCACCTGATAGCGGCAGACCCAGCGGCCCTGCTCCATGGCACAGGACTGCAGCGTGGCCTGAACTGCCTGGGGCGAAGCCGGGGTGGCCGCGGCAGCCGGGCCGGCGATGGCGAGAGCCAGCATCAGGCCGATCATGTCGATCCTCCCGCAGATGGGGTCGAAACGGGGGGCTTCGACCGTCAGGGACATAAGTTAACGCCGGGGCGGCGCGGCGACCTAGTGAAATTTCAGGTTTCGGCGACCGCCGGTTCGTCGACCAGGGTGGCATGGTGCACCGCCTGACGACGCTCCACCGCATAGCTGACCAGCCAGAGCGCCATGGCCCAGGCCGCGCCGACGCTCCAGCCTGCGAACACGTCGGTCGCCCAGTGTGCCCCCAGATAGATGCGGGTCAGGCCCACCAAAACCGCGATCAGAACGCCGACGCCGATGACATAGACCTTGAGCCTTCGGCGCGGGAAGGCGCGGGACAGCATGACGGCCAGGCTCAGATAGAAGACCGTCGACAGCAGGGCATGGCCGGACGGGAAGCTGGCGTTGATCGTCTCGACGGCCTGGAACTGAAGGGGCGGGCGGGCGCGTTCGAACATCGCCTTCAGTCCCTCCGAAAGGGTCACGCCACCCAGGAGGCCGAACACCAGCAACAGGGCCGACAGCCGCTTTTTCTGGATCACCAGAAAGATCACCGCGATCGTCGCGAACAGGCTCAGGACCGAGATCCCGCCGAGCGCCGTCAGGTCGTTGGCGGCGGTGGACAGCCACCACGGCCCCCAGGCGTCCGAGGGGTCGGCATGGGGCCGCATCGCCGACAGCACCCTTTGATCGAAGGCCTGGCCGTCGGCCTCGCGCATGTCATCGGCGAGTTCGGCGAAGATCGAGACGCCCAGGCCGATCACCAGAAGCGCAGACAGGGCGACGAATTCGGTCTGCGCCAGGCGAAAGGCGCGGCGAAAAAATCGGACGGGGGCGGAAGATGGCATTGGCGGCTAACGGTCAAGCTTGGATCGCGTTCCCGATCACGGATTCGTGACCGAGGATCATACAGGGCGTCGCGAGCCCGTCGCGCCCTTTTGCACAGGGTCATCCCCTGCGCCGAGGTGATTCGGAGCGAATTGCGGCGTCAAGCCCGTTGACGGGTCGTTAGGCATCTGCGCCCCATATGTTGGTTCGGGGAGTGCTTCGGCCACTAGATGCAGTGGTTGGAGCCAGGCGGCTTCACTTCGATTTTTGTTCAGGGCGATGACGATTATGGCTGGCGGCGAAGCGTTGAAGACGGTTGATTTTGCGGCGGTTCCCGGCGTGCCGCAGGGCGCGCCGACGCCCGATCGTCCCCATCTGACCGTTGTGCGCTCCATCGAACTCGACCGTTCCCGCGACGATCTGCTGACCGACTTCGGCAAGAAGACGCTGGAAGATCGCTATCTGCTGGCCGGCGAGAGCTATCAGGACATGTTCGCCCGCGTCTCGACCGCCTATGCCGACGACGCCGACCATGCCCAGCGCGTCTATGACTACATGTCCAGGCTATGGTTCATGCCCTCGACGCCGGTGCTGTCGAACGGCGGCGCGAACCGCGGCCTGCCGATCTCCTGCTTCCTGAACTCGGTCGCCGACAGCCTGGACGGCATCCAGCGCGTCTGGAACGAGAACGTCAGCCTGGCCTCGAACGGCGGCGGCATCGGCACCTATTGGGGCGGCGTCCGCTCGATCGGCGAGAAGGTGAAGGGCGCGGGCCAGACCAGCGGCATCATCCCCTTCATCCGCGTGATGGATTCGCTGACGCTCGCGATCAGCCAGGGCTCGCTGCGCCGGGGTTCGGCGGCGGTGTATCTGGATGTGCACCACCCCGAGATCGAGGAGTTCCTGGAGATCCGGAAGCCCTCGGGCGACTTCAACCGCAAGTCCCTGAACCTGCACCACGGCATCAACATCACCGACGAATTCATGGAGGCGGTGAAGGCCGGGACCGATTTCGCCCTGCTGTCGCCCAAGGACCAGGCGGTCATCCGCCGCGTCGATGCGCGGTCGCTGTGGCAGAAGATCCTCGAGATCCGCCTGCAGACCGGCGAGCCCTATCTGATCTTCTCGGACACGGTGAACCGCCAGATGCCGCGTCACCAGCAGGAGCTGGGGCTGAAGGTCAAACAGTCGAACCTGTGCAGCGAGATCATGCTGCACACCGGCCCCGACCACCTGGGCATCGACCGTACCGCCGTCTGCTGCCTGTCGTCGGTCAATGCCGAGATGTTCCTGGAATGGCGCGAGGAGCCCCGCTTCATCGAGGACGTGATGCGGTTCCTGGACAATGTGCTGGAGGATTTCATCACCCGCGCACCGCCGGAAATGGCCGCCGCCGTCTATTCGGCCCGGCGCGAGCGATCGGTGGGTCTGGGGCTGATGGGCTTCCACTCCTTCCTGCAGTCCCAGGGCGTGGCCTTCGAATCCGCCATGGCCAAGTCGTGGAACATGCGCCTGTTCAAGCACCTGCGCCGCGAGGCCGACAAGGCCAGCGTCAAACTGGCCGAAGAGAAGGGCCCCTGCGAAGACGCGGCCGAGCGCGGCGTGATGGAGCGGTTCAGCCACAAGCTGGCCATCGCCCCCACGGCCTCGATCTCGATCATCTGCGGCGGGACGTCGGCGGGCATCGAGCCGATCCCGGCCAATATCTACACCCACAAGACCCTGTCGGGCTCGTTCGCCGTCAAGAACCCCTATCTGGAGCAGTTGCTGGAAGGCTATGGCCGCAACACCGACGCCGTCTGGTCGTCGATCCTGGAGCACGAAGGCTCGGTCCAGCATCTTGATTTCCTGACCGACGACGAAAAGGGCGTGTTCAAGACCGCCTTCGAACTGGACCAGCGCTGGGTCGTCGAACTGTCGGCCGACCGCTCGCCGGAAATCTGTCAGGCCCAGTCGATCAACCTGTTCATCCCCGGCGACGTGAACAAGTGGGACCTGCACATGCTGCACTGGAAGGCGTGGGAGAGCGGGGTGAAGTCCCTGTATTACCTGCGCTCCAAGTCGGTGCAGCGGGCCGCCTTCGCGGGCGCGGAGGACAAGGCCGAAGCCGAGCCCGATCCCAATCAGCCCGACCTCTTTTCGGCGGCGCGCACCGACTACGACGAGTGCCTGGCCTGCCAGTAAGGCAGGGCCTGGACACGCGCGACTCGGTCGCTCACCGTTTGGGCGAAAAGGCCGCAAGACCCGCCCGGGCCTGATCCGGGCAGTCGGCCGGGAACCTGCCCGCCTGCCCCACGTTTGGCATCGGTCAGGACCGTGTCACAAAATCGCGGTTGGATGGTCCGGATTTTGGGTGCAGTCTGTGCGCCGTTAACGGGCTGTGGGAGGACCGTTGCCTTATCTGGTGCGACTTGCGTCGGGCGTAGCGTGTCTGGTGGCCCTGGCGGTCCCGGCCTCGGCCCAGACGTGGGTGAACCAGAACTGGTCGGACGATCAGCAGGCGACCGCCACCGACATCACCGCCCAGCTGAACAGCAGGCCCACCCTGGCCGTCGCACCCGAGGCCGGATTCGGTCCCGGCATCGAGGTGGCGGATGTCTTCGCTCCGGCGGAAATGCGCAACCCCTTCGCGGCCGCGACGACCCGGGACGTCTGGATCGAGGGCGATGGCTATGCCGACCGCCTGCGGATGCGGGCGCGCGGCGAACTGCGCCGCGCCGACGGTGCCCCCCTTCCCGTCTCGCCGCTGGACCACGGTGCCTTCGAGGCCGAGGGCTATGACGTCAGCTATTCACGCGGCTGGCCGGTCGCGCGCGGCTATACCGCCTCGGGACTGGAGGTCACCCTGACGCCGCACGCCGGCATCGGGGTCGGCGACCGGGGCGGGCTGGCGGAAGCGGGAGCCACGCTGAGGATCGGACGCGGCGTCGACCGGTTGGTTCCCGAGGGCAGTGCCGAATTCGGCCAGCGCGCGCGCTGGTATCTGTATGCCGCCGGATCCGGCACGGCCGTTGGCTACAATTTCGCCCGCAACCGGGACGGCGACTATGCCCGCTCGGGCGTCAGTCACGACAGCGGCAACTTCCTGGGGGACGCGTCGGTCGGCGTGGCGCTTCGCCGGGGCGACATGCAGGGCTCGTTCGGCATCGTCTACCGCGAAATAGAGGCGGAAGGGCTGCGCAGCGGCCGTGGCCTCGACAACGACGTCACAGAGGGTCTGGTGGCCTTCCAGCTGTCGATCAAGCCGCAGTGGTAGAATGCGAGGGATCAGGGATCAGGGATTAGGGATCAGGGAAGATGCTCCGGCCTGCCTGGTCTTGATTATGGTCCTAATCCCTAATCCCTAATCCCTCGCCCCCCAAACTCTCCCCCTCAGATCCAGCCCTTGCGCCTGAACCAAAGCAGCGGCAACACGGCCGAAACGGCCATGGCGACCAGGGCCATCGGATAGCCGCTGACCCAGCGCAGCTCAGGCATATGCTCGAAATTCATGCCGTAGATGGCGCCGATCAGGGTGGGCGGCATCAGGACCGCGCTGAAGATCGAGAAGACCTTGAAGATCGACGACTGTTCGATGTTGATGAAGCCGAGCGCCGCCGACAGCTGGAAATTGATCCCCGCCGCCACCGCCTGATTGTGCGAGATCAGGCTGGCGGCGTCGCTGGCCAGGGATTTCAGATGCTCGCGGGCCTCCGGGGCATCGTCCATCCGGTCGTCGAAACCGACGAAGGCGAAGACGCGCGCCAGACCGGCCAGACTCTGTTCGATGCGGGCATTGGCGATGTGGGCGCGACCCAGTTTGGTGACCAGATGCTCGAACCCGACCCGCTTGCCTTCGGAAAAGACGTGATTGCCGACGGCTTCGACCTTGGTCGTGGTCTTGCCCAGCACATCGGAGGCGCGGTCGATGATCGCCTCCATCAGGTTCAGGAACACCTCCAGCCCGGTGGCGCACAGCGAAGGGTCGCGCTCCAGCTTGTCGGTGAACTGGATGAAGGGCCGAGGGTCGAAATAGCGGATGGTGACCATGGGGCCGGCGGTCAGGACGAAGGTGACAGGATCGCTGCCCGGCAGGTCGGCGTCGCCGTTATGGATGATGTCGGCGGTGACATAGGTCGCGCCGCCCTCGCGATACAGCCGGCTGGAGGCCTCCAGCTCGCTCATCTCCTCGCGCGTGGGAATGGCGATGCCGAGCGCCTTTTCGACGGCCGAGTCCTCCGCGCGCGTCGGCTCGATCAGGTCGATCCACAGAGTGTCGGCCGGCATGATCCACGGGCCGACGACGTCGATCTCGACGGACTCACAGGCAGCGCAACCGGCGCGATAGAGGCGGATCATCGGCGTCGCCTCAAGGCCTGATCAGGCGATCAGGGCTGACCGGCCGGCGCGGTGGCGTTCGCAGCCATCTGGCGGCCGGCGTCATAGGCGTCACGCGCGCCGCTATAGATGAAGCCGTAGGTCGGATAGACGGTCGTGCCCAGGTCATGGATCGGGTTGTACCACACCTTCACCTGGCTCCAGTCGTTGGCGCCCGAGACGTCGACGACGGTCACATTCTCTTCCACCCGGCCCCGGCTGCCGCCCCAGTTGGCGTGGGTCACGCGGATGACGCGGTCGGTCAGGATGTCGGAAACGACGGCGACGTGGCCCCGGGTCATGCGACCCTCGGGACGGAACACCAGGACCGAACCGGTCTCGGGCGCGCGGCCGGTGCGGAACCGGTCGACCGCCTGGCTCCACCAGGTCCAGGCGTCACCGAAGATATTGATGCCAGAGAACATCCGCGCGAACGTCACGCACTGCCAATAGGGATCCTCGGCCTTCGCAGGCGTGGCCACCACGGCGGGGGCGAGCGCAAAAAGACCGAGGGTCGCCGCAACCGCGGCGGCAGTGAGCCGTTTCATCATGCTGGATTGTTTCCGACTGTTACGTCCGCACTATCCCTAGACGATAGTTTACGGCTCGTGAACCACCCTCTTCAGGCGAGCTGGGTGGCCTGCTGACGCACCCTGTGACGTTCTGCCCGGCGATCGGCGAGATCGCGCAGGACCCTTCGCGCCGGGCGTTCGACCAGATGATGGGCAATGGCAGCCACCACGGGCAGGGCCAGCACGACGGCCAGCCACACGAAGAGTTGTAGCTTCTTGTCCCCGGCCCCTGTGACGCGCGCGGCCAGGTTCACCGCCAGCAGTTGCCAGGGCACCAGCACCATATACACGGCATAGCTGATCTCGCCCAGATAGACCGCCGGACGCGACGCCAGCCAGCCGGTGTTGGGCAGGGAGGCGAGGGCGAGGATCAGCCCCCCGCCCAGCAACACCACAGCCCCATCGGGCGCGGCGAGCGATGCGGCGACGGCCATGGCCAGAACACACGCCCCCGCGATCCAGCCCGGACGCGGCAGGGTCCGGCGGCGGTGCATCAGATAGAGGGCACATCCCAGGGCGAAGCAGGGAACGATCCGCAGCGCCCCCCAGCGAATGGTCGCCTCGGTCAGGGAAAAGCCCGCCAGCGCCTGGAACGCGGCATACAGGCCGATCATGAAGGCGACGGCCCCGACCACCGCCAGCACGGGCCGGTCGCGCAGTCGCCAGGCCACAAGGGCGAAGGCGGGAAAGGCCAGATAGGCGAACCACTCCGCCGAGATCGACCAGGACGAATGGTTCCAGCCCGACTGCGGAGCCAGTCCCCAGGCGTGCAGCATCAGAAGATTGGCGGGCAGCGAAGGCCAGCTGAGGATATTGGCGTCGATCGTCATCCCCATGGCGACGGCGGCAAGGCCCAGCACCCCGACGCCGATCAGGGTCGCCAGATGCAGCGGATAGACCCGCGCGATCCGCGTCCACAGGAAGCCGCCATAGCTGAACCGCTTCTCGCCATGGGCGGCCAGATAGACGTGGCTGAGGATGAAGCCGGACAGGACGAAGAACAGCTCGACCCCCAGATAGCCCTTGGCCACCAGGGTCGGCACGACGGCGACATCCAGATTGGGCCAGAAGGCATACAGCACCACCCAGCCAGCCGCGAAGAACCGCAGGGCGGTCAGCGGGCGCAGATCAGGGGGAGCGGAACCGGAGCGCATCGCGCCACCCTGCATCCAGAGCGGTTCGGGAAGCGTTAAGGGCCCCATGATAGCGCGCGACACCATGCTGCAGGACCTGACGTTCGACGACCTGACGGCGCTCAGCGCCGCCGATGCCGGCCTGTCCCGGGACCCGGCGCGCATCGCCCTGACCGGGGCGCTGGGCCTGCTGGACCGGCATGCCGCGCGCGAAATCATGGTCGCCCTGTTCGACGCGGTGCCGGGGGCCGAGGCCGCCGCCCGGTCGGAGGGCGCGGCCCGTCCGAAGCGCGGTCTGTTCGGCGGGCTGATCGCCGGCGCGGGCGGCCTGTCGGGCAAGGCCGTGGCCGAGGCCATGGGTCTGCTGGATCAGCTGGAGGAGGTCGGGGTGTCGAAAGCCGATCTGAAGCGGCTGTTGCCCGCTGCGCGCGACCGCATCCGTGCCCGGACCGGCGGCGATCTTCTGGGCGAGGCGGTGCGCAGCGTTCCGGGCGTGGGGCCGCTGCTCGGCGACGCCTGACCCTTAAGCTGCCGGAGCCTGCGCCAAAGCTTCGGGCGTCGTGCCACAGCCGTTCAGAGTCTCCTCGCCGAGCTCGACCCTGGCCGTCAGCGGATACAGCCGGTCGCTCATGCCGTCCGAGCATTCGGTCGCGATCAGGGTCAGCACCACGGTCTGACCGGAATCGGTCGTGCCGGTGTAGACGGCCGTCGTGCCGGTCACGATCGGAGAGGCGACGGGGGCCTTGACCTCGGCCCCGTCCGGGCGGGTCAGAACCAGGTCCTGATCGGCGATGTCGATGGCCCAGAAGGGCTCGGTCCCCAGCACCCGCACCGGCCGGGCCAGGTCGACGCCACCGATGACGACCGGAGCTGTCACCGTCTCGGGCGCGGGCTCCGCCCCGGTCTCCGGGGGTTTCGAGCAGCCACCCGGGGCCGCCATCAGGATCATGGAGGTCAGGACGGGCAGGACGAGGCGCATCGGGGCTCTCCGGAAGATCAGTCGCGCGGGACGAGGCGGGGATAGCCCGTCGCGGCACCGACGCAAAGCCCGCCGTCCGACAGGGGGTCACGACGGTCGCACGATGACGGTCAGGCGCCTAACGTTGCGTGATGTCGATTCGCGATCGTCCGGCCCTCGGGGCCTATGAGTTCTTCGCCGGGGGAGGGCTTGCGGGTCTGGGCCTTCAGGGCTTCCGGACCCTGTTCGCCAATGACATGGATGCCGCCAAGGCAGCCAGCTGGCGGGCCAATCACGAGGCCGCCATCGCGGTCGGCGACGTCTGGGACCTGACGGCCGCCGATCTGCCGGGGCAGGCCGATCTGGCCTGGGCTTCGTCCCCCTGCCAGGACGTCAGCCTGGCCGGTGCGCGGGCCGGTCTGGGCGCGCACCGGTCGGGGGCCTTCTGGGGCTTCTGGCGGCTGATCGAGGCGCTGGAGACCGAGGGCCGCGCGCCGCCCGTCATCGTCATCGAGAACGTCGTCGGACTTCTGACCTCCGGCGCGGGTCGGGACTTCGGCGCGATCTGCGAGGCTCTGGCCGTGGCGGGCTATCGCGTCGGGGCCCTTGAGATGGACGCGGCCCACTGGCTGCCGCAGTCACGGCCCCGGCTGTTCTTGGTCGCGATGCGGGGCGTTTCGGGGCCGGTCGCGGCGAGACCCGTCGCGCCTTTCCATTCCGCGCGGGTCATCGCGGCGCACCAGCGCCTGTCCGGGCGGGCACAGGCCGCGTGGGTCTGGTGGTCCCTGCCCGCGCCGCCACGGCGCAACCTCGATCTGGCCGCCCTGCTGCAACCGGACGATACGGTGGGATGGCTTGCGGACGCGCAGACCGAAGCCCTGCTGGCCCTGACCGCGCCCTTGCATCGCGACCGGCTGGAGGCCGCCCGCGCGTCGGGCGAGCGACGCGTCGCGGCCGCTTTTCGGCGGGTCCGGATCGAGGCGGGGCGGAAGGTCCAGCGGCTGGAGCTGCGGTTCGACGGTCTGGCGGGCTGTCTGCGCACGCCGTCGGGCGGGTCCTCGCGCCAGTATGTGATCGTCTGCGAGGGCAGCAGGGTGCGTGCCCGCCGGTTGACCGGGCGGGAGGCGGCGCGGCTGATGGGGGTGCCCGACACCTATGTGCTACCGCGCGGCGAGACGGCGGCGCTGAAACTGATGGGCGACGCCGTGGCCGTGCCGGTCGTGCGGGCGCTGGGCGAGGGCCTGCTGCGCCCGGCGCTGGAGGGCTGCGCCCTCAGTCCAGGGTCGGCTTGCCCCGCCCCGACTTGATGTCCGAGCGCCGGGTCTTGCCGTCCAGCCGCCGCTCCTTCGACGCCCGCGTCGGACGGGTCGGGACGCGAAAGGTCGGGGCGATCGAGGCCTGGTCCACCATCTCCTGCAGCCGGGCGATGGCGTCGGCGCGGTTGCGCTCCTGGGTCCGGTGACGGACGGCGGTGATCAGGATGACCCCGTCCAGCGTCAGCCGGCTGCCCGCCAGCTTCATCAGCCGTGCCTTGACCGGATCGCGCAGCGACGGCGAGTTGACCACGTCGAACCGCATCTGCACCGCAGTCGAGACCTTGTTGACGTTCTGCCCGCCCGGACCGCCCGCGCGATAGAAGCGGAACTCCAGCTCCTCCTCCGGGATGACGGTCATGTCGGGATGCGCCTGGCCCTGACCACCGCCTGATCCAGCGCCTGCAGGAAGGCCGAGCGGTCACGGGGACCAAACGGCGGCGGGCCGGAGGTGGCCACGCCCATCGACCGCAGATGCTCGCCCACCATCCGCCCGGCCAGGGCCGAGCCGATCGAGTCCGGCGTGAACGGCTGACCGTTGGACTTCAGCGCCTGGGCCCCGGCCTTCAGGCAACGGTCGGCCAGGGGGATGTCGGCGGTCACGACGATGTCGCCCGGACCCGCCCGCTCCGCGATCCAGTCGTCGGCGATGTCGGGGCCGGCATCGACCACGATCTGTTCGATCCAGCGGTGGCGCGGGGTGTTGATCCAGCTGTTGGACACGACGAAGACATGCAGGCCGTAGCGTTCGGCCACACGATAGACCTCGTCCTTCACCGGACAGGCGTCGGCGTCGATGAAGATGCGGGGGGCCATCCGGTCAGGATAGCCCGCCCGCATCGTTCGGTGAAGCTGTGCCTCAGCCCTTGGCCCAGACGCCGAAGGGATCGGACCAGGACAGGCCCATGGCCTCGGCCACGGCGGGATAGGTGATCTCGCCCTTCAGCACATTCAGGCCGCGTGCCAGATGCGGGTCCTTCTTCAGCGCCTCCAGCCCGTGGTCGGCCAGGGCCAGGCCGAACGGCAGGGTGGCGTTGTTCAGGGCCTCGGACGAGGTGCGCGGGGCGGCGCCCGGCATGTTGGCGACGCAATAATGGACCACGCCGTCGACGGTGTAGGTCGGGTCCTCGTGAGTGGTGGCATGGCTGGTCTCGAAACAGCCGCCCTGGTCGATGGCGACGTCGACGAGCACCGAGCCCGGCTTCATGCGCTTCAGGTGGTCCTTCTTGATCAGCTTGGGGGCCTCGGCTCCGGGGACCAGGACCGCGCCGATGACCACGTCGGCCTTGACGATCTCCTCCTCGATCGCGCCGATCGAGGAATAGCGGGTGATGACGCGGCCGTTGGTGACCTCGTCGATATAGGCCATGCGCGGGATCGAGCGTTCCAGAACCACGACCTCGGCCCCCAGACCCATGGCCATGCGGGCCGCGTTCAGGCCGACGACGCCACCGCCCAGGACCAGCACGCGGGCCGGGGCCACGCCCGGGACGCCGCAGAACAGCAGGCCCATGCCGCCGTTGTGCTTCAGCAGGGTCTCGGCGGCGGAGAAGACGGCGATCCGTCCGGCGACCTCTGACATTGGGGCCAGCAGCGGCAGGCCGCCCCGCGCATCGGTGACGGTCTCATAGGCGACGGCGGCGCACCGGGAGGCCAAGAGGCCCCGGGTCTGCTCCGGATCGGGGGCCAGGTGCAGGTAGGTGTAGAGGATCTGGTCCTCGCGCAGCATCTCCCACTCGACCTTCTGGGGCTCCTTCACCTTCACGATCATGTCGTTGCCGGCAAAGACCGTCGGCGCATCGGCGACGATGGCGGCCCCGGCCCGCCGGAAATCCTCGTCGGTGAAGCCCGCGCCCAGGCCGGCTCCGGTCTCGACCGACACGGTGTGACCGTGGGCGACATATTCGCGGACGGCCGTGGGCGTCAGGCCGACGCGGTGCTCGTTCTTCTTGATTTCCCGGGGGACGCCGACACGCATGGGATTTCCTCGCCTCTGATGGGGTTGACCGGAAAATAGCGCCGGCCCGATCGCAGGTTCCTGTTCATTTCGATGGGTGATCGGCGTAAACTCGCAGAATATTGCGTCTGGAGCCGCCATGAAGACCGTTTCCGCCGTCACTCTGGACGCGACCGACAGAAAGATGCTTCGCGCCCTGCAGCAGGACGGCCGCATGAGCAATACCGATCTGGCCAAAGCGGTCGCCCTGTCGGAAAGCGCGTCCCTGCGCCGCCTGCGGGCGCTGGAGACCGCCGGGGTCATCAGCCGCTATGCCGCTATCATCAACGAAAGGGCCGTGGGTCTGCCGATCAGCGTGTTCGTGACCGTGACCCTGTCGTCCCAGGCCGAGAGCACCCTGACCGCCTTCGAGACCGCCATCGCCACGGTCCCCGAGGTGGTCGAATGCTATCTGATGACGGGGGGATCGGACTATCTGCTGCGGCTGGTGGTGCGCGACGTCGATGATCTGGAACGCGTCCACGCCAGATCGCTGACGACCATCCCCGGCGTGACGCGGGTGTCGTCCAGCGTGGCGATGCGGACGGTGGTCAAGCGCGGGGCCCTGCCGGTCTGACCCATGCCGATGCGGGCGGGCCCCGCCCTTCTCACCGGAAAAGGGGTTGCCACCGTCCATAGGTGGCCGAACGCCAGAGCCACTCCGCCGGACCGAAACGGAACAGCGCCAGCCACCAACGACTGATCACGATCTGGGCGGCGAAGACGACGAGGGCGAGCGCCAGGCAAAAGGTCGGTCCGGCATATTTCAGCCAGCCGAGACCGAGGCCGTAGAGCACAAACACAAAGACCAGACTCTGGCTCAGATAGTTGGTCAGCGCCATCTGACCGACGGACCCCAGGCCTGACAGCAGCCTGCGCCAGACCGCGGTCTGGCACAGGACGACGATCCCGGCGGCATACCCCAGCGCCAGGACCAGCTGGCTCGCCTCGTCCACCAGCGTCCGGGGAGTCTGGGCCCAGCGGGGAAGGCGAAGGCCGGCCAGTTCGAGGCCGGGGGCGACGGCGGCCAGACCCAAACCGATGAGCAGAAGCCACGGTGCGGCACGACGAAAGGCCGGGGCATACCGGGCGGTGTCCTGCATCCAGCCTTGCCGGAACAGCCAGCTGCCCAGCATGAACCGGCCGAGGACCGTGGCCAGGAAGGCGGGGCCGATGGCGGTCAGGTAGAACTCCCGGCCATTGGCGATCAGCAGTTCCCGAACCAGGGCACCATAGTCGTGGCCCATGAAGATCGGCCACCGACGGGCGATCCCGGCCGCCTGTTCGGTGATGAAGTCGGGTGGGCTGCCGCGCGGCGTGACGGCCACATACCAGGCGATGGCGGCCGTCATCGCGCCGAGGGCGAGGATGAGTCCCACGATCAGGAGCAGGGGGGACGGCCAGCGCCGCGTCAGCATCAGCGCCAGACCCATCAGCGCATAGGCATGCAGGATATCGCCCATCCACAGAAGGAACAGATGGGCCAGTCCGATGACCAGAAGGATCAGGACGCGACGCAGATAGAGGGCGCGCGCATCGACGCCCCTGGCCTCGGCCCTGTGGCTCAGTATGGCGAAGCCGAAACCGAACAGGATCGAGAACAGACACTGCGCCTTGCCCTGGGCCAGCCACTCTCCGACCAGCCCGATCCAGCGATCGACCGCGGCCGTCGGCAAGGCGGCCAGCACCGGTGTGGGGACAGTGAACTCCGCATTGGCGTTCAGATTCATCCACAGCACGCCGAACAGGGCGAGGCCGCGAATGATGTCGATCTCGCCGATCCGATCCGCCTGACGGGTCGGGATCGCCTTTATTGTGGCATCGGTCATGTCGTGTAGCCCCCTGAATCCAGTCGGCTATCATGCAAATCGGCGTTCGTCGATCAGTGACGGGGCGTTCTTGAGCCCCGGGCGGTCAGCGCCGCATGCGGCTGCGGATGACGGCCACGATCGCCAGGGCCAGCCAGACCGTCGCCATCAGAAACACCAGATCGCTGACCAGCTTCAGCGTCCCGTAGAGCGTCACCGTCTCGACCGACAGCGTGGTCGCCTCGGCCGCCAGCGCCGTCACTCCGCCCGACATCAGCAGGGCCACCGGCCAGACCAGGGGCTGGAACCGCCCCTGCCTCACGTCGGCGCGCCCTGCTTCAGCGCCAGGGTGACCTGTTTGATGTCGACGTATTCGTCGAGGCCATGGATCGACCCCTCGCGGCCATAGCCGGATTGCTTGACCCCGCCGAAGGGGGCGACGGCGGTCGAGAGGATGCCGGTGTTGATGCCGATCATGCCCGCCTCGATACGGCGGCCGATACGCATGGCGCGGTCCAGATCGCGGGTGAACAGATAGGAGGCCAGGCCGAACTCCGAATCGTTCGCCTTGCCCAGCGCCTCCGCCTCTGTCTCGAACGGGAAGACGGGAATCAGGGGACCGAACGTCTCCTCGTGGCGAAACAGTTCGTCGTCGCCGCCGAGGGTCACCGTCGGCTGGAAGAAGCGGCCGCCCAGCGCATGACGCGCCCCGCCGGTCAGGACCTGCCCACCCGAGGCCCGGACGCGCTTCAGGTGGTCCTCGACCTTGGCGATGGCCTTGTCCTCGATCAGCGGCCCGACCTTGACGCCGTCCTCGAAGGCCGGACCGACGGGAATCCTCGACACCGCCTCGGCGAGTTTCGACGCATAGGCCCCGGCGACCGAGGCCTGGACATAGATGCGGTTGGGACAGACGCAGGTCTGGCCGGCGTTGCGGAACTTGCCCCTGATGGTCTCGGCGACGGCGAGGTCGAGATCGGCGTCCTCGAACACGATCAGCGGCGCGGCCCCGCCCAGTTCCATCGAAACCCGCTTCAGCGTCGGGGCGCATTGTTCGGCCAGCTTGCGCCCGACCGGGGTCGAACCGGTGAAGGACAGTTTGCGGATCAGGGGCGAGGCCGTCAGGACGCCGCCGATGGTCGCCGCATCGCCGGTGACGACGCTGAGCGCGCCCCTGGGCAGCCCCGCCCTGTAGGCCAGTTCGGCCAGGGCAATGGCGGTGAAGGGGGTCTGGCTGGCCGGCTTGACCACGGCGGTGCAGCCCGCGGCGAAGGCGGGGCCGAGCTTGCGCGTCAGCATGGCGGCCGGGAAGTTCCAGGGCGTGATCAGGGCGCAGGGACCGACGGCCTCCCGGAAGGTCAGGATGACGTGGCCCAGAGGGCTGTCCTGGGTCTCTCCGATGATGCGTTCGGCCTCGCCCGCGAACCATGTGATGAAACTGTTGGCATAGGCGACCTCGCCCCTGGCCTCGTCGAGCGGCTTGCCGTTCTCCAGCGCCATCAGGGCCCCGAGACCCTCGGTGTTCTCGTCGATCAGCCGCGCCCAGTCCCGCAGGAACCGGGCGCGCGCGTGAGGGTCGGAGCGTGACCAGTCGGGGAAGGCATCGTGGGCGGCCTGGATCGCGCGCTCGACGTCGGGGACGCCGAGGTTCGGGATGTGGCCGATGATCTCGCCGGTCGCGGGGTCGTCGACGGCGATACCGTCCGCCCCGGCGGGGATCGCCTCTCCGGCGATGAAGGCGTGCTCGCGAAGGAGCTTCAGTCCGGCGTCACGGGCGGCGGTGTTCATTGTGTCATCCTGTTCTCCCTCCCCCGCAGGGGGAGGGTCGTCGCGAAGCGACGAGGTGGGGCGGGCAAGGCGATACAGACGGGGGCCTGCCTTGCCGCCCCCGCCCGGTCTCCGCTGCGCGTCGACCCCCCTCCCCCGAGGGGGAGGGAGAAGCCGTCGCCCGACCTAACGCCTCAGTCGCCGATCGTGTTCAGGTCGCGACCCCGGGTTTCGGGCAGGAAGATCAGGGCCACGACAGAGGCCACCGCCGTGAAGGCGACCGCGTACCACAGTCCGAAATAGATGTTACCTGACCAGGCCACGAGGGCGAAGCTGGCCGCGGGCAGCAGCCCCCCGACCCAGCCTGTGCCGACGTTGTAGGGCAGGCTCATGGCCGTATAGCGGACCCGCGTGGGGAACAGCTCGACCAGGGCCGCGGCCTGGGGGCCATAGACGGCGGTGGCCGCGACCATGAAGACCATCAGTATGCCGAAGACGGCCAGCATGTTCACGCCGGCGGCGTCGGCCCTGGCCGGATAGCCCGCCCCGGTGAGCGCGGCCTTGATCCGGGTTTCGACGTCGGTGCGGGCGGCCTTGAGGGCGGCGGCGTCCAGACCCGCGCCCTCGACCGAGGCGATTTCCACCGTGCCGATACGGACGGCGGCGAGAGATCCGGGGGCGGCCGCCAGGTTGTCATAGCTGACGCCCGCGTTCGACAGCACCGACTTGGCCAGGTCGCAGGATGAGGCGAAGGCCGTCTTGCCGACCGGATCGAACTGCACCGCGCAGGTGGCCGGGTCGGCGATCACGGTGACGGGCGAGGACGCCTGGGCCCGGGCCAGGGCCGGATTGGCGGCCTGGGTCAGGGCGTGGAAGCCGGGAAACACCGCCAGCAGGAACAGCGCCATGCCACCGACCATCACGGGCTTTCGCCCCACCCGGTCCGACAGCCAGCCGAAGAAGACGTACAGAAAGGCCGAGGCCACGGTTATGGCCAGAATGAGCTGATCGACCGTCGCCACCTCGACCTTCAGCACCCGCTCCATGAAGAAGCGGGTGTAGAAATAGCCTGCGTACCAGACGGCCCCTTGCGCGAACATGATGCCGACCAGGGCGATCAGGACGAACTTGCCGACCTTCCAGGTGCCGAAGCTCTCGCGGAACGGGGCCTGGCGTTCGGTGCTTTCGGCGACCATGCGCGTGAAGGCGGGGCTCTCGTGCAGCTTCAGCCGGATCCAGAGGCTGATCGCCAGAAGGAAGGCCGACAGCAGGAAGGGCACGCGCCAGCCCCATTCGTCGAAGGCCTCGGTCCCCAGGATGGCGCGGGTCACGAGGATGACGCTGAGCGCCATGATCAGGCCGATCGCGGCTGTGGTCTGGATCCAGCCGGTCAGGAAGCCGCGCTTCTTCGCGGGGGCGTGTTCGGCGACATAGATGGCCGCGCCGCCGTATTCGCCGCCCAGGGCGAACCCCTGAAGCACACGCATCAGCAGCAGCAGAATGGGCGCGACGATCCCGATCTGGCCGTAGTCGGGAAGCAGGCCGATCGCCACGGTCGCCACCCCCATCAGGGTGATGGTGACGAGGAAGGTCGTCTTGCGCCCGGTCCGGTCACCGAACCATCCGAACACCAGGGCCCCGAGCGGCCGAACGACGAAGCCGACGCCGAAGGTCAGCAGGGCCAGGATGTAGGAGGTCGCCTCGCCGACATCGGCATAGAAATGCCGGGCGATGATCGTGGTCAGCGATCCGAAGATGAAGAAGTCATACCATTCGAACGCCGTGCCGGCCGCCGAGGCCCCCACGACCGTCTTCAGGCCGGGCTCGCCCGCATCCTTCGTGGCCTGTTCGCTCATGTCGTCTCTTCCCGCAGGTGTCGTCTGGTGGACACCCTTCATTCCGATCTAGCGTCACCACCGGCCGCCGGACAAGCGAAAGCCCCGCCGGTAACCGACGGGGCCTTCGCCTTCGGGGAAGAATGTGGCCTAGTTCTTGGCGTCCTCTGCGGCACCCGTGACGGCCGCACCGGCGGCCTGGGTGTCGCGGCCGGCACCGGCGACGGTGTTGCAGGCGGCTGTGGTCAGTGCGGCGGCGGCAGCGACCAGAACGAAAATCTTGCGCATCGGAATACTCCTGAAAATCCGGGTCGGCGGGGACGGATCGCCGGTTCGCCAGATCAACGCCGCACGCGGGTCAGGGTTCCCGGCCGCACGACCGCATCGCTGCGTTCCAGATCCTGCGGGTCGGTGGGCTGGACGGCTTCGGGCGTGGCGAAGATCATGCGCGCGATCGTGCCCCCATCCGGTGCCGCGATCACCTCGGCCTCACCCCGAAGCTGCCGGGCGAAGGCCCCCATCAGGGTCCGGCCGACACCGGCCTTCGCCATGGCCTCCTGCGGTCCCGGTCCGTCGTCCTGGACCTCCAGCACACTGGTGTCGCCGTGGACCCGGAAACGGACCTGCAGCGCGCCGCCGCGACCGGCGAAGGCGTGCTTCTGCGCATTGGAGACCGCCTCGACCAGCCACAGGGCCAGCGGCGCCAGCTTGTCGGGGTCGACCACGAGACTGTCGGCGTCGATCGAACTGGTCACCACCGGGCCGCGACCGGATTCGGCGGCCACCAGCTGCCCCACCAGCTCATTGATGAAGTCGCGCGCGTCGGCGTGGCGGATGTCGTCGGACTGATAGAGCGTGCGATAGATCAGGGCGAGCGCCGAGATCCGCTGGCGGGTGTCGCCCAGGGCCACCCTGGCCGGTTCGTCCTTCAGCGAGCGCTGCTGCATCGACAGCAGGGATGAGATGATCTGCAGGTTGTTCTTCACCCGGTGATGGATCTCGCGCATCAGCGCGTCCTTTTCCTCCAGGCTTTCGGTCAGCGAGCCGTCGCGGATGGAAATCGCCTCCGCCAGACCGTCCAGGGTCGAGGCCAGCACGCGGATTTCCGAGGGGGCACTGGCGGCCTGAACCGGACGCACCGAATAACGGCCGCGGGCATACAGCGAGGCGATCCGCTCCAGATAATCCAGCCAGCGGATGACGATCCGCTCGGACACCAGCATGACCGCGGCGAAGGCCGTCAGCCACGCCGCCAGCGGCAGCAGGAGCACGCCGATCGGATTCAGCCGCGCCCAGGACAACAGGCCGGGCGACGGGGCCGACACCACGACATAGACATCGCGCCCGGCCAGGGCCGCACCGGCATAGTCGCGATGCTCGCCGGTCGCATCCCAGCCGTCGAAGGTGGCGGATTCGCCCCGCCGCGCCCGCTCGACCCAGCCGAGAAGCGACGCCCCGCGCTGCAGGTCGAAGGCCCGGGCATCTGTGGCGACCAGCACCTGACCCTCTTCGTCCGTCAGGGCGGCCTGGGCCCCGGCAGGCAGCGACCGGTCATTGGTGTCCGGCTGAAGATCCGCCAGGGGAAGAACCGCCGCCATGGCCCCGGCGAACACGCCGCGTGGCCGGTCCCAGCGCACGCCGACGATCAGGGCCGGCGTGGGGCTGATGTCGCGCGAGGCCCGGGCCACGGTCACGGGCTCGCCCTGCCGCAGCCGCCTGAACCAGGTGTCGTCGCCAAACCGGGCCGACTCCGTGGCTCCGGACAGACCACCGCCGCAGATCGCCGTTCCCGAGGTGCCGATACGATAGAGCGCCTGAAAGCCGTCGACGCGATCGACCAGGGACGACAGGCGCTCCGAACAGGCCGGACCGTTACCTTCGGGTGCCAGGGCGCCCAGCAACACGGTCGCGGTATCCAGCCTGGCCTTGGCGGTCATGGCCGCACGCCCGGCCGCCTGCTGCAGGTCTGCCTGTCGATCGACCGATTGCCGCCGGAACTCCGCCTGGGCCTGGACCGCGCCGAGGACGAGGATCGGCAGCAGGGCGATGGCCATGGCCAGACCCATCCGGAAGCGGATGCCCTGAAACCGGGGTGAACGGGTCAGGAACCGCTTCATCGAACGGGGCAGGCGAGACGAGCGACGCTGCCCCGCCGCAGGGCCGGTATCCGCCACCCGCCTAGGCCTGCCGCGCGCTGCTCAGGCGGTCCGCGTCGGCCAGAATGGAACGCATCGCATCGCCCGCCGGGCGCCCGTCGCGACCGTAACCGCCACGGTCCAGCGTGGCCTGCAGCGCCTTGCGGGCGCGACTGACCCGGCTCTTCACCGTACCGACCGCGCACTGGCAGATCTCGGCCGCCTCTTCATAGGCAAAGCCCCCGGCACCGACCAGGATCAGCGCCTCGCGCTGTTCTTCGGGCAGGGTGTTCAGCGCCTGACGCAGTTCGTCCAGGGCCACCGGTGCCTCCGGATCGTCCACCGCGACCAGGGTCCGCTCGGCGGCTTCCTGATCCAGCTGGGTCGAGCGCCACGACCGGCGCTTCTCGGAATAGAACTGGTTGCGCAGGATCATGAAGGTCCAGGCCTTCATATTGGTGCCCATCTGATAGCTGGCCCGCGCGTCCCACGCCTTCATCATCGCGTCCTGCGCCAGGTCGTCCGCCGCCGTCGGGTCGCCGGTCAGGGTCCGGGCGAAGGCGCGCAAATGCGGGATCAGCTGGACCAGCTCGCGCTTGAAGCCTTCGTCATCGGCGGAGGGGGGCTTGGGCGCGGTCGAGCGCGGGTTGCCCGCGCTCACGTCCTGTCTCCGCCGGCCTTGCGCTCGTCGGCCCGACGCAGGATCTCCAGGAACTCGTCGGGGACCGGCTCGTTGACCACCTCGTCGAACAGGTGCCGCAGCTTCACGCCGATGGCCTGCTGACGAAGGCGGGCCTCCTCCAGCGCGGAGTCTCCGGCGCCGGATTTGCCTGCGCGAGGCTTGCGCCCCTGGTCGGGTGTGTCGATCATGGAGTCCCGGTCGCCAATGTTGATCTCGATGGTGAAGGCGCGCCGATTGCCGCCGGCTTGTCGTTCTTCGACCCGTTGAACGTCGCGGGTTCACCCCGGTTCCGGGGTGACGGCATTTAATGGTCAAGCTGGCTTGTGTCACGGGAACCGTTGCAGCACCGATACGTTCTGCCCTTCACGCCCGCCCTGGAAACGGGGCGGAATCACTGATTTTGTCGGGGACCAACTGAATGAGCCTTCTGGCCAGACTCGCGCCGCATCTGCCCTATGTGCGCCGCTATGCGCGCGCCCTCACCGGCGACCAGGCGACAGGCGACAACTACGTCCGCGTCGCCCTGGAAGCCCTGGCCGCGGGCGAGCGCCAGCTGTCTCCGGACATGACGCCCCGCGTGGCCCTGTATCATGTGTTCCACGCCATCTGGTCCTCGACCGGCGCGCAGCTGGAGGATGGGAGCGGTCTGGACGTCAACGACGTCTCCAGCCGCCTGATGCGCATTGCCCCCAAATCGCGGCAGGCGTTCCTTCTGACGGCTCTGGAGGGCTTCACGCCTTCGGAAGCCGCGCAGATCCTGTCGGCCGACGCCCCGGGGGTCGAGCGCCTGATCGCCGACGCCCAGGCCGAGATCGATGCCGAACTGGCCACCGACGTCCTGATCATCGAGGACGAGGCGATCATCTCGGCCGATATCGAAAGTCTGGTGCGCGAACTGGGCCATACCGTCACCGCCACGGCGACGACGCATGACGAGGCGGTCGATGCCGTCGCCCGTCACCGTCCGGGTCTGGTCCTCGCCGACATCCAGCTGGCCGACGGCTCGTCGGGCATCGATGCGGTCAAGGACATCCTGAAGCGGTTCGACGTGCCGGTCATCTTCATCACCGCCTTCCCCGAGCGGCTGCTGACCGGCGAACGGCCCGAGCCGACCTTCCTGATCACCAAGCCTTTCCAGCCGGAAACGGTGAAGGCGGCGATCAGCCAGGCCCTGTTCTTCCATCCGGCACGCCAGACCCGGGAAGCCGCCTGACACCCGGTGACCTTGCCGACAGAAAAAGCCCCGCCGGTTCGCACCGGCGGGGCTTTTTTCGTTCCGCTCGCCCGGATCAGTCGGGTGTCGGGGCCGTGGGCTGACCGGTCGCCGTAGTGGGTGCATCCGGCGTCGGTGTGGTCGTGCCCTCGGATACGATGGCGGCCGCATCGACCGACGATTCGGCGCTGGTGTTGTCACCCCTGAAGGCCCCGCCGAGGAACAGGAACACGACGGCGAAGCCGACCACCGTCAGGACGATGGCAATGCCCATCTCGATCGAGATGCGGCGCCCGCCCCTGCCCTGCTTCGTATACTGCGCCTCCACCGGACGGCCTTCGTGCACGGCATCGGCGGCTTCGGAATGGGGATCGTGGTGGGACATGAAGGGCTCCGGCATCCTGGGGCAGATGAATCACGGGGATAACGCCGCCGAAGCGGCGCCGTTCCTGACCCGGTCGCCGGTCACCGGACGTGCAAAAAAAACCGGGAGACGCGGAACCCGATCGGCCCGACGCGATTATCATGGTGCGGAGGCGGCAACGCCCCCCCCACATGGATCGGCCTCGTGCCGGTCCCTGCTGCCTCCGCGCCTCATTCTCGATGATGCCACCTCAAAGGCGACCCTGACCGGGTCGCCTTTTTCTTTGGCCTGAAGGCCAGGCTGCGCCATGATGGGTCTGCAAAAGAAACCAACCGGGAGACGACCATGACCCTGATGAACCGACAGTGGGTGCTGCGCCAGCGGCCGCACGGGCTGGTGCAGGACGCCGATCTGGAACTGGTCTCCAGCCCGGTGCCGGAGCTGGGCGATGGTCAGGTCCTGATCCGCACCATCTATCTGTCCCTCGACCCGACCAACCGAACCTGGATGAACGATGCCGTCGGTTATCTTCCGCCGGTGGGCCTGGGCGACGTCATGCGCGGCCTGACCCTGGGCGTGGTCGAGCAGTCGCGCTCGCAGCGGTTCGCGGTGGGCGACATCGTCTCGACGGCCATGGGCGGCTGGGGCGACTACGGCGTGGTGGCCGACAGCGGCGTGTCGAAGGTCCACCGCGCGCCCGGCCTGCCGCTGACGGCGCATATGTCGGTCATGGGCATGACCGGCATGACCGCCTATTTCGGCGTCACGGACGTGCTGCGGCCCGGGCCCGGCCAGACCATGGTCGTCTCCGCCGCCGCCGGGGCCGTCGGCTCGATCGCCGGCCAGGTCGCCCGGGCTCGGGGCGCGCGCGTCATCGGCATCGCGGGCGGACCCGACAAATGCCGCTGGCTGGTCGACGAACTCGGCTTCGACGGGGCGGTCGACTACAAGAACGAGGACGTCGGCGAGGCGCTGGACCGGCTGTGCCCGGACGGCATCGACCTGAATTTCGAAAACGTCGGCGGCGACATCATGATCGCCGTCTGGAACCGTCTGAACCTCAGGGCCCGGATGGCCGTCTGCGGCATGGTCTCGGCCTACAACGCCACCAAACGCCCGCCGTCGCCGGATCTCAGCCGTCTGATCACACACCGGATGACGGTTCAGGGGTTCCTGGTGTCGGACTATACGCCACGCGCCCGGGAGATGGTCGCCGAGCTCGGGCCCTGGCTGGCGTCGGGCAAGGTCAAGTGGAAGGTCCATGTCGACCACGGCCTGGAGGGGGCCGTGACCTCGCTGAACCGGCTGTTCACGGGCGACCACGACGGCAAGCTGCTGGTCCGCGTCTCGGAAGAGCCCGCCTGATGGCCGATCCCCTGCACGTCCATTTCGAGGATCTGGAGATCGGGCAGGTCCTGCAACTCGGAGCCTGCGCGGTCGACGAGGCGGCCATCGACATGTTCGTGACCCATTTCGCGCCCGGCTGGGACCTGGCCTACGGCGCGCCCGACGCCCTGGTCTATGCGCTGTGGAGCCGGCTGCAGTCGGACAAGTCCGCGGGCTGGGCCCAGTCCAAGCTGCTGGCGGTGGACGGCCTGCGCTACATGCGCAATCCGCCTGCGGGCGAACTGCTTCGTGGCCGCATGACCGTGATGGGCAAGGATCCCGTCGGCGACGAAAAGGGAATCGTCATCGCCCAGCACGACCTGCTCGACGAGGGCGGCCGGCTGGTGTTCTCATGCCTGACGCGCGGGCTGTTCGTGCGGCGGTAGGCACAGCCTTCTCCCTCCCCCGAGGGGGAGGGAGAAACATCGTTCCTCGTGGCTCAGGCGTTCGCCGCGGTCGGCATTTCGGCCGCGCGCTGGAAGGCGAGGGCGATCAGCCGGTCCCAGCCCAGCAGCGACACCAGGTGGGCGTAGATCTGGCCCAGGGCGCCGTTGTCGCGCAGCTCGGCTAGCTTCTCGGGCGAAAGCGCCTTCAGCTTCTCTTCCGACACGGCGAAATAGTCCGCCAGCTTCTGCGGTTGTCCGGGGTTGCCCTTCTCGTCACGCGGCGTGAACACGGCCTCGCGGACATCGAACAGGTCGAGCTCGGTCAGCAGGGCGACGAAGCTGTCGGTGCGCTGACGCTCCTGCTCGAAGTTGTTGCAGAACTCCATGGCCTGGGTGACGTATTCGGTCGGCTGGCCGTTCTCGAACAGCGGGACCGATCCGCCTTCGGCGATGAACGGTGCGGCGCGATCGATGCACAGGATCAGACGGCTTTGCCCGGCATCGTTGGCGAACACGAACGGATAGCGGCGAACATAGGCGGGGATATAGGCCTCGGCACGGAAATCACCGGCCGGGCTGACATACAGGTTCTCGCCCTGCCGCAGGCCCATCACGGCGCACGGCTGCTTGGTCTCGCCCAGGAAGACGATCGGATAGGACAGGGCGCCCGGTGCGAACTCCGTCACGGTCATCGGCACGACGTGCGAAGCGCCGACGAAGGCATAGGGCTTTTCCACGGCGTTGACGCCCAGAGTGCCGTGCAGCTCGGCCGACAGCGGCTGCGGCTGCGAATAGAACAGGACGTTTCCGTCCAGCTGGGGCATCCCGTTCGGGGCGGGCGTGGTGGTGTCGGTCATGGACGCGGGCTCTGGAATTGCGGGAAGGCGCGCTTCTAGCCGAACACGCCGGTTCGGGCAAACGCGAGCGCACGGCCGACGCCGGATTCATCCGACAGGGCATTTTGCAACGCTGTTTTTCCCCGGGCGATCACGGTTCAGAACCGGTAGGCGAGGCCGATGCGCAGGTTGCGGCCCGGCAGGGGCGCGATGTCCTTCAGGAAGGAGACATGCTCGCGGGCCTCCGCATCGGTCAGATTGCGCGCCTCGGCGAAGACCGTGACATTGCGATCCGCGAGCGGGCGCCAGGCACCCGTCAGATTGACCAGGGTGTAACCGTCGGTGCCCGGTTCGAAGGCGGCGAGTTCGTTCTGCTGGCCGACATGGCGCACCTCCAGCCCCGCGTCGATCGCGGTCGAGGCATAGGCGATCCGGCCGGTGACCGAATAAGGCGGAATGCGCGCGGCCGGCCCCAGGTCGGTGTCGGCGTGCACATAGTCGGCCTGACCTTCCAGCGAGACCGTGCGGTCGCCGCTGGACCAGACGGCGTAGGAGCCCTGGGCCTCGAAGCCGTAAAAGTCGGCATCGGTCTGCACGAACCGGAAGACCGGAAAATCCTCGCCTCCGTCGGTGAAGATCGCGCCCGTGGGGCGCTCGTCGATGAAGCCGTCATAGCGTGAGCCGTAGACGTGAAGGTCGCCTTCGAATGCACCCGTCGCATAGTGGACCGTGGCCTCGAGCGTCGTGACCGTCTCGGTGTCCAGCGTCGGATCGCCCGTTTCGTAGGCCCCCGTGGCGACATGCAGGCCGTTGGCGAACAGCTCGACCTCGCCGGGCGCGCGTTCGTTGCGGGCCAGGCTCAGGGCCACAAACAGGCCGGGTGCCGGACGCGCGAAGGCGGCAATGGAGGCCGAGACGTTGTCGTATTCGCGTTCGACCTCGCGCGTTGTGCCCAGCGGCGTGGCCGTCAGGGTGCGGCGGTCGAAGCGCAGGCCGCCTTCGAATCCGGTCGCGCCCCGGTCATGGCGCTGGATCGCATAGACCCCCTGCTCCTCGATCCGGGTCGAGGGCACATAGGCCTCGGCCCCGATGGCGGAGAAATCGCGAGTCAGGGCCTGAACCCCGATCCCCCCGTTCCAGGCCCCCTTTTCGCCGATCGGCCGCTCCCGCTGGACCAGGTCGATGCGGCCTTCCTGACCGTCGGAGTTGAAGATCGTGCCCGGCTGGCCCGGTCCCTCGAACTCGGTGTGGGTGTATCGGGCATGGCCATAGTTGCCGCGCAGGGCAGAGAAGGGCCCGGCGTCGAAGCGGTATTCGCCGCGCACATCCTCGCGCGTCTGGTTCAGCCGGATGAAGACGTCGGGTTCGGCCACCGTGCCGTATTCGCTGTCGGTCTCCTTGTAGGCGGCGCCGATGAAGCCCTTTTCGCCGACATAGGCCGCGCCCCCGCCCCAGGTCTGAAGTTCCGTCGCGCTGTTGGGCTGGGTGTCGTTGTCGTCGCGCGCCACCCCGTCCGCCGTCGCCTTGCGCGCCGAGAGGGACGGCGAAGGGATGGCATAGTCGCCGGTCCGCCGATCCACGCCGTCGACATTGAATACGAACGGTCCGGCCCCGACGGTCAGACGCCCGAAGATCGAGCGCCCGTCGTCGACGCTGGAGGCCTGGGTCGAGATCACGCCGTCGACGCCACCGTCGGGCTGCTCGGTCGGCACCCGGTCGTCGATGATATTGACCACGCCGCCGATGGCTGATCCGCCATAGATCAGGGTCGAGGGGCCGCGGACGACCTCGATCCGGCTGGCCTCGGCCGGGTCGGTGGCGACCGCATGATCGGGCGAGACGGAGCTGGCATCGATCAGGCCGATCCCGTTCGTCAGAACCTGAACCCGCGGTCCCGACAGACCCCGGATCACCGGGCGGCTGGCCCCCGGCGCAAAACTGGTCGAGCGCAGGCCCGGCTGACTGGACAACAGGTCGCCGAGCGACTGGGCCGGTGCCACCGCCAGGGCCTGTTCGTCGACCACATCGGTGGCGATCACCGAGGCGCGCTGGCTGACGCCATAGGGCGCGGCCGTGACGATGACGTCATCGACCTGGTCCGTCTGGGGCCGGGACTGGGCCACGGCGACGCCAGTCAGGGCGGTCCAGGCGCTCGCCGCGGACAGCAGGATGCGAAGGGGCGGTGGGGCGATACGCATGACGACGGGTCCAGACATCGGAAACTGATTGAGTGTTATGAGATAACATCACGGATCGTCAAGTCGGGATGGTTGCGGTCAGCGCAGACCCGCCCTAGCTGTTGGTCATGGGTTCCTCCTGCGATCACGACCACGCACCGGGCGGCCTGTCGGCCGTCGAGGTCGGCCGTGCCCTGGATCTCGCCGAAAGCCGCTGCGTGGCGGGGGGCGAGCGGATGACCGCGCCGCGTCGGCGGGTGCTGGAGCTGCTGCTCGACGCGGGCGAGCCGGTGAAGGCCTATGATCTGATTGCCCGGTTCGGCACCGACGGCACGGCCGCCAAGCCGCCGACCGTCTATCGCGCGCTCGAGTTCCTGGAAAAACAGGGCATGGCCCACCGGATCGCCTCGATCAGCGCCTATGTCGCCTGTTCGGTGGGCGACCGCGCCCACGCCGCCGCCTTCCTGATCTGCGACTGCTGCGGGGCCACCGAAGAGGTCACGCCCCCCGAAGGCGAAGCCCTGCAGCAGGCAGCGACGGCCTCGGGATATCTGCTGGAACGGACGACGATCGAGGGCCATGGCCGCTGCCCGGCGTGCCGCGTCGCCGCATAGGCCCTTCCCGCTGGCGTCCACCCGCCGCGCCCCCTAAGTTCGGGTCATGGACGCCGCACGGCTCTTCCCGCCCCGTCGCCTCAGCGTTCCCATCGACAACCGGTGGGGCGGTGGAACCATGGCGGTGCTGGACTTCGGCGACCCGAAGCGACCGGTCGATCTGATCTTCAGCCACGCCAACGGCTTCAACGCCGTCACCTATCGCTCCATCCTGGCACCCCTGGCCTCGTCCCTGCGGATCCTCGCCCCGGACCTGCGCGGGCATGGCGGCACCCGCCTGCCGACAGGCATGGATGGACGGCGCGACTGGCACGACCACCGCGACGACCTGATCGCCTTGCTGGAGGCCTTCCCCGGTCCGCCCGTGGTCATGGCCGGTCATTCGATGGGGGGCACGTCCAGCCTCTTGGCGGCGGCAGAACGCCCCGACCGGGTATCACAGCTGGTGCTGTTCGATCCGGTCATCTGGGGCGGGCTGACGAACGTCCTGTTCCGCACGCCCCTGCTTCGTCGCTTCAGCGACCGCATTCCGCTGGTCAGGGCGGCCCGCCGACGCCGCGCGACCTTTGACAGCCGCGAACAGGCGCTGGCCGCCTATCGCGGACGAGGCGCGTTCAGGGGCTGGTCCGACGCCGTGCTGATCGACTACCTCGCCGATGGCCTGACACGGACGGACGACGGGTTCGCCCTCAGCTGCGCCCCGGCCTGGGAGGCGTCCAACTTCGTGTCCCAGGGCCACGACCCGTGGCGGGCGATGAGGACCTATCGCAAGCCCGTCCGCATCCTGAGGGCCGACACGGGCTCGATCACCCAGGTCCCGACCCACCCGCGCGGCCTGCCGCATGTCTCGGTCGAGACCGTGCCCGACACGGGCCACCTGTTTCCCATGACCCGGGCCGACGTGGTGCGCGACGCCCTGTTCGACGCGGCGGTCTGATCAGGCCTTGGGAAGCCTGGCCTCATAGGCCTTGCGGTCGCGCAGGATTGCGGCGGCGCGGGCCTCCCGCTCCTGCTTCAGACGATTTTCGATCGCCACCAGTTCGCGATTCTGCTGGGCCGAGGCCTCGGCGCGGCTGACGCCTTCGGCCCGCCCCGTGATGTCGGGCAGATAGATCGGCTGGACGCAGGTGCGCCCCTCCGCATACCACCAGCGACCGCTCTTCACGCAGGCGTCCTCGGGCTCGACATAGAACCGCTGCACGACGAACAGGCCCACCATCAGCAGGGCGAACAGGCCGAAGAACAGTCCGCCGATGCGGCGCGCGGTCAGGAAACGGTTCATCTCAAATCTTGTCCCGGTGCGACGCCCGATCACGCCGCGTTACATTGACAGGCCGGTTCGCCCGTTCCATTCCCTGCCGCAACATTCCGGCGATCCTATGGACAGGCAAACATGAAGGTTCTCGTCCCCGTCAAACGGGTGATCGACTATAACGTCAAGGCCCGCGTCAAGGCGGACCAGACCGGCGTCGACCTCGCCAACGTCAAGATGAGCATGAACCCCTTCGACGAAATCGCCGTCGAGGAGGCCGTCCGCCTGAAAGAGGGCAAGGACCATCACGCCGCCGGGACCGTCACCGAGATCGTGGTCGTCTCCATCGGCGTGCAACAGGCCCAGGAAACCATCCGCACGGCGCTGGCCATGGGGGCCGATCGCGGCATCCTGATCCAGTCCGATGCCGACCTGGAGCCGCTGGCCGTCGCCAAGCTGCTGGCCGCCGTCGTGGCCGAGGAGAAACCGGACCTGGTCCTGATGGGCAAGCAGTCGATCGACGGCGACAACAATGCGGTCGGCCAGATGCTGGCCGCCCTGCTGGACTGGCCCCAGGCCACCTTCGCCGCCAGGGTCGAGATCGGCGACGGCAAGGCCAGGGTCACCCGCGAGGTCGACGGCGGCAACCAGACCCTGTCGGCAGCCCTGCCGGCCGTCATCACCGTGGACCTGCGCCTGAACACCCCGCGCTATGCGTCCCTGCCCAACATCATGAAGGCCAAGAAGAAGGAGATCGCCATGAAGGCGGTCGCCGACTACGGCGTCGATACGGCCAACCGTCTGACCGTCCTCAAGGTCACCGCCCCGCCGGTCCGCTCGGCCGGGATCAAGGTCGCCGACGCCGCCGAACTCGTGTCCAAGCTCAAGACCGTGGGAGCCCTGTAAATGGCCGTTCTCGTCATCGCCGATCACGACGCCACCCAGGTCCGCGACACCACCCACAAGACCGTCACCGCCGCCCTGGCGCTGAGCCCCGACGTCGATGTTCTGGTCGTCGGCCAGGGATCGAAGGGCGTCGCCGATGCGGCCGCCAGGATCGCGGGCGTGCGCAAGGTGCTGCTGGCCGAGAGCGGCGAGCTGGGCCACACCCTGGCCGAAGCCGTCACCGCCACCGTTGTGCCGCTGATGTCCGGCTATGACGCCGTGCTGTCGCCGGCGACCATGGACGGCAAGAACTTCATGCCGCGCATCGCCGCCAAACTGGACGTCGCGCCGATCTCGGACATCGTCGAGGTCGTGGCGGGCGACACCTTCATCCGTCCGATCTATGCCGGCAATGCGCTGGAGACCGTGCAGTCCTCGGACGGCAAGAAGGTCATCACCGTGCGCCCGACCGCCTTCACCCCGGCGGCCGAAGGCGGGTCGGCCCCCGTCGAGACCGTCACCGGCACCGATGCGGGCAAGGCCGGTTTCGTCGGCGAGGAACTGGTCAAGTCCGACCGTCCCGAGCTGGGCGCGGCGAAAATCGTCGTCTCCGGCGGTCGCGCCCTGGGCTCGGCCGAGGAGTTCCACGCCGTGATCGAGCCCCTGGCCGACCGGCTGGGCGCGGCCGTCGGAGCCTCGCGCGCGGCGGTCGACGCCGGCTACGCGCCGAACGACTATCAGGTCGGCCAGACCGGCAAGGTCGTGGCCCCCGGCCTCTACATCGCCGTGGGCATCTCGGGGGCCATCCAGCACCTGGCGGGGATGAAGGACTCCAAGGTCATCGTCGCCATCAACAAGGACGCCGATGCCCCGATCTTCCAGGTCGCGGACTACGGCATCGTTGGCGACTACAAGACCATCGTCCCGGAGCTGATGGCCGCCCTGGGCTGACCCTGCGACCCGGGCTTGGAACGGGGGCGCGGTGCCGACGGGCCCGCGCCCTTTTCGTTGGACGTGGTGTCAGGGCACCGGGCGGGCAGGCCCGAACGGCCATCCACCGGAGAAGTCGATCACCGCTCCCGTCAGGAAGCGTGTGCGGACCGTGGCGAGGAAGGCGATCACCTCGCCGATCTCCTCGGGCTCGGCCAGCCGGCCTACCGGAACGTTCTGCCGGACATAGGCCCGGCCCTCCCCGGACTCGCGAAACAGCGCTCGCGGATAATAGGCCTCGCTGTAGAGGAAGTTGGGCGCGAGGGCGTTCACCACGATCCCGTCCGCGGCGCAGTCGACGGCCAGCGACCGCACCATGGCGTTGGCTGCGGCCCGGGCGGCATCGGGAAAGGCCCCGCCGGACAGGGGCAGGCGCGTACGGTTGGACGTGATCACGACGATATTGGCGTCGCCCCGGGCCCGCAGATGCGGCAGGGCGGTCTGGATGAGTCTGAACGGCCATTCGACCAGCCGGGCGAGATTGTCCTGCAGCGCCGCCGCGGGGGCCGTGTCGGGCCTGTGGGCCACGGCAGGGAAGTGGTCATTGCTCACGATCACCTGAAGTCCGGGCGCGCGGCGGAGCGTGTCCGCGACGACTTCCTCCGGCTCGGCGGCCACGACAGGCTCGAGATGGGGCCTTCCGGCGCGGTACCGGGCCCATGTCTCGTCGTCGGCAAAGCCGCCGTCGTGGGCGAAGACCTGAAATCCGGCCTCCAGCAGGGCGGCCACGGCGGGCGGCCCGGCATAGCCGGCGGCATGGGTCACAAGGGCGCAGGGTCGGTCGCTCATGTCGGCAGGGTCGCGCCATTGCGATCCTGACGCAACGGCACGAGCCGGGGCCGCTTGACTCATTTCGACGTTTAGCTAAATGTCGATTCGTGAGCCAGGTGTTCAGAGCCCTTTCCGATCCGACCCGTCGCCGGGTGCTTCAGCTGCTCCGTCAGGGGCCGATGACGGCCGGCGAACTCAGCGACCGCTTCGATGTCTCCAAGCCGACCATGTCGGCGCATTTCGCGGTGCTGAAGGAGGCCGATCTGGTCCACGCCGAAAAAGCCGGAAAGACGGTCGTCTATCACCTGAAGCTCTCCGTGCTCGAAGAGGCCCTGCTGGGTTTCGTCCATTCGTTCGGCCTCGACGCACAGACGCCGACGCCCAAAGAGGAGCCTGTGAAATGAACAAGGACCTGATCAACAGCCTGGCCTGGGGCGGCGGCGTCGTCGTTCTCGCGCTGTGCGCCAGCCTCGCCCGCCATCAGGGTTACATCGACCAGGACACGACGCTGCGCATCGTCCTGGGCGGGACCGGGCTGATGATCGTCTCCTTCGGCAATCGCATCCCCAAGACCTTCACCCCCGGTGCCGGTGCGCGGAAGGCCCAGCGCGTCGCCGGCTGGTCCATGGTGCTCAGCGGCCTGATCTATGCCGGAGCGTTCGTCTTCGCACCGCTCTCGACGGCGGTCCTGATCGGATGCGGTGCCGTGATCGCGGGGATCGCCGTCACCTTCGGCTACTGCCTGTCACTGAGGGCCCGGGCCATCTGATCCCGTCCATGGCACGCCTCGCCGTCAATCTGACCCCCGGAGCCTCGGCAGACCGCATCGACGGCTGGGACGTGGATGTCGACGGGCGGCCGGTCCTGAAGGTCCGGGTGCGCGCCCGGCCGGTGGAGGGACAGGCCAACGCGGCCCTGATCCTGCTGCTGGCGAAATCGCTCGGGGTGCCACGCTCGACCCTGTCGCTGATGCGGGGCGGACAATCGCGCCTGAAAATGATCGAGGTCGAAGGCATCAAGGATGCGGACCTCAGAGCGAACCTTACAGGAATGTAATGTTTCCGCCTTTGACGGACGGCCTGGGACGCCCTTGTAATCCCGGCTCGTTCGGTGCCGTCGGCATCACAGGGGAGCGTTCCATGATCCGTCACGCCTTGCGGGGCCCCAGCCTCGCCGTCGTCGCCTGCGCGCTGGCGCTTTCCGCCTGCGCCACCACCGGGGACGGGGCCGCCGCGCCCGACGGATCGGACCAGGCCGGAGCCCCGGCCGAGCGGACCATGGCCGCAGGCCTGGACTATGCCACCAACCCCGATCCCTACCCCTCCACCTATCAGCCCCTGCCGCGCGAGAATATCGCCATCGTCGGCGGGACGGTGCTGACCGGGACCGACCGGAAGATCGAGAACGGCGTCGTCCTGGTCGCGGACGGCAAGGTCGAGGCCGTGGGTCCGGCCTCGACCCCCGTACCCGCCGGTTACCGCGTCGTCGACGCCCGCGGCCGCTATGTGACGCCCGGCATCATCGATGTGCACTCGCACCTCGGCGTCTATCCCTCGCCCGGCGTGACCGGCATGAGCGACGGCAATGAGGCGACCAGCCCGAACACCGCCCAGGTCTGGGCCGAACACTCGATCTGGCCCCAGGACCCCGGTTTCAACACCGCCCGCGCCGGCGGCGTCACCACGCTGCAGATCCTGCCCGGATCGGCCAATCTGTTCGGTGGCCGCTCGGTGACGGTCCGCAACATCCCGTCGATCTCCATGCAGGGCATGAAGTTCCCGGGCGCGCCCTATGGCGTGAAGATGGCCTGCGGCGAGAACCCCAGCCGCGTCTATGGCACCCGCAACCAGTCGCCCGCGACCGGCATGGGCAATGTCGCCGGCTATCGCGCCGCCTTCATCGCCGCCCAGGACTACCGCGAGAAATGGGACAAATGGCGCGAGACGGGCGAGGGCTCGCCGCCGACCCGCAACCTGCAGAACGAGACCCTGGCCGGGGTGCTGGATGGCTCCATCCTGGTCCAGAACCACTGCTACCGCGCCGACGAGATGATGGTGATGCTCGATATCGCCAGGGAGTTCGGCTACCGGATCACAGCCTTCCACCACGCCATCGAGGCCTACAAGATCGCGCCGCAGCTGGCCGCGGCTGGCGTCTGCGCTGACATGTGGACCGGCTGGTGGGGCTTCAAGATGGAGGCCCTGGACGGGATCGAGGCGAACGCCGCCCTGGTCGATGCGCCCGAGGGCTCCTGCGCCGTCATCCACTCCGACGACGCCCAGCTGACCCAGAGACTGAACCAGGAGGCCGCCGCCGCCCTGGCCGCCGGCCGCAATGCGGGCCTGGACATCTCCGAGGAACACGCCATCAGCTGGATCACCTCCAATGCCGCCCGCTCCATCGGTATCGGCGACGAGACCGGGTCGCTGGAGGCCGGCAAACGCGGCGACGTCGTGATCTGGAGCGCCAATCCGTTCAGCGTCTATGCCCGCGCCGATCAGGTCTTCATCGACGGGGCGCTCACGTTCGACCGTTTCGACCCCCGCTACCAGCCCGTGTCCGACTTCGAGCTGGGCCAGCCGGGCTTCGGCCTGACCGCCGCCACCGTGAACGAGGGAGCCCGCTGATGCGCCGTTTCGCACTGATCTCGCTGACGGCGCTGGCCCTGTCGGCCATGCCCGCCCTCGCCCAGGAACTGACCGCCATCACCGGCGGCCGGGTCCTGACCGGCACCTCGATCATCGAGAACGGCACCGTCGTCATCCAGAACGGCCGCGTCGTCTCGGTCGGCACCGGGGCGGCGCCCTCAGGGGCCCGCGTCATCGACGCGCGCGGCAAGGTCGTCGCGCCCGGCTTCGTCGCCGTGGATGCCGGGCTGGGAGCCTCCGAAATCTCGTCGGTGGACGGGTCCGACGACCTGTCGAACAGCGCCAACACCATCTCGGCCTCGTTCGACGTCAGCTATGGCCTCGATCCGTGGTCCTTCACCCTGCCCGTCGCGCGTCTGGGCGGCATCACCCGCGCCATCGTGGTGCCGAACCATGCGGGGTCGGGCGGCGGCGGCCTGCATCAGGACGATGGCGAGGCCGCCTTCGCGGGCGCAGGCGACGGCGGCTACCAGACGCCCGGCCTGTTTGCCGGCACGGCCTCGATCATCCACCTGGCCGCCGGAAGCGACATCCTGGTCAAGCCGCGCGTGGCCATGGTCGCGCCGTTCGGAGAGGCGGGGGCCGGTATCGCCGGCGGCGCGCGCGGGGCCCAGTTCGTCCAGTTCCGGGAAACCCTGGCCGAAGTTCGTCTCTATGCCCGCAACAAGGCCGCCTACGACCGCGCGGGCGTGCGCGATCTCAGCCTGTCCCGCGCCGACCTCGAGGCCCTGATCCCGGTCGCGAACGGCGACATGCCCCTGATCGTGACCGTGCGCCGCGCGGCCGACATCCTGCAGGTGCTGCGCCTCGCCGACGAGGAGGGGGTCAAGGTCATCCTGGACGGCGCCGACGAGGGCTGGCTGGTCGCCGCGCAGATCGCCGCGGCCGGCGTGCCCGTCCTGCTGAACCCGATCGACAACCTGCCGGGCAGTATCGAGACCCGCGCCTCCCGCATGGAAAACGCCGCCGCCCTGAACGCCGCGGGCGTCGTCATCGCCATCAAGGGCAATGGCGTCCACCGCGCGCGCGAGGCCCGCTACAACGCCGGCAATGCGGTCTCCCACGGCCTGCCGTTCGAGTCCGCGATCGCCGCCCTGACCGTCAACCCGGCCCGCATCTTCGGCATGGGCGGCCAGTTCGGCGAACTGCGCGCCGGGGCCGCCGCCGATGTGGTGGTCTGGTCCGGGGACCCGCTGGAACCCCTGTCCTCGGTCACCGCCGAGTTCATCAATGGCCAGGAACAGTCCCTGACCAGCCGCCAGATCCTGCTGCGCGACCGTTATCGGAACGGCGGTCGGATCGATGGTGGCATGCCGGTGGCTTACGGACAGTAGGAACAAGGGGCCCCTCTCCCTCCGGGAGAGGGGAAGACCTGCCTGTAAATCGCCGCGCGCTTCGCCTATACGCGCGCAAATGAAGTTCCTCGACCAGGCCAAGATCTACATCCGCTCCGGCAATGGCGGGGCGGGCTCCGTCTCGTTCCGGCGCGAGAAATTCATCCCGAACGGCGGTCCGGACGGCGGCGACGGCGGCAATGGCGGCAACGTCTGGGTCGAGGCGGTCGAGGGGCTGAACACCCTGATCGACTATCGGTACCAGCAGCATTTCAAGGCCCCGACCGGCGGCCACGGCCAGGGCCGCCAGATGCACGGGGCCAAGGGCGAGGACATTGTGCTGAAGGTCCCGGTCGGCACCCAGGTGCTGGGCGAGGACAAGGAAACGGTCGTGCTCGACATGGTCGAGGCGGGCCAGAAGGAACTGCTGCTCAGTGGCGGCAACGGCGGCTGGGGCAATGTCCGCTTCAAGGGCCCGATCAACCAGGCCCCCCGCCACGCCAATCCGGGCCAGGAAGGCCAGGAGATGTGGATCTGGCTGCGGCTGAAGCTGATCGCCGACATCGGCCTGGCCGGCCTGCCCAATGCCGGCAAGTCGACCTTTCTCGCCGCCGCCAGCGCTGCGCGTCCCAAGATCGCCGACTATCCGTTCACGACGCTCGCCCCCAACCTCGGCATGGTCGACCTGAGCCCCGGCGAACGGTTCGTCATCGCCGATATCCCCGGCCTGATCGAGGGCGCATCGGAGGGGGCGGGTCTGGGCACCCGGTTCCTGGGCCACGTCGAACGCTCGGCCTCCCTGATCCACCTGATCGACGGCACCCAGGACGACGTCGCCGAGGCCTATCGCATCATCCGCGGCGAGCTGGATGCCTATGGCGAGGGCCTGGCCGACAAGCAGGAAATCCTGGCGCTCAACAAGATCGACGCCCTGACCCCCGAGGCGCGCGAGGAAAAGGCGGCGGAACTGGAAGCCGTGGCCGGTCGCCGCCCGATGCTGGTTTCCGGCGTGTCCGGCGAGGGCGTGCCCGAACTGCTGCGTGCGGCCTGGGCCGAGGTGCGCAAGACGCGGGGCGAGATCGACGAGGACGGCGACGAGATCGAGACCTTCGCCGACGGCTGGGTGCCTTAGGGCATGGACTTTCTCCCTCCCCCGAGGGGGAGGGAGAATATGGCGACACCCCGGTTCGTCCGTGTTAGCTCACCTGTGAGCATAAGCCCGCCGCGAGTCCCGCCGCCTTGTCCTTCTTCCATGCCGGTCCCGCGCCCCAGGCGAGCGGCCCCCGATCCGGGGCGTTGAGGGACGGCCTGACCCTGATGCCCGGCATGAAGGTCGGGCTGTTCGGCGGGTCGTTCAACCCGGCGCATGACGGCCACGCCCACGTCGCCGAAACCGCCATGCGGCGGCTGGATCTGGATCGGGTCGTCTGGCTGGTCTCGCCCCAGAACCCGCTGAAGGACGCCCGCCAGACCGCGCCGCTGGCCGAGCGCCTGGCCTCGGCCCAGGCGTTCGCCAACGGGCCACGCATGACCGTCTCCGATTTCGAGAGCCGCGCCGGCACCTTCTGGACCATCGACACCTTGCGGGCGCTGAAGGCCCGGCATCCCGGCGTGCGGTTCGTCTGGCTGATGGGCTCCGACAATCTGGAAAGCTTTCACCGCTGGCGCGGATGGACCGACATCATGCGGATGATGCCCGTCGCGGTCGTCGCCCGACCGGGCTCCCTGCTGGAAAGTCGTTCGGCCCCCGCTGCCCGTCGCTTCGCCGGCCACCGCGTGGCTTCGGACGAGGCCCGCATGCTGCCCCTGATGGCCGCTCCGGCCTGGACCTATCTGACGGCGCCCCTGAACCCCAGTTCGTCGACGGCGCTGCGAAACAGGGGCGGACAGACGCCCGGTTAGCAAGGCTCCGCGCGCCGGGCGTTTGCACGCCAAGGTCACAAGGTGACCTTTTGGCCCATCCATGCTAGAGAGCCTCTTTAGTGAACCCTCCCGGAGCCTTCCGCTGACCCCCTCGCCCGCGCACGACGCGCAAGACCATCCCGATCACGACGACGCCGTGTCCAGCACGGCCCACGAGATGGACGCCATCGAACCCATCCACGCCGAGGACGGCGACGACGGTTCGGACGAAGACCTTTCCGACGATTCCGCCGAGGATTTCCCGCTGTTCGGCGCGGACGATGACGCCGACGACGGGTCCAGCTTCGACCGCCAGGGCGTGGTGCCCACCGGCTCGAACCCGCTGGAGACCGCGCTTCTGTCCAAGCTCGACGAGGACAAGGCCCAGGACATCGTCCTGATCGACCTGAAGGGCAAATCCCCGATGGCCGACACCATGATCGTGGCCTCGGGCCGCTCGCACCGTCACGTCGGTGCCCTGGCCGACCATCTGCTGCGCACGCTCAAGGAACAGGGCCTGGGCCGCGCCAAGGTCGAGGGTTTGCCCCACTGCGACTGGGTGCTGATCGATGCCGGCGACGTCATCGTCCATCTTTTCCGGCCCGAAGTGCGGATGTTCTACAACATCGAGAAGATCTGGGCCGTTGACAGCGCGCACCGGACGGCGAACGCCTGATCCAGCCATGAAGCTGGCGATCGTGGCGATCGGCAAACCGGGGCGCGGTCCCGAGGCCACGCTCGCCAGCGACTATGCCGCCCGCGCGACCGCCGCCGGGCGGGCCCTGGGGCTGGGCCCGCTCGATCTGATCGACCTCGATCCGCGAAAGCCCGGCAAGGCGCCGGAGGCCGAACTGATCCTGGCCGCCGCCGAGGGCGCACACCTGATCGCCTGCGACGAACGGGGCAGGACCTGGCCCAGCCGCGCCTTCGCCGATCACATCGCCACCCTGCGCGACCGGGGCGAGCGGCGGCTGGTCTTCGCCATCGGCGGGGCGGACGGACTGGATGCCGGCGTTCTGGCCGCCGCCGGATCGACCCTGGCCTTCGGGCCCCAGACCTGGCCCCATGCCCTGGCCCGCGCCATGCTGGCCGAACAGCTGTATCGCGCCGTGACGATCCTGGCCGGATCACCCTATCATCGGGACTGATGAATCGGCCCGTCCTCCTGTCCCTGATGATCGCCCTGTCGGCCCTGCCGGCCGCGGCATCTGTGCAGGACGACCTGGAACTGCTTCAGGCCCGCTATCGCGACGAGGTCATCCGCGCCCGCCGCCTGCGCGCAGACGCGGCCGAAGCGGCCGTCTCCCTGGCCGCACTCGACCGTCAGCTGACAACCTTGCGGCGCGATCAGACCGCCGACGACGTCCAGATGTCGGCCCAGCGCCAGCGTCTGCGAGACCTGTCCCGGCGCGAGGCCGTCCTCGTCACGGAACTGGCCCGCACCCGCGACGCCCAGGGCCGCCTGTTCTCGGCCCTGCAGATGATGAGCCGCAAGCCGCCGCCGCCTCTGCTGGTCCCGGCCGATCGCGCGGTCGACACCGTCCGGGCCGCCATCCTGATGAAGGCCATGGCTCCGGAGCTGCAGCGGCGCGCCGCAGGCTTCGACGCGCGCCAGGCCGAGGTCCGCCGCATCCGCCGTCTCGCCGTCCTGGCCAGCGAACGGCTGCTGACCAGCGAGAGCGCCCAGGGCGATCGGCGCGCCGAGATCGAGGACCTGGTCGCCCGCCGCTCCGCCCTGCTGGCCGTGCTGAAGGCTGACGCCGACCGGGCCGAGCGCGCCTCGGCCGCGCTGGAGACCCGCATCCGCAATCTGGGTGGCCGACCGGCCGATATCGCCCCGTCCAGGGACGCGACCCCCGCCATGCGCCTGCCCGCCGGTCGCGCCCGCCTGACTCCGCCCGTCTCCGGCTCGCCCACCGTCCGTTTCGGGCGCGGCTCCAGCGGCTGGCGCTGGCCGTCCAGCGCCGGGCCGGTCGCTTCGCCCGCCGCCGCCCGCGTCGACTATGCGGGGCCTCTGAGCGGCTGGGGCCAGGTGGTGATCCTCGATCTCGGCCCCGGCTGGCGCGCCGTCATCGCCGGTCTGGACGGAGTCTTGGTCGCCCCCGGAGACCGGATCGCCGACGGCCAGGCGGTCGGCACCGGCACGGCAGGCGGAGAGGTCTATCTGGAGCTGCGCCGCGAGGATCGCCCCGTGGATCCGGCTCCCTATCTCTAAAGTGCGGAAACAGGCGAAACCGCTTCCCATCCCCGCCCCGCACTGATTTTATCCACCGACGCGACGTCGCCACGATTTCATCGTGACATGTCGTTCCATGACCTTGCCGCCGGGCTGGCGGACTGAAAGAGACCGAATGCGTAAACTGCTCATCGTCGGCGGTGCCGTCCTCGCCCTGGGGCTCAGCGGCATGACCGTGGCGTCCCAGACGCCGAGGAACGAGACGTTCCGCATGCTGCAGCTGTTCGGCGATACCCTGGCGGTGGTCGAGCAGTATTATGTGGTCCCGGTCGACAACAAGAAGCTGATCGAGGCGGCCCTGGCGGGCATGATGACCGCGCTGGATCCGCATTCCAACTATCTGTCCCCGGACGGGTATGGCGACCTGCAGGAGCGGACGACCGGCGAATACTCCGGTGTCGGCCTGACCATCTCTGCCGAGGGCGGCGTGGTGAAGGTGATATCGCCGATGGACGACAGCCCCGCCGCGCGCGCGGGCGTCAAGGCCGGCGACGTCATCTCGGCCATCGATGGCCAGAACGCGTCGGGTCTCACGGTGTCACAGGTGTCGGACAAGCTGCGCGGCGCCATGGGTACGTCGGTGAAGGTGACCTTCCTGCGCGACGGCGAAGAACCGCTGGAGACCACCCTGGTCCGTGAGGTCATCAAGGTCGAAAGCGTGACCGGCCGCCTGGAGGGCGATTTCGGCTATCTGCGCATCTCGACCTTCAACGAGAACACCGGGCGCGAACTGGCCGCCGCGATCCAGAAGATCAGGGCCGAGAAGCCCGATGTGAAGGGCTTCGTCCTGGACCTGCGCAACAACGGGGGCGGTCTGCTGACTGCCGCCATCGACGTGTCCGACACCTTCCTGGAACGCGGCGAGATCGTCAGCCAGCGGGGACGCAAGCCCGACCAGATCGAACGTTATGCCGCCCGGCCCGGGGACCTGACCGGTGGCCTGCCGCTGGTGGTGCTGATCAACTATGGTTCGGCCTCGGCGTCCGAGATCGTCGCCGGCGCGCTGAAGGATCAGGAGCGGGCGACCCTCGTCGGCCTGACCAGCTTCGGAAAGGGCTCGGTCCAGACCGTGATCCCGCTCAGGAACGGCCAGGACGGAGCGCTGTCGATCACCACGGCGCGCTATTACACCCCGTCCGGCCGTTCGATCCAGAAGATCGGCATCGAGCCGGACCTGGAAGTTGCCCGCAACGCGGCGGAGGCCCGCATCGTCTCGCGCTCCAGCTTCATCTATTCGGAGGCCGCCTATGCGACGGCGCTGGACGCCTCGATCGGCGCGGAACGCAAGGGTGCCCATACGCCGCGCGAGGCCCCGGGCGAGGACTATGACAAGGACGCCGACTACCAGTTGCAGCGCGCGCTCGACGTGCTCCGCGCCGGTGGCGACCTGACCCGCCTGGCCGCCGCACCCGACGGCATCGTCATCAACGACGGCACGGTGCAGACGGCCGCGGTCGATACGACGGAAGAGCCCGAGGGCGAATAGGCCACATCCGTCTCCTCCCCGTCGCACAGCGATGGGGAAGGGGACCGCCCGCCGCTTGGCGGGGGGTGGAGGGGCTCTTGACGCCCTCTGGACCTTGCCCGCTTCAAGAACCCCTCCGTCACGGCACGAAGCCGCGCCGTGCCACCTCCCCCTGCGCCTCCGCGCAGGGGGAGGAGACCCTCCGGAACATGCCTAACGCGCCGTTAGGCTTTCTTAACCGACAGCCGTTCATAGTTCGGGACGAAGGTCAGGTCCGGAAATCCGTCCGGGCCCTGTATCGAGCGTCCGCCCACCATGTTCGCCAAACGCCAGTCCGCCCTCGCCGCCGCCGCCGGTGCCCCGCCTCCGGGCCGGGGTCTGAAGCTCGACTTCAAACCCATCGGGGCGATGCTGAAAAAACCGCCCGTCGCCGTGGGGGCCGCAGGCCTGCTGCTGCTGGGCACCGTCGCCCTGTTCCTGACCGTGCTGGGCGATCCTCGTGCCGGGACGCCGTCGGCGCGCGTTTCCCTGCACCGCCCCGCCCCTGTCGCTCCGCCCGCGCCGTCGGGTCTGGAGGCATTCAGCATGGGTGGATTCGGGGCCTGGCAGGGTCTGTCGGGGGTGCCCGTCGATCCCGCCACCGGCGCGGCCGGCGGCGACGCCCTGATCACCCTGCCCGACGGGGCCTCCGTCGCAGGCGGTTCGGCCATCGCGGCCCCGCTCCAGCCGGCCCAGCCCCTGGTCGCGGCCCCCATCGCCGGCCTCAGCCAGCCGGGTCCGCTCGGGCCTCTGCCCGTCATCGCGCCCGATGGCCGCGTCCCGGCCCAGGCCTATGCCCGCCCCTTCCGCCCGAACGGCAAGCCGACGGTGGCCCTGATCGTCGGCGGCCTCGGCCTCAACGCGGTGACCACCCGCGCCGCGATCGAGCGCCTGCCCGCCGACGTCACACTTTCGTTCGTGCCCTATGCCGAGGGCCTTCAGGGCTGGATCAACCTGGCCCGCGCGCAGGGGCATGAGGTGATGATCGAGATTCCGATGGAGCCGACCGGTTATCCCAACACCGACCCCGGCCCCTATACCCTGCTGAACAATGCCACCCCCGACGACGTCCAGGCCAAAATGAACTGGCTGCTGGGCCGCGCGACCGGCTATTTCGGGGTCACCAACTATCTCGGCGACCGATTCGTGACCTCCGACACGGGCATGAGCGCCTTCCTCGGCATCCTGCGCCAGCGCGGCATCGCCTTCCTCGACGACGGCTCGGCCCGTCGCCGGCCGGGGGCCTGGGCCCGCGCCAGCGCCGACAGCATCATCGACGAGACCCAGACCCCCGCCGCCATCATCGCGGCCCTCAACATGCTGGAGGCCACCGCCAAGACCCGCGGCGCGGCGATGGGGACCGGCTTCGCCTATCCGGTGACGGTCGAGGCCGCCGCCCGCTGGACCGCCGGTCTGGAAGCCCGCGGCCTGCAACTGGCCCCGGCGTCGGCGATGACGCATCGGCCGGGGCGCTGACGCGCGGTCAGCCGACGGTAGGCAGTAGGCAGTAGGCAGTGGGCAGTGGGCAGTGGGCAGTGGGCAGTGGGGGTTGTCCCGGGCCCTGGTGGAAGTCACCACCCTGGTGTGAGGGCTGACGGACCATTTTCCCTTGCTTCCTACTGCCCACTGCCTACTGCCTACTGCCTCCATGGCTGATCCTTTCCCCAAACACCGCCCCAACGTCGGCGTCGTCCTGTTCAATGCCACCGGCCAGGTCTGGTACGGGCATCGCGCCGGTCAGCTGACGGACCATGCCTGGCAGTTCCCGCAAGGCGGGGTGGACAGGGGCGAGGACCTGGAGGTCGCCGCCCGGCGCGAGCTGGAAGAGGAAACCGGCGTCACCTCGGTCGCGCTGATCGCCCGCACCGAAGGCTGGATCGTCTACGACTTCCCCGAAGCCCTGAAACTGGCGCACAGGCTCAAGGGCCGGAAGCCCTGGGACGGCCAGAAACAGGTCTGGTTCGCCTTCCGCTTCACCGGCGACGAGGCCGAGATCGACCTGAACCGCCACGACGAAATCGAGTTCGACGCCTGGCGCTGGGGCGACCTGTCGGAGGCCTGCGACCTGATCGTGCCGTTCAAGCGCGCGGCCTATAAGCAGGTCGTGGCGGCGTTCAGCCGGTTTGTCGACTGAACCCCACGTCTCCTCCCCGGCCCGAAGGGATGGGGAGGTGGCGCGTAGCGAAGCGAAGAGACGGAGGGGTTCCTGAACCCGCACCGTCGGCGCGCATCGTCCTCAGGGGCAGACCGTCCGCACGACCCGCTTCGTCGAGGGCGGGTATTCTGCCAGCAGCCGCGCGGGCCGAATGGGCCGCTTCACCAGCTCGCCCCCGCAGTTCGGGCAGACCCCGTCCACGCAGTCGGCGCAGAAGGTGCATTCGAAGGTGCAGATGCGCGCGTCCGGGCTGTCATAGGGCAGGTCCCGGTCGCAGCATTCGCAGTTGGGTCTAAGCTCCAGCATGGGAGCCCGATATCAGGCCTGGCGGCGTAGTGCCAGCCGGACCAGCCCCGCCACCGCCACCAGCGCCCAGGCCCCCTCCATCAGTGCTGCCGACAGGTTGAAGTCCACCGAAAGCGACCACAGGATCAGCAGCGCCCCGATCAGGTTCAGGCACAGCGCGGGCCATTGTTTGGGATCGAGTCGACCCGCCGTCGCCCCGGCATAGGCCACGAGGATCAGCAGGACGCCGAAGATGCCGAGAAGGTCAGGTAGGGACATGGTGATCCTTAGCTCGAGGCAACGCTTGTGGTCACAGGTGCGGGCTTCACCGATGACTGGCGTCGACGGCGCACCTTGTCATCGCGGCCGAAGCGAAGCGGAGAGCCGGGACGAGGCAGGACTCCAGAAACAAACTCCCGGGCAGCTCGCAGAGCTGAACCGGGAGCCGGGCGGGTTCGACCCTGCTCCCGGACGGGCTTCGCCTTCCGGGAGAGATCATCCTGGGGGCGTCACCGTCCCCGATAGCCGCGGCGCGGCTTCGGGGATGACAAGCCCTTAAGCTGCGGCTGTTTCCGTGGCTTCCTCGGCCAGGATGGACAGGCCGGCGGGGGTGACGTCGGCGAAGCCGCCGCGCACCGTGAAGGTCCGCCGCGACGATCCGTCGAACACCGTGACCGGGCCTTCGCGCAGGGCGGTCATGAAGGGCGCGTGGTCGGCCAGGACGCCGAAGTCACCCTCGACGCCCGGCGCATCGACCTGATCGACGAGGCCGGAAAAGACCTCGCGTTCAGGCGACACCAGCGAGAAGCTGAGCTTGCCCGCCATTACGCCGCGTCCGCCGCCAGCTTCTGAGCCTTCTCGACGGCTTCCTCGATGGGGCCTACCATGTAGAAGGCGGCTTCGGGCAGGTGGTCGTATTCACCGGCGACGATGCCCTTGAAGCTGCGGATGGTGTCGGCCAGCTCGACGAACTTGCCGGGCGAGTTGGTGAACTGCTCGGCCACGAAGAAGGGCTGGGACAGGAAGCGCTGGATCTTGCGGGCGCGCGACACGATCAGCTTGTCCTCTTCCGACAGCTCGTCCATGCCCAGGATGGCAATGATGTCCTTCAGGGCCTTGTACTGCTGCAGCACTTCCTGGACCGAACGGGCGACCAGATAGTGCTCCTCACCGATGACCAGCGGGTCCATGATCCGCGAGGTGGAATCGAGCGGGTCCACGGCGGGGAAGATGGCCTGGGCGGCGATGTCGCGGTTCAGCACGGTCGTCGCGTCCAGGTGGGCGAACGAGGCGGCCGGGGCCGGGTCGGTCAGGTCGTCGGCGGGCACATAGATGGCCTGGACCGAGGTGATCGAGCCCTTCTTGGTCGAGGTGATGCGCTCCTGCAGATTGCCCATCTCGGTCGCCAGCGTCGGCTGATAGCCCACCGCCGACGGGATGCGGCCCAAGAGGGCGGACACTTCCGAACCGGCCTGGGTGAAGCGGAAGATGTTGTCGACGAACAGCAGCACGTCCTTGCCTTCCTCGTCGCGGAAGTATTCGGCCTGGGCGAGGCCAGTCAGGGCGACGCGGGCGCGGGCTCCGGGGGGCTCGTTCATCTGGCCATAGACGAGGGCGCATTTCGACCCCTCGGTCGAGCCGCCGTTCCTGGACGGATCCACGTTCACGTTCGACTCGATCATCTCGTGGTACAGGTCGTTGCCCTCGCGGGTGCGCTCACCCACGCCGGCCAGAACCGAATAGCCGCCATAGGCCTTGGCGATGTTGTTGATCAGCTCCTGCATGGTCACGGTCTTGCCCACGCCGGCACCGCCGAACAGGCCGATCTTTCCGCCCTTGGTGTAGGGGCAGATCAGGTCGATGACCTTGATACCGGTGACCAGGATTTCCGACGAGGTCGACTGTTCCTCGAAGCTGGGCGCCTCGCGGTGGATCGGGCGGAACATCGTCGTCTTCAGCGGACCCTGTTCGTCGATCGGCGCGCCGACGACGTTCATGATGCGACCCAGGGTGCCCGGGCCGACGGGGGCCAGGATGGAGGTGCCGGTGTCGACGACGGCCTGGCCGCGGGTCAGACCCTCGGTGGTGTCCATCGAGATGGTGCGGACCATGTTCTCACCCAGGTGCTGGGCGACTTCCAGAACCAGGGTGAAGGGCTCGCCCGTCTTCTGGTCGACGTTCTGCGTTTCCAGCGCGTTCAGGATGGCGGGCAGCTGGCCGGTGAACTCCACGTCCACGACGGCGCCGATGACCTGGGCGATCTTGCCCACGCCGGTGCCGGCGGTGACCACGGCATTGCCGGTGGCGGCGGCGGCTTTCGGCGCCTTGGGAGCGGCAGGCTTCCGGGCGGCGGGCTTCTTGGCGACGGTGTCGGTCATCGGTCGGGGTCCGTTCTTATCGTGTGTCTGTCAGGATCGGAGGATCAGAGCGCTTCCGCGCCGGCGATGATCTCGATCAGTTCGGTGGTGATCTGGGCCTGGCGCTTGCGGTTGTAGGTCAGGCGCAGGGAGGTGATGAGTTCGCCCGCGTTGCGGGTGGCGTTGTCCATGGCGCCCATCTGGGCCCCGAAGAAGCTGGCCTGGTTCTCGTACAGCGCGGCCAGGACCTGGGTCGTCAGGTTGCGCGGCAGCAGGACGTCGAGGATCTCCTCCTCCGACGGCTCATAGTCATAGACCGCGCCGTTCAGGTCGACCGGGGGCGCGTCGCCATCGACCACGGCGGGGATCAGCTGCTTGGGCGTCGGCACCTGGGAGATCACCGACTGGAAGCGGCTGTAGAACAGGGTCACGACGTCGGCGTTTCCGGCCTCGAACTCCTCGGCGATCAGACGGGCGATCGGCTCGGCGGTCGTCATACCGATGACCTTGTGGTCGCTCAGCTCGAACGTCTTGATGATCCGGCCGCCGTACAGACGGGTCAGGCCGTCGCGGACCTTGCGGCCCACGGCGACGATCCGGACGTCCTTGCCGGCCGCGATCAGGGTGTTGATCCGCTCCTTGGCGGCGCGGATGACATTGGTGTTGAACCCGCCGGCCAGACCCTTGTCGCCCGTGGCGACGACGACCAGGTGCTTCTGGTCCTTGCCCGTGCCGGACAGCAGTTTGGGCGCGCCGTCGCCCGACACGCCGGCCGCCAGATTGGCGATGACGGCGGCCATCTTGCGGGCATAGGGACGCGCGCTTTCGGCCTGCCCCTGGGCACGCTTCAGCTTGGCCGCGGCGACCATGTTCAGCGCCTTCGTGATCTTCTGCGTGGACTTCACGCTTTCGATCCGGTTGCGCATTTCCTTGAGGCTGGCCATCGGGCGCTACTCTTTCAGCTTTCCGGGGTCAGACTTAGGCGAAGGTCTTGGCGAAGGCTTCGATCGCGGCCTTCAGCTCGGCTTCCAGCTCCTTGGACAGGGCCTTGGTCGACTTGATGGCGTCCAGCGTCGACTGATGGGCCGAGTGCATCCGGGCCAGCAGTTCGGCCTCGAAGCGACCGATGTCGGCCACGGCGATCTTGTCGAGATAGCCGCGCGTTCCGGCATAGACCGAGACGACCTGCTCCTCGACGGTCAGCGGCGAGTACTGGGGCTGCTTCAGCAGTTCCGTCAGACGGGCGCCGCGCGCCAGCAACTGCTGGGTCGAGACGTCCAGGTCCGAGCCGAACTTGGCGAAGGCGGCCATTTCCCGGTACTGGGCCAGCTCGCCCTTGATCGAACCGGCGACCTGTTTCATCGCCTTGATCTGGGCCGAGGAGCCCACGCGCGACACCGAGATGCCGACGTTCACGGCCGGACGGATGCCCTGGTAGAACAGGTCGGATTCCAGGAAGATCTGGCCGTCGGTGATCGAGATCACGTTCGTGGGGATATAGGCCGAGACGTCGTTGGCCTGGGTCTCGATGATCGGCAGGGCGGTCAGCGAGCCCGAACCATTGTCCTCGTTCAGCTTGGCCGAACGCTCCAGCAGGCGGCTGTGCAGATAGAAGACGTCGCCCGGATAGGCTTCGCGGCCCGGCGGGCGACGCAGCAGCAGGGACATCTGGCGATAGGCCACGGCCTGCTTGGACAGATCGTCGTAGATGATCAGGGCGTGCATGCCGTTGTCGCGGAAGAACTCGCCCATGGCGGTGCCGGCGAACGGGGCCAGGAACTGCAGCGGGGCGGGCTCCGACGCCGTGGCGGCCACGACGATGGTGTAGTCCAGGGCACCGCGCTCCTCGAGCGTCTTGACGATCTGGGCGACGGTCGAGCGCTTCTGGCCGATGGCGACGTAGATGCAGTAAAGCTTCTCGCCTTCCGACGCGCCTTCGACGTTGATCGACTTCTGGTTCAGGATCGCGTCGATGGCGACGGCAGTCTTGCCGATCTGACGGTCACCGATGATCAGCTCGCGCTGGCCGCGGCCGACGGGGATCAGGGTGTCGATGGCCTTCAGGCCGGTCTGCATCGGCTCGTGCACCGATTTCCGGGGGATGATGCCCGGAGCCTTCACGTCCACGCGGCGGCGCTCGGTGAACTGGATCGGGCCCTTGCCGTCGATCGGCTCGCCCAGCGGGTTGACCACGCGACCCAGCAGGCCCTTGCCGACCGGCACGTCCACGATCTCGCCCAGGCGGCGGACCTCATCGCCCTCGGCGATCTGGGCGTCGGCACCGAAGATCACGGCCCCGACGTTGTCGCGTTCCAGGTTCAGGGCCATGCCCTTCACGCCGGCCTTGGGGAATTCGATCATCTCGCCGGCCTGGACGTTGTCCAGACCGTGGATGCGGGCGATGCCGTCGCCGACCGACAGGACCTGACCCACGTCGGACACGTCGGCTTCGACCCCGAAGTTGGCGATCTGGGACTTGAGGATGGCCGAAATCTCGGCGGCGCGGATGTCCATGGTCGGGCTCTCTGGCTTTCGTCTTCCTGGGCGTCGGCGGCGAGGCCGACGGTCAAATCGTGATGTGGCTTATGCCCGCTTCAGGGCGAACTTCATCTGGTCGAGCTTGGTCTTCAGCGAGGCGTCGAACAGTTTCGAGCCGACCTTGACCTTCAGTCCGCCGAGGATCGAGGGATCGACGCGGGCGGTCATCTCCGGATCCTTGCCGAGCGCGGTCGTCAGGGCGGTCTTGATGGTCTTCAGCTGGGCGGGCGTCAGGGCCTGGGCCGAGACGACCTCGGCCGCCACGACGCCGGTGTGGCGCGCATACAGGGCCTCGAAGCCGGTGATGACGCCGCCCAGGTCGCGGGCGCGGCCGTTCTGGGCCAGCAGACCCAGGAAATTCCTCGTGGTCGTCTCGAATTTCGCGGCTGTGGCGATGGCGGTCAGGCCCTTGCCCTGATCCTCGGCCGACAGGATCGGCGACGTGGCCATGCGACGCAGGTCGGCGCTCTCGATCCAGGCCGCCTTCAGCGACTTCAGATCGGCGCGGACGGCGTCCAGCCTGCCCGTTTCCAGGGCGAGATCGAACAGCGCCTGGGCATAGCGCGCGCCGACTTCCGTCGTTCTGAAATCGTCAGCCAAGACCTGTCCGTCCGAATACGTATCTGTTCAAACGACCGGCCGCGAGCCTCGCGCCGGTCAAAGGCTTGAAATGCTTAAGGAAAGCACGCCAATGGCTGTTTCATCCGAAACACCCTCTGGAAGCCGGGCGCCTGATAGCATGGGCTTTTGCCGGTCGCAACCGACGGGGCGCGGGTCGGGGACCTGCTCGAAAGCCTCATTCACGCTTTAGCGTCGGACCCAGGCCGGGGGTCCAGCCCAAACGATCAGGCTTTATGCCCCCGCCTTCTTCGCAAAGCTCCAGGCCGCGGCGGCCAGGGGTTCGACCTGTGCGGCCATGGAGCGCGCCTGGGGAGAGGCGGCGGTGCCATCGCGCACCCGACCGGCGATGCCCTGGCAGATGGCGGCGAGGCGGAACAGGTTGTAGGCGAACAGCCAGTCCAGATGCGCGGGGGCTGCCGTCCCCGCCTGCTCGCAGTAGCGGGCGACCGTCTCCTCGACCGAGGGAATGCCCAGCGCCTCCAGATCGGCACCCCCCAGACCGTTTCGAAGTGTCGCAGGAATGGCCCAGCCGATCAGCAGATAGGACAGGTCCGCCAGCGGATCGCCCAGGGTCGACAGCTCCCAGTCCAGAACGGCCCGAACCTGCGCCGTGTCGGGAGCCATGATCAGATTGTCCAGCCGGAAGTCGCCGTGCACGATCCGCGTCGGCCCCTGTGGCGGCAGGTCCTGGGGCAGAAAGGCGATCAGCCGATCCATGTCGGCGATGGGGCCCGTTTCCGACGCCCGGTACTGTTTGGTCCAGCGCGCGGTCTGGCGCTCGAAATAGTTGCCGGGGCGGCCGTAGTCGCCCAGGCCGATGGCGTCCGGATCGAACCGGTGCAGCGCGGCCAGGGCATCGACCTGGGCTTGGTAGATCGCGCGTCGCTCCCCGGGCTCCATGCCGGGCAGCTTCAGATCCCACAGCACCCGGCCCTCGACTTTGGCCATGACATAGAACATCGAGCCGATCACGGTCTCGTCGACGCACAGCGCATGGGGCCGGGCCACCGGGTAACCCTGGGCATACAGGGCCGAGATGACGGTGAATTCGCGGTCGACGGCGTGGGCGCTGGGCAGCAGGGTGCCGGGCGGCTTGCGCCGCAGCACATAGGCGGCCCCGGGCGTGACCAGCTCATAGGTCGGATTGGACTGTCCGCCCTTGAACTGACGGATCGTCAGAGGCCCGGCATAGCCATCGACGTGGTCACCCATCCAGCGGTCCAGGGCCACCTCGTCCAGCCGGTATCGGGCATCGACCTCGCGGGTGCCGGAGAAGGTGGACTGGGCGTCTTCGATGGCGGCGGCGGTGTCGGTCTGGGTCATGCGGCGGCGATGATGGCGGCCTTCACCGCGCGACGCCAGCCCTCGAGCAGCCGGATGCGTTCGACCTCGTCCATGCGCGGTGTCCAGACGGCGGGAGCCTCGTCGTTGTGCGGGTCCAGACTGTCGATCAGCCCGGCGCCCCGCGCCGCCAGACGGGCCGCGCCCAGGGCCGTCATCTCCTGAAACGCCGGACGTTCGACCGGCACGCCGCAGATGTCGGCCACGAACTGCATGGCGAAGGCGTTGGCGGTGACGCCGCCGTCGACCTTCAGGACCTTCAACGGCGGGGCCCCGTCCTTTTCGAGCGCGTCCAGGAGGTCGCGCGTCTGATAGGCCAGGGCCTCCAGGGCCGCGCGGACGAAATGAGCCGGCCTAGCATCCCGCGTCAGGCCGATGATCGTCCCGCGCGCGTCCGGCTCCCACCAGGGCGCGCCCAGGCCCGTGAAGCCGGGCACCAGATAGACGCCGCCGTTGTCGGCCAGGGTCTGGGCCATGGCCTCCGACTGGCGACTGTCGGTGATCATACCGACCCCGTCCCGCAGCCACTGGATCGCCGACCCCGCCGAGAAGATCGATCCCTCCAGCGCATAGGCGACGGCCCCGCCGACCGAATAGCCCGGCGTACCCAGAAGGCGGCTGGACGAGGACACCGGTGCATCGCCGACATTGGCGACCAGGAAGGCCCCGGTGCCGTAGGTGATCTTGGCGTCGCCGGGCTTCAGCGCGCCGTGCCCGACCAGCGCCGCCTGCTGGTCACCCGCCGAGCCCGTGATCGGCAGGGCGCGGCCGAACAGGGCGGGGTCGCACGCGCCCATCGGCACGGCACAGCCGACGATGGGCGGCAGGGCGGCCTTCGGAACGTCGAACAGGTCGCACAGGTCGTCGCGCCACTGGAGGGTATGGAGGTCCATCAGCGAGGTGCGCGATGCATTTGTCGCGTCCGTGACGTGGCTGGCCCCGCCGGTCAGCTTCCAGATCAGCCACGATTCGATCGTGCCCAGCAGGACCTCGCCGCCGGCCGCCCGCCCGCGCGCGCCGGGCACGGCATCCAGCAGCCAGGCGAATTTGGTCGCGGAAAAATAGGGGTCGAGGATCAGGCCGGTCGCGGCCTGCACCCTCGCCTCATGGCCCTCGGCCGCCAGCAGGGTCGTGACCGCGGCCGTGCGGCGGTCCTGCCAGACGATGGCCCGGTGCAGGGGCTCGCCGGTCGTGGCGTCCCACAGGACAGAGGTCTCCCGCTGGTTGGTGATGCCGATGGCGGAGAAGCGCCCGACGCCCCCGGCCTTCCCGATCACCTCGCGACAGGTCTGGACCGTCGCGGTCCATATCTCGGCGGCGTCATGCTCGACCCAGCCGGACTTCGGGAAATGCTGGGCCAGTTCGATCTGGCTGACCGCGACCGGATGCAGGCCGTGATCGTCCCGGAGCTCGAAAGCGATGGCGCGGGTGGAGGTGGTGCCCTGGTCGATGGCGAGGATGCAGGTCGTCATGCCGCCACCTTACGCGCAGCACCGTCATCGGGTTAAGTGGGGCCATGACCGATCGCATCGCTTCGTATGAAGGCGTCCTGGACGCCGCCCGCCAGATCGCCCCGGCGGCCGTCCGCACGCCTCTGATCGAGAGCCCGGCGCTGAACGCACGGACGGGCGGGCGCATCCTGCTGAAGGCCGAGACGCTGCAGGTCGCCGGTGCGTTCAAGTTTCGTGGGGCCTACAACCGCATCAGCCGCCTGACAGCGACCGAGCTGGCCAGCGGCGTCGTCGCCTTCTCGTCCGGCAACCATGCCCAGGGGGTGGCGGCGGCGGCGAGGCTGATGGGCACGCGGGCGGTGATCGTGATGCCGGCCGACAGCCCCGCGATCAAGATCGAGGGCGTGAAGGCCTTCGGCGGCGAGGTCCGCCTCTATGACCGCTGGGCCGAAAGCCGGGAGGAGATCGGGGCGCAGGTGGCCCGGGAGCGAGGCTCCGTGCTCGTCCCCCCTTTCGACGACCCCTACGTCATCGAGGGTCAGGGCACGACGGCACTGGAACTGCTGGACCAGGCCGATGGCCCGATCGATCAGCTGATCTGCTGCTGTTCCGGCGGCGGGCTGATGGCGGGGATCAATCTGGTGCTGGAGGCACGGAGCCCCCGGACCCGCAGCTGGGCGGTGGAGCCCGAAGCCTTCGACGACACGGCCCGGTCGCTGGCGGCCGACGAGCGTGTCGGACATCCGAAGGGGCCGCCATCGATCTGCGACGCGCTGCAGACGCCGGTCCCCGGCGTCCTGACCTTTCCGATCAACCGGCGCGTCCTGACCGGGGCCGTCACCATCTCCGACCAGGACGCGGCCGACGCCGTGGCCTATGCCTTTCGCACCCTGAAGCTGGTGGTCGAGCCGGGGGGCGCGGCAGCGCTCGCCGCCGTACTGGCGGGCAAGGTCGAAACGACCGGTCTGACGACGGCGGTGATCCTTTCGGGCGGCAACATCGACCCCGGACTGTTCGCGCAAATTATAGAGGGTCGATTCCGGCCCGGGCCCCACGGAGACGCTTCATGACCAGAACATCCGACCTCCAATCCCTGATCGGCACCGAGATCGGCGTCTCGAAATGGATCCTGGTGGACCAGGCGCGGATCGACGCCTTCGCCGAGATCACCGAGGACCGGCAGTTCATCCACATCGATCCGGAAGCCGCCCGGGCCACGCCCTTCGGCGGCACCATCGCCCATGGCTTCCTGACCCTCAGCCTCGCCTCGGCCATGTCCTATGACGCGGTCAAGCCGCTGGAGGGCGTCGTGATGGGCGTCAACTACGGCTTCGACAAGCTGCGATTCCTTGCCCCCGTCCCGGCCGGATCGAAGGTCCGGGGCCGGTTCAAACTGCTGGGGGCCGAGGACAAGGGTGGCGGGCGCTGGCTGCTCAAACACGAACTGACCGTCGAGATCGAAGGGGCCGACAAGCCCGCGCTGATCGCCGAATGGCTGGGCATGCAGGTGGTGGGTTAGGCTTGAGCCCGCCAGTGAAGATTGCAAACCGAAGCTGAACGTTACCAAGGGGCTTCAAGTGTACCTGATGTACGTGGACGAGAGCGGTGACTCGGGGCTCCAGAATTCTCCGACTCGATACTTCGCGCTGTCGGGGCTTACCGTTCACGAAAGCAGATGGCGTGACCTGCTGGCTCATTTGGTAGCGTTCCGAAGGACAATGAAGGCCGTACATGGCCTACCGGTTCGGACCGAAATTCATGCGTCGGACTACATCCGAAGCCCTCCCGTTCTGGGGATGCAGAAACACGTCCGGCTCGCGATCATGCGTCAGCTATTGGATGAGCTGGCGAAACTCAACTACATCAGCTTTACCCATGTGGTTGTCGACAAGCAGGGCAAACCAGCAGGCTATGACGTCTTTGAAACTGCGTGGCAGGCTCTGTTTCAACGGTTCGACAATACCATCGGCTACGGAAACTTCCCTGGCGGTCATAAGTCCGACAAGGGCATGATCATATCGGATAGTACGGATGGTCGGCGTCTCACCCGATTGGTGCGGAGGATGGCTGTTCACAATCCCATCCCGAGCATGCAGGGTGGGCCAGCTAGAAATATCCCCATGCTACGAGTGATCGAAGACCCCCATAGCAAAGACTCGGTTGAGAGCTATTTCATACAAGCATGCGATGTAGTCGCTTACTTCCTTCAGCAGAAGTATGCTCCATGCAGCTACGTTCGCCGCAAAGGCGCGCAAACCTATTTCAACAGACTGCAACCGGTTCTCAACCGCCGAGCGAGCTACGCCAACGGGTTCGGTATTGTGATGCTGTAATTGGAAGGGGGAGGCAGCGCAAACTACCTCCCCGGTGCGGTCCTACTTCTAGGTTGTGCCCAGTTTCAGACTACGGAAAATCCTACCCCCAACTTGGCGAAAAGTCAAGAATCGCGGTTGACTCTTTAGCGGAATCGGCACGCCCGCCTACCCCTCCCCCAGGCACCTCAGCGCCACTTCGAGGTTGCGCAGCCCGTCCTCCCCCGTCACCGCAGGCGGCTCACCGGTGCGGATGGCGTGGGCGAAGCTTTCCAGCTCCTTCTTCAGCGGCTCGTTCGGCCAGCTGTTCACCGCGCGGGTCTGATAGCTGCCGTCCGGCTGCTGGCCGAAATACTCGGTCACCTGGCGGGTCATCAGGTCGGCGACGACAAACTTGCCCTGGGTCGCGACCTGCAGCGTGCGGACCTTGTAGGGCGTGACCCAGTTGGTGGTGATGTGGGCGATCACCCCATTGTCCATGCGGAACTGGAGCAGGGCCGTGTCCTCGCGCTCGGCGCGGGTGCGGGCCAGCTGCGGCTGGACCTCGGCGACCTCGGAGCCCGTCAGGTGGCGGATGATGTCGATGTCGTGCACCGCCAGGTCGATGACCACGCCGACCTCGCCCATGCGCGGCGGGAAGGGGCCGACGCGCGTGATCTGGATGGAGATCACCTTCTCGTCGGCGATGGCGCGCTTGACCGCCTCGACCGCCGGATTGAACCGCTCCACCTGACCGACCATCAGCACGCGGTCGTTCGCCCGGGCCGCGTCGATCATGCGCCGGGCATCGGCCACGGACGCTGCGATCGGCTTCTCCACAAGGACGTGGACGCCCTTTTCCAGCAGGGCGACCGACAGGTCGGCATGGGTGCGGTTGGGGGTGGAGACCACGGCCGCGTCCAGCCCGGCGTCAACGAAGGCCTGGGCCGTCGTGACGGGGGTCGCGCCATACAGGCCGGCGACGCCCTCCGCCGTCAGCGCGTCCATATCGAAGATGGTGGTCACATCGAAGTCGCGGATATCGGACAGGACCCGCGCATGGTTGCGGCCCATGACGCCGACGCCGGCGACGCCGACCTTCAGGGGGACGGGATGGTTCGGCATGAGGCTCAACCCTTGTAGCTGGCGACGGCGGCGACGATCCGGTCCTGGGTCGCCTCGTCGAGGTCGGAGTGCATCGGCAGGCTGATGACCGTTTCCTTTTTGGCCTCGGTCACGGGCAGACCCTGCGGGCCGCGCGGGTGATGCTCATAGGCCGGCTGCAGATGGCACGGGATGGGATAGTAGACCGCCGAGGGCACGCCCTGGTCCTTCAGATGGGCGGCCAGGCCGTCCCGGTCCGGATGCTCGATCGTGTACTGGGCCCAGTTGGAGACGTTGCCGGCCGGCACGAAGGGCACGGCGGTGACATGGGGGGCCAGCAGCTCATTGTAGCGGGCCGCAATGCGGTTCCGCCATTCGATCTCCTCGGGGAAGACCTTCAGCTTCTCGATCAGGACGGCGGCCTGGACCGTGTCCAGCCGCGAATTCATGCCGACCCGCATGTTCAGATATTTGGTGTCGTGCTCGAAGGTCCGGCCCACCAGGTCCTTGGCCACCGCCTTGCCGTGCACGCGGTAGGAATCCATCTCCTGGGCCAGGTCGTCGTCATGGGTCAGTACCGCCCCGCCATCGCCGTAGCAGCCCAGCGGCTTGGCCGGGAAGAAGCTGGCCGTGGTCACATCAGCCCACTTCAGCGGATGGTCGCCGTTGATCGTGCAGCCGAAACCCTGGGCCGAATCCGAGATCAGCTTCAGACCGTGTTTGTCGCAGATCGCCCGGATCGCCGGATAGTCGGCCGGCTGGCCGAACAGGTCGACGGCGATGACGACCTTTGGCCGCAGCTTCCCTTCGGCGATCGTCGCCTCGATCGCGGCCTCCAGATGGCCGGGATCCATGTTGTAGGTCCTGGCGTCGATGTCGATGAAGACCGGCGTCGCGCCCAGCCAGGGCACGACCTCGGCGGTGGCGCAGAAGGTGAAGCTGGGCACGAACACCGCGTCGCCCGGCCGGATGTTCCAGGCCATCAGCGGCAGGACCAGCGCCTCGGTCCCGTTGGCGCAGCCCAGGGCGTGTTTCGCCTGGCCGAAGGTCGCCAGCGCCGCTTCGAACTCGCGCACGGGTGGGCCCATGACATAGGCCCCGCTCTCGACGGCGGCCATCATGGCGGCCTCGATCCTGCCGCCCAGACGGCGGCGCTGGGCCTGAAGGTCGATGAAGGCGATGCTCATGGGGATTGCCTCTTTGCGGACGGCCCGGCCGTCGAAGGTGGGCGCGGTCTAGCCCGTGTCGGTCCCCAACGCCAAACACGCCCGGGTCACTTCACGTTGCGCCTTGCAACGGTCGCTCCTATCCAGAGACCCGTCAGCATCCGGAGCCGCCTCGCCTTGACCGAACCCCAGCCCGGCGCCCCCGCGGTCTTTCTGGACCGCGACGGCGTCCTGATCGAGGACAGTGGCTATCCGCATCTGGACGAGCATCTGGTCCTGATCCCCGGCGCCGCCGAGGCGGTGCGTCGGCTGAACGGCCTGGGCTATATGGCGGTGATCGTGACCAACCAGTCCGGCGTCGCGCGCGGCCTGTTCGACGAGGCCCGGATGAACCGGTTCAACGACGGGCTCGTCCGGTCCCTGGCCGGCAAGGGGGCCCGGATCGGCGCCGTCTATGCCTGCCCGTTCCATGCCGAGGCGCAGGATCCCCGCTACCGGCACCCGGACCACCCGGACCGCAAGCCCAATCCCGGCATGATCCTGCGCGCGATCGCCGATCACCACATCGATCCGGCGCGGTCGTTCCTGATCGGCGACCGACAGAGCGACCTGGAGGCGGCCCGCCGGGCCGGTGTGCCGGGGTTCCTGTTCGAGGGCGGCAATCTGGATCAATTCGTCCGCGATCTGCTGGGCGGCTGATCGCAATTCCACGTCCGATGAAATACTGTCGCCCCGACGCGGGGGCGTCGCTGCCAGGAAGACGAACCCATGCCCGATCCGACCGGCTTTTCCGAACGTCGCTGGACCTCATCCGACGGGCTCAGCCTGTTCGCGCGGGACTATCCGGGCGCCGATGGTCCGGCCAGGCTGCCGGTGATCGCCATCCACGGCCTGACCCGCAACAGCGCCGATTTCGATGCCATCGCGCCCCTGATCGCGCGGGGCGGGCGACGGGTTCTGGCGCTGGACGTCCGGGGCCGGGGACGCTCGGACCGCGCCACCGATCCCATGACCTATCAGCCGCCGGTCTATGCGAACGATGTGCTGGCCCTGCTCGAACAGGCGGGTCTGGAGCGCGCTGTCTTCCTGGGCACCTCCATGGGCGGGCTGATCACCATGGCGCTGGCCGCGATGAAGACCCGCGTGGTCGCCGCCGCCATCCTGAACGACATCGGCCCCCAGGTGTCGCCCGAAGGTCTGGCCCGGATCGCCGCCTATTCCGGCCAGCCGGTCGAGACCCCGACCTGGGCCGCCGCCGCCGCCTATGCAAAGCGGATCAACGCCGTCGCCCTGCCGCACTACTCAGACGCCGACTGGGACGCCTTCGCGCGAAGGACGTTCCGCGAGGGGACCGAAGGGTCGCCGGTCCTTGACTACGATCCCGACATCGCCGCACCGATCCGGGCGGCGGGCGCCAGGGCCCTGGCCCCGAACCTGTGGCCATACTTCCGTCGGCTGGCCAGGAAGCGTCCCACCCTGCTGATCAGGGGCGCGACCTCGGACCTGCTGGGAGCCGACATCGCGGCCCGCATGCAGAAGGCCGCGCCGGACATGGCCTATGCGGAGGTTCCCGGCGTCGGCCACGCGCCCATGCTGGACGAGCCCGAGGCCAGGTCCGCGATCTTCGAATTCCTGCGGGATATTCCCTGAGGTCTGTCTCAGGCCTTCCGGACGAACTCGGTTTTCAGCACCAGCCCGCGCACCTTCTCGACATTGGCCTCGATCTCGTCGGTGTCGTCGGTCAGGCGGATGTTCCGGACCATCGTGCCCCGTTTCAACGTCACCCCGCCCGAGCCCTTGACCTTCAGGTCCTTGATCAGGGTCACGCTGTCGCCGTCGGACAGGACGTTGCCGTTTGAGTCTTTTGTGGGCGTGTCGGTCATCTGCGACTCAGTCCTCAACAATGCTATGGCTTTCGACCACGCGATTGGCGTTCAGCTCGATGAGCAGCCACTCATGGTCGATTCCGATGCCAGAATCCGGTCCGAGGACATAGACCATCTCGCTCTTTGGCCATTTGTCGGTTGTCGTCGGCGTGCCCAACAAATTCAGAATCGCATCTTCGCCTTGACCTTCCACCGGATGTTTCCGCAGCAGGTCACCAACCATGTCGGCGCGCGTTCGTGTCGTGAGGTCCGCGCTTTTCCAGCGCGAGGAGTCGAATGGCTCGTCATGTCGAGCGACGCAGCCGGCCAGACATAGCAGGCCAACCCCCATCACGGTTGTGAAATGAGGGCGCAAGCTTTCAGTCCGGGACATTGGCGTCCAGCTCGTCCAGCCAGACCCGCGCGTTTCCGTCCGACGGCGCGCGCCAGTCGCCGCGGGGCGACAGGGAGCCGCCGGTGACGACCTTGGGCCCGTTGGGCAGGGCCGAGCGCTTGAACTGGCTGGTCTGGAAGAAGCGGATCAGGAATTTGCGCAGCCAGGCCTTGATGGTCGGCAGGTCACAGGCGATCCGTTCGGCATCAGGGGTGTTCGCGGGCCAGTGGCCGCGTGTGGCATCGCCCCAGGCCTGATGGGCCAGAAAGGCGACCTTCGACGGGCTCATGCCGTAGCGGGTGATGTGGAACAGGAAGAAGTCGTTCAGCGCATAGGGGCCGACCGTAGCCTCCGTCGACTGGATCTGTCCGTCGGCACCCGCCGGAACCAGTTCGGGAGAAATTTCGGTATCCAGAATGGCATGCAGGACGTCGGAGGCCCCACCCTCCGGTTCGCGCTCGGCGACCCAGCGGATCAGGTGGCGGATCAGGGTCTTCGCCACGCCGCCGTTGACGTTGTAGTGGCTCATATGGTCGCCGACGCCATAGGTGGCCCAGCCCAGGGCCAGTTCCGACAGGTCGCCGGTCCCCAGCACGAAGGCCCGGTTCTGGTTGGCCAGCCGGAACAGATAGTCGGTCCTCAGCCCCGCCTGGACGTTCTCGAAGGTGATGTCGTGGACGGGCTGGCCGTCCGCATAGGGGTGGTGGATGTCGGCCAGCATCCGCTCCGCAGCGGGGCGGATATCGATCTCCTGCCCCGTCACGCCCAGCGCCGTCATCAGGGCCCAGGCATTGGACTTCGTCCCGTCCGAGGTGGCGAAGCCGGGCAGGGTGAAGCCCAGGATGTTGGTCCGCGGCAGCGTCAGCTGGTCGAAGGCGCGACAGGCGACCAGCAGGGCCTGGGTCGAATCCAGACCCCCTGACACGCCGATGCAGAGCTTTTCCGCTCCGGTCGCGGTCATCCGCCGCATCAGGCCCTGGACCTGGATGTTGAAGGCCTCGAAACAGTCCTGGTCCAGACGGGCAGGATCATCGGGGACGAAGGGGAAGCGGTCCAGCGGGCGGCGTAATCCTCCCCCGCCGGGAGAGGGACTGGTCCGGAAGCCCAGCCGGATATAGCCCTCCTCGTCCAGCTCCCGCCGGGCGCAGTCGGCGAAGGTGCCGTTGCGCAGCCGGTCCTGGCCGATCCGCTCGATGTCGACGTCGGCGATGGTCAGATGGCTTTCCAGTGCGAACCGTTCGCCGGACGCCAGTTTCGCCCCCAGTTCGTGGATCGTCGACTGACCGTCCCAGGCCAGGTCGGTGGTGCTCTCGCCCCAGCCGGAGGCGGTGAAGACATAGGCCGACAGGGTCCGCGCCGACTGGCTGGAACACAGCATGGCCCGCTCGTCCGCCTTGCCGATGACGATGTTGGAGGCCGACAGGTTCAACAGGATGCGCGCGCCCGCCAGCGCCTGACGCGTCGAGGGCGGCACGGGGGCCCAGAAGTCCTCGCAGAGCTCGATGCCGACGACGAAGCCCGGCCGGTCGTCGGCCTCGAACAAAAGCCGGGTGCCGATCCAGCTGTCCTGACCGCCGATCCGGATCGTTTCGGCCCCGATGTCGTCGCCGGACGAGAACCAGCGCTTCTCATAGTATTCGCGGTAGTTCGGCAGATAGGTCTTGGGCACGACGCCCGTGACCTCGCCGCCCGCCAGCACGACGGCGGCGTTCAGCAGGCGATCGCCATGCCGCACCGGCGCGCCGATCACGGCAACGAGGCCCGCCTCGCCCGCCATCCGGGCCAGTTCGCCGATCTGGCCATCGACCGCGTCCAGCAGCGCCGCCTGCATGTGCAGGTCGTCGATGGCGTAGCCGCTCAAGCTCAGCTCCGGGAAGACGATCAGGTCGCAACCCGCTTCGCCCGCCTGACGGATCAGGGCCGCGTGTTCCTGCGCATTCGCCACCGGGTCGGCGATATGGACCACCGGCGTCGCCGCCGCGACCCGGACGAAGCCATGGGTGCGACCGCAAAAGAAAGGGTGGGTCTCGGGCATTTCCAGATCCAATCGAGACGAACTCCACATTTATGTGGACTTACACATTTCTGTGTAACATTGTATGCGAATGAACAGCAAGGAACTTAAGAAATGGCTGTCCGCACAGGGCGCGACATTTCATTCGCACAAGGGCGGTTCCGGCCATCTCACCGTGCGTCTTAACGGTCGGGTCAGTCAGCTGCCAATGCACGGTGGCGGAAAGGAACTCGGCAAGGGCCTTGTTCAGAAAATCAAGAAGGATCTTGGACTCTGATGGCGCACTATCCACTCACTCTCACTGAAGATGGAGACAGCTTTCTGGTGACTTCACCGGATTTGCCGGAAGTGACCAGTTTTGGAGAGACGCGCGACGCGGCCATCATGAACGGAACCAATGCGGTGCTTGAGGCCATTGCTGCGCGCATCGCATCTGGCGAAACAGTGCCTGCCGGTCGAGTTTTGATGGCACCGGGTCAGGCTGTAGCCCGGGTGAGTTTTAACGTTGAAGCCAAGGTTCATTTGCATAACGCCATGCTGCATGAATCCGTCAACGTCGAAGACCTGTCTCGACGTATGGGTGCCGCATCCCGGACCACGGTGGATCGCCTGCTTGACATTGATCATGTCTCGAAAACCGATCAGATAACGGCTGCCTTCAATGCGTTGGGCTATGACACAATGATTGAGGCCCGTCGCAGGGCCTGAGTTCAGGGGGAGTGACGCCCCCACATCCCCCCGCTAAAGCCCTTGCCCATGACCGACACGCCAAAGAAGGGCTGGTTCCAGCGCCTCAGCGCCGGGCTGGCCCGCTCCAGCCAGCAGATGACCGAGACGGTCGTCGGCGCCTTCGTCAGGGAGCCGCTGGGCGAGGCCGCGCTCGACCGGCTGGAAGAGCATCTGCTGGAAAGCGATCTGGGCCCCGCCGCCACCGACCGGATCGTCGCGCGCTTTCGCGAGCTGCGGTTCGGCAAGGTGTCGGACGAACGCGAGGTCAAGGAGGCCCTGGCCGAGGCGGTCGCCGCAGAACTGCTGCCGCGCCAGGCGACGTTCGATCCCCTGTCGGAAGGCATCAAGCCCTATGTCGTGCTGTTCGTCGGCGTGAACGGCTCCGGCAAGACCACCACGCTCGGCAAGATCGCGGCCGACCTGACGGGCAAGGGGGCCAGGGTCATGATCGTGGCCGGCGACACCTTCCGTGCCGCCGCCCGCGAGCAGCTGAAGGTCTGGGCCGAACGGGCGGGTGCCGATTTCGAGAGCCGCAGGGACGGTGCCGATCCCGCCGGGCTGGCGTTCGACGCCTATACGAAGGCGCGGGCCGAGAACTATGACGTCATCCTGATCGACACGGCCGGTCGGCTGCAGAACAAGTCCGCCCTGATGGACGAACTGCTGAAGATCGTGCGGGTGCTGAAGAAGATCGATCCGGACGCCCCGCACGAGACCCTGCTGGTGCTGGACGCCACCGTGGGCCGCAACGCCCTGGCCCAGGAACAGATCTTCGGCCGCACAGCCTTCGTCTCGGGTCTGGTCATGACCAAGCTGGACGGCACGGCACGCGGCGGGGTGCTGGTGCCGGTGGCCCAGGCGTCGGACGCCCCGATCAAGCTGATCGGGGTGGGCGAGGGGATCGACGACCTGCAACCCTTCGACGCCCGCGCCTTTTCGCGCTCGCTGGTCGGACTGGAAGACTAGATGACCGATGCACAGCCCCACCGCGCAGCCCCGCCGCCCTGGGTGCGCCAGCTGGTCGATTTCGGCGCCCTGCTGGCGTTCGGACTGACCTTTGTCGTCTTCCGGCTGCGCGGCCTTCCCGGCGACGAGGCCCTGGTGCATGCGACCTGGGGTCTGGTGGCGGGCTCGGTCGTGGCCGTGGTCGTCGGCCTGATGGTCGAGAAGCGACTGGCCCTGATGCCGCTGCTGGTCGGCGGGTTCGCCCTGGTGTTCGGGGTCCTGACCCTGCTGACCAATGACGATATCTGGGTCAAGGTGAAGGTCACGGTGCTGAACGCATCGCTGGCCGTGGCCCTTCTGGGCGGGCTGAAACTGGGCAAACAGCCGCTCAAGGCCCTGCTCGGCACGGTCCTGCCGATCAACGATTCGGCCTGGCGGACACTGACGTTCCGGTACGGGCTTTATTTTCTGGCGGTCGCCATCGTCAACGAGCTGATCCGGTCAGAGACGCTCGTGGCCTGGATTGCGGCGCGCGTCGGCATGACCGGCGTCGATCCGGCCGACGTCTGGGTCAGCTTCCGCGGCGTCCTGTGGATCGCCTCCTCCGTGTTCGGCCTGTCGCAGGTGCCGCTGATCATGAAGAACATGATCCCCGACAGCGCCAACGACGGGCCGGTCGATCCCTCGGCACCGGCTCGCCCGGACACGGCGCCCTGACCGGAGGCGAGAGACGATCCGTGCGCCCCGGCCGGCAGCCTGCGCGCGCCGCCATGAAGCGCCCCGCCGGCACCCGGCGGATCAGCGCCATAAATCTGTAAAGCGACGCTGATAACCCTCCGCATACGGCAGAGGGATGTGTGCGATGGTCAAGTCCGGCAAACAGGCGAGGCGGGCGGGCACGCTGGCGGATTCGCCCAGCCATCTGATGCACCGGGTGCTGCAACTGGCGCTCGATATCTATGCCGAAGAGGCCGGGACTGACGGGCCCACCCAGCGTCAGTTCGCCGTGCTGGAGGCCGTGTCGGTCAAGTCCGGCCTGACCCAGACCGATCTGGTCAAGGCCACCGGCATCGACCGCTCGACCCTGGCCGATCTGGTCGCCCGCATGACGACCAGGGGTCTGCTGGCCCGCGAACGCTCCAGCCTGGACGCCCGCGCCATGGCGGTCAGCCTGTCGGCCGAAGGCAAGGCCCTTCTGGACGCCGCGCGGCCCAGGGTCGAGGCCGCGGACAGGCGGATCATGGGCCTGTTGCCCAAGGCCAAGCGCGACGGCTTCCTGGAACTGCTCGGCGAACTGGCCGCCTCGGCCGACGCTGCGCCGGAACAGGCGAAGGCCGAAATCAAGGCGCTGAAGAAGGCCCAGAAGGAAGCCCGGAAGGCAGAAAAGGCGGCCAGGAAGGCGGCCGAACCCGACAAGAAGGCCAGGAAGCCCAAGAAGGCAAAGGCCGTCGAACCCGCGCTCTAGACCCGGATATCCAGCAGCTGGCCAGGTCGGGGCGCGCGCGGCGTTTCCGGTTCCGCCGCCGCCGCCGCTGTGGGCCGTTGCTGAGGCGTCTGCTGGGGCGTCGCCTGAACATCGCCCATCGCCGCGCGGAAGAAGGCCGCCTGGGCCGCGCGCATCTGCGCCCCCTGTCCGGTCGGAGCGGTGGGCAAGGCAGACGGCAGGTCGGGACGGATCGTGCTCATGCCGACAGGGTTAACGAATCCTGTCGATAAAAGGTTAACGGAAATCCCGGAGCGCTATCGCTCAGCGCGACGTCGCCGTCGGCAGCGGTCGGGGTGGGGCGACCAGAGCGTCGGTCATCCGTTTCAGGTCGGCATCGGTCAGCAGCGGCCCGGACGATTTGGCCACAACCTGCCCCATGGCATTGACCGCGAAGCTCTCGGGCACGCCCGAAATCCCCATCTCCAGCCCCGCCCGGCCGTCCTGATCGACCAGCACCATGGCGAACGGATCGCCCAGCTCGTCGAGGAAGGCCTGGGTCGCCTCGGGCTCATCCTTGTAGGCGACACCGACGATGGCCACGCCCTGGGCCTTCAGCTTCAGCAGCTGAGGATGCTCGACCCGGCAGGGCGCGCACCAGCTGGCGAAGACGTTGACGATCATCGGCTTGCCGACACCGGCGGTGCGGATGTCGACGTTCTGGGGCCCCGGCACGCCGTCCTGCAGAATGGGCAGGACCGTCTCGGGCACCGTGCGGCCGACCAGGGCGGCGGGCTTGAACTCTGGATCGCGCTTCAGCGACCAGCCGATGAACAGCACGGCCAGGGCGGCCAGGACCACCAGCGGGATGATGGAGAACCAGCGGCTCATGACTCGACCGTGGCCTGATCTTCCAGCCGCTTCAGCTCGGCCTTCCATTTGCGCGACGCGACGACCGCGCGCAGGACGACCGCGCCCAGCACCACGACGCTGATGCCCCAGGCAGGCCAGACGAAGGCGGCATAGGGGCTCATGTCCAGGTCGAACATCTACGCCTCCAGCGCCATGCGCGCGCGGATCGACTGCACCCGGCGACGCACGATCTCGGTGCGGATGGAGGTCAGCCAGACCGCGAGGAACAGCGCCCCATAGGCCGCCATCATGGTCAGCAGGGGCGCCAGAAAGACCGGGGCCAGCGCCGACCCGCCCGCCCGAAGCAGCGATGCGGGCTGGTGCAGGGTGTTCCACCAGTCGACCGAGAATTTCACGATCGGCAGGTTGATCAGCCCGACCAGACCCAGGATGGCGGCGGCCCGCGCCGCACGCGCCTCGTCGTCGATCGCCGAACGCAGGGCCATGTATCCGAGGTAGAACAGGAACAGGACCAGCACGCTGGTCAGCCGCGCGTCCCAGACCCACCAGGTCCCCCACATCGGCTGGCCCCACAGCGATCCGGTCACGAGGGCCAGCAGGGTGAAGGCCGCGCCCGGCAGGGCGGCCGCCCGCGCCGCCGCATCCGCCAGCGGATGACGGAACACCAGGGCGAAAAAGCTGGAAATCCCCAGCGCCGAATAGGCCATCAGCCCCAGCGACGACGCCGGCACATGGACGAACATGATCCGCACCGTGTCGCCCTGCTGATAGTCGCCCGGCGCGGTGAAACTCAGCCAGATGCCGACCAGAAGCAGGCCCGCGGCCACGACCCACAGCACCGGCACGAGCGGCCGGGTGAACGACATGAAGCGTTGGGGATTGGCGAGGCCGAACATGTCTTTGCGCTCTACGCGGGGCGGCGGCGGCGGGCAAGGGCGCGGTGGTCGCGGCCGTCAGGTCAGGCGAATTCGGCTTCCAGATCGGACAGGCGGGCGGCCTGATCCTCGGCGATCAGGGCGTTCAGCAGGGCATCCAGATCGCCCTCCAGGATCTGCGGCAGGCTGTGCAGGGTCAGGCCTATGCGATGATCGGTCACCCGCCCCTGCGGGAAGTTGTAGGTGCGGATGCGTTCGGACCGGTCGCCCGAGCCAACCTGGGACTTGCGCGCATCGGAGCGGGCGCTGTCCTTCATCTGGCGCTGCATGTCGTACAGGCGCACGCGCAGATTCTTCATCGCCTTGTCGCGGTTGACGTGCTGGGACTTCTCCGAGGACGTCACCACGATGCCGGACGGGAAGTGGGTGATCCGCACGGCCGAGTCGGTCTTGTTGACGTGCTGGCCGCCCGAACCCGATGCCCGATAGGTGTCGATCCGGATGTCCTTGTCGTGGATCTCGATCTCGACGTCCTCGACCTCGGGCAGGACGGCGACGGTCGCGGCCGAGGTATGGATACGCCCCCCCGCCTCGGTCGTCGGCACCCGCTGGACGCGGTGAACGCCGCTCTCGAACTTCAGCCGTCCGAAGACGCCATCGCCCGTGACGGTGGCGATGATCTCCTTGTAGCCGCCCGCGTCGCCCTCGGTCGCCGAGTCCAGCTCGACCTTCCAGCCCCGGTTGGAGGCATAGCGGGAATACATGCGGAACAGGTCGCCGGCGAACAGGGCCGCCTCGTCTCCACCGGTACCGGCCCGCACTTCCAGCACGGCCGAGGCGTTCTCGTCGGCATCGCGCGGTGCCAGCAGCAGGGCGACATCGCGCTCCATATCGGGCAGGCGGGCGTTCAGCGTGTCCAGCTCATCGGCCACCATGGCCGCCATCTCGGGATCGGCCGCCATGGCCTGCAGATCCTCGATCTCCTTCCTGGCCCGGGCGAGCGCCAGCACCGCATCGGCCACCGGCTTCATCTCGGCGTGCTCCTTGGACAGGCGCACGATCTCCTGCCCGTCACTGGCCGCGCCCATGCGCGCCTCCACCTGGTGGAAGCGGTCCAGGACCTGATCGAGCTTGGACTGGGGCAGATGCAAGGGCGGAACATCTCGAAAGGCGAAGGGGCGGAGCCTTATCGCGCGGCGGGCAGCCTGTCGATGCACGGGGCCCGGAGCATCACGGCGGATAACATCGGCGTCATGGGGCGTTACCCTTCGCCTGCACGTGCATTAGAGCGTCGTCGGCTTAGTTGGAATCGAAGGATTCCCCTTTTGGTCGGATCGTGATTCAAGGTTGGGGCTGGATGGGAGGCCAGCTCCGATGCCTCGTCCCTGTTCGATGGATTTGAGAGAGCGGCTGGTGGCTGCCGTTGAGGCGGGCGAGAGCCGGCGATCTGCGGCGCGTCGGTTCGGTGTCAGCGCCTCTGCGGCGGTGAAATGGATGGCGCGGGCACGGTCCGAGGGTCGTCCCTTGCCTCGCCAGATGGGCGGCTATCGCCGCTCGGTGCTGGACCGCGAGCGGGACTGGCTTCTGGCCCGGTTGGCCGAAAAGCCGGACCTGACGATCCGGGCGCTGGTGGTTGAACTGTCGGATCGTGGCGTGAGGGCGGGCGACTGGTCGGTCTGGGCCTTCCTCAAGCGCGAGGGGCTCAGCTTCAAAAAAAACCCTGCACGCCGCCGAACAGGACCGTCCGGACGTGGCCCGAAAGCGGGCGCGGTGGAAGCGTCATCAACACCGGATTGACCCGCGTCGCCTGGTCTTCATCGACGAGACCTGGGCCAAGACCAACATGACCCGCACCCACGGCCGAGCCCGGCGTGGCGAGCGACTGGTGGCCCGGGTTCCGCATGGCCACTGGACCACACTGACCTTCATCGCCGCCCTGCGTCACGATCGGATCGAGGCCCCTATGGTGCTGGACGGCCCGATCAACGGCGATGCGTTCCGAGCCTGGGTCGAGCAGTTCCTGATCCCCACGCTCAGCCCCGGCGACGTCGTCGTGCTCGACAACCTCGGCAGTCACAAGGGCAAGGCCGTCAGGCAGGCCCTCCGAAAAGCCGGGGCCCACCTGATCTTCCTGCCGCCCTACAGCCCCGACCTCAATCCCATCGAACAGGTCTTTTCAAAGCTGAAGACCCTTCTGAAAAAGGCCGACGAGCGCACAGTCGAAGCCACATGGCGACGCATCGGCAGCCTCCTCGACCGCTTCAGCCCATCAGAATGCGCCAACTACCTTAAGCACGCCGGATATGCGTCCAACTAAACCGAACGCGCTCTAGCTCTGCACTAGACGGTCCGTGCGCCTCCCCCGGCGCGGGTCTGGGGGGCTGAATGGAAACGTTTCTGCTGTTTCTGGTCGTGGGCCTGTTCGCCCAAGCAGTCGATGGTGCCCTGGGCATGGCCTACGGCGTGATTTCGTCGTCGGTTCTGCTGGCCTTCGGTGTGCCGCCTGCGACGGCATCGGCCAGTGTGCATGGGGCGGAAGTGTTCACCACGGCGGCTTCGGCCGGATCGCACATCTGGCACCGGAATGTGGAATGGCGGCTGCTGGTGCCGCTGGCCATCGCGGGCGTGATCGGCGGCGTCCTGGGAGCCTATGTGCTGGCGGGGATCGAGGGCGACGTGATCAAGCCGTTCGTGATCGCCTACCTCGCCCTGATGGGCGGCTATATCCTGTGGCGCGCGACACGAAACACGCCCCCGCGGCGCATTCGCCCGGCCTGGATCATGGCCCCCCTGGGAGTGATCGGCGGATTCTTCGACGCCATCGGCGGTGGCGGATGGGGTCCGACCGTGTCCTCGACCCTCGTGGGCGCGGGTGCCGAGCCCCGCCGCGCCATCGGCACGGCCAATACCGCCGAGTTCTTCGTCACCATGGCCATCTCCGCCACCTTCGTCTGGGCCCTTGTGACGGGTCACTGGAAGGATGCGGGGGCTCTGACCAATCACGCTGCGGCAGTAACCGGCCTGGTGGTCGGCGGCCTGCTGGCCGCTCCGTTCGCAGGCTATATCACCCGGATCGTGCCGCATCGGGCGCTGACCTATGCAGTGGGCGGCCTGCTGCTGGTGCTGGCCACCTGGCAGGGGCTCCAGTTGGCCGACGTCCTGTAGATCAGCCGCTCCATGCCGCTTCCACGGGCATCACTTTATCCACCGGGCACCCGATCGAGCTTCTCAACGAGATCGCGCAGTTTGAAGACCGATAATCCGGGGTCGTCGAGGGCTTGCCCTCGGCCGTGACCCAGTCTCCTGACGAGCCTGCTATTCCGCCGCCTGAAGCTCCGCCGCGTCGCGCGCCGCGTTCAGCTCGGCTGCCTTGGCCTCCACCATCTCGACGATGTGCTCGACCATGCCGTCATTGGCCAGTTTGTGGGCGATCTTGCCGTTCAGATAGACCATGCCGGACCCGGCCCCGCCGCCGGTGAAGCCGATGTCGGTATACAGGGCCTCGCCCGGTCCGTTGACCACGCAGCCGATGATCGACAGCGACATCGGCGTCGAGATATGGGCCAGCTTTTCCTCGAGGATGCCGACCGTCTCGATGACGTTGAAGCCCTGACGCGCACAGGACGGGCAGGCGATGATGTTGACGCCCCGGTGGCGCAGACCCAGCGACTTCAGGATGTCGAAGCCGACCTTGATCTCCTCGACCGGATCGGCGGCGAGGCTGACCCGGATAGTGTCGCCGATCCCGGCCCACAGCATGTTCCCCATGCCGATGGCCGACTTGATGGTGCCGGTGCGCAGGGGGCCGGCCTCGGTGACGCCCAGATGCAGCGGGCAGTCGATGACCTCCGCCAGCTGCTGATAGGCGGCGACGGTCAGGAAGGGGTCGGAGGCCTTCACCGAAATCTTGAACTCGTGAAAGTCGTGGTCCTGCAGGATGCGGGCGTGGTTCAGCGCGCTCTCGACCATGGCGTCCGGGCAGGGCTCGCCGTATTTCTCCAGCAGTTCCTTTTCCAGCGACCCGGCGTTGACGCCGATGCGCATGGAGCAGCCGTGGTCCTTGGCGGCCTGGATGACGTCACGGACGCGGCTCGCATTGCCGATATTGCCGGGATTGATTCGCAGGCAGGCGGCCCCGGCCTCTGCGGCCTCGATGCCGCGTTTGTAGTGGAAATGGATGTCGGCCACGAGCGGCACCCTCGCCTCGCGGGCAATGGTGCGGAAGGCGCGGGTGGAGTCCTCGTCGGGGCAGGACACGCGGACGATGTCCGCCCCGGCCTCTTCCAGCTCGCGGATCTGGCCGATCGTCGCATTGGCGTCCGACGTCAGGGTGTTGGTCATCGACTGGACGCTGATCGGGGCGTCGCCGCCGACCGGGACATTGCCGACCATGATCTGGCGGCACTTCCGACGCTCGATATGGCGCCAGGGTCGGATATGGGAATGGTCGCTCATGACGCGTCCAATATAGGCCCGTCGCGGCGACAAGGCCATGACGCGCTTGGACGCGCCGGATCAGCCCGGATTGGCCGGGGTGGACAGGGTCTGATCGGCCGGATCGACGGTCTCGGTCACGCTGGCCTGTGTGGCCAGGGTGGCGCGGGCAGCGGCGGCCTGGGCGGCGGTCGCCTCGACCTGGACCTGGACGGCCGTCTGCCGGGCCAGGGTCTGGGCGCGGGCGTTCAGCTGGGCCAGGGGCGTCAGGACACCGGTCAGGGGGCCACCCAGCTCGCCATTCAGATAGACGTCGAAGGCGGCCGGATCGGACACGTCGATCACGGCTGAGAGACCGGCTGGCGCGCGCCAGGCCTCGCCTGCGGCCAGCTGGCGGGCGAACAGGACCCGTCCGTCGGCCATGCGCACCACCAGCGCCCCGGCCTTCTTCGCCTGCAGCACGACCTGGGAGGCATTGGCGGCGGCCCCATAGATCGCCCCGCGCGGATTGAAGGCGGCCTGGACGGGCGGAGCGTTCCGGGCGGCCGCGGCGGCGACGGCGGCCGTGTCCGTGGGATCGATGCCCGTCAGCTCGGCCTCGAGGCCCGGCGTGATGTAGAGGGCGGGGGTGGTCTGGTCCGGCGGCGCGGCCAGCGGCGCGCCCACCCGCACGATGTCCTGACCGGGGACGTCGCCCAGCGACCAGCTTTCCGGAACCTCGGCGATGTCGGACGGCTGGGGCGCCTGCATCAGGCTGATCCGCTGGAAGACGTTCCAGCCGATGACGGCCACGGCCAGCATCAGGACAGTGCCGATGATGCGCGGCGAATAGCGCTTCACATCCTCGAAGGCGACGCCGACCGGAGCCTGCAGCGCCACCGAGGCATCCGGCGTCTCGCGCTTGTAGCGTTCGACGGCCAGCTGTTCGTCCAGGCCCAGCGCGCCGGCATAGGCGCGCACATAGCCGATGGCGAAGACCCGCGATGGCAGGGCGGAGACGTTGTCCTCCTCCAGGGCGCGCAGATAACGTTCGTGAACCCGGGTGTCGGCGGCCAGTTCGGCCAGGGACCGGCCCGACAGCTCGCGCGCCTTGCGCAGGCCGGAACCCAGAGTCGCTGCTTCAGTGATGGAGGGCACGGGGTCCTTCCAGTCGGGGTGGGCCCGAAACTCATCGGGGACGGTCCCCGCATCCAGCGCCATGACGCCATGCCCCATACTCGGCGTCGTCCTGACAACGGGCGCCGTACTCAACCAGTCACCGCCTACCACGCCGGTATGACAGTCACCGCCTCCCCCCGGAGGCACACTCGTAGCGTCTTGTGGATAACCCATTTTGGTTGCCGTATCAACGTCTTGTTAAGCATGCGGGCGTCCCGGGCAGGGACGCTTCACAAACCGACGTTCAACTTCCGGGCCAGGCTTTCGATCTCGTTGCGGATCGAACCGGCCGACGATCCCAGCAGATTGGTCATGCCGCGCCGCGCCGCGACCAGATCGGCCGACAGGATCATCCGCTTCACCGGACCCACCCCGCCGGCCGGGGCCGACAGGCGCGTGAATCCCAGTGCAATCAAGGCGAAAGCTTCCAGCGGACGGCCCGCCAGCTCTCCACAGACCGACACCGGCGTGCCCGTCTCGGTACAGGCCTTCTGGATGGACTGGAGCGCGCGCAGGGCCGGAGGCGACAGGGCGTCGTAGCGATCCGACACCAGCGGATTCGTCCGGTCCGCCGCATACATGTACTGGAAAAGGTCGTTGGACCCCACCGAAACGAAGTCGGTCAGCGGCAGCAGTGCGTCCAGATGCCACAGCAGGCTGGGGCATTCGATCATGGCGCCGACCCGCAGGCGCGCGGGCAAGGGACGTCCCCGCCGACGCGCCCATTCGCATTCGACGTCGACCAGCTCGCGCGCGGCGCGGAACTCGTCCACGGTCGCGATCATGGGGAACATGACCCGCAGCTCGCGCCCCGCCCCGGCCGCCAGCAGCGCGCGCAGTTGCAGGCGCAGCAGGGACGGCCGGTCCAGACCCAGGCGGATCGCGCGGCGGCCGAGGGCGGGATTCTCCTCCCGCTCGGTGGTCTCCATATAGGGCAGGACCTTGTCGCCCCCGATGTCCAGGGTGCGGAAGGTCACCGGCCGATCGCCCGCGGAGTCCAGCACCAGCCGGTAAAGCGCGGTCTGAGAGTCCAGCCGCGGCAGTTCCTCCGACACCATGAACTGGAACTCGGTGCGGAACAGGCCGATGCCCTCGGCCCCGGTCGCGTCCAGGTTCTCCAGATCGACCGCCAGACCGGCATTGGTCAGAAGGGTGATTCGCGTGCCGTCGGCCGTGATCGCGGGCACGTCGCGCAGCTTGGCGAACTCGGCCTGACGCTGATCGCGCACGGCCATGCGCGACTGGACCGATTCCAGCATATCGGGGCGGGGGCGCAGATGCGCCTCCCCCGTCTCGCCGTCGACGATGACCAGATCGCCCTCGCTCAGCCGGTCGCGGATGCCCTGCAGACGACCGACGCAGGGGATCTGCAGCGCCCGCGCCACGATGGCGGCATGGCTGGCCGCCGACCCCTCCTCCATCAGAAGGCCGCGGATGCGGTCGCGCGGATATTCCAGCAGGTCGGCCGGGCCCAGGTTCCGGGCCACCAGTATGGCGTCGTCGGGCAGGACGCGCTGTCCGGGATTCTCGCCCCCCAGCACCCGCAGCAGCCGGTTGGCCAGGTCCTCGAAGTCGTGCAGGCGTTCCTTGATGTAGGGATCCCGCGCCTGGGCGAAGCGGGCGCGGTGCTCGTTGCGCACCCGGTCCACGGCGGCCTCGGCCGTCAGACCGCCCCGCACCGCCTCTTCCAGCGACCGGTTCCAGCCCCGGTCGTCGGCGAACATCCGGTAGGTTTCCAGCACCTCGAACGACTGGCCGGCCAGCTTGCCCTGACCCCCGTCCAGCAGGGCGTCGATGGAGGCCTTGAGCGTCAGCAAGCCTTCGCGCAGCCGGATTTCCTCGACCTGCTGGTTCTCGGCCAGCAGCCGTTCGGGCGGCAGGGGGGCTTCGTGCAGGACGACGTGGCCGAACGCCAGACCTTCGGCGAACCTCTGGCCCTTGATGCGCTCGGGCCGGTGCGGCGCAACCTCGATGTCGCGCAATTCCTCCTGGGCCAGCAGTTCGCCATTGGCCACGGTCTCGGCCAGCACCATGGCGATGGTCTGGATGTCCTCAACCTCGTCGGGATCGTAGCGGCGCTCGGACTTGTTCTGGACGACCAGCACGCCGATGGCCCGGCCCCCGCGCAGCAGGGGCGCGCCGAGGAAGGCGTGATAGGGATCCTCGCCCGTTTCCGGCCGATAGGAGAAGCTGGGGTGGTTGGGCGCGTCCGACAGGCTGATCGGCTGGGCCATGCGCGCGACCTCGCCCACCAGACCCTCGCCGGCCTTCAGCCGCGTGGCGTGGACGGCGTCGCGGTTCAGGCCGTGGGTGGCGAACAGCTCCAGCTCGCCCGACGCCCGCCGCAGATAGATGGAGCAGACCTCGGCCACCATGGACTGGGCGATGGTGGTGACGACGACGTCCAGACGCCCCTGGGCCGGGCCGCCGTCGGCCATGGCCTCGCGGATCTGGCGCAGGAGGACGCGTGGCCCCCTCGTCATCGTTCCGCCCGCTACCGGCATGGTGTCTCCCGTCCACACCCGAGATAGGGCGAGGATTCAGACAACGCTATACAGCATCCAGCCCATAGGCCGAATGCAGGGCGCGGACGGCCAGTTCGGCATAGGCGGCGTCGATCAGGACGCTGATCTTGATCTCCGAGGTCGAGATGGCCTGGAACTTGACGCCCTTGTCGGCCAGCGCCCGGAACATGGTCTGGGCCACGCCCGCATGGCTCCGCATGCCGACGCCGACGACCGAGACCTTGGCCACGTCCTCGTCGACGCGGATCTCCTCGAAGCCGATGTCGGTCTGGGCTGCACGCATCAGGTCGGCAGCGCGCGCCGCGTCGCGGCGGCCGGTGGTGAAGGTCAGGTTGACCGCGCCTTCGGTCCGCGCCTGGGACTGGACGATCATGTCGACATTGACGCTGGCCTCGGCCAGGCGGGTGAAGACGTCGGCGGGGGCGTCGACCCGGTCGGACAGGCCCAGCAGGGTGATCCGGGCCTCGTCACGGCTCATGGTCACGCCGGACACGATGCGTTTTTCCACGATTTCTTCCTCGTCACAGATGAGCGTGCCGGACTTGGCGGGCAGGACGCCGTTTTCGTCGGGTTCGATGAAGCTGGACAGGACGCGCACAGGCACCTGTTTGGCCATGGCCAGCTCGACCGAACGGGTCTGGAGCACCTTGGCCCCCAGGGAGGCCATTTCCAGCATCTCCTCGTAGGAGACCTTTTCCAGCCGCCGGGCCCGGCTCTCGATGCGGGGATCGGTCGTATAGACGCCGTCCACGTCGGTATAGATGTCGCACGGACAGCCCAGGGCCGCCGCCACCGCCACCGCCGAGGTGTCCGATCCGCCGCGGCCCAGGGTGGTGATCCGGCCCGACGGCGAAATGCCCTGGAACCCCGGCACCACCGCGATCTCTCCGGCGTCCAGCGCGGCCCCCAGGACGTCACCCGGCACGTCGACGATGCGGGCGCGGGCGTGATCCTCGTCGGTCAGGATGGGGATCTGCCAGCCCATCCAGCTGCGGGCATTCAGGCCCATGTTGCGCAGGGTGATGGCCAGCAGGCCCGAGGTGACCTGTTCGCCGGAGGCGACGACCACATCGTATTCATCGTCCGACAGCGGCAGGCCGGCGGCGGCCGCACCCGCCCCGTCCGTCCAGGCCACCAGCTCATTGGTCTTGCCCGCCATGGCCGACACCACGACGGCGACGGAATGTCCGGCCCGGACCTCGGCGGCGACGATGCGCGCGGCACGACGGATGCGCTCCAGGTCGCCCATGGAGGTGCCACCGAACTTCATCACCAGGCGTCTGGACACCGGCGTCGTCATCGTGTCCGCGTCATCGTGGCGGAAATCCCCGTCTTGCATGGCGGGCGCAAAAGGGGTTCACCCTTGCGCCATGGCCGCTTCTAACGACCCCTTGTCCGGGCGCAAACCCCAAACGGGGCAAGACTTTGCCGATATCGCCACGAATCGCGCCGAGGGGGCCAGCATCGACCCGGCCGACGTCGCGCGCTTTTCAGCCCAGGCGGCGGAATGGTGGGATGCGCGCGGGCCGTTCGCGCCCCTGCATCGGTTCAATCCGGCCCGCCTCGCCTTCATCCGCGACCGGGTCGCCGAACGCTTTCACCGCGATCCGTCCAGACGGGAGGCCTTCGCGGGACTGAGCCTGATCGACATCGGGTGCGGCGGCGGCCTGATCGCCGAGCCGATGCGGCGGCTGGGGTTCACCGTCACGGCGATCGACGCCTCGAGCGAAAACATCGGCACTGCCCGGACCCATGCGGACGAACAGGGGCTCGACATCGCCTATCGCGCCGCCACGGTCGAACAGATGGAGGCCGAGGGGGCGGGGCCGTTCGACGTCGTTCTGGTGCTGGAGATCATCGAACACGTCGCCGATCCCGAGAGCTTCCTGCGCGCCTGCTCGCGGCGGGTGGCCCCCGGCGGCATCATGATCGTGGCCAGCCTGAACCGGACGCTGAAGTCCCTGGCGCTGGGCAAGATCGCGGCGGAATACATCCTGCGCTGGGTGCCGGCGGGGACCCACGACTGGCGGCAGTTCCCGAGGCCCGACGAGATCCGGAGAATGCTGTCGGCTGAACCCCTGACCGTCACCGGGCCGTTCGGTCTGGTCTATAATCCATTGACGGACCGGTGGAGCGAAAGCGCGGACGCCGACGTCAACTTCATGATGGTCGCGACCCGGGACTGAAGCGTCACCTTACCGCGAATTCACCTACATGACGGGATCGTAACGGGATTCCCGCAGGCCCGGGTGGCATCGGGAGGCTTCAAACCGTGGAGCTTCTCATGAAACGCCTTCTGATCCTCGCCAGCCTGTCTGCCGCCCTGATGACCACGGGCTGCATCACCGTGATCGACGCCGACAGCGACGACACGGCCTGGCACGGCAACAATGCCCAGCCCTTCGACGCCGCCCGCAACGAGTGCGACGAGCGCACCGACGGTCGCGACGCCTTCCGCGCCTGCATGGCCGAAAAGGGCTGGACCCGCAGCTAGGCGGTCGGCGCGACGTCCCGCGTCATGTAGCGGGCGTCCGGACCATAGCTGGCCAGTCGGGTCGCCATGTCCGGGGCTTCCCGGACCTCGAACCCATGACCGCGCCAGAATGCGGCGGCGTCGTTGACGGCGACCAGGGCGACGGTCGGCCATCGACCGGCCCTGGCCAGATCGACCACCGCCCGCACGGCCGGTTTCGACCAGCCCTGACCCCGGACCGCCGGGGTCAGGGCGAGGTCGTGCAGATACATGACCCCGGCGTCCGCCGGAATCGCCTCGATCAGGGTGTTCAGGGCCGGGGTCGCATCCACGCGCCAGGGATAGGCGACCAGATAGCCTTCCAGCCCCTGCGACGTCTGCAGCACCCGACAGCCCGCCGGACTGAGCGCCAGCCGGTTCGCGAAACAGTCCCGTCCCTCGAAATGGTCGGGAAAGCCGATCGCGGCGATCTCGACCACGCGGTCCAGATCGTCGGCGCGCATCGGCCGCCAGGCGGTCTGCATCAGTTGACCTTGGCGGGATCGATCGGCGCGGGCGGCAGCGCGGCGCAGGGCACGCCGTCCGCTTTCAGCGCCTTCACCTCGGCGGGCGTTGCCTCGCCATAGATCTCGCGTTTCTCGGACTTGCCTTCGTGAATGGCGCGGGCCTCGCGGGCAAAGGTGTCGCCGACATAGTCGAAATTCGCCTCGACGTGGCTGCGCACCTCGCGTGCGGCCTGCATCATCAGGGTCTGGACCCTGGCCATGTCCACGGCGGGCGCGGCGTTTCGCGTTCCGGCGACGGCGGGGGCCATGATCTGCTTCGATACGTCTCGCGATCCGCAGAACGGGCATTCGACCAGCCCCCGGGCGGCCTGGTCGTCATAGTCGCCGGACGACCCGAACCAGGCCTCGAACGGATGGTCGGCCTCGCATCTCAGGGCATAGCGGATCATGGCGCTGCGAACGCGCGGTCGTGCCGCAACTGGGGCACGGAGGCGCGCGCCGCCTCGACCGCCGCGAGGTCCAGCGTCGCATGCAGCACGGCCGGTTCGTCGTGATCCAGCCTGGCGATCACCTCGCCCCACGGTCCGACGACGATGGACCGGCCCCAGGTCTTGCGCCCGTCCTCGTGCATGCCGCCCTGGGCAGGGGCCAGGATGAAGGCGCCGGTCTCGATGGCGCGGGCGCGAAGCAGGGTCTCCCAGTGGGCCTCGCCGGTCGGGACGGTGAATGCGGCGGGCACGGCAATCATGCAGGCCCCCGCCCTGGCCAGCTGGCGGAAAAGATGCGGGAACCGCACATCGTAGCAGACCGTCAGACCCAGTCTGCCCCAGGGGGTTGCAGCCACACAGGCCCCGTCGCCCGGCCGGATCGACGCACTCTCGCGATAGGTCTCCCCATTGGCCAGATCGACGTCGAACACATGCAGCTTGTCGTAGCGCGCCACGATCGTGCCGTTCGCATCGATCAGCAGTGAGCGATTCGCCGCCCGGTCGTCGCCCGCATGGCCGGAGCGGACGATGGCCGACCCGATCAGCAGCCAGACGCCCAGTTCGGCCGCCAGATGCCGCAGGCCGATCACGGCCGCATCCTGATCCTCGTCGACGATCGCCAGCACCCGTCGATCCCGGCGCTGTTCCAGCAGGTTGGAGCCTTCGGGCGTCAGGATCAGCCTGGCGCCCCCCGCCGCCGCCTGGCGGATCAGCGGCTCGACATGCGCCAGGGCCGCGGTGGCCGTGGCGGGCGTCCGCGTCTGGATCAGGGCGATGGGCAGGCTGGATGACATCAGGTGGCCAGCAGGGGATCCAGACCGCCGCGACGGTCCAGGGCGCTCATGTCGTCGGCCCCGCCGATGTGTTTTCCGTCGATGAAGATCTGCGGGAAGGTGGCCTTGCCGCCGGCCTTCTCGACCATCTCGGCCTTTTTGGCCGGATCGTTGGAGGCGACGATCTCGGTATAGGCCGCGCCCTTGCGGTCCAGCAGCGCCATGGCCGCGTGGCAATAGGGGCAACCGGGCTTGGTATAGAGGACGACGTCGGCCAAGGCGAAACTCCGAAAAACTGAGGGGTATACGGCTTACTTAGGGACTTCGCGCGCCGTTCGCACCCTTGCGATGACGGCCAGATCGACGGCGCGGGCCCCGCCGTCCAGAAGGGCCTTCGCGCAGGCCTCGGCCGTCGCCCCGGTCGTCAGCACGTCATCGATCAGCAGGATGCGCCGCCCCCGGACACGGCGCGCGCCCGCCGCTGTCAGGGTGAAGGCCGATCTGACGTTCAGCCGCCGTCCGCGCGCGCTGCGGCCGCCCTGGGATTGCGTCCGCGTCGTGCGCAGCAGGGCGTCCGGCAGATAGTCCCGCTGCGCCGACCGGGCCAGGGGCCGGGCGATCTCCGCCGCCTGGTTGAACCGGCGCGCCAGCAGCCGCGTGGGATGCAGCGGGACGGGGACCACGGCATCAGCCTGGTCGATCAGCGGCGCGGCGGCGCGACCCAGCCAGCGGGCGAACAGGCCCGCGAACTGCTGCTGGTCGCCATGCTTGAACTGCAGGATCAGGCCGCGCGACGCCGCGTCATAGACGCAGGCCGCCCGGCAGCGCGAAAACCGGTAGGGCGAGGCGAGGCAGGCCGCGCACCGGTCCGAGGCGAACTCGCCGCCGTCGTATTCGAACGCCGCGCCACACCCGTCGCAGACGGGGTCCTCCAGAAAGACGACGCGGCTCCAGGCCCCCGCCGTCAGCCCCGCCGCCTGCGTCGCTTCGAGCCTGTCGTGGGCCATGGGGGGCAGGACCAGATCGGCCAGACTCCGCCCCAGACCGGTCAGTCCGAGCACCGCGCGCACACGCGCCGCTTCCCAACGCGCGCTCCAGTCCCCATCCTGAAGGTTCATGACCGCCCCCGGCCCCCCCGTCATCTTCGATCCTGCGCGCCGCGCCCTGCGGCTGGCGCGATCAGCGCCCCTGTTCGCCCGGGCCGATTTCCTGCATCGCCGGGCGGCAGAGAACGCCGTCCTGAGCCTCGAAGCCACCTTGCGACAGTTTCCGGTCGTCGTCGACCTGTCGGCCCACCCGGGCGTGTTCGGCACCGTTCTCGGCGACAGCGACGCATCGGGACGCGTCGGCCGGCCGGCGGTTCTCCGGGCAGATCCGGCTGCTCCGGGTGCCAGCCCGCTGGACCTCGCGGACGCATCGACCGATCTGATCGTGTCGCTGATGACCCTGCATTGGGCCAACGACCTGCCCGGCGCGCTCAGCCAGATCCGGCGCGCGCTGAAGCCCGACGGGCTCTTTCTCGGCACCTTGCTGGGCGCGGGCACCCTGAAGGAGCTTCGCGCCGTCCTGACCGAGGCCGAGCTGGCCGAACGGGGCGGGGCCCAGGCACGCGTCTCGCCGTTCGCGGACGGGTTCGACGGTGCCGGCCTGTTGCAGCGGGCCGGGTTCGCCCTGCCGGTCGCCGATGTGGACCGTCTGACGGTCCGCTACCCGGACCTGTTCGCCCTGATCCGCGATCTGCGCGCCATCGGCGAGACCAATGTCCTGGCCGGCACTACCCGGCCGCTGACACGCGGCATCGTCGCGCGGGCCGCCGCGCTGTACGCCGGGCGATACGGCGAGCCGGACGGCCGGATCCCCGCGACCTTCGAGATCGTCAATCTGGCGGGCTGGGCCCCGCACGAGGGTCAGCAGAAGCCCCTGCCGCGCGGTTCGGCCAGGGTCCGCCTCGCCGACGCGCTGGGCGTGGTCGAGCACGGACGCGGCAAACGCTAGAGCGGCACCGCCTCGACCAGGACTTCGGTCCGGCGCCGCAGGGGTTCCTGAACGCCATCGGGACTGACGGCGCCCGTGTCCCCCGCCGCCGAAATTTCGAACGCCGGCGCGGGCCAGCCGGCGGCCGTCAGGGCCTCGGCCACCGCCAGGGCCCGGCGCTCGGACAGGTCCTGGTTTGTATCGGCGGCACCGGTCCCGCTGGCCAGGCCCAGAACCTTGACCGATGTGATCCGGCAGCCCTGCAACTGGGTCGCCGTCAGGCCGATGGCCTCCAGCGCCGGGCTGGTCAGTCGATCGGCCTTCTCGTTGAAATAGATGTCGAATCGCCTCGTGGCACAGGCACCGGGGGTCGTGACGAGCGCGTCGCGGTCCATGACCCGGGGCTCCATCGCGCACGCCGACAGGCCGACGGCAGCCACGCCCGCCGCCAGAAGAGCCCTGTGTATCGTGATCATCGCCCTGTTTCCCTGTGTTCGCGCAAGCAAAGGGCGGCCCGTCGCCTGACGAGCCGCCCCGAAAGTCTTCGATCCGTCAGGGCCTAGTAGCGGCGCTGACCGTTTTCCCAGTAACACTCGTTCTGGTTGTTGTCGTAGCAGTAGTAGTACTGGCCACGGTTGTCGCGATAGCGTTGCTGGTTGTTGCGGTCGGCCTGGGAGCCTCGCACTGCGCCGACGGTGCCGCCGATGGCGCCGCCGATCAGGGCTCCGGTCGCGGCGTTGCCGCTGCCGACGTTGTTGCCGATGATGGCACCGGCCACGGCCCCGATGCCGGCGCCGATCGCGCCCTGGCGGACGGTCTGGTTGGAGGTGCTGTTGCCATAGGGGTCGGTCGCGCAGGCCGATGCGAGCAGGCCGGCGAAGCCGATCGCGAGAATTGCCGTCTTCATGGATGTGTCCTTCATTCCTGATGTTCGCCCCGAGAGCGAGAACGCTGGATTATGGCCCAGGTTCCGCGCCTATGCTCGACGTTAACGATGGCATAGGCTGCAGCGGGCCGCGCAAGGGGCGCCGGTTTCGAACACGTCAGCGTTTGTGAGGGGTTTTTCGATGCGTTTTCCTGAGCCGGTCCGGATGTCGGACGATCATGCCAGCCCGGTCTGGGCCCGCACCAAACGCCGGTCGGGCGGCGGGGGCGGTGGCTTCGTCGGTCTGCTGGTCACGCTTCTGGCCCTGTTCGGCGTGTTGACGGCGGTTCTGGGCATCAAGGAACAGTCGCTGGCCAAGGGCGGCGCGCTGATGGACGGCTGGATCACCGCCGGCGTCACCTCCGCCAAAGGCCTGGTCGGCAAGGCCCCGGAAGCCGCCGAAGGCGCGGCCGACAAGGCGGGTGCTGCGGCCGAAAAGACCGGCGACGCCCTGCAGGCCGGTGCGGCCACCACGGCCGAAGAGCTCAAGAAGCAATAGTCACGCTTGGCCGGAACGCGGGCTGGACAGGCGCGTTCGGGCGTGATGACCGACACCATCACGCCATCGCCCGTGCCCGTCGACCTGCCCGAAGCCGCGCCAGACGCGGCGGTCGCCGAACCGCGCGCCCTGACGCCCCATGTCGCGATCTCGCGCGTGGTGATCCTGGTCAACACCCTGTCCGGCTCGGTCGGACCCAGGGCGGTCGCCGAGGTCGAGGCCATCATGGCAGACTATCCCTGCGCGGCCGAGATCGTCGAACTGGTCGGCGCCACCATGGACGCCCAGATCGATCAGGCCCTGGCGTCGAACCCCGATGTCCTGTTCGTTCTGGCCGGAGACGGCACGGCACGGGCCGCGGCCTCCCGGGCGGGGCCGAAGGGACCGCTGGTGGCCCCGCTGCCGGGCGGCACCATGAACATGCTGCCGAGGGCGCTCTATGGCACCGGCGACTGGAAGCTGGCGCTGCGCGAGGCGCTGGAGAACGGCTCGCCGCAGTGCGTGTCGGGCGGCATGGTCGAGGGACAGTCCTTCTATTGCGCCGGCATCTTCGGATCGCCCGCCCTGTGGGCCCCCGCGCGCGAGGCGATGCGGACCGGCAAGCTCAGCCTCGCCTGGACCTATGGGCGACGCGCGCTGAAGCGGGCCTTCTCCGGCAAGATTCGCGTCGAACTGGACGGCGGCAAGGTCCGTCGAAGCGAGGCGCTGGCGCTGATCAGCCCGATGATCTCCAGGGCGATGGACGAGCCCGTGGGCCTGGAAGCCGCCGCCATGGACCCGGCCGACGCGGCCCAGGTCTTCCGCCTGGCGGCCAATGCCCTGTTCAGCGACTGGCGTCAGGATCCGTCCGTGGTCACCCGGCCGGCACGGAAAATCCGCATCCGCGCCCGCTCAAGGATTCCGGCCGTGCTGGACGGGGAGCCGACCCTGCTGCATCACGACACCATGGTGACCTTCATTCCAAAGGCCTGGCAGGCCCTGGCCCCCGATCCCCGTCCTCAGGGCGAGGCTGTCTGATGCGGCTGTCCGCCCGGGGAACCGCCCGGTGAAGACCGGCCGCCTGCTGCAGTTTTCCGACGTCCATTTCGGCGTCGAACATCCCCATGCCTGCGCCGCCGCGCTCGATTACGCCCATGCGACGCCCAGCGACCTGATCCTGATCACGGGCGATATCACGCAGAAGGGTCTGCCCGCCGAATTCGCCGCTGCCGGGGCCTGGATCCGGGCGATGCCGACGCCGCGCTTCGTCATCGTCGGCAATCACGACGTGCCCTATTACAGCCTGGGTGCCCGCCTGTTCCGGCCGTGGAAGGCGTTCGAGGACGCGACCGGTCATCCGGCCCACGACGGCGAGTTCATCTCCGACAGCGTGATGGTGCGCGGCGTCGTCACCGCGCGCGGCTGGCAGGTCCGGGCCAACTGGTCCAAGGGCGTGATCGATCTGAACCAGACGCGCCGCGCGGCCGAGGCCCTGCGCCAGGCCCCGGTCGGCGCGCTCCGCATCCTCGCCTGCCATCATCCGCTGATCGAAATGATCGGCACCCCCATGACGGGCGACGTCAAACGCGGCGACGCGGCGGCCGGCATCTTCGCCGAGGCGGGCGTGGACCTGATCACCACGGGCCATGTGCATGTGCCCTTCGCCCTTCCGATCGACCTGTCGGACCGTTGCTCCTACGCCGTCGGCTGCGGGACCCTGTCCCGGCGCGAACGCGGAACCCCGCCCAGCTTCAACCAGATCGAGTGGTCGGCTCACGAGATCGTGGTGACGGCCATCGCCTGGGACGGCCAGAGGTTCAAACCCGCCCAGAGCTGGCGTCTGCCCCGTCGTCAGGACACCCGGCACACGGCATCCGCTCCCGATCCGGCGACGCCGGGCGCCCTGGAAGCGGCCATGAGCTGAAGCCGGAAAAAAGCCGCGACCCGGGAGGATCGCGGCTTTGGGTCGTCTGGCCCAGAGTCGGCGGGCGATCCCGGTCCGCCTCGAACCTGACATGAGCGAGGGCATGATTTCGGCCGGACCCGCGACGGCGGTCCGCCTCGAACGATCAGACCCTAGCGGCGGCGGTAACGGCCGCTGGACTTTTCGGTGAAGGCCGCCGCCACCATGGTGGCCAGCGCGGGATTGCGCAGGAAGATCCAGCCCCCGGCCAGGGCCGCGACCGTGCCGAGGATCGGACGGCTGCGGAACAGGGCATAGGCCCGGCCGCCCAGACCTTCCGGCTCAAGCTCTTCTTCCTCCTCGAACGCACCGCCGACGCCCAGGAAGATCACCGCCACGATCACGGCGACCAGGGCGAAGGCCCCGGCCGTGACCGCGGCCGCGCCCAGCGGCGGCAGCACGAGGGCGAGCGCATAATAGAGCGTGGCCCCCAGGGCCACGACGGCGACGAAGGCGCAGCCGGCGACCACGAAGGCCGCCGCCAGTTTTTTCACAAGCCCCTTGCCGATCATCAGCGGCGACGACCGGCCAGCAGGAGACCCAGCACCACGCCGACGCCCAGGGCGATGGCCGTGGACTGAACGGGGCGCTCCTGCACCCGCTCGGTGATGTAGCGCTGCGCTTCGTCGAACCGTTCGGAGGCGTCGTCGTAATACTCGCGGCTGCGGACGCGGGCCTGGTCGTAGTAGCCGCGGGCCTGCTCGCGCAGTTCATCGGCGCGCTCGCGCAAGCGGGCGTCGGCCTCTGCGGCCTTTTCGCGCAGGCGAGCCTCGGTTTCCGCGGCCTTGGCCTTCAGCCTGGCGGCTTCCTCGCGCGCGCCAACCTTCAGGTCCTCCTTGAGGGTGTTGAGGTCGTTCTTGATGTCTTCACGCGCCTTGCTGGTGGACATGATCCCACTCCGTTGATGCAGCTTTGCCATAAATAGGGGGCTTGTCGGCTGAACGCCACTGCTCTGTGCCGGTTCCGCCGCATCGCAGCATTCGGCGGGGAGAGAGGCAGTAGGCAGTGGGCAGTAGGAGCGGGCTGGTCCGGTTGCCGTGCGTCGCATGCACGATCCGCGCGGGCCGGTCGAGGTACCCCACTGCCTGTTGCCTATCTCCCCCACTCCCTGCCAGCGACTGCCGTTACCCCGGTAACACTCCGTAAGGGTCTCCCTCAGCCTCCCTTAAACTTTCGCGGTCACGATCGACCGGTGATGTCCTCCTCCTGTCCCTCTCCGGTCGCGAAACTCGCCCTGGCGGTCGTGACCGAGCCCGAGCGCGCCCTGCCCGCGCCGGCCGGCGCGCGCGAGGAGGCGATGCGCACCCTGCTGCAGACGGCGGCGGATTCGGGCATCTCGATCATCGCCACCCGGCCGACCGGGGATGCGGAGCGTCTTCTGGGCCAGGCCTGGCCCTTCCCGTCCCCCTTTGCCGTCACCGTTCGCACCGTCGCCCTGTCGGAAGGACTCGACCGGCTCGAGGCCCGCGCCCGACGGTCGCTGGAGCGGATGGGTCTGCCGCGCGGCGACACGCTTCTGGTCTCGGGCGCGACCGATCTGGCCGGCGCCGAGGGCCGGGCCCTGTGGGACCGGATGCTGGCGCTGAAGGATCGCGGCCTGTACCGTCGCATCGGCTTCCTGGCGAACCTGGAGGATGGCCCGACCCTGCTCGCGCGCCGCTACCAGCCCGATGTGGTCCAGATCGCCTGCAACATCCTGGACCAGCGGCCGGTGACCGAAGGGGTCCTGTGCGACCTGGCCGGCATGGGCGTCGACGTCCATGTGTCATCGGTCTTCGCCCGCGGCCTGCTGTTCGCCAGCCGCGAGACCCTGCCCGCGCATCTGGCCGACCAGGGCGTGGCCCTGTCGCGCACCCGCCGTCGGCTGGCCGAGGCCCGCATCGACCCGATGCAGGCCGCGCTGGCCTTCTGCCTGGGTCTGCCGCCCGTCACGGCCGTCGTGGCCAGTGTGGCCTCGGCCGCCGAGCTGCGCGCGGTCCTGGCCGCCGCCCACGCCCCCCGGCCCGATCTGGACTGGGACGCACTGGCCCTGTCGGAGCCGGCCGCGCTCTCGACGGGCCCCCGGGACCGCATCAGCGACGCTGCCTGATCCGGCAGGGTGAGAGTCGCCGCGCGCCTGCGCGGGGGTGAGGAAGCAAGCCCTCGAACGGGGGAGGATTCGCTTGAGCCGGGCCGTGCGATCCGTCACCCTGACGGCCGCCCATGAACGCCCCGCTCTCCCATCCGCCGAAGGTCGAAGCCCAGGACGGCGTCACGCCCGTCATGGCCCAGTTCCTGACGGCCAAGGCGTCGCAGCCGGATGCGATCCTGTTCTTCCGCATGGGCGATTTCTACGAGCTGTTCTTTCGGGACGCAGAGGTCGTGGCCGCCGCCGTCGGCATCACCCTGACCCGACGCGGCAAGCATCTGGGCGAGGACATCCCCATGTGCGGCATGCCGGTCCATGCCGCCGAGGGCTATATCGCCCGGCTGATCCGCCAGGGCTTCAAGGTCGCCATCTGCGAGCAGATGGAGGACCCGTCCGAGGCCAGGAAGCGCGGATCGAAAGCGGTCGTCCGGCGCGACATCGTGCGGGTGGTGACGCCGGGCACCCTGACCGAGGAATCCCTGCTGGATGCGCGCGGGGCCAACCGGCTGGCGGCCGTGGCGATCCGCAAGGGCCGGGCGGCCGTCGCGGTGGTCGAGCTGTCGGCCGGGGCGGTCGATTGCGTAGCCTGTGACATCGGCGACCTGGGCGCGACCCTGGCGGCGTTCCGGCCCAGCGAGGTGCTGGTCACGGACAAGGCCTTTTCCGATCCGGGGCTGAAGGGGGCGCTGGACGGGTCGGGCGGCGTGGTCCAGGCCCTGGCGTCGGCCGTGGCCGAACCGGTGGCGGCGGGCGGTCGGGTGGCGCGGCTCTACGGCGTCGCCTCGCTGGACGGGTTCGGAGCTTTCGAGGAGGCGGAGGTCTCGGCGCTCGGCCTGATCGCCGCCTATCTGGAGACGACCCAGGCGGGCCGGGTCCCGGCCCTGTCGCCCCCGCGCCGATCGGGGGATGCGGGGTTTCTCGCCATCGATCCGGCCACGCGGCTGAGCCTGGAAATCGACCGGACGCAGAGGGGCGAGCGCGAGGGATCGCTGCTGGCCTGCATCGACCGGACGGTGACCTCCGGCGGGGCACGGGCCCTGACCGAGCGGATCGCCCGACCCCTGCGGAATCCCGCCGAAATCAATCATGGACTCGATGCGGTCGAATGGCTGCTGGAGCGGCGGTCGCTGCGCCGCGACCTGCGTGACGGGCTGAAGGCGTCGGCCGACGTGGCGCGGGCCGTGTCGCGGCTGGCGCTGGGGCGGGGCGGACCGAGGGACCTGGCCGCCATCCGGGCGGGCCTGACCATCGCCGAGGCGCTGGCCGGGCTGTTCGCCGTCGCGCCGGACCCGCTGACCGGACCGCCCGCGCGCATCGCCCGCTGTCTCGATCGCCTGACCCTGTCGCCCGATCTGGCGCGGCTCAGGCTCGATCTCTCCGAAGGGCTGGCCGGGGAACCGCCGCATCTGGCGCGCGACGGAGGCTTCGTGAACCCGGGCTTCCGGCCCGAGCTGGACGCGGCCCGGACGCTCCGCGACGACAGCCGCCGGGTCGTCGCCGACCTCGAGGCCCGCGCGGTGGCCGAGAGCGGCGTGCCGTTCAAGGTGCGGCACAATGCGGTGCTGGGATATTTCCTCGAGACGACCGCGAAGCACGCCGAGCCGCTGTTCCGCGCCGGGCCGGAGAGCCCCTTCATCCACCGCCAGACCCTGGCGGCCCAGGTGCGGTTCACGACGGTCGAGCTGTCGGAACTGGACGCGAAGATCAGCCAGGCGGGCCACCGGGCCCTGGCTATGGAGGGCGAGACCTTCGAGCTCTGGCGCCGCACGGTGCAGGACCTGGCGCAACCGCTTCAGGCCGTGGCCGATGCCCTGGCCGAACTGGATGCGACGGCGGCCCTGGCCGAATGGGCAGAAGAGGTGGGGGCGGTGCGGCCCGTGGTGGACGACAGCCGCGTGTTTTCCGTCGAGGCCGGTCGCCACCCTGTCGTCGAGGCGGCGGTGAAGACGGCGGGCGATCCGTTCACGCCCAACGACTGCCGGCTGGATGGCGACGGGCAGGGCTGCGCGCGCCTGTCGATCGTCACCGGACCCAATATGGCGGGCAAGTCGACCTTCCTGCGCCAGAACGCCCTGCTGGTCGTCCTGGCGCAAGGGGGCTGTTTCGTGCCCGCGAAGGCGATGCGACTGGGCGTCGTCGACCGGCTGTTCAGCCGCGTCGGGGCGGGCGACGACCTGGCGCGCGGACGGTCCACCTTCATGATGGAGATGGTCGAGACCGCCGCCATCCTGACCCAGGCGACGCCGTCCAGCTTCATCGTTCTGGACGAGATCGGGCGCGGCACCGCGACCTATGACGGGCTGGCCATCGCCTGGGCCTGCGCCGAGGCCCTGCACGACGTGAACCGGTCCCGGACCCTGTTCGCCACCCATTACCACGAGCTGGCGCGGCTGGAGGAGCGGCTGGACCACGTCTGCAACCTGTCCATGCGGGCGCGCGAGTGGAACGGCGACCTCGTCTTCCTGCACGAGGCCGTGCCGGGGGCGGCGGACCGGTCCTACGGGGTGCAGGTGGCGAAACTGGCGGGCGTCCCTCCGGCCGTGGTGGCCAGGGCGCGCGCCGTACTGGACCGGCTGGAGAGCGAAAAGGCCGCGCAAGGGCGTCTCGACGACCTTCCGCTGTTCGCCGTCATGGAGCCGCCGCCCGCACCCCCGTCTTCGGCCGTCGATGACGCGGTGGCCGCGCTGGATCCCGATGCGATGAGCCCGCGCGAGGCGCTGGAGGCGCTCTATCGTCTGAAGGGTCTCAGCCGCCCGTGAGCGACACCCTCGATGCCCGCCTCGACGCCATCGTCTCCGGCCCGGGCGTCCGCCCGGCGGTCGCGGCGATCCTGAAGGCCCATTACGACGCGGCGCGCGAGAAGATCGCGACGAAACTGGCCAATGGCCTGCCGGGGGTCGAGGTCGCCCGCCTGTATGCCGCCGCCGCCGATGATCTGCTGGTCGCCCTGTGGCGGTTCACGACCGAGACCCTCTATCCGTCCCACAATCCGACCGAGGCCGAGAAGCTGAGCCTGATCGCGGTGGGCGGCTATGGCCGGGGTGTGCTGGCCCCCTTCTCCGACCTCGACCTGGTCTTCCTGCGGCCGTGGAAGACCACCGCCCGCACCGAGACGGTGGCGGAGTTCATGCTCTATGTCCTGTGGGACCTCGGCCTCAAGGTCGGGTCGGCGGCGCGGTCGGTGGAGGAGGCGCTGTCGCTGGCCCGCACCGACATGACCATCCGCACGGCCCTGCTGGAAGCGCGGCCGCTGGCGGGCGACGCAGCCCTGACCGAGACCTTCCTCTGGCGCTTCCGGGGCATGGTGACCAATGCCGATCCGCGGCCCTTCATCGCCGCCAAGATGGAGGAGCGCGACGGCCGCCACCAGAAGGCCGGGGCGACCCGCTACCGCGTCGAGCCCAACATCAAGGACGGCAAGGGCGGTATGCGCGACCTGAACGCCCTGTTCTGGATCGCCCGGTCGCTGGCCCCCGAAAGCCCGCTGGGGGCCCGGGTGCTGGACGAACTGCTGACCGCCCGCGAGCGCCGGACCTTCGAGGAGGCGTTCGACTTCCTGTGGCGGGTGCGGTGCCATCTGCATCTGGCGGCGGGGCGGGCGGAGGAGAAGCTGACCTTCGACCTGCAGCCCGAGGTCGCGCGCCGCATGGGCTGGCGCGGGCGCGGCGACGAGCCGGCGGTCGAGCGGTTCATGCGCCGATACTTCCTGGTCGCCCGCGACGTCGGGGCCCTGACCCGGGCGATGAGCGCGACGCTGGAGGCCCGCCAGCAGAAGAAGACCCTGACCCTGTCGCGCCTGATCCCGGGGCGAAAGCGGAACCTGGGCGTGCCCGGCTTCATCGAGGATGGGGGACGTCTTTCGGTCACGGGGCCGGAGGTCTTCGCCGAGGACCCGGTCCGGCTGCTGACGCTGTTCGTAACGGCCGACCAGCACGATCTGGACGTCCATCCCCACGCCTTCTCGGCCGTGACCCGGTCGCTGTCGCTGGTGACGCCCCGGCTGCGGCGCGATCAGCGCGCGACGGCCGCCCTGCTGCACGTCCTGGCCCACGGTCAGAGACCCTATCGCGTCCTGACCCTGATGAACGAGGCGGGGCTGCTGGGCCGGTTCCTGCCGGAGTGGGGCCGGATCGTCGGCCAGACCCAGTTCAACATGTACCACGCCTATACGGTCGACGAGCACACGCTGCAGGCCATCGGCATCATCAACGACATCCAGCGCGGCAAGCTGAAGGACGACCACCCCCTGGCCACCGAGGTGATCCATCTGATCGCCGACCCCGAGGCCCTGATGCTGGCCATGCTGCTGCACGATGTCGGCAAGGGCGGCGAGCGCGGCCAGCTGGAGGACGGGGCCATCGCCGCGCGCCGGGCCTGCGAACGGCTGGGGATCGAGACCCGACGGATCGAGATCGTCGTCTGGCTGGTGCGCCATCACCTGGCCCTGTCGGACTATGCCCAGAAGCGCGACCTCTCCGACCCCGCGACGGTACAGGCCTTTGCCGAGATCGTCGGCGATCCGGAACGGCTGCGGATGCTGCTGGTCCTGACCGTGGCCGACATCCGCGCGGTCGGCCCCGGCGTCTGGAACAGCTGGAAGGGCCAGCTGATGCGCACCCTGTACGGCCGGGTCGAGGCCCTGTTCCGGGGCGAGGACGCGGTCGGGGCCGATCCCCTGGCCGACCATGCCGCTCTGGTCGCCCGCGCCTGCATCAGCGGCGCGGCGGCCGAGGCGCGTCAAGGACCGGGCACCATGGAGGCGACGACCGAGATCGCGCTCGCCGCCCGCGACCGTCCCGGCCTGTTCGCCGACCTGACCGCCGTTCTCGCCGCCGCCGGGGCCGACGTGGCCGGGGCCCGGGTCACGACCGCCGCCGACGGCACGGTGCTGGACGTGTTCCAGGTCCAGGACGGGGCCGACCGCCCCTATGGCCAGGACGAGCCGCGCCGCCTGACCTCCCTGATCGCGGCGCTGGAGGCGGCGGCGCGCGGCGAGACGCCGGTGGCCCCACCCGCCATGCCCGCCCCCTCGCCACGCCGCGCCGTCTTCGACGTCCGCCCCGTGGTCATGATCGACCCCGCCGCCAGCGAGGGGGCCACGGTGATCGAGGTCTCCGGCGCCGACCGGCCGGGCCTGCTGGCCGAGCTGTCGCGCACCCTGTCGGACCACGCCCTGTCGATCCGCTCGGCCCATGTCGCCGGCTTCGGCGAGCGGGCCGTCGACAGCTTCTATGTGACCGATGCGAAGGGCCGGAAGATCACCTCCGAAGCCGTGCTGGACGAGGTCCACGCGGCGCTGGAGGCCGTGCTGGACCGCGCGCCCGAGCCGCCCCAGGGCCGTCGCATTACCGCCGCCCGCGCCAGCGCCCGCGACGTCTCGGATCTGAGGCCTCGCAAGGCCATTTCGCCCCGGGCGGAACCGCGCTAAGCGCAAACATCTCCCCGCGAGCCTGTCTTTCCGAATGAGCGTCCGTCCATGAGCCTGGCCCGCAACACGCTCGTTCAGGCGACCCTGACGCTCGGCAGCCGCCTTCTGGGCTTCGCGCGCGACCTGGTCCTTTCGGCCCGCTTCGGCCAGGGGCCGATGATGGACGCCTTCACCACGGCGCTGATGCTGCCCAACATGTTCCGCCGTCTGTTCGCGGAAGGGGCCTTCGCCCAGGCCTTCGTGCCGATCTATGGCGGCGTGCGGGCGCGCGACGGCGAGGAAGCGGCGGCCGTGACGGCGTCGGAGGCGCTGAGCTTCATGTTCGCGGTCGTGGCCGGGTTCTGCATCCTTTTGCAGGTCGCCATGCCGTGGATCATGCCGTTGCTGCTGTCGGCCTGGAAGGACGACAGCGGGGTGATGTTCGCGGCCACCACCGCCGCCCAGCTGACCATGCCCTATCTGGCCTGCATGACCATCGCGTCCCTGCTGTCGGGCGTCCTGAACACCTCGGGCCGGTTCGCCCTGTCGGCGGGCGTGCCGGTGTTTCTGAACCTCTGCACCCTCGTGCCGCTGGTAGCCCCCAGCTTTCTGCCGATGAGCCAGCCGACCACCCTGCTGGCCACCTCCGCCGCCGTCACCGTCTCCGGCGTGATCCAGGCGGGCCTCTTGTGGTGGGGCGTGCGTCGGCTCGGCATCCGGCTGAGCCTGTCCTGGCCGCGCCTGACGGCGGGCGTGGCGCGGACGCTGAAACTGGCCATTCCCGGCGTCCTGGCGGGCGGCGCCCTGCAGCTGAACTCGGTCGTCAGCCAGCTGCTGACCGGGTCGAACGAAGGGGCCCGCTCGGTGCTCTACAACGCCGATCGCCTGTACCAGCTGCCGCTCGGTCTCGTCGGCGTCGCCATCGGCCTCGCGCTCGTGCCGCGCCTGACCCGGGCCTTCGTCAGCGGCGACCACGAGGGCGGGCGCCGCACGCTGGACGACGGCATCACCCTGTCGATGGCCTTCACCCTGCCGGCCGCCGTGGCCCTGTTCGTCATCCCCTTCTTCATCATCGATGCGACCGTGACCCGGCTGGCCTTCACCAGCGCCGACGCGGCCCGCACGGCCGATGTGCTGCGCCAGTTCGCCTGGGGGGTGCCTGCCTTCGTCCTCGCCAAGGTCCTGACCCCGCCCTTCTTCGCGCGCGAGGACACGCGTCGGCCGATGATCTTCGCCGTCATCTCGGTCGTGGTGACGGTCGCCCTGGGGTCGGGCCTGTTCTTCTGGTTCAGCCGGACCGGGGTGGACGGTGTTCTGGGTCTGGCCATCGCCACCTCCGTCTCGGCCTGGATCAATGTCGCCCTTCTGGGCGGCACCCTGATCCGCGAGGGCGTCTGGGCCCCCTCGGCGCGGTTCGTCGGGCGGTTCTCGCGAGTCCTGGCCGCCAGTGCCGTCATGGCCGCCCTCCTGATCCCCGCCAGCGTCTTCTATCGCGACCTCAGCCGGATCTTCCTCGCCAAGGAGATTGCGGTGATCGCAGTCGTCGGCGCGGGCGCTCTGGTGTATGGCGTCTGCATCGTGCTTTTCCGCGCCGTCAGCGTCTCCGAATTGAAGGCGACGTTGAAGCGTGAACCCGGAGCGCCCGCTTCGACCGGACTGGATTGATGACCGACGCCGCCCCGACCGACACACCCGCCTACGCCGGCCCGCGCCGCATCCTGTCCGGCATCCAGGCCTCGGGCGCCCTGCACCTGGGCAACTATCTGGGCGCGCTGAAGCGGTTCACGGCGCTGCAGGACAGTGGCGCGCCCTGTTTCCTGTTCGTGGCCGACCTGCACGCCATCACCGTCTGGCAGGACCCGGCCCTGCTGGCGGCCCAGACGCGCGAGATCGCGGCCGCCTATATCGCCTCGGGCCTCGATCCCGCCAGATCGACCATCTTCCCGCAGTCCGCCGTGCGGGCCCATTCGGAACTGGCCTGGATCCTCAACTGCGTCGCCCGCCTCGGCTGGCTGGACCGGATGACCCAGTTCAAGGAGAAGTCCGGCAAGCACAAGGAGCGGTCCTCGGTCGGCCTCTATACCTATCCCGTGCTCCAGGCGGCCGACATCCTGCTCTACAAGGCCACCGAGGTGCCGGTGGGCGAGGACCAGAAGCAGCATCTGGAACTGACCCGCGACATCGCCGCCAAGTTCAACACCGACTTCAGTGCGCCGGGCTTCTTCCCCCTGCCCGAGCCCCTGATCCAGGGCCCGGCGACCCGGGTCATGTCCCTGCGCGACGGGGCGGCCAAGATGTCCAAGTCCGACCCCTCGGACCAGAGCCGCATCAACCTGACCGACGACGCCGACACCATCGCGGCCAAGATTCGCAAGTCCAAGACCGACATGGGCGTGATGCCCGCGCCGGGCGAAAGCCTCGACGACCGCCCCGAGGTCAAGAACCTGATCGCCATCTATGCCGCCCTGTCCGACCAGACGCGTGACGAGGTGATCGCCCGGTTCGCGGGTCAGGGCTTCGGGGCCTTCAAGCCCGCCCTAGCCGATCTGGCCGTCTCATCACTGGCGCCCGTCACGGCCGAGATGCGCCGCCTGATGGACGACCCGGCCGAGATCGACCGTGTCCTGAAGGACGGAACCGAACGCGCCGCCGCCATCGCCGATCCGGTGGTGGACGAGGTCAAGCAAATCGTCGGCTTCTGGAGGGGCTGAAACGTCGCGGCTTCCGGACGCGACGGCCTGACGGCGGCTGACGAACCCGGGGCGACGGCGTAGACGCAAGATCATGCCCCACCCCCTCGACCGCGCCGTCTGGAACGCCCTGAACACCCGTCTGGCCGGTTTCGTCACGCCGGATTCCGACACTCGCGCAGTGCGGATCGACCCGGAGGTGGGCGTCTTCCTGTGCGGTGCCGATGCCACGCCAGAGAGCCTCGCCGCCATGGCCGATCTGGCCCGGCGGTATCCCGGCGCGGGGATCATCGAAAGGACCGGCGGCCCGATGGCCGCGCCCGATCTGCCGGACATCGAGGTCGTCGACCGCATTCCCCTGGTGCAGATGGTCGCCACCGCCCTGACGCCGGGCGGTCCCGACCCGGTTTTCGAGACCCTGACCGAGGCCGATGCGCCGGACATGCTGGCCCTGGCGACCCTGACGAAGCCGGGTCCGTTCCGGTCGGCGACGCGGCGGCTGGGGCCGTTCATCGGGATCCGGTCGGCGGGGCGGCTGGTGGCCATGGCCGGGCGGCGGATGCGGGTCGACGGCTTCACCGAGCTGAGCGGCGTCTGCACCCATCCCGACTGGCGCGGCCGGGGCCATGCGGCGGCCCTGTCGCGCGCCGTGGCCGGAGAGATCCTGGCGGCGGGCGAGGGCGTCTTCCTGCACGCCTTCGCCGAACATCCCGCCACCATCGCCTTCTACCGGTCGCTGGGCTTCGAGGTCCGGGCGGAGATGACCTATACCATCCTGCGCTGAGGGAGGCCGCCATGAGCGAACACGTCGCCACCATCGAATGGAGCCGGGGCGATCAGGCCTTTGCCGACAACCGCTATTCGCGCGGCCACGACTGGCGCTTCGACGGCGGGGCGGTGGTGCGGGGGTCTTCGGCCCCGACCAGCGTCCCCCTGCCGATGTCGGACCCCGCCGCCGTCGATCCGGAGGAGGCGTTCGTCGCGGCGCTCTCGAGCTGCCACATGCTGTTCTTCCTCGCCTTCGCGGCGAAGGCCGGGTTCGTGGTCGACCGCTACCGCGATGCGGCGGTGGGCGTGCTGGGCCGCGATGACCGTGGCAGGACGTCGATGACGGTCGTGACCCTTCGCCCGGAGGTCGCCTTCGCAGGCGTAGCGCCCGATGCGGAGACGGTATCGGACCTGCACCACCGCGCGCACGAGGCCTGCTACATCGCCAATTCGGTCAGGACCGGGGTTCGCGTCGAGCCGGTCTGAGGCTCAGCCCACCGGCGGTGCGACCGCCGTGTCCTCCAGCAGGGCGACGAAGCGGCGGATGGCCTCCTGCGTCAGGTCGGGGTCGTATCGCATCGGCAGGGCGGTCATCGGCTCGTCGAAGCTGTGGGTGCCGTCGGCGATCCAGGTCTCGATGTCGGTGCCACAGTTCCGGACCATGGCGTGCACCCGTTCGGCATTGCGCACGGTCGTCAGGTGATCCTTCGCCGAGATCACCGCCAGGGTCTTCGGACAATGCTTCCAGGGCCGCATCCGGTTCAGGGCGGCGATGCCGACATAGGGGTAGGCCAGATAGGTGGCCTGAACCCCGTCCAGCGACACGGCACCCGGATCGGCCACGCCCAGCGACGGACCCGACCGGTCGGCGCTCATCGCCTCCATGATGCCCCAGCCCCCGTGGCTCCAGCCCGCCAGCACCAGTTTCGCGCCATCGACGTCGGGCCTTTGCGACACGCCCTGGATCGTCGCCAGGATGTCCCCCGCCCGCTCGTGCCCGCGCAGCAACAGGCCGGTGCAGACGGTGGCCATGGCGAACTGACGGCTCCAGCCGCGCGGCGCATAGGAATCCACGATCACCGCCCGCCACCCCGCAGCCTTCGCCGCCGCCGCATACATCGGCAGATGCCCCCTCAGCCCACCGCAGCCGTGGAACAGCAGCGCCGTCGGCCGGGGCCGGTCGTCGTCCGGACCGACGACGGTGGTAAAGGGCAGAAGCCTGGCCCAGCGGGCGGATAGGGTGTCCATATGCGTATCCTTAGTCTCCTCCCCGTCGCGGAGCGATGGGGAGGTGGATCCGTAGCGAAGCGGAGGAGACGGAGGGGTTCTGGGTGCACGCAGACCCCCTCCGTCAGCTCGCAGGAGCTCGCTGCCACCTCCCCATTCGCTGCGCGAACAGGGAGGAGACAGATTAATGCCGGAACACCCGCACGCCCGTGAAGGCCATGGCGATGCCCTGGGCGTCGGCCGCGGCGATGACCTCCTCGTCGCGCAGGGAGCCGCCGGGCTGGATCACCGAGGTGGCACCGGCGGCGACGGCTTCCAGCAGGCCGTCGGCAAAGGGGAAGAAGGCCTCGGACGCGCAGGCCGACCCCTGGGCCAGCGAATGGGCCAGACCCTTGGCCTCCCCGGCCTCGCGGGCGCGGATGGCGGCGATGCGGGCGCTGTCGCGGCGGTTCATCTGGCCCGCGCCGATGCCGGCGGTCTGGCCGTCCTTCGCATAGACGATGGCGTTGGACTTGACGTGCTTGGCCACGGTGAAGGCGAACAGCATGTCCTCGATCTCCTGCGGCGTCGGCGGACGGCGGGTGACGATCTTCAGGTCCGACGGCCGGATCAGGCTGCGGTCGCGGCTCTGGACGAGGAAGCCGCCGGCGACGCTGCGGAACACCTCGCCCGGACCGTGCGGGTCGGGCAGGCCGTCGGTGATCAGCAGGCGCAGGTTCTTCTTGCCTGCGAAGACGGCCCTGGCCTCTTCGTCGGCGCCCGGGGCGATGACCACCTCGGTGAAGATGTCGGTGATGGCGCGCGCGTCCGCCCCGTTCAGCGGCCGGTTGACGGCGATCACCCCGCCGAAGGCCGAGACGGCGTCGCATTCCAGGGCCCGGGCATAGGCTTCGGACAGATCCTTGCCGATCGCCACGCCGCAGGGGTTGGCGTGTTTGACGATCACGCAGGCCGGGGCCGCGAACTCGGCGACCAGCTCATAGGCGGCGTCGGCGTCGGCGATGTTGTTGTAGCCCAGTTCCTTGCCCTGGATCTGGGTCGCGTGGGCGACGCCGGGGCGCGCCTCGCCGGTGCGGTAGAAGGCCCCCGTCTGGTGCGGGTTCTCGCCATAGCGCAGGGTCTGGGCCAGCGATCCGGCGATCGACTTGCGGGCGGGGGCGGCGTCCTCCAGCTGGCCGGCGAACCAGCCGGAGACGGCGGCGTCATAGGCGGCGGTGCGGGCGAAGGCGCGGGCCGCCAGCCGCTTGCGCAGGGCCAGCGAGGTCGTGCCGTCGGCCTTCAGGGCGTCGACGATCTCGCCGATCGAGGCCGCGTCCACGGCCACGGCGACATAGCCGTGGTTCTTGGAGCCCGAGCGGATCATGGCCGGGCCGCCGATGTCGATGTTCTCGATCACGGCGTCGAAACCGGCCCCGGACGCAACCGTTGATTCGAACGGATACAGGTCGATCCAGACGATATCGATCGGGCCGATGCCGTGCTCGTCCATCGCCGCCTTGTGATCCTGCGCATCGCGCACGCCCAGCAGGCCGCCGTGGACGATCGGATGCAGGGTCTTGACCCGGCCGTCCATCATCTCCGGGAAGCCGGTCAGGTCGGCCACGTCCTTCACCGGCAGGCCGAACCCCGCGATGGCCGCGCGGGTGCCGCCAGTCGAGACCAGTTCCACCCCCGCCGCGTGCAGGACGCGGGCCACGTCCTCCAGCCCGGCCTTGTCCGAGAGCGAAATCAGGGCGCGGACGGGTCTGACGGCGTCGGGCGCGGGCGGAAAATCGGGAGCGGCGGGCATGGGGCGGTCCTGGGAGGGCGGTCTGGCGGGAGAGGCGTGGGACGCGCGGCCCTTAGCACCCGTCGCCGCGCCGCGTCACCCCGAGGCCTTCAGGAAGATGGCGCATCCGCCGCCCGCACCCCGGCGAAGGTCCAGCGCAGGGTCCTGGCCAGCCCCATTGTCCCGGCGCGCACCAGGGGCCGCGTCAGGACCGGGGCCGACAGGCCGTGCATCCGCCGCGCCCAGACGGGCAGCAGCTCGACCCCCGCCTGCAGCGTCATGGTCTGGATCGGGGCGGTGGCCGGGCTGGACGGGGGCTGGCTCAGCACCAGACGGGCCACCTCGCGGGTGCGGTCGTCGACGCGCAGCTGCGGCCGCATCCGGTCGATCAGGCGGCGCGCCTCAAGCTTGCTGCGAGGCAGGGGATCGGCCCCCAGCATGGCCCCCATGGTCGCCATCTCGACGAAATACCGGTCCTGATCGGCCGCCGACATGTCCGGCTCGCCGTAGCGGATCCAGCCGTGCAGGAAGCTCCAGCACTCCGTCACATGGACCCAGGCCAGCAGCTCGGGATCGGAGACGCGATAGGCCTCGCCCGACGGCAGGGTCCCGCCCAGATGGCTGTGGATGGTCCGCACCCGCTCGATGGCCCGGGTCGCCTCTTCCGGCCCGCCATAGGTGGTCATGGCGATGAAGCGGGCGGTTCGCCTGAGCCGCCCGTGCATGTCGGCGCGGAAGTTGGAGTGGTCCCAGACCCCCGCCAGCACCTTGGGATGCAGCATCTGCAGCAGCAGGCCCGAGACCCCGCCGACCAGCATGCCGACCACGTCGCCATGGACCCGCCAGGCGACGGACTCCGGCCCGAACAGCCCGTCGGGGCGACGCACGATCGGCGTCTCCCCCCGGCTCGGGTCATTGAACATGGCCACCACCTGGCGCGCGATGGCCCGCTGGGTCCGAAGGGCCAGCGGCGCGCGCATCAGGCCGGATCGCCGGCGGCCCCGGCGGGCGAAAGCTTCCAGCGGATCTTGGTTTCCGCATCCGTCCGGGCCGATCCGCGCACCACGACCTGCAGGGACCGCCGCGTCAGCCCGTCCTCGACATGGACCGAAGGCTCGATGGCGACGTCCGGTCCGTCGGTCCGGAACCACCAGCCCCGCCCCGAATGGCCGCGCAGCAGGATGGAGCGCCGGTCGCGCGCCAGCGACGCCTGCGCCCCCGGCTCCAGATGGAACCGCACCGCATAGGGGGCGGCGATGGCCCGCACGATGTCGCGGTGATCGGGCGACGGATGCAGCCGCTCCTCGGCCCGCAGCTCGTCCAGCCTCTGGTCCAGATACAGGCGGCGCTGGTGCAGCAGTCCGTACTGGACGGCCCAGGCGTCGTGCTCGACCTCCAGCCATACGGCCCCGTCGCCGTCGCGCTGTTCGGTGCTGCAGTTGTAGGGGCGTCCGAACAGGCGGGGCCCCAGAAGCTCGCCCTTCCAGCCCCCCAGGGGTTCGGCGAACGACTGCTCGCCCAGGGTCAGGGTCGAATGGCCGGGGGCCAGCCGCAGGCCCTGCCGGTCGGCCGCGCGGGGGGTCCAGCCGCAGCCGGTGATCAGCCGGTCGCGGCCGCAGACGATCTCCAGCGCCAGGGGCTGGGCGCAGGCAGTCTCGGACCAGGCCCCCTTTCCGGGCGACCCCGCGTCGGCGACGATGGTCAGCAGTGGCGAGCGGATGCGCGTCAGGCCGCCGACGGTTCCGGCCACGCCTCCGGGCGCCTGGGCATGGTCGTCATGGGCGCGCGCCGCCGCGACGCGTGCCGGCGTGGAGGCACCGCCGCCCTGGAAGGCGGCCAGACGCCCATCCGGCAGGGTCTGCAGCCGCAGCGCCGTGGTCAGACGCATGATCGCCCCGGCCATGGCCTCGGGCACAGGCTCCGACAGCTGCGACAGGGCGTCGTTCAGGCTGAGGAGGTCCAGCAAGAGCTCCAGTCCGGCCTCGGGACTGCGCGAGGCATGGCTGCCATCCCCGAACACGGTGACGCGCAGGGCCCCCGTCAGCCGCGCCAGCGCCGTGCGCCGGATGCGAGCCCCCGACGGCCCCGCCAGAACGCAGCCCGCCAGGGCGGCTGCGACCAGCCGTTCGGCCCTGCCCGCCTGTCCGCCGGGCGGTCGCAGCAACTGACGCGCCTGACGGCCAAGAACGTCGGCCAGCCTCAGCCGGTCGGCCTCGGACGCCACCGCCCCCATCCGCCGGGCCGCACAGGCCAGGTTGAAGGCCCGCCGCGCCAGAATCTGGGGGTCCCAGGCGAAGGGCGACCAGCGCGCGAAGGCCTCGGACCAGATCAGGGTCAGCCGCACGGCCTCGCGCGCCCCGCGATCCTCGTTCAGCATCAGCGACGGCAGCCAGGCGAAGGCGTGCAGGTCGGTGGCGAAGGCCCTGGACGGACTGGGCCGGTTGAACGGATCGGCCGGGGCCTCCGCGTCCAGATTGGTCCCCGCCAGATGGAAGCGTCCGCCCAGGATCGCCTTGCCCAGGGCGGGCTCGGCCGGACGAAAATCGCGCGGCGTGGCGGCAAAGGCCACGGCCTTTCCGGCCGCCAGCGTCATGGCATAGCCGGGCAGGCCATACAGCTCGATCCACATCTGGCGCGTCAGCAGGCGCCCGACGATCGCGGGCCACAGCGTCGGGCCGGTCTGGGCCCCCGAGGTCCGCACCGGCGTGCGCATCGGCGCGCCCCTGAGGCCGGGGATGGTGCCTTCGCCGACGCCCGGCGACGCGGCCCGCTCGGCAGGGGGCCTGACCGGGTTCATGCGGCCTTCAGCGCGGCGATGTTGGCGGCATAGGCGTCCGGCCCGCCCCTGAACACGGCGGTCCCGGCCACCAGGGCGTCGGCCCCGGCGGCGACACAGGCCCCGGCATTGGCCGCCGTCACCCCGCCGTCGACCTGCAGGTGCGCTTTCGACCCGGCGGCATCCAGCATCGCCCGGGTCCGTTCGATCTTCTTCAGGGTCGAACCGATGAAGGACTGACCGCCGAAGCCCGGATTGACCGACATCAGCAGCACCAGATCGACCAGATCGATCACCTCCTGCAGCACGTCCAGCGGCGTCCCGGGGTTCAGCACCACCCCGGCCTTCGCCCCCAGCTGGCGGATGCGGCCCAGCGTCCGGTGCAGGTGCGGCCCGCTTTCGGGATGGACGGTCAGGATGTCGGCCCCGGCCTCGCGATAGGCCTCCAGCCACGGATCGACCGGCGCGACCATCAGGTGGACGTCGAACGGCAGGGTGGTGTGGGGGCGCAGCGCCTTCACCACGTCCGGGCCGAGGGTGATATTGGGCACGAAATGGCCGTCCATCACATCGACATGGACCCAGTCGGCCCCCGCCGCCTCGATCGCGGCGACCTCCGCGCCCAGTTTGGCGAAGTCCGAGGCCAGGATGGACGGGCAGATCAGGGGCGTTGTCGGCATGGTCAGGGGATAGGCCCGGAGCGCGACAGGGGCAAGCGCGGAGGATCGCATCGCGTGACCCGCTTGACGCGGCGGCCCCGCTGGGGCTCCGTCCGCGACGTTGGTGCCGCCCCCCGGAGTGTCCATGCGTCCTTCCCGTCTCTGCAGCCTGATGGTGCCGCTGATCCTGGCCGCCTGCGCCGCCACGCCACCGCCTCCTCCGCCGCCCCCCCTGCCGGCCACCACGGCGTCCGGCAGCGTCAACAGCGGGGCGCTGCGCGACTGGCGCGGCATCGTCCGTTCGGCCGACCGCGACCGCTATGCCCGCCGGGACGCGGCCTGGCAGCTGGCACTGGAACAGGCGCGTCGCCAGACCGGCTCGGGCGACCTGCGTTCGCTCGGCGACCTGATCGATCCGGGCGCGGCTCGCCGGGGCGTCACCCCGCCCGTGGGCGCGTATCGCTGCCGGACGGTCAAGCTGGGCTCCCAGGGCGGAGAGCAGGGGCTGGGCTATGTCGTCTACGACTGGTTCGCCTGCCGCATCGAGGCCACGCCGCGGGGCCTGAAATTCTCCAAGACCACGGGATCGCAGCGTCCGTCCGGCCTGCTGTTCCCCGAAGACGACCGGCAGATGGTCATGCTGGGGTCCCTGGCCCTGGCCGCCGAACCGCCGGCCAATTCCTATGGCCAGCGGCCGGATCGCGATCTGATCGCGGTGCTGGAACGCATCGGCGAGGCGCGCTGGCGGCTGGTCATCCCCTGGCCCCAGAGCGAATCCAATCTCGACCTGATCGAACTGGTCCCGGCCTGAGCGTGCCCCGGGCCAGCGTGAAAGGTCCCGCGGACGTCGCCATCGCCGGTGCCGGTCCGACCGGTCTGGCGCTCGCCCTGATGCTGAGACGTCAGGGACGGCGCGTCGTCGTCCACGAACGGTTCGATGCCCCGCGCCCCGTCGGTGCGGGCTTCATGCTGCAGCCGACCGGGCTTCATGTGCTGGACCGGCTGGGTCTGACGTCGCGGATCACCGCCCTCGGCCAACCGCTGAACCATGTGTTCGGGCGGGAGGCACGCCGTCGCCGGATCGTGCTGGACGTCAGATATTCGGACCTGAAGACCCCTCGCCCCGACGGCATCAACGCCCTCGGCGTCCACCGCGCGAGTATCTTTCACATCCTGCACGACGCCTGCCGGGCCGAGGGAGTCACGTTCCAGACCGACACCGAGGTCGTCTCCGCGTCCGACGGGCGGCTGACCATGGCCCGGGGCGGGGTCGGTCCGGCCTTCGACCTGGTCGTCGATGCCTCGGGCGCGCGCTCGCCGATCGCCCACGCCCTGCTCGTCGCCCAAGGCTCACGCCGCGCCGAACTGCCCTGGGGCGCGCTGTGGGCCACGGTTCCCTGGCCGGGCGCGCCCTTCGACGAGGGCGCGCTGGAACAGGTCTATCGCGGGGCGTCGCGCATGATCGGCGTCCTGCCCTGCGGCACCCGGCCGGACGGCCCCGACCGGCTGGCGACCTTCTTCTGGAGCCTGAAGCACGCCGATCACTCCGCATGGCTGACGGCCGGTCTGGAGCCGTGGAAGGCCGAGGTCCGCGCCCTGTGGCCCGAGGTGTCTCCGGTCCTCGACACGATCACCGACCCGGATCAGCTGACGCTCGCCCGCTACGGCCACCACACCCTGCCCCTGCCGGTGGCCGACCGTCTGGCCGTCGTCGGCGACGCGGCCCATTCGACCAGCCCCCAGCTGGGTCAGGGCGTGAACATGGGGCTGCTGGACGCCCAGGCCCTGGCCGATGCGCTGGACGCCCACGCCGACCTGACAGAGGCGCTTTCGGCCTATGCCGCCGCGCGGCGCTGGCATGTCCGCCTGTATCAGGCCCTGTCGATGGGCTTCACCCCCTTCTACCAGGCCGACGGCCGCGCCCTGCCCTGGGTCCGCGACCATGTCCTGGGCAAGCTGGCCCGCCTTCCCTTCGCGGCCCGGATGCTGGCGGCGACGGTGTCGGGGGTGCTGCTGGATCCGAGGCGGTAGCACGACGCTATGTCGGGGCGGGATCCGTCTTCGCGATCGGCGGCCAGACCCCGATCACGATCATCACCAGAAGTGAGAACCCGCCCAGCAAAAGTCCGTAGACCTCCTGTGAAACGGGCACAGGAACACCGAGGCCACGCATGAATCCGCCGACGAATCCCAATCCGAATGGTGCTGTGGCCCACCATCCGGTTGAGCCGAAGTCGTGAAGCCTGCGCACGCCGGTGAAAAGCCAGACTGGCAAGCTCACCAGCGAGGCGACGCTCGGTCCAGCGATGGCATGAACGAACAGATAGAGCAGGACGAGGCCGCCGATGCTCAGCCAATATTCCCCGCGTGAGCTACGGCCCGACCATGCAGCGAGAAAACCCTTCATGGCTCAAACCTTCGTCAGTTTCAGGTCCTGGTAGTCGTAGCTGAAGTCGATATCCGGGCTGACGCCCTTGACCGTGGCGCGGACCGGCCGACCGTCCTCGATCTCGAAGGTGATGAAGGCGTCTTCCTCGCGCTTGTCCGGGAACCGCGTCCGCATCGTCTCGCCGTCATAGGGCTCCAGCGGCCCCTGCAGCGACGGCGTGTGGGTGAAGCTCAGCCACAGGGTCACATCGCGCGCCTCGATCGTGATGTCGCCGTACCAGGGATCGCGCCAGGTGCCGACATAGGCCGACAGGGGCAGGGACGGCCTGGCCCCCGCCGCCTGTTTCGCATCGATCTCGACCGCCGCCGCCAGGGACCTGGCGGTGCCGTCGGCCTCCAGCTTCTTCGAATCCGCGATCCAGTCGAAGCCCGTCTTGCCCATGACGATGTCGGCGAGACCGCTGCGCAGGGTCCGCAGCAGGAAACTCTCCTCGGCATTGGAGAAGACGCAGAAGCCCGCATTGCGGCCCGGAATCAGCACCGTCGCCGAGATCCCGCCGGGCGAGCCCCCGCCATGGCTGATCAACCGCTCGCCGCGATAGTCCTGGACCTGGAAGCCCATCGCATAGGTCGAGGCGATGGCCCGGCCGGGCAGGGCGGCCGTCGGCCCCTCGCTGCCCGAGACAATGATGTTGGGCCGCCACATCTCGCGCGCCGTGTCCTCCGAGAACAGCCGCGTGCCGTCCGGCAGGAGGCCGAGGTTCAGCCGCACCGCCATCCATTTCGCCCAGTCGGTCGGGGTGGTGCAGATGCCGCCTGCCGCCGCCGCATTGTCCCAGTTCCAGACCTCGGCGATGCTGTCGGCGATCTGCGTCATCGCGCCCTGATACCGCAGGGGCGGGCCGACGCGGGCGTGGGGCAGGGCCGATTTCGCCGGATCGGCCAGCCGCGCCAGGGGCACGGTGTCGGCCATGCCGACCCGGTCCAGCACCCGCGTCTGAACGAAATCCTCCCACGCCATGCCCGACACCGCCTCCAGCACCGCGCCGGCGATCACGAACATCAGGTTGCAGTAATGGTAGCGCGCCCGGAAGCCGTCCTCGATCGGCACGAAGGCGGCCTGGGCCACGACCTCGGCCCGCGTCCGGTCCGTATTGGGCCAGAACAGCAGGTCCCCGGCCCCCAGGCCGAAGCCCGCCCGGTGGCTGAGCGTGTCGCGCACCGTGATGTGTTCACCGATATAGGGGTCCGACAGGGTGAAGCCGGGCAGATAGGTCCTGACCGGTTCGTCCCACTTCACCCTGCCCTCGTCGACCAGCATGGCCAGACAGGCGGCGGTGACGTTCTTGGTGTTCGACGCAATGGCGAACAGGGTGTGTTCGTCGGCGGATGCTGCCTGTCCCTGAACCTTGACCCCATACCCCTTGGCCAGCACGGCCTGCCCGTCCTTGACCACCGCGATGCCGAGCGCGGGCTGGTCCGGCCAGGCGGCCAGGCAGGCGGTCACGAAGGCCTCGACCTGATCCGCCAGCGCGCCTGCGTCGTTCGCGCGGGTTTGCGCCCATCCGACGGCGGGCGTGACCATGGCCGCCAGGCTGGCGGACATCAGGGCCGAACGGCGGGTCAGCGAAAGCGACATGGGCGGTCTCCGGGGGGTCAGACGGCGACGCTATCGCGCGCGGGCCCGCCCTGTCACCCCGTCATCCGGTTCGGCTGTCAGGACCCGTCGGCTTGACCGGCCCGACGATGCGGGCTCCCTTCGCGCCAACCTGGGGGAAGACATGATGGACCGACGTGAACTGATCGGGGCGGCTCTGGTCGCCCTGGGTCTGGGCGGCTGCGGCGAGGCGGCGGGGTCCGAGCCACAGGTGAGCGCGTCGACCGGCGCGCCGCCCGCCCTCCCCGACGGCCTCGCCGGGACGCTCGAGGCCCTCATCGAGGAGTCCGGCAGCGTCGGCGGCATGGTGGTGGCCGCGCGTCACGGCGCACTGGCCGGCGTCTACACCTGGGGCGACGCGCGACGCTCTCCCCGGCGGCCCGTGACGTCGGAAACCCTGTTCCACATCGGATCGAACGGAAAGTTCGTCACCGGGGTCGCTGTGCTCCAGCTGGTGCAGGACGGCCGGATCGCCCTGACCGACCGTCTGGGCGACCACGTCACGGGCCTGCCCGGGGTTCTGTCGCGGACGCCGGTCGCCAACCTGCTGCACCAGACGTCGGGCCTGCCGGACTATCTGGATCAGATCGAGGACTGGTCCGCGCCGGTCACCCGGCAGATGATCTTCGACGCCGTCGCCGAGGGGCGCGACTTCGAGCCGGGCGAGGCCTGGGCCTATTCCAACACCAACTATTTCGTCCTCGGCTGGCTGATCGAGGCCGTGTCGGGGATGCGCTATGCCGACTACGTCCGCCAGCACGTCTTCGCCCCCGCCCGGCTGCCCTTCGCCCGCCCCGATGCCACCGCGAGCGACATTCCCGCCCGCGCCCAAGGCTATACCCTCGACGGCGACGCCCTCGCCAGGGCCGACCGGATGGATGACGCGATGAGCCGCGCCGCCGACGGGGGCGTGCTGTTCAGCGCCCTGGACTGGGCCCCCTGGTGTCAGGCCCTGGCCGCCTCGACCCTGCTGGACGCCGCAACCCGGGCCCTGGCCTATCAGCCCGGCCGCCTGCGGACCGGCCGCGAGGCCCCCTATGGCGCGGGCGTCTTCCTCGAGCGCTGCCGCGGCGAGGCCTGCCAGCACCATACCGGCTCGGTGCCCGGCTTCGCGTCCCAGCGCATGGCGTTCGCGGGCTCGGGCGTCCAGGTGCTGGCGGTCTCCAACACCGACGGCGACGGCGAGCCGCCGCTGGAGGATCTGTGTCTGGCCATGGCCGAGGCCCTGGCCCCGGGCTCGACCTGGACGACCCAGCCCCTGCTGGACGAGGACGACCGCACGGCCCTCCTGCGCCGCGCCTTTCGCCGGGCCGATGCCGACCTGCCCGACAGCCTGCTGGCCTCCGAGGTCATCGCCTCGGGCGGAGACACCGCGCCGTCCTGGGGCGTCAAGGCCGGCCACGTCTTCGCCCCCGTCGAGCGCTGGCCCGTGCCCGGCGGCCAGATGGTCCGCTATCGCTGGGTCGGCGACGACGATGAGACCGGCCATGTGGTGGTCGGCTGGACCGAAGACGACGAGGTCTTCTGGATCTACTGATCCGGTTCAGCCGCGCGTTTCCCACGCCATCCAGACCGCCACGGCAGCGACCCCCAGCGCCATCGCTCCCCGCGCCCGGCCGCCCCGGGCCTGGCCGCCGACCATCCCCGCAACCCGCGCGGCCCCCATCACGATAGAGGCGTGCACGATCACGGCGACGGCCAGATGCAGGGTTCCCAGAATCAGGGCCTGGGTCAGCGCCGGGCCGTGGTCGGGCCGGATGAAGGTCGGCAACAGGGCGACGTAGAAGACCGCCGCCTTGGGATTCAGCAGATTGCCGGTCAGTCCCCGCAGGAACAGCGCCTGCCGCGTCCCTCCGTCATCCGTCCGGTCCGCCCCGGCCCCGCCGCCGCGCCAGGCGTCCCAGGCCAGCCACAGCAGGAAGGCCACCCCCGCCCAACGCATGACCTGAAACGCCAGCGGCCAGACCAGCAGCACCCGCGTCAGGCCGAAGGCCGAGGCCAGCATCCAGACGGCCAGGCCCAGGGTGATGCCCACCACGGCCGCCAGCCCGGCCGTCCGCCCCCGCCCCGCGGCCACCAGGGCCAGCCAGCCCATGTTCGGCCCCGGTGTCAGCTCGATCAGCGACACGGCGACCAGAAACGGCAGGATCACGGACGGATCGACGGGCCAGAGGGCGTGGGGCATGACGGGACCCTAGCGCCATCCGCCCCCTTGTGCGCCCCCCCGCCCGCGACCACCTGTCTTTCAGACCAGGGCGTCGCTTCGTGTGAGGGCGCCTGAAACCCTTCCGCCTTCATGGGGATGCAGATGAACCTCGACCTCTATTCCGACCGCGCCAAACAGGCGGTCCAGTCCGCCCAGTCGCTGGCCCTCGCCCGCAAACACCAGCAGTTCGCGCCCGAGCACCTGCTGAAGGTGCTGCTGGAGGAGCGCGACGGTCTGGCCCGCACCCTGATCACCTCGGCCGGCGGCGATCCCGCGAAAGCGACCGACGCCGCCGAGGCCCTGCTGAAGAAGCGCCCCCAGGTCGAGAGCGCCAGCAGCCAGCTCTATCTGGACGGCACCACCGCCCGGGTCTTCGCCCATGCCGAGGCCGCCGCGAAGAAGGCCGGCGACGCCTTCGTCACCACCGAACGGATCCTCGCCGCCATCGCGCGGGAGGGCGGCCCGGCCGGCGAGGCCCTGAAATCCGCCGGCGTCACCGCCGACAGGCTGGATGCGGCCGTCGCCGATATCAGGAAGGGCAAGACCGCCGACTCCGCCGGGGCCGAGGACGCTTATGAGGCGCTGAAACGCTATGCCCGCGACCTGACCCAGGCCGCCCGCGACGGCAAGATCGACCCCGTCATCGGCCGCGACGAGGAGATCCGCCGCACCATCCAGGTCCTGGCCCGCCGTACCAAGAACAACCCCGTCCTGATCGGCGAGCCCGGCGTCGGCAAGACCGCCATCGTCGAGGGGCTGGCGCTCCGCATCGTCAACGGCGACGTGCCCGAGAGCCTGAAGGACAAGGCGGTGATGGCGCTCGACATGGGCGCCCTGATCGCCGGGGCCAAATACCGCGGCGAGTTCGAGGAGCGGCTGAAGGCCGTGCTGGGCGAGGTCACGGCCGCCGAGGGCCAGATCATCCTGTTCATCGACGAGATGCACACCCTGGTCGGGGCCGGAAAGGGCGACGGCGCCATGGACGCCTCCAATCTGCTGAAGCCCGCCCTGGCGCGCGGCGAGCTGCACTGCGTCGGGGCCACGACCCTGGATGAATACCGCAAATACATCGAGAAGGACGCCGCCCTGGCCCGCCGCTTCCAGTCGGTCTTCATCGACGAGCCGAGCGTGGAGGACACCGTCTCCATCCTGCGCGGCCTGAAGGAGAAGTATGAGGTCCACCACGGCGTCCGCATCAGCGACAGCGCCATCGTCGCCGCCGCCACCCTGTCCAACCGCTACATCACCGACCGCTTCCTGCCCGACAAGGCGATCGACCTGATCGACGAGGCCGGGTCGCGCGTGCGCATGGCCGTCGATTCCAAGCCGGAATCGCTGGACGAGATCGACCGCCGTCTGGTCCAGCTGAAGATCGAGCGCGAGGCCCTGAAGAAGGAGACCGACGCCGCCTCGAAACTGCGCCTTGAGAAACTCGACGATGAAATCAGCGACCTGCAGGTCGAATCCGACGCCCTGACCACCCGCTGGAAGGCCGAGAAGGACAAGGTCGGACAGGGTGCCCAGCTCCGCGAGACCCTGGATCGCCTCCGCGCCGAACTGGCCGCGGCCCAGAGGAACGGCGACCTCGGCCGGGCGTCCGAGATCGCCTATGGCCAGATCCCCCAGATCGAGAAGCAACTCGCCCAGGCCGAGGCCGACGAGAACTCAGGCGGCGGCCCGCTGACGCCCGAGGTCGTCGACGCCGAACAGATCGCCGCCGTCGTCTCCCGCTGGACCGGGGTTCCGGTCGACAAGATGCTGGAGGGCGAACGCGAGAAGCTGCTGTCGATGGAGGATGCGCTCCGCGGCCGCGTCGTGGGTCAGGACGCCGCGCTGGAGGCCGTCGCCGACGCCGTCCGCCGGGCCCGCGCCGGCCTGAACGACCCCAACCGCCCGCTGGGCAGCTTCCTGTTCCTCGGCCCCACCGGCGTCGGCAAGACCGAGCTGACCAAGGCCCTGGCCGCCTTCCTGTTCGACGACGAGACCGCCATCACCCGCATGGACATGTCGGAATACATGGAGAAGCACAGCGTCTCCCGCCTGATCGGCGCCCCTCCGGGCTATGTCGGCTATGACGAGGGCGGGGCCCTGACCGAGGCGGTGCGCCGCCGCCCCTATCAGGTCGTCCTGTTCGACGAGGTCGAAAAGGCCCACCCCGACGTCTTCAATGTGCTGCTGCAGGTGCTGGACGACGGCCGCCTGACCGACGGTCAGGGTCGCGTCGTCGACTTCAAGAACACATTACTGATCATGACCTCCAACCTCGGCTCCGACGCCCTGGCCAACCAGAACGAAGGCGACGACGTGGAGGCCGTGCGCCCCTACGTCATGGAGGCGGTCCGCGCCCATTTCCGCCCGGAGTTCCTGAACCGCATCGACGAGATCATCCTGTTCCGCCGCCTCGGCCGCGACCAGATGGCCGGCATCGTCCGCATCCAGCTGGCCCGTCTGGAAAAGCTGATGGCCGACCGCCGCCTGACCCTGTCCATCGACGACAGCGCCCTCGCCTGGCTGGCGGACAAGGGCTACGACCCGGTCTATGGGGCGCGCCCGCTCAAGCGGGTGATCCAGAAGGACCTCGTCGATCCGATGGCGAAGAAGCTGCTGGCCGGGGAGTTGGAGGACGGCTCGGTGATCGCCGTGTCAGCGGGGGCGGAGGGGCTGGAGATCGGGAAGGCGCGGGTGCATTAGGGCTTGCACCGCTTGTGATCCGGTATTTCGGGGGCAGTCGCGGGATGGGCGAACCACCGGGCCGCTATACGCTGCGGTCCGCAACGCTGGCGTCGGAAACATGCTTTCTGAGGGTTTCAATCGCTCTCTTGGCACCCTCTCGGGTGGAGTACCCCTCGGTCGCGAATAACGTTTCACTATTGTACTTAAACCTCACGCGGAACTCTCCAGCCTTATCGCGATAGATTTCAAACGAATAGGCCAAGCGCTGCTCCTTCCGGCAAGGTTGTCGAGCTCGGCCCACTGAGCCCAAGCTGCTTGACAATCCTACCTATCTTGGTGCCCGAAAGGAAGGTCGCCAAGGGACGAAAGATAGAATGTCAGGCATGCCAAAATGGTCGCCGAAAAACCCGCTGGAGGTGATCGCGATATTTATCGCCCTGATCTACGGGATATGCGCACTCCTGCTTGGCTCTACAGTATCTGGACTAGAGAAAATCAACCAGACCATTATGGTGTGGTTCATAGTCTTGTTTCCTGTAGCTGTACTCGTCGTCTTTGCTTGGTTAGTTCGTAATCATCACAAGAAACTTTACGCCCCCGGAGACTACCGATCCGACGACGCATTCCATGGCAATCAAGCGGCCTCTGATGACCTCGGGGCGAGACTGCAAAGCAGTGAAACGATCGATAGCCAAGATGACTCTCTAGGCGAAGCGACTGCAGCGGTGACTGGCTCAGATATTGATACCGCAGTTGAAATCTCAGAAAGACCCACTGAAACGGTGAGCGCTCCGCCGGCATCAAATTCGATAGCCGATCTGTATTTAGCGGAAGGTTTAGCGTTTCAGGAACTCCAGAAGGAATTTGACGCAGCGGTTCGACGACATCTTCAGGTGCCTGCTGTTGGAGGCGGCCTGACCGTAGTTGATGGAATTCTGGAAACGAAGTCCGGAACCGCTTTCGTAGAGGTAAAGGTAATACGGCGGCTAGGAGATTTGGCGCGCCGCGTAAGAGAAGTATTTGCCTCTCTAGAAAAAATCAATCTGATGGCCTATGATGGGACCCCCCTCCTAGTCGCAGTATTTGTCGTTGCGGATGACGTTGTCACGCCGTTGTTGGCGAAACACTTGCGTAAGTTTCAGATGATGAGCAAGGCAAATATTGAGGTAAGAATTTTCTCTGTTGCAACGCTAAAAAGGAAGTACGGGTTGTAGCCCGACCTCGTGACCAGCTCTACACTCGGCTGTTTTGACGCAGCCCTCCACACTCAACACACACGACGACCCCCGCGTCTCCACGGGGGCCTCCGGTCTTCTCGCCGCCGGATGTCCCCGGCTAGGGGTTGATGACGACCTTGATGCAGCCGTCGGTCTTTTCCTGGACCATCGTCCAGGCGTCGGGGTCGGCACCCCTCGCCCTTCTCCCCTTGCGGGTGGAGGAGGAGCGCAGCGCGATCCGACGACGGGTGGCAGCCGAAGGCTGACGGATGAGGGGGCGCACGGGAGGGGCTGGTGAGGGATCCGGCGGAGGACGCAGGTTCGACGTCTGAGTGACCCCTCATCCGACCTCGCTGCGCTCGGCCACCTTCTCCCGCAAGGGGAGAAGGGCAGCTGATTCGACTTCCAGCGAACATTGTTCTATCTTTGTTCTCATGAAGCCAACGAACGAATGGTTGCAGTCGCGGGCGAAGGCGATGCGCCGCGCGCCGGTGCTGTACGAGCGGCGGATGTGGGCCCTGCTGCGGGACCGCCGCCTCGAAGGGCTGAAGTTCCGGCGGCAAAAGGTCATCGGCCGCTACATCGTCGACTTCGTCTGTTTCCGGCATCGGCTGATCGTCGAGGCCGACGGGCCGCAGCATGACGACCCGGAGGCGGACGCCGCCCGCGACGACTGGTTGGCAGCGCAGGGCTTTCGCGTCCTCCGCTTTCCCAACCGCCAGATCGAGAACCGCAGCCACGAGGTCATCGCCGCCATCCGCGCCGCCGCCGCGCCTCAGACCTGATCGCATCGGACGGATTGAACTCGGAACGGGAGAGGACGGAATGTCCGCTTCGCCCACCCGAACTGTCCGCGCTCGCTTCGAGAAGCCCTGCGATTTCAACACCCGTCCGGTTTAACATCCCCTCGAACCCGCCCGCATCGGAAACCCGTCTATGATCTTGCCGTCCCGTCGCACGGGGAAGGCGTCCTGGGCCCAGGACCCGGACGCGCGGCGGGGTCGATCGCAGGGTTGCCGGGGCGAAACCCCGGGTCCGGCGGCGCACTGGGCGTCGTCGCCTGTCGTGGGCTGAGAGTCGGAGAAGGACGAATCGGGAAGAACCGAGACGCCGGGAAAGGTCCCCGGCGTTCCCGACACAAGACATCCTGCCCCCGAACGCTTGCGAAAACCGGTCGAGCGGAGCCACGGCGACCACGCCGAAACTCTTTTACAGGCGGCCGTCGGCGACGGCGTCCGCCACGGTCCCGGGCGAGATCGCCCTGGCTCCGCCGCTTCCCCGCCTCTCCCGGCCGAACGGCCAGGGAGCGCAGACGGCTGTCTCCTCCCCGTCCCGCAGGGATGGGGAGGTGGATGCGAGCCCTTGCGAGCAGACGGAGGGGTTCTCAGATTTCCTGGTTGTAGGCCCCGACCTCGGGGTGGGCCGCCAGCCGGGGTTTGACCTCCTCGCGGAACAGGGCGCGCATGTCGTCGGCGGACCGCATGGATTCGACGACCACGACCAGTTCCGGCTTGTTGGAAGAGGCCCGCACCAGAACCCACGACCCGTCGTCCAGATGGACCCGCGCGCCGTTGACGGTGATGACCTCGACGATCTTGCGCCCCAGGATCGAGCCGCCTTCGGCCCCCAGTTTTTCGTATTCGGCGACGATTTTGGCCAGGACGTCGTATTTGATCTCGTCGTCGCAGTGGGGCGACATGGTCAGGCTGGTCCAGGCGTCCGGCAGGGACGACTTCAGCGCGAACAGGGTCTTGCCGGGGTTCCTGTCCAGCATTTGCAGGACGGCGGCGGCGGCGACCAGGCCGTCGTCGTATCCCCGCCCGATCGGGTTCGCCAGGAAGAAGTGGCCCGACTTCTCGAACCCGGCCAGCGCCCCCAGCTCGGCGGTCTTGCGCTTGATGTAGGAGTGGCCGGTCTTCCAGTAGACGGTGGTCGCGCCGTTGGCGGCCAGCACCGCGTCGGTCTTGTACAGGCCCGTCGATTTCACATCGACGACGAAGGTGGCATTGGGGTGCAGGGCCGACAGGTCGCGGGCCAGCAAGAGGCCGATCTTGTCGGCGAAGATCTCCTCGCCGGTGTCGTCGACCACCCCGCAGCGATCGCCGTCGCCGTCGAAGCCCAGAGCGAGGTCGGCGCCCGTCTCGCGGACCCGCTCGGCCATCTGCACCAGCATGGCGTGGTCTTCCGGGTTCGGATTGTATTTCGGGAAGGTCCAGTCGAGGTCGGTGTCCATCTCGATCACCTCGGCCCCCATCCGGCGCAGGGCCTCGGGCGCGAAGGCCCCGGCCGTGCCGTTGCCGCAGGCGCAAACGACCTTCAGCGGACGGGTCAGCCGGATCGATCCGACGACCTCCTGGAGGTAGCGTTCGCGGAAATTCTCGACCCGCTCCAGACGCCCGCCGGGCCGGGCGACGCCGGTGCCCTCGAGAACGATCTGCTTCAGCCGGCCGATCTCCTCGGGGCCGAAGGTGACGGGCGGGTTGGTGCCCATCTTGACCCCGGTCCAGCCGTTCTCGTTGTGGCTGGCCGTGACCATGGCCACGCAGGGGGCGTTCAGGGCGAACTGGCCGAAATAGGCCATGGGCGACAGGGCCAGACCGATGTCCAGCACCTCCATCCCGCCTTCCAGAAGGCCCAGGATCAGCGCCTGTTTGACGCTGATCGAATAGGACCGGAAGTCATGACCGACGACGATGCGCGGCTGGACCCCGGTCTCGTGGACATAGGTCGCCAGCGCCAGGCCCAGGGCCTGGATGCCCAGGAGGTTGATCTCCTTCTCCAGGATCCAGCGGGCGTCGTATTCGCGGAACCCCGTCGGCTTCACCAGGGCGGTGGTCTCGTACGCGAAGGTGTTCGGGACCAGGTCCTGGCGGGGCTTCTGCATGGGGCGTCCTTGGGCGAGGGGCTGGGTCGACGGGCGCGGTATAGCCGCAGCCCGGGGGGCGGACAACAACGCGCGACCGGTGGTATGGCTGCGATGACACCGGGCGGTTCGAGGGGATGCGGGGCATGAAGGTTTTGAAGATCGCGGGCCTGGCGCTGGCCCTGTCGCTCGGCGCGGCGGGTGCCCGGGCGCAGACGGCGGCCGAAGGGCTGGCGGCCATGCAGGCGCGGCTGCAGGCGTTCGAGGGCTATGCCGGCGTCTTTGGCGTGTCGCGGGACGGCCAGACCGGGGTCGCGTCCATCGCCCGATCCGACGGCCTCTATCCGGCCGATCCGTCAACGCCGGTCCGCTGGGCCTCGGTGTCCAAAATGATCACGGCGATCCTGGTGTTCCAGCAGATCGATGCCGGGACGATCAGCCTGGACGCGCCTGTTGCGACCTATCTGCCCGGCACGACCGTGGCCAACGCCGACAGGATCACCCTGCGGCAGCTTCTGTCGCACCGCTCGGGCCTGGCGGCGGAGCTGGAGACGCCCGACGGCCCGCCCGGCGACCCCTTGCAGTATTGCGGGGCGGCCAGGGCCGAGCCGGGGTCCGGCTTCTTCTACAACAACTGCGACACCATCGTGGTGGGCAAGGTGCTGGAGGCGGTCACGGGCCAGCCCTTTCTCGACCTGGTCAACAGCCGCATCGGCGCACCGCTGGGCCTGACGCTGACCCTTCCCGAGGGGCCCCGGGTCGAGGCGACGATGGAGGATGGCTCGGTCGAGCCCCGTATCTGGCTTGCCGACTTCGGGCCCGCCGGCGGCCTGTACGGCACGATAGGCGACATGCTGACGATCGATATGGCCCTGATCGAGGGCCGGCTGATCTCGGCCGCATCGCTCGACGCGATGCTGACGGGCGACCCGGCCTCAGGCTATGTCGCGCTCAGCGTCTGGTCGTACTCGCCCGATCTCGGGGCCTGCATCGGCACGACCCGGCTGGTCGAACGTTATGGCGAGATCGGCGGGGTCCAGGTGCGCAACTTCCTGCTGCCGGACCTGAAGGTCGCGCTGGCCATCTATTCCAACGACTACCGGACGGCGTTCGGGGAGGTCTGGCAGGGAGAGGGGCTGTCGATCGACCTGATCCGGGCGGCGGTCTGCGGGGCGTCTTCCGCCGCTTGACCGGGCCGGGCGTGCGCCCTACCCCGGTGGGCCGCCTTCGGAGAGCCCGCGCCCCATGCCTCGACTGATCCTGTTGCGTCACGGCCAGAGCCAGTGGAACCTCGAGAACCGCTTCACCGGCTGGGTCGACGTCGATCTGACGGCGGAAGGCGAGGCCCAGGCGCGGCACGGCGGCACCCTGATCGCCCGGGCTGGATTCAGACCGGCGGTCATGTTCACCTCGGTCCTGACGCGGGCGAAACGCACCGGGGCGCTGGCGCTGCAGGCGGCGGGCCTGGCGGATGTGCCCGTCATCGCCGACTGGCGGCTGAATGAACGGCACTACGGCGGCCTGACCGGGCTCGACAAGGCCGAGACCGCGCGCCTTCACGGCGAGGATCAGGTCCGGATCTGGCGGCGCAGCTATGACATCCCGCCCCCGGCCCTCGAGGCCGGCAGCGAATGGGATTTCTCGACCGACCCCCGCTATGCCGGACAGGCCATTCCGGACACCGAAAGCCTGAAGACCACCCTGGACCGTGTTCTGCCCTACTGGAACTCGGCGATCGCGCCCCGGCTGGCGGCGGGCGAAGACGTGCTGATCGCAGCCCACGGCAACAGCCTGCGCGCCATCGTCAAGCACCTGTTCGCGGTCCCGGATGACCAGATCGTCGGCGTCGAGATCCCGACCGGCAATCCGCTGGAGATCGACCTCGATTCCACGCTGAAGCCGACCGCTGCCCGCTATCTGGACGCGGACCGGGCGACCGCACTGCCGGGACTCCCCGCGTGAGCGACGCCGCAGCCGACCAGATCCACATGCGCCGGGCCATCGACCTGGCGCTGGCCCGCATGGGCGAGACCTGGCCCAATCCCGCCGTGGGCTGCGTGATCGTCAAGGACGGCGTCGTCCTGTCGGAGGCCGCGACGGCCCCGGGCGGCCGCCCCCATGCCGAGGAGCAGGCCGTGCCCGCGGCCGGTGTCGGCGTGGCCGGGGCCACGGCCTATGTGACGCTCGAACCCTGTGGCGCGCGCTCGTCGGGCCGCGCCTCCTGCGCGCAGTTCCTGGCCGAAGCGGGCATCGCAAGGGTGGTGGTGGCCGCGCTCGATCCCTCTCCGTTCGCCTCGGGCCGGGGCACCGAGCGGCTGCGCCAGGCGGGCCTTCAGGTCGAGACGGGGCTGATGAAGGACGAGGCGGGCGTTCTGTCCGAAGGCTTTCTGCACCGGCTGGAGACCGGCCGTCCGATGGTCCGGATCAGCGCCGACGGAACCGGGTTCGACGCGCGATTTGCGGCCTCCCCCCGCGCGGATCTGGTCACGGAGCTGAAACGCCTGGGCGAGGCCGGATATACGCGGCTCTGGACCGGTCCGGGCGAGCTGGCGGATGCGCTGAGCGAGCAGGGGCTGCTGACATCCTAGAATTCTGTCGCGCGTGATCGGGAGACGCCCTCGGATCAGGGCGTGAAAAAGCCCGCTGCGGGGGATACATCGCAGCGGGCTTTCTCGCTCTCTGTGGAGCGGACGTTTCCTCCCCGAAACGCCTTCGTCCAGCGGCTGCGCCTTGCGGCACCGCGCCGTTCGAGTGGGTTCAAATGACCGATCGGCCGGGGCCAAGTCAATCAAACCGCACGGCTTTTGAGACGGTTTTCTGACTTATCGTCGATAAGTCGGTGCTCGAGGGTCAGGTTATCGAAGAAGCGTCGATAATGCGGCGGATGGTGGCGACCAGTGCGTTCCGCGCAACCGTGATCTGGCCGGGTCGTTCGGCCTTCCAGACGTCGTTGTCGGCGACACCGGCGGCCAGCTGGCGACCGGCGTCCAGATCCTTGATCGTCACCTGACCCGCCGCGATCTCGTCTCCGCCGAGCATGACGACAGCCGGTGAACCGCGTCGATCGGCGTATTTCATCTGGGCCTTCATGCCCGCCCGACCCAGATAGAGTTCGGCCGCGACCCCTGCGTTGCGCAGTTCCGAAACCGCATCGAGATAGGCCTGCATATCGTCCTGGCCGAAAACGATGACGACGACGGGCCCCCGGGTCGCGCCGTCGGTTCGCCCGGCGGCCCGGAGCGCCGAGGCCAGTCGCGAAACCCCGAACGAGAAGCCGGTCGCCGGCGTGGACTCGCCCGTGAACCGCGCCACCAGATCGTCGTAGCGCCCGCCGCCGCCGATCGAGCCGAACCGCACGGGCCGTCCCTTGTCGTCGGTGGTATCCAGCAACAGCTCCGCCTCGAACACCGCGCCGGTATAGTATTCCAGCCCGCGCACGATGGTCGGATCGAAGCGGACGGCATCCTGGCTCACCCGCATGGCGCCCAGCGCCCGGTCGATCCCGGCCAGTTCTTCCAGCGCGGCCTCGCCTGCCGCGCCCAGCCCGCCGGAGCGGGCGATGGCATCAAGCGTCGCGGCCCGCGTGCGCTGTCCGTCGCCGGCGGACCCCAGGAAGGCCTCGATCGTCGTGGCCACGCCGAGCGGCAGATTGGCACCCCGGGTGTAGTCGCCGCTCTCGTCCAGACGGCCCTCGCCCAGAAGCGCCGCAACACCCGACCAGCCCAGACGGTCGAACTTGTCGATCGCCCGCAGCGCGGTCAGGCGCTGGGCCGGATCGGTGACCCCGCCGGCCTCGAACAGACCATCGAACAGCTTCCGGTTCGAGACCCGGACCACGGCCTGGCCCGGCGGGAGCCCGGCCGCCTGCAGACCCTCGCAGGCCATGGCGATGATCTCGGCATCGGCCTCGGGACGGTCGGAGCCGACGGTGTCGGCGTCGCACTGGGTGAATTCGCGAAAGCGCCCCGGCCCCGGCTTTTCGTTGCGCCATACGGACCCGAACGCATAGCGACGGAAGGGCTTGGGCAGGGTCTCCCAATTCTGCGCCGCGAACCGGGCGAGCGGCGCGGTCAGATCGTAGCGCAGCGCCATCCATTGATCGTCGTCGTCCTGGAGAGCGAACACCCCCTCATTCGGACGGTCGGCGTCGGGCAGGAACTTGCCCAGCGCATCGGCATATTCGAACGCGCCCGTGTCGAGCGGCTCAAAGCCCCAGCGCTCATAGACCTCCGACACCCGCTGGACGATGCGGCGCTCGGCGATCAGGCCCGGCCCGCGGCGATCGGCGAAGCCACGCGGGCTTCGGGCTTCGGGGCGGGCAGGGAGCGGCGCGGCGTCGGTCATGGCCGGGCTTCTAGAGCGTGAAGGGTCGAGGGTCGAGGGTCGCGCGGCCGCAGACCTCTTTCCCGGCCCCTATTTGCGGATCGTCACCAGCCGCCCGTAGGTCAGGCATCGCCAGACCCATTCCAGCGGCCCCAACTGGAAAGCCGACAGCCACAAGGGGGACCAGATCAACTGCAGCGCCCAGATGGCGATCACGATCGGCCACAGGCCCGCAGGCCCCAGGGTGCCCATCCATTCGGGGCCCCAGGGCAGGTAGAAGACGCTGGCCATGACAAGGGACTGCGTCAGATAGTTGGTGAAGGCCATCCGGCCCACCGGCACGAGCCGGTCCGTGAAGACTCTGAGCCCGACACGGCTGAGCAGCAGCAACATGGAGATGTAACCGATCGTGATCAGCGGCGCCAAACCCCCGGCCGCATCGTCCAGCCCGTTGATCGGCAGGCTCGCGGGCATCCTGCCCGGTGCGCTGGCCCAGCCGTCGACAGCCAGGATCGCCGCGGCGATGCCGACGAACAGGATGTAGAGCGCGACCGGCGCCCGGCCAGTCAGGAAGCCGCTCTTGAACAGACCGAGGCCAACCATCATCAGCGGTACCGACACCGGGATCAGGAACAGGCTCATCACGGCCAGGGTGGCCCATGCCTTCAGGTTCTCGATCCAGGGCGCCATGCCGCCGACCTGATAGGCTGCGACGGCGGCGTTGATCTGCTCCATCGTGACCTCCGGGGAGCCGGCCGCCACCTTGGCGGAGAGTTCCGGACCGAGGGCACCCAGCAGAAGGGGAGCCGCCGTCGCGAAGAGCATCCAGACGGCCGAGATCGATCCACCCGCCCAAAGCAGTCGTCCCGGGCTCCAGGACCGGACCAGAAGCATGACCAGCCCGCAGGAGGCGTAATGCAGCAGGATATCGCCGTACCAGATCGCCACACCGTGGATCAGGCCGAACACCGCCAGCCAGAACAGGCGGCGGCGCAGCAGACGCCCCCGATCACGGTCTTGCCGCTCGCCTCCCACAAGGAACACGGACACGCCGAAAAGCATGGTGAACAGAGTGCGGAACTTGTCCTGGAAGAAGACATCGACCGCCCACTGACCCCATGCGTCGCCACCGGTATGGCCGAACGGATCGCCCGTCGCCATTTCCGCCTCCATGGGCCAGGCGAAGGCCATGGCATTGACGGCCAGGATCCCCAGGATCGCCCAGCCGCGCAGCATGTCGAGCTGGACGATGCGATCCTTCGGCGTCACGGGCGTCAGGCGCCCGGACGTCGGGGTTTTCAGCGCCTCGGCTGGCATGGACATGGTTCAGTTCCCCCGAAATGACGTCGCCACCTTGCCGTGGAACATGACGTCGTAAACCGTATTCGCCCGGGTGGGATCAGAGGCGCGGGGCCTGTCTCATGACGCCCAGACGGTCGCGGACCATTTCCGGCGCGGGCGTGAAGGCAAGGTAGGCGGCGCACAACCCCGCCCACAGGGCATAGCTGACGCCGACCAGGATGGCGACGGGCAGTCCGCCCACGCCGTAAATCAGCAGTACCGTCTCGGTCGAACCGACGGCCTCCAGCGGATTGGCCGATCCGAACCAGCCCAGGACGGTCATGGTCAGCGCCAGCACGACCTGCAGCGAAGCAGCCAGCAGCCCGCCGTACAGCATGAACCGCCAGACGATCCCCAGCCGCGTGGCCGGACGACCGGTCCGCCGACGCTCCCGCGCGATCAGCCACAGACCCAGCGGCACGCCGACCAGACCGATCAACACGGCCAGCAGGCGGAAATCGAAGTCGCGACCCGGCAGCCAGTTCTGTGGCGGCCAGACCAGAAACGTCAGGATGAAGGGTGGCCACAGCACGCCGGCAAGGATCGCCAGGGCGATGGCCGGGCGCGTCCGACGCCAGATGACGGCGGTCTGGCCGGGAAAGCTGGACGGTGTGTCGAACCGGACCATCAGCGCGTGGGGACCGGAACGTCGCCGGAATAGTCATAGAAGCCGCGCCCGGACTTGCGCCCCAGCCAGCCGGCCTCGACGTATTTCACCAGCAGAGGACAGGGCCGGTATTTGCTGTCCGCCAGGCCTTCGTACAGCACGTTCATGATCGCAAGGACGACATCCAGTCCCATGAAGTCCGCCAGGGCCAACGGGCCCATCGGATGGTTGGCCCCCAGCTTCAGCGCCTTGTCGATCGAGGCGACGTTGCCGACGCCTTCGTACAGCACATAGATGGCCTCGTTGATCATCGGCACCAGGATGCGGTTGACGATGAAGGCCGGAAAGTCCTCGGCATTGGTGGTGGTCTTGCCCAGGCTCTCGGCGAAGGCGACGGCGGCGTCATAGGTGGTGGCCGAGGTGGCGATGCCGCGGATGATCTCCACCAACTTCATCACCGGTGCGGGCTTCATGAAGTGCAGACCGATGAACCGGTCCGGCCGGTCCGTCGCTGAGGCCAGCCGGGTGATCGAGATAGAGGATGTGTTGGAGGCCAGCAGGGTGTCGGGCCCTAGATAGGGGACCAGATCAGCGAAGACCGCCTTCTTGATCGCCTCGTCCTCGACCGCCGCCTCGATGACCAGATCGGCCTTGCCGACCTCGGCCAGGGTGCTGATGCCCGCGATCGCGGCCAGGGCCTCGTCAGCCTGGGCCTGGGTAAGGGTTGTCCGCGCGACCTGGCGGGCCAGGCTCGCGCCGATCGCGCCGATCGCGGCCGGCAGGCGGGCGGCCTCCACGTCGAAAAGGCTGACGCGGTAACCGCCCAGCGCGACGGCCTGGGCGATCCCGGCTCCCATCTGGCCTGCGCCGATGATGGCCACTGTCTTGATCGAGGAAGTCATGAAGTCGTGGTCGGCAACGGCGTTTCGCCCGGTCGTCGGCACCTTAAGAGCCTATCGACGCGGCGCAAGGCTGGAATGCCGCAATGCGGCATACGGGGTCAGGGCGTGTCTATACGCCACCGGCGAAAATCACCGCCAGGGCGTTGCCGAACGGAGGCAGGAGGTAGGTCCGGATGCCTGAAATGATGAGCAGGGCGATGATGGGCGTGATGTCCACGCCTCCCAGCGGAGGAATGACCCGACGCAGGGGGGCCAGCACCGGCGTCACGACGGAATCCAGGAAACTGGCCAGCTGTCCGACGAACCGGTTGCGATAGTTGATTACGTCGAAAGCGAACAACCAGCTGAGAATCGCCGAAACAATGATGGCGAGCCAGAGCAGGAAAAACAGCTGATCGACGATGAAATAGATGAATCCTGCAATGCCGCCGCCGATGCCCACGATCGTCTCCAAAACGTCTGTGTCCGCTTCCTAGCTGCGGGACGGCCAAAGGCCAAGCGATCTGAGGCCCGGGGCCAGCGGCCCGTTGACACTCCCCGGTCGCGCCGCCTATGTCCCGCCCTCGCCTTCACCCGGTAACGGGGCCGTAGCTCAGTTGGTAGAGCGCGTCGTTCGCAATGACGAGGTCAGGGGTTCGACTCCCCTCGGCTCCACCACCCTGCCTCGCGCTGGTGCGCTTCGCAGGGCAGGCAGGAAGGGGCTTCGATGACAGAACAGTCGATCCGCGTGGCCGCCCTCTACCGGTTCGCACCCGTGGCCGATCCCGGAGCCTTGCGCGCCTGGCTGGAGACCCTTTGCGGCGACCGGGTGCGCGGCACGCTGCTCGTCGCGCACGAGGGCGTCAACGGAACCATCGCCGGACCCGTGAACGCGGTTGATCGCGTCATCCAGGGCCTGCGCGCCAGGCCGGGGTTTGCCGATCTGGAGGTCAAGTACAGTCACGCTGCGACCCCGCCCTTTCACCGTCTGAAAGTCCGCGTGAAGCCCGAGATCGTGACCATGGGCCAGCCGGGTATCGATCCCGTGCTGGACGCCGGGACCTATGTGGCGGCGGAGGACTGGAATGCCCTGATCGCGGACCCGGATACGGTCGTCATCGACACCCGCAACGCCTATGAGGCCGACGTCGGGGCCTTCGTCGGCGCGGTACAGCCCAATACGCGCACGTTCCGCGATTTTCCCGACTGGTTCGCGCGCGAGGGTCGCGCCCTGCTGGACCGACCCGTTCCGCCCAGGGTCGCCATGTACTGTACCGGCGGAATCCGCTGCGAGAAGGCGACCGCCTGGCTGAAGGCGCAAGGGGTCGCGGACGTACACCACCTGCAGGGCGGAATCCTGCGCTATCTGGAGACGGTGCCCGAAAGCGAAAGCCTGTGGCAGGGCGAATGCTTCGTCTTCGACGAGCGGGTCGCGGTCGGCCATGGGCTGGAGCGGGGAACGCACAGCCTGTGCCGGGGTTGTCGCATGCCGGTCAGCGAGACCGGACGGGCATCGCCCCGGTTTATGGAGGGCGTCTGCTGCGACCGATGTCACGACAGCCGGACCGCGGAACAGCGGACGGGGGCTCTGGAGCGGGATCGACAGGTCCGGCTGGCCGCAGACCGCGGTCAGGCCCACATCGGTACCAGACAGGCCCCTGCCGACCGGTCGTGACCCGATCGATAGCCGTCAGAGAGCCTAGATTTCCTCGTCGAAGCGGCGGGCGACCAGATCGCCCAAGGCCTCGATGGCCGCCTCGGCATCCGGGCCTTCGGCGCTCACCTCGATCGAACAGCCGTTCCCGGCCCCCAGCATCAGAAGGCCCATGATCGAGCGGGCGTCCACGGTCGTGCCGTCGCGCGTCACCCGGATTTCCGATTCGAAGCTTGAGGCCAGTTTGACGAACTTGGCCGACGCCCGCGCATGCAGGCCCCGGGTGTTGCAGATATTGGCGGTGGTCCGCGCGGTCGGAACGCTCTGGCCCACGCCTATTTCTCGCCCGCGAGGACCCAGGACGCCACGGAGATGTATTTGCGGCCCGCGTCCTGGGCATGGGCGACGCAGGTCTCCAGACTCTCGCGCGTGCGCACGCTGGCCAGTTTGATCAGCATGGGCAGATTCAGACCGGCGATGACCTCGGCATGGGTCTGTTCCATCACCGATATGGCCAGGTTCGACGGCGTGCCTCCGAACATATCGGTCAACAGGATGACGCCAGAGCCGTCGTCCACGGCAGCCGCGGCATCGACGATGTCGCGACGGCGGCGCTCCATGTCGTCGTCCGGCCCGATGCAGATGGCCGCGACCCCGCGCTGCGGGCCGACGACATGCTCCATCGCGGACAGGAACTCGGACGCCAGTCCGCCGTGCGTAACGATCACCAGGCCGATCATGCCGACCCCATCCTGAAGGCGTTCAACTGCGAAACATCCCGTTCACACTGCATCGGCGGCCCCCGGTCCGATCCGCAAGCGGGCCTAGATAAAGGAATCCCGCGCCGGGTCAAAGCCGACTGATGGCGAGGGACAGGGTTTCCACCGCCGAGGCCGGCCGGATGTCGAGCGCCATCTGCGCGACAGCCACGCCTGCGATGGCGGTCGTCTGCGGCTCGGGAAGGCGTTCCACAGTCTCCCGGACGCAATCCACACGCAGGGATATCCGGCTCGCGGGCCGATGCTGCAGGTCGAGGATGCCCAGTCCGCGCGCCTCGATCTGGCCGGCGATGGTTTCCACCGGCGCAGCGAAGAGCCGCCCCCCCGAGGCCCAGACGTGAACGTAGTCGTCTCCGACCAGTCGCCAGCCACGGGCAACCAGGCGCAGCGCCAGGTCGCTCTTGCCGCTGCCCGGGCTCCCCATAAGCAACGCCCCCCGCCATCGGCCCCCGACGAAGGTCGTGATCGCCGTCGCATGCAGGGGCGGGTGGCGGCCGGTCGGCGTCACCCCCGGCGACCCGCCACCGGCAGGGTGACCTCGAAGATGGCCCCCAGGCGCGCGCCGTCCGGGCCGGCACGGTTGCTGGCGACCACGTGCCCGCCGTGGGCCTCGACGATCTGCCGCACGATCGACAGGCCGAGGCCCGAATTGGACCCGAAAGCCGTACCGCGCGGCCGCGACGTATAGAAGCGTTCGAACACCGTCTCGAGGTTCTCTGTCGGGATGCCCGGACCGTCGTCCTCGACGCGGATGGCCAGAAGGCGGTCCGGATCGGCGTCGTCGCGGCGCATCGTGACCCGGACCGGGCGGCCGGGCGGGCTGAAGGACCGGGCGTTGTCGATCAGATTGCGGAACACCTGTCCCAGCGGGCCATCGCGTCCCATGACGCGGGCGGGGCCGTCCGGCGCGATGTCCAGAAGGACGGGGGCCTCGCCCGGCTTTCCGGTGGTCTCGTAGACGCCCACGATGTCGGTGAGCAGGCCCGCGAGGTCGACCGGGCGCGGGCGGTCCCGCGACAGTTCGGCATCCAGTCGCGAGGCGTTGGAGATGTCGGTGATCAGCCGGTCCAGCCGCTTTACGTCCTGTTGGAGCACCCGGGTCAGGCGGTCGCGCTGGTCCTTGTCCTTGACCAGATCCAGGGTCTCCAGGGCCGAGCGGATCGAGGTCAGCGGATTCTTGATCTCGTGCGCGACATCGGCGGCGAACCGTTCGATCGCGTCCATCCGGGCAGACAGGGTCTCGGTCATCGATTCCAGCGACCGGGCCAGATCGCCGATCTCGTCGCGACGATCCTCAAGATCGGGCAGGGAGATGGCCCGCGCGCGCTGCAGCCGGACCTGGTCCGCCGCCGCCGACAGGCGCTTGACCGGCCGGGCGACGAACAGATGCAGCAGCAGACTGGCCAGAAGGTTCACGGCCAGGGCCACGAGCGCGAACGGCACCAGCGCCTTGCGCTGGGCGTCCAGAATCTGGTCGACATCGCCCGCTTCCAGTGTCAGCACGCCCAAAACCTGCTGCACATGGCGCACGGGCAGCGACACCGACACCACACGGTCACCATTCTCGGATCGACGGACGGTCGCCTGGGGGTCGCCCGCCAGGGCGGCTTCGATCTCCTGGCCGAGGGCCGTGTTCGCTCGGGTCAGGTTCGCCTGTTCACGCGCGGGATCGGCCTTTTCCCGAACCGGAGAGCCCGCCGGAAGGGCGGGCGGCAAGGGTTCTCCGGGAATCTTGTCCGATACCGCGAAACTGTCGGACACCAGCAGCCCGTAGCTGTCGTACAGCCGCGCCCTCTGACCGCTGGGGATGAAGTTGTCGCGCAGCCAGCGACTGGCCTGGATCGGGTCCAGCGTCGGTTCAGGCTCCCCTTCGGTAATGCCGAGCTGGCCCAGCACGTTCGACAGCAACTCGGCCTGGACCATCAGGCTTTCCTGACGGGCCTGCACCAGCCCCCGATTCCACTCGTTCAGCGCCAGCGCCCCCCCGAACAGGATCAGCAGGCTGAGCAGATTGAGCGCGAGGATCAGCCCGCCGAGCCGCGACCCGCCGAAGCGGATCAGGCGTCGGCGCAGCGGGGCCTCGTCCGCCCCGTCCAGACTGTCAGCTTTCGCGGTAGCGATAACCGACGCCATAAAGGGTCTCGATCGCATCGAACTCGGGATCGACGACCCGGAACTTCTTGCGCATCCGCTTGACGTGGCTGTCGATCGTGCGGTCGTCGACATAGACCTGATCGTCGTAGGCGGCGTCCATCAGATTGTCGCGGCTCTTCACGAAACCGGGCCGCTGGGCCAGGGCCTGAAGCAGCAGGAACTCCGTCACCGTCAGCTTGACCGGCCGTCCGTCCCAGGTGCTCTCGTGACGGGCGGGGTCCATCAGCAGCTTGCCGCGACGGATCGCCTTGCCCGAAATCTCCGCCGACGGTTCCGGCTCGCCGCCGTCGCCGCCCGAGCGGCGCAGCAGGGCCTTCACCCGCTCGATGAGCAGCCGCTGGCTGAACGGCTTGTGCATATAGTCGTCGGCCCCGAGGTTGAAGCCGAGGATCTCGTCGATCTCCTCGTCCTTCGAGGTCAGCATGATGACGGGAATCTGGCTGGTCTGGCGCAGGCGGCGCAGCACCTCCATGCCGTCCATGCGAGGCATCTTGACGTCCAGGATGGCCAGGTCGGGCGGCGACGCCTCCAACGCTTCCAGCCCCGTGGCACCGTCGTGATAGGCGACCACCTTGTGGCCGTGGCTTTCCAGCGCCAGCGACACGGATGCGACGATATTCTCGTCGTCGTCCACCAGAGTGATGTTGGCCAATTCGGTCTCCTCGTCAGTTCCCGTTCAGAACGGGCCCGACCGGTGTCGGATGCGTCTGAACGCGCGGCAAGCGTAACCGTTCGCCTGCGAACGCGGTGACTTTACGGCCACACATCGTTGCTGACCAGATTTCGTTCGCGAAACCGGACCTTAAACCCTTTGTGGCTAGGGTCGGCGCTTAACGTCGAAGCGAGACCATGGCCGGACCCGTCCACTACGAGCTCTATATCCGCAAGACGGTTCCATCGCCCTGGGCCTTGATTCAGGCGACCGAAAACCGCCATCAGGCCATCGAGACCGCCGAGCAGATCCTGAGAGACAAGGAAGCTGTAGCCGTTCGGGTGACCAAGGAGACGATGGATCCTGACACCAAGGAGTTCCAGAGCGTTGCCGTCCTGACCCGTGGCGAGCCCGAGCTTCCCACGAAAAAGGTCGTCGACGCTCCGAGCCAGCCCAATTGCATGGCTCCGGCCCACCTCTATACGCCCCGTGCCCGCGAACTGCTGGGTCGGGTTCTGGAAGACTGGCTGATGCGCCATGGCGTCACGCCATTCGAACTGCTGCATCGGCCCGACCTGGTCGAGCGGCTGGAAGCCTCGGGTGTCGAGGTCCAGCATGCCATCCAGAAAGTCGCCATCCCCGAAAGCCAGGCCACGGGCCAGCCGGCACACGACCTGATCCGGCACTATCAGCACCTGACCGAACAGGCGATGGCGCAGGTAGTGACGGCCGGGCGCAAGGGCACCTTTGTCGACCTGACGGACCGGTCGCTGGCCGACGTGGCCCACAGACTGGCGGGCACGCCGGATCGGGCCTTCGTCATGGGCGGCGTCATCTCGGGGGCGCTGGTGGGTGCCAGAGGCGCACGGGCGCGGCTGGACCGGCTGATGAATCTGGCGGAAAGCGCACCGATGGACGGCGCGCCCCGCGCCCTGGTCATGAGCGCCATTGAGCAGATCCTGGTCGAGCTTCTGGGCGCGCGCAGCAATCTGGCCGAAATCCTCGGCCCCGCCCTGGACCAGGGCGGGAGCCTGGCCGCTGTGGTCCGAATGGTCGCGCCGCGCGAGATCGAGGCCCTGATCGCCCACGATCCGCGCATGGCCCTGCTGGTGCCCGCCGTGGACGGGGCGGCGGTCAGGCTTGGCCAGCGGCTGGACGCCGGTGAGTATCCCACCCTGGCGGCGTCCCTGGCGCGAATGGTCCTCCGCGAACTTCGGGGACCCCGACGGCTGCGGCCGTCCGATGCCACCGGCGAAATCGACATCCTGCGGACCCTGGCCATGTCGCTGACCGCGACGGCAGGGCGACTGCTGATGCTGGAGGACGTCCAGACGGCCTTCATCGAGCGGTCCAGGAGCCTGGTCACGGCTGATTTCGTCCAGGCCTATGTCGCGTCCTGCGATACCGTCCTGTGCGAGGCCGAACAGCTGACCCGCCTGTGCGAGAACGTCACGGGATCGACGAACAAGCGGGCCGCCGCGCGCTGGCTGGTCGCCTGCGTGACCTCGCTTCGGTTCGAGACCGAGATGCGCGGACCCGGTCCGACCCCGGCGCGCAAGCTCCAGGTCCTGGCCCAGCTCCAGCGCTCCGTTCAGTCAGCGGCCCTGATACAGGGTGATGCCGAACAGATCGCTGGCGCGATAGGGGCCCTTGGCGGCGTGATCGAAGCCGAGGCCAAACTGACAGCTCTGTTGGCGCGAGCGCCGGCACCGATCCATCAGAAACTCGCTGCGCTGCTGAGGCTCGCTGCAGGCGAAACCGCCCCCCTGGGCCCAGCTACCGAGCGCGCCAAGGCCGAAGCGATCAGGATGTTTCGGGCTCCGGACGCCCGTGCCGCTCTCAGCGCGGCGCCGGAAGCCCTGGCTCCGTTGAAGACCCTGATGCAGGCAGCCGGCCTGGCGGCATGATCTCACTGCCACCGCCCGAGGCGCGGAATCTCGCGGTCTGAGCCGCGAGAGGCGCCAGCCCGCCTCAGTCGAAGATGTCGAAGATACTGTCGCGCTTTTTCTTTTTGTAGTGACGGTCGTCGTCATCGCGATAGCGGGGTTGTTCGCGATAGGGCTGCTGCGTCTGGCCCCAGGGCTGGCTCTGCGGGGCATAGGCCTGCGGTGCCGCGGCAGCGGGCGCGCCCTCCATCAGTTTTTCGAGCTCGCCACGGTCCAGCCAGACCCCGCGACAGGTCGGGCACATGTCGAACTGCACGCCGTTGCGATCCAGCGTCTGCATCTGGGCATTATCGTTGGGGCACATCAGAAGGGGCATCGGCGTCTCCTTTTGAGAACAAGTCTCAATGCCAGAGGATCACGCCGGTGCCAAGCGGCGGGGTGTCGCACGATCCCCGCCGCCTGGATAAGCCCAAATCAGTCCTCGGCCAGGACGATCACGCGGTCCTCGGGCAGATATTCGATGCTCTCGGACTTGTTCGGATTGACCACGACGCCGCCCATGTTGCGGTCATCGTCGTCTTCGCTCTCGCGCTTCCTGCGGTAGCCGATCACGGTCTCGCCACGCTGCCGGGCCGCCTCGGCGATGGTATAGAAGCTAACGGGGCCGGACAGGTCCACGTAGTCGCCGACCGGCCGCATGTAGATTTCCGAGCCGTCCTCATCCAGCAGGTCGTCGAAGATGGACGACAGGTATTCGTTCTCCGATGCCTGGGCCAGCATCAGGCTGACCAGTTTGTTGGACACGACGAAATCGTCAGCGCGGGTGACCTCGGCCAGTTCACGGTTACGGATGTCGATCATCTCCGAGACGACGCTGATGTGTGTGCCAAGGCGCTCGGACAGTTTCCGCAGATGCAGCAGGGTGATCAGGGTGCGGGTGTCGGCCGACTGGGCCTCCATGGTGTCGGAATAGCCCAGCACCATGATGGAGTCATAGGACACCGGGTCCAGCGCCTCGATCGAGGCCGAGTGGCTGGTATCGATCCGTTTCGCCTCGACCTTCATGTTCTTCGATCCCAGCGGCATCGAGAGAATTTCCTCCTCGAAGCCCGGCGTATCGCCCGCCACGGTCAGGACGGAGCCCGGCCGCACGTATTTGGACAGTTCATAGGCGATCATCGGCCCACGCCGGTTCCAGCCGATGACCAGGGTGCGCTCGGCCTTGCGACGCACGGCCTTGGGTCGGCGAATGGCCGAGGCATCGACTGCGTCCGCAGGCAGCGGGGTCAGTCTGATGGATGCGTCGTCCTCGGCGATGATGATGGCGCGGGCACCCTCGGGAATGACCATGTCCATCGGAGGGTTCATCTTCACCGTGCCGTCGGCATAGCGCAGGCCGATCAGGGCCGAATCCTCATAGCCCATGACCGCGTCACCATAGGTGATCCCGACCAGGTCCTGAAGCTCGGTCGTGTAGATTTCACAGCCGTCGAAATCGAGCAGTTCGGAATAGACGGCCGACAGGCCGGCCTGACGGCTGGACTGGACCACGATGCGGGAGATCAGATCGTCGGCAAGCACCAGTTGCACCTCGTCGCCCCCGACGATGCGAGCCACCTCGGCGTTTTTGGCGTCGCGCAATTCGGCGGCGATCAGATAGCGTTCCTCGCGGCGCTTGGGGTCGTTGGTCAGGGCCAGGACCGTCTTGATGACCTGGCTGTCGGGATCGTCGACTCCCTCGGGCGACACGACGATGATCGAGCGGCAGGCCTGCGGATTGACGATCGAGAGGTCGAAAAGGTCGGTCGGGTCGCCCGAGCGGCAGATGATCTGGGTGTTCTTGAGATCCTCGACCTTGTCGGCGATCTCGTCCTCCATCTCGACCTTGTCCTTGCTGGCCATGATGACGATGCGCGGATTCTTCCGGCTTTCGTTGGCGATGACCAGTTCGGAGATGATGTCGAAGATCGAGGCCGACCAGTTCAGAATGATGGTGTGGTCGCTCTCCAGCACGCGCGAGCGCCCCTTGCGGGCCTCCTCGATCTTGGCGTCCAGCCCGGCCGAAATGATCGAAATCAGGGCCGAAAAGACCAGAATGCCCATCAGCGTCACGAACAGGGTCAGAAAGCGGAACGGCCATCCCGTGTCGCCACCCATGGTGCCGGCGTCCATGGTCCGCATCAGCGATTGCCACGCCGCCTCGAAGAAGTTGAAGCCGCCGTCCGGACCCATCCGGCTGATCGCCAGGATGGTTGCGGCAAACAGAATGACGACCAGGGTCACCAGGCTGAGCCAGCCCACCAGGGCGACCGGGCCGCCAGCCATGGACTTGTCGAAACCATACTTCAGCCGTTCGCCCAGGCTGACGTCGCCGACGTTCTGGCCCTTGGTGGTGTTCGGCCTTGCGGTGCCTGCGCCCTTGACGGCGCTGCGAGCGGCGTTCGCCCGAGTGAGAGAGCCCATGTCGGCTGTCAATCCTGTGGAAGTCCGCCGATCCCCCTGATCGGCGATCGCCGTCGCGGATGGTTCGCACCCGGACATTGAACGGCGTGATGCATAGGACCGTTCTGGCCCCTTTGGAAGCTGACGATTTCCGACTAGAAGGGCGGCGTCTCTTCCCCCTCGCCACCGGGTGTTTCCCTATGCGCTACCTGCATACCATGGTCCGCGTCGCCGACCTGGAAGCCTCCCTGCACTTCTGGACGACCCAGCTGGGTCTGGAAGAAGTTCGACGCCTGGAGAACGAGAAGGGCCGGTTCACCCTCGTCTTCCTGGCCGCGCCACGGGACAAGGAACGCTCGACCGCCGAACGGTCGCCGGAGGTCGAGCTGACCTACAACTGGGACCCCGAGGTCTACACGGGTGGCCGGAATTTCGGCCATCTCGCCTACCGGGTCGACGACATCTATGCGACCTGCCAACACCTGATGGACTCGGGCGTGGTCATCAACCGCCCGCCCCGCGACGGCAACATGGCCTTCGTGCGCTCGCCGGACGGCATTTCGATCGAGCTGCTGCAGGAAGGCCCGGCCCTGCCGCCAGCCGAGCCCTGGTTGTCGATGCCGAACACGGGCACCTGGTAGTGCCTCAACGCCCGAAGGCGACGCGGTGGAGGGGCCGGCCGACGACGGCAGCGGCACAGACAGCCGGCGACCGGACACCTTTGCGGACCGACGATCAAGCCTCCCGCCTCTGATGGTTTCGCATCGTGACGGGCTGGACCGGGCCGCCTATGGTCCCCTTCATGTCCGATGCCAACCTCGCCCCTGACGCCGCCGATGCCCCGCAGACCGATCGACCGCTGACCCAGGACGGGCCCGCCGTCCGGCTGTGGCTGATCGACGCCTCAGCCTACATCTTTCGCGCCTACCACGCCCTGCCGCCCCTGACGCGCAAGTCCGATGGTCTGCCGGTCGGGGCGGTGCAGGGCTACTGCAACATGCTGTGGAAGCTGCTGAAGGACATGAAGGGGGCGGACGGGCCGACGCATCTGGCGGCGATCTTCGACCATTCGGAGAAGACGTTCCGGAACGATCTGTACGACCAGTACAAGGCCAACCGGTCGGCGCCGCCCGAGGATCTGGTGCCGCAGTTTCCGCTGGTGCGGGACGCCACGCGGGCGTTCGGGGTGCATTGCGTGGAGCTGCCGGGCTACGAGGCCGACGACCTGATCGCCACCTATGCCTGCAAGGTCCGGGACGCCGGCGGCGAATGCGTGATCGTCTCCTCCGACAAGGACCTGATGCAGCTGATCGGCCCCTCGGTCGTCATGTGGGACCCGATGAAGGACCGCCGCCTGGCCGAGGACGCCGTCATGGAGAAGTTCGGCGTCACCCCCGACAAGATGATCGACCTGCAGGCCCTGATCGGCGACAGCGTCGACAATGTCCCCGGCGCCCCCGGCATCGGCCCCAAGACCGCCGCCCAGTTGCTGGACGAATACGGCGACCTGGACACCCTGCTGGACCGGGCCCACGAGATCAAACAACCCAAACGCCGCGAGACCCTGATCGCCTTCCGGGACCAGATCCTGCTGAGCCGCCAGCTGGTCCGCCTGACCTGCGACGCCCCCGCGCCCGAGCCGATCGACGACTTCAGGGTCCGCGACCCCGACCCGCAAACCCTGGCCGACTTCCTCGAGACGATGGAGTTCCGCTCGCTGCTGCGCCGGGTCGGCGACGGCAGGCTGGAGAGCCACGACGGCTCGGCCTTCGCGCCCGCCCGCCCCGCCCCGCCCCTGTCCGCCCCCGTCATCTCCCCCCGCTACGCCCCCCAGACGGTGTCGGCGGACGTCGAGCCACAGAGCGTCGATCACGACGCCTATCTCTGCATCCGCGACCTCGCCGATCTGGACGCCTTCATCGCCCGGGCGACCGAGGCGGGGGTCGTGGGGTTCGATACCGAGACCGACGCCCTGTCGGCGACCCATGCGGGGCTGTGCGGGGTCTCGCTCGCCATCGGGCCCAACGACGCCTGCTATGTGCCGCTGACGCACGAGCATCCGCCGGTGGAGGGCAGTGGCGGTCTGGACTTCGGCCAGGCGACCGAGGCCCGCGCGCCGCTGGACCAGCTGGACAAGCCCACGGTCCTCCTGCGCCTCAAGACCCTGCTGGAGGACCCGGGCGTCCTGAAGGTCGTCCAGAACGGCAAATACGACCTGGCCGTCATGGCCCGCCGGGGCATCCGCGTCGCCCCGATCGACGACACCATGCTGATGTCCTACGTCCTCGAAGGCGGGCTGCACGGCCACGGCATGGACGAGCTGAGCCGCCTGCACCTGGGCCACGAGCCCATCCCGTTCAAGTCGGTCGCCGGCACCGGCAAGGCCCAGAAGTCGTTCAAACACGTCGAGCTGAAACCCGCGACCGCCTACGCCGCCGAGGACGCCGACGTGACCCTGCGGCTGTGGCGCATCCTCAAGCCCCGGCTCGCCGCCGGGCACCTGACCACCGTCTATGAGACGCTGGAGCGCGGCATGCCCGCGGTCCTGGCCGACATGGAGCTGAGGGGCATCCGCGTCGACCCCGCCCGCCTGCGCCGCCTGTCGTCGGAGTTCGGCCTGCGCATGGCCGAACTGGAACAGCAGGCCCAGGAGATCGCCGGCCGCCCGTTCAACGTCGGCTCGCCGCGCCAGATCGGCGAGATCCTGTTCGGAGAGCTGAACCTGCCCGGCGGCAAGAAGACCGCCAGCGGCCAGTGGGAGACCGGCGCCGCCACCCTGGAATCCCTCGCCGAAACCCACGCCCTGCCCCGCGTCCTGCTGGACTGGCGCCAGCTGTCCAAGCTGAAGGGTACCTATACAGACGCGCTTGTATCGGCCATGGACCCCGAGACCGACCGCGTCCACACCAGCTATCAGCTCGCCGCCGCCACCACCGGCCGCCTCGCCTCCTCCGACCCCAATCTGCAGAATATCCCGATCCGCACGGAAACAGGACGCCAGATCCGTCAGGCCTTCATCGCCCGGGACGGCCACGTCCTGATTTCAGCCGACTATTCCCAGATCGAGCTGCGCCTTCTGGCCCACATCGGCGACATCCCCGAGCTGAAACGCGCCTTCAGGGCGGGGATCGACATCCACACGGCCACGGCCTCAGAGATGTTCGGCGTCCCCGTCGCCGACATGGACCCCGAGACGCGCCGCCGCGCCAAGGCCATCAATTTCGGCATCGTCTATGGCATCAGTGCCTTTGGCCTGGCCAACCAGCTGGGCATCGATCAGGGCGAGGCCGGGGCCTATATCAAGACCTATTTCGAACGCTTCCCCGGCATCCGCACCTATATGGACGCCACCCGCGCCGAGGTCCGCGCCAGTGGCTTCGTCTCCACCGTCTTCGGCCGCAAGATCCACATCCCGGCCATCCATTCGAAGTCGGGGGCCGAGCGCCAGTTCGGCGAACGCGCCGCCATCAACGCCCCGATCCAGGGCGCCGCCGCCGACATCATCCGCCGGGCCATGATCCGCATGCCGGGCGCGCTGGAGGCCGCGGGTCTGGAAACGACCATGCTGCTCCAGGTCCACGACGAACTGGTCTTCGAAGCGCCGGAAGCGGAGGTCGAGGCGGCGATTCCGCTGATCCGGCGGATCATGGAGGGGGCGGCGGAACCGGCGGTGGCGCTATCGGTGCCGCTGGTGGTGGAGGCCCGGGCGGCGAAGAACTGGGATGAGGCGCACTAGAATGGCTCTAGGGCCAGAGATCGATTGGCTACATACTATCGTTCTAAGCGTGGCCAGTTTTTTGGGAGCATGCGTTGTCTTTAGACATTGATGATGCGCAACGACGGTTCGTTGCGTTGATGCCCGAACTCCAGCGGCTCTTAGATAAGCCCCTTAACGAGGCCGACACGCGGTTCAAAATTCTCGATCGAATACTGATGGAGGTGCTCGAATGGCCAAACGACAGCATCGACACGGAGGAGTCCGTCAAAGACGGATTTGTAGATTACACGCTTCGTACGATAGATGGCCGGGCGGTGTCGATAATCGAGGCGAAACGGGTCGGTAAGCTCACGTTAGGAACGGCATCCACAAAAGTAGCTGCTTTGGTGTTATCGGGAAGCGTACTGAAACACATTACGGACCCCATTAGGCAAGCTGCCGGATACGCGTCTATTAAAAGTGTTTCCACCGCGTGCGTGACCGATGGAAGGACTTGGCTCTTCTTTCAGACTAATCGTAGGGATGGCCTAGAAATAGGAGACGGCAAGGGAATACTTTTTCCATCCCTTGCCTCTATCGCGAATGAGTTCCCCCGCTTCCATGACCTCTTAAGTCCTTCGGGGATGAAAGACCGTCTAAACCTAGTCCAACTTAACAGAGCTGAAGGTATTCGGGCAGCTTTCGAGGAAGAACAGATAGTCGTTTCGCCTCCTGACGAGGCGAGGATGCTCCCTAGAAATACGTTGTCTGAGGACGCTTCCCTTCTGTTTGCCCAGTTTTTCTCCAATATCACTTCAGACTCAGATCCTGAGATGATTAAGGCGTGTTTTGTTGAAAGTTCTGAAAGCAGAAAGGCGGACATCGAGCTTCAAAAAATTGCACAGAAGCTGCTCAATGGCATTGAGACCATCGACACGGGTAACAGCACGGCATTAACGGACGAAATCGAGAGATCAGTCAATATGATGCGTTCCGAGCGAATTTTGCTGATTGGCAATAAAGGCTCTGGAAAATCTACATTTTTGACCCGGTTTTTTGCCGACGTGATACCGGCTTGGCTCTCGAAGCAGTGCTTAGTGCTCAGAATCCCTCTTGAGGCTGTCCCGGAGAGCGACAAGGACCAAGTACCCGGATGGGCCATTCGCCAAATACGGGACCGGTTAGATGTTCTGATCGGTTCAGGTGAGTCTCCGACATTCGACGAGCTCAGGGGTGTATTTTGGTCCGACTATAATCGGCTGAAAAACGGCCCGCTTGCGCCCCTCTACGCGAAGGACCCAGACGCTTTCCGCATCAAGTTTGGCGAGACGATAGAGACCATCCGTGAGACGACCCCTGAGCGCTATGTTCACGCGCTATTAAATAAAGCCGTAAAGTCTGATAAGAAACTACCTATAATAATATTCGATAATGCTGACCAGTTTCCCGCAAATGTTCAAGATTCGATCTTCCAGCTTGCCAACTCTCTTTCGCTTGTAACTGTTGCTCTTAATATCGTTCCGATCACAGATCGAACTGTTTGGCGCCTATCAAAATCGGGTGCCCTGCAAAGTTATGAAGCGAAGAGCTTCTACCTTCCCGTTCCGGAGGCAAAACAAATACTTCAGAAGAGGATCGATTACGTCAAATTGAAACTTAACGCCGATCCCGCAATGGCCAAAGAGTATTTCTCCATGCGAGGTTTCCGCGTTAAACTGGAGAGTATTGATAAGTTTGCCCAAGCAGTGGAGAGGATATTCGTATCAAACGACTTTGTGTCAGGCTTGATAGGCAGGCTCGCGAATTTTGACATTCGGCGAATGCTAAAAATAGCAGAGAGAATATTTCTGTCTCCAGAAATTAAGATTGATGACGTTTTAAGGGGATCGTTTGGGATTTCTCCCGGACGAGGGGAAATACTTAGAATACATCGTGCAATAATAAAGGGTGAGAACGATAGGTACTCTCCACGGGAGAATGAATTTGTCTACAATCTTTTTTGGACAGATCCATCGTGGCCCTCATCTCCACTATTGGCGCTCTATATAATTCACACACTGAAGGCCCGGTTGGCGAATTCGCGTCTGGATAGCGTGGACTCCAGGCATTGGACTATCGGCGAGTTGTCCGCATTTTTTGAGCCAGCAGGGGCGCATCCTGACCAGACACTCTTGATTTGTCAGCGACTTGCCGACCGCGGATTGATTGAAGCGTTGGACCCCAATGTGGAGCAGCTCGTACTTGGCAACAGGGTTGCAATTACGGAAAGTGGATTAGCGCATATCGATCTGGTGCGGACTTCGGATGTTTATTTGGAGCAAATGGCAATGGCAACGGGTTTGAACAGTCGGACCGTTTTCAACGCTATTAGAGATGATCGCACAACTGCAACGTCCGCCTCTTTCATATCCCTTCGGCGCCGCTTCGTTGATTACTTGACCGACCTCGACTCCCAGCGATTGCGTGTTCCAAATACGAAAGAATACGCCTCAGCCGTCGAAGCTCGACAAATGATGCGCTCGTTGGGGTCAACTGGTTCGCCTTCGGCTGGAGCGGTTCCGACGTCGGCGACGGTAACTGCTCCGTCGAAGAGCATCGGGACGCCCTTTAAAAGGACGATATAGCTTCATGCGAATCGTCCCCTTCACACCCCCGCCGGGTGCCTCGCCGGCTTCAGCGCCCACCCCCACACCGTCTCGGGCTGGAGGCCGGTGCCGCGCTCGACCTGGATGCGTCCCCGCTTTCGCGGGGATGACAAAGGCGCTTCGGCACGGATGACAACGCCTTCGCAGGGCGGACGAGGCGCTTTCACCTGAAGACCCGGGGGCCCTGGCCCCCTCCACCGCCTTCGGCGGTCCCCCTCCCCCGATGGGGGAGGATTGGTGTGTCCGTTCGGAGCGTCCGGGTTGTCCGCGATGGGGCGGAATTACGCTTTGATTTCAGGGGGTGGGGTCGCCAGGGCGGGGCTGAACGCGCCCTGTATGCGGGGTGCCATAGAATGCCTCCATGGGGACAGGACGGCCGGGGCGATCGAAGCTGGAGGACCCGGTGTGGATCGCGCTCTTGGAACGCTATGTGGCCGGGGAGGTCGCGAGCGAACTGGCGGACGAGCACGGGGTCAGCGTGGAGGCCGTGGCCTGGCAGGCGCGGAACCGGGGCTATCGCAAGAAGGACCGGCCGGGGGCGGTCTATCGCTGGTCGCAGCCGCCGCCGATCACGCCCGCGCCCGATCCCGTGGTGGCGCGGGGGTTCGCCTTTGATCCTCTGGACCTGGAGGGGTCCGAGGCGCGGGCGCTGGAAAGCGCGCGGCGGGCGGCGGACGAGGGGCGGCTGCCGGACTTTCTGGCGCTGACGCAGAGCGCGCGGGGGATAAGGCGGTTGAAAGAGCGTGGGGCGTTGCCCCCTCCACCGCCTTCGGCGGTCCCCCTCCCCCAAGAGGGGGAGGAGAAGTGCGAGCCTGTGCTGCGCGACGCGCAGAGGGCGCCGGCGGGGGACTGGACGACGTGGCTGTTTCTGGGGGGACGAGGGGCGGGGAAGACGCTGGCGGGGGCGGTGTGGTTGGCGGATCAGGCGGAGAGGCTGGGGGCCGGGGGGCGGCTGGCGCTGATCGGGGGCAGTCTGCACGACGTGCGCGAGGTGATGGTCGAGGGGGTGTCGGGGATCGCCTCGCTGGCGCGGTGGAACGATCCGAAATGGTGCGGGGTGCGGCCGGTGTTCGAACCGTCGCGGAAGCGGCTGGTGTTTCCGAACGGGGCGGTGGCGCAGGCCTTCTCGGCCGAGGACCCGGAAGCCCTGCGGGGGCCTCAGTTCGCGGCGGCCTGGGCGGACGAGTTCTGTGCCTGGCCCAGAGGCGGACGGGGCGGGCGGGGCGGGCCGGGGGCGACCCTGGCCCTGCTGCGGATGGGGTTGCGGCTGGGCGAGCGGCCCCGGCTGGTGGTGACGACGACGCCCAAGCCGATCGGGGCGCTGAGGGACCTGCGGGCCGAGCCGGGGCTGGTCCAGACCCATGCGGCGACACGGGACAATGCAGAGAACCTGGCGGCGGGCTTCGTCGAGGGGCTGGAGCGGCTGTACGGCGGGACGCGGAAGGCCGCGCAGGAGCTGGAGGGGCGGGTGGTGGACGTCGAGGGGGCGCTTTTTTCTGCGGAGATGCTCGCGCGAGCGCGCTCGCATCCCGCCGGGGGCTACCGCCCTTCGGGCTACTTGAGCCCCCGGACCCCCGGGGGTGACTCACCGGACGCAGGCGACGGCGGGGTGGGCTTCGACCGCATCGTGGTGGCGATCGATCCGACGACGACGGCGGGGGGGAATGCCTGTGGCATCGTGGTCGCAGCGCGCGCGGGGGACCGGGCCCATGTGCTGGCGGATCGCTCGGTGGCGGGGCTGGGGCCGGACGGCTGGGCGCGACGGGCGGTGCGGGCGGCCGAGGCGTTCGGCGCGATCGCCCTGGTGGTCGAGGTCAACCAAGGCGGCGAGATGGTGCGGGCGGTGCTGAAGACCGCGGGCTGTTCGGTGCGCATCCGCGAGGTGCGGGCGACCAAGGGCAAGCGGATCCGGGCCGAGCCGGTGGCGGCCCTGTACGAACAGGGGCGGGTCACCCATGCGCCGGGGCTGGGGGCGCTGGAGGAGGAGCTGATGGCGATCGGGGGCGAGGATGGCGGTGCGTGGGGCCTGGACCGGGCGGACGCCCTGGTCTGGGCGCTGACGGACCTGCTGATCGACCGGTCGGGGGGTGAGGGGCCGCGCATCCGGATGCTGGACTGGCCGGCGGGGCGACCGGGGCTGTCGATGTGCTAGGAGCCTGCGGATGAAGACCGGAAGCTGGGACGTTGTGGTGGTGGGCGCGGGCGCGGCGGGGATGCTGTGCGCGGCCGAGGCGGGCCGGCGCGGGCGCGCCGTGCTGGTCGTCGACCACGCCAGGGCGCCGGGCGAGAAGATCCGCATCTCGGGTGGCGGGCGGTGCAACTTCACCAATACGGGGACGACGGTCGCCAACTTCCTGGGCGAGAACCCCCGGTTCGCGGCCTCGGCCCTGGGGCGGTTCACGGTTCAGGACTTCGTCCGGCGCGTCGACCGGGCGGGGATCGCCTGGCACGAAAAGACCCTGGGCCAGCTGTTCTGCGACGACTCGGCCCGGCAGATCGTGCGGATGCTGACCGATGCGATGAGAGAGGCGGGGGTGAGCCTGCGGCTGGGCACCGGTGTGGAGGCGGTGGCGCGCGAGGGGGACGGCTTCGCCCTGACCCTGTCGGACGGGACGGCGGTGCGATGCGCCTCTCTGGTGGTGGCGACGGGGGGCAAGTCGATCCCGAAGATGGGGGCGACGGGCTGGGGCTATGACCTGGCGCGCCAGTTCGGGCTGCGGGTGACGGAGACGCGGCCGGCCCTGGTGCCGCTGACGTTCGAGGCCGGGCTGCTGGAACAGACGACGCCGCTGGCCGGGGTGGCGGTGGACGCCGTGGTCTCGACCGGCAAGACCCGGTTCGAGGAGGCGGTCCTGTTCACCCACCGCGGACTATCGGGCCCGGCGATCCTGCAGATCAGCTCCTACTGGCGCGAGGGGGAGGCGATCACGGTCCGGATGGCCCCGGGCGTGCCGGTGCTGGAGCGGCTGAAGGCGGCCAAGGCCGAGAACGGCGGCAAACAGGCGGTGCGCACGGCGCTGGGCCACATCGTGCCGCGCCGCCTGGCCGAGGTGCTGACGGCGCGCGAGGGCGCCGACGGCAAACTGGCCGAGGTCGGCGACAGGGTCCTGGCGCGGCTGGACGCGGCGGTGAACGCCTGGACCTTCAAGCCGGTGGGCTCCGAAGGCTATCGCACCGCCGAGGTCACCCTGGGCGGGGTCGCCACCGACCCGCTGGACCAGCAGACCATGGCGGCGAAGTCCGTGCCGGGCCTGTATTTCATCGGCGAGGTCGTCGACATCACCGGCTGGCTGGGCGGGTACAATTTCCAGTGGGCGTGGTCGTCGGGCTGGGTCGCGGGGCAGGCCGTCTGACGTCAATGCCCCTCGGGCGGCCTTGCGGCGGGGTCGAGGTAGTCGCTTTCGGCGTGGTGGTCGGGCGACAGGACGAAGCGGCGGTCGCAATAGCCGCACTCGACGAAATCCGCCGCCCCCATGTCCAGATAGACCAGCGGATGACCCAGGACCCCGCCGCCGTCGCAGGCGACCCGTCTGGTCGAGACCACGATCTGTTCGGGCGGGGCGACGAGGGTTTCGGGGTGGCGCGGGGGCATGATCGGATCCGTGGTCTTGGCGAGGGGAGGCCCGGAGCCTAGTTAGACGGCCACGCCTCCCGCCGAAAGTCCCTTATGACCCAGACCGAGCCCCTGCCCGCCAATGCCATCGAGGTGCACGGGCTGGAAAAGACCTATGCCGGGTCCAGGAAGTCCCCGCCCAAGACGGCCCTGCGCGGCGTCGATCTGGTCATCCCCAGAGGCTCGATGTTCGGCCTGCTGGGGCCCAATGGCGCGGGCAAGTCGACGCTGATCAACATCCTGGCGGGGGTGGTCAACAAGACCGGCGGGACGGCCGCCATCTGGGGGCGGGACATCGACGCGCGGCCGCGCGATGCCCGGGCGGCGCTGGGCGTGGTGCCGCAGGAGATCGTGGCCGACGTCTTCTTCACCCCGCGCGAGGCGCTGGAGGTGCAGGCGGGGTTCTATGGCGTGCCGAAGTCGGAGCGGCGGTCCGACGAGCTGCTGGCGGCGCTGGGCCTGTCGGACAAGGCCAATGCCTATGTGCGGGCCCTGTCGGGCGGGATGAAGCGCCGACTGATGGTGGCCAAGGCCCTGGTCCACAATCCGCCCATCCTGATCCTGGACGAGCCGACCGCCGGCGTGGACGTCGAGCTGCGTCGCCAGCTGTGGGAGTATGTCCGGCGCATCAATGCCGAGGGCGTGACCATCCTTTTGACCACCCACTATCTGGAGGAGGCGCAGGCGCTCTGCGACACCATCGCCATCATGAACCGGGGACAGGTCGTGGCCTGCGAGCCGACGCCCCAGCTGCTGCGGCGGCTGGATACGCGCAATGTCGTGGTGACCCCGGAACACCCGCTGGACGGCCCGCCGGTCGTGGCCGGGTTCGAGGTCCTGGCCCGGCCCAACGGGGCCTTCGCCATCACCTATCGCAAGGGCCAGTCGTCGGTGGAACAGGTTCTGGCCGCCGTGCGCGCGGCCGGAATCACGATCTCGGACATCACCACCGAGGATCCGGACCTGGAAGACGTCTTTTTGGCCCTGACCTATGGCGATGCGACCGCGGTCAGCCCGACGAAGGACTAGGGTTTGGGCAGTGGGCAGTAGGCAGTAGGGAAGAGGCTCGAGCGGGGACGGCCGTCGGGTCGCCGGGATCGGTCGGCCGATGAACGACCCCGTGTCCGATCCGGACAATAGATCCGCCGCCGCTACTTCATCGCCCACGCTCCATCTCCGAAGAAAAGCTGGCGTGTTGCGTTCACCGGTTGAGCCCACCACCCATAGCCGACGAAGTCAGCGTCCGCAGTCGGGCAGGCCTTAGGGCCGTCAGAGCACCATCACGGTGCCGAGCAGCAGGGTCGCGCCGCGCTGGCCGAGGATGATGTTCATGGCCGATTGATACTGGCGCGACAGGCGGTCGACATTGGGGGGCTGGCCGGGGAGCAGGGTCGCGGCCTCGCGCTGGGCGAGGATGGCGAAGACGGCGCGGACGCGGGGCTCGGACTGCCGGGCCCGCAGAAGCAGGGCGGGGTCGGCGACATCGACGCCGGCCTCGATCGTCATCACGCCGCGGCGACCGTCGGGCCGGAAGGTATTGGCCGTAATGGTGGGGTAGCGCAGATAGGTGCTGGCCGGCGCTCCGCCGCCCTCGGAGGCGAGGGCGGGCGTGGCCGCGAGGGCCAGGGGGGCGGCGAGCAGGGCGCGACGGTTCATGGTCCCCGGTGTGCCACAGTGGCGCTTAAGGACGGGTTACGCCGGGTGGGCCGTTCGAAACGGCTCGCCCGGGCGGCGCGGCTGGGGCATGGTCGGGCGTGGCCCCGTTCTTCCGAAATCCCGTTCCCGTCGCCCGTCCGGATCGTCCGGGCGTTCGCCCTGCGCCCCTGACGCCGGAGGTCCGGGCATGAGGGTGCTGGTGATCGATACGGCGCTGGAGTCCTGTACCGCCGCGGTGTTCGAGAACGGGGCGAGGCTGGGTATCCGGTCCGAGGTCATGGCGCGCGGCCATTCCGAGCGGCTGGGCGGCTTCGTGCGCGATGCGGTGGCCGAGGCCGGCGGCGGGTTCGAGGCGATCGACCGGATCGGGGTCACCGTCGGTCCGGGGTCGTTCACGGGGCTGCGGGTCGGGCTGGCGTTCGCCCAGGGTCTGGGCGCGGCGCTGGATCGGCCCGTCGTGGGCGTATCGACGCTGGCGGCCCTGGCGAGGAGCGCCGATCAGGGACACGGAACGACCGCCGCCGTCATCGATGCGCGGCGCGGTCAGGTCTATCTGCAGACCTTCGTCGACGGCCGCGCGGCGTCCGACCCGCAAGCGCTGGAGCTCGCGACGGCGATCGCCGTGCTGGCCCGGGGCGGGCCATGGCGACTGGTCGGGTCGGGCGCGGCCCTGATCGACCCGTCGGCCCGACCAGCCCCATCGCTTTCGCCCGAGGCGCTTGCCGCCCTGACCGAAGGTCTGACGCCCGGCGACCACCCGCCCCGGCCCCTGTATCTGCGCGCGCCCGATGCCACACCCCCGACCCGACTGCCCGGACAGGCACGACCCGTGGCCCCCCTTTCCGGCGCATGACCGGTCCGACCGACCTGGCCGGGGCCCTGGCCACGCTTCATGCCGAGGCGTTCGACGCGCCCTGGTCGGTTTCGGCCTTCACCGATCTGCTTGCGCAGCCGGGCGTGCTTCTGGAGGCCGGGGCCGACGGATTCGTCCTGATTCGGCTGGCGGCCGACGAGGCGGAGATCCTGACGCTGGCGGTCCGGCCCCCGGCGCGTCGCAACGGCCTTGCCTCGCGCCTGGTCGAGGCCGTGTCCCGGCGAGCGGCGGGGATGGGGGCGACGCGGCTGTTTCTGGAGGTGGCCGAGGACAATGCGGCGGCGCGGGCGCTGTATGACCGCCTCGGGTTCGAGCCGGCCGGGCGGCGACCCCGCTACTATGCCCGCCCGGACGGCCCGGCGGTCGATGCGCTGCTACTGGTTCTCAACTTGCCGGCGAGCCTTCCCACCGCGTGATCGCGGCCCTATTCTGCAAGACCATGGACCGGATCGAGAAACTCTGCGCCGAGCGCGGCATGCGCATGACCGAACAGCGGCGCGTGATCGCCCGCGTCCTGGGCAATGCCGAGGACCATCCGGACGTCGAGGAGCTGTACCGCCGCGCCTCCGCCATCGATCCGCACATCTCGATCGCCACCGTCTATCGCACCGTGCGCCTGTTCGAGGAGGCCGGGGTGGTCGAGAAGCACGATTTCGGCGACGGCCGGTCGCGCTACGAAGAGGCCGGCGACGACCATCACGATCACCTGATCGACACGCGCACCGGGGAGGTCATCGAGTTCTTCGACGCAGAGATCGAACGGCTGAAGACCGAGATCGCCGAACGGCTGGGCTTTGAACTGGTCGGGCACAAGCTGGAGCTCTACGGCAAGGCCATCGAAGGGGCCGAGCCGTCCAAGCGCGAGGGGCTGATCTTCACGCGCAATGCCGCGCGGGTGAACCCCGAAGGGCTGTCCTGAAGCCTCGCCTTGCGGTCGCCGGGATCGGCGATCATAAGCCCGCCATGACCGAGACCCTCGCTCCGCCCCTGGTCGAGACGGCCGCGCCTGATCCGGCGCCGAAGCGGCTGTTCATCAAGACCTATGGCTGCCAGATGAACGTCTATGACAGCGAGCGCATGACCGATGTGCTGCGCCCGCTGGGCTATGTGCCGACGGACACGCCCGAGGGCGCCGACTTCGTCATCCTGAACACCTGCCACATCCGTGAGAAGGCGGCCGAGAAGGTCTATTCCGAACTGGGCAAGCTGCGGCTGATGAAGCTGGACAAGGCGGCTTCGGGCGGCGGGGCCATGACGATCGCGGTGGCCGGTTGCGTCGCCCAGGCCGAGGGCGAGGAGATCATGCGTCGCCAGCCGGCGGTGGACATCGTCGTCGGACCCCAGGCCTATCACCAGCTGCCGGAACTGCTGACCCGGACGGCGCGGGCGCGGGGCGAGCGGATCGGCGCGGATTTCGCACCGAACGAGAAGTTCGATGCCATGCCGGCGGTCCGCGGCGTGGACGGGCCGACCGCCTTCCTGACGGTGCAGGAGGGATGCGACAAGTTCTGCAGCTTCTGCGTCGTGCCCTATACGCGCGGGGCCGAATGGTCGCGCCCGGTCGCCGATGTGCTGGCCGAGGCGCGGGGCCTGGCCTTGCAGGGCGTGCGCGAAGTCACCCTGCTGGGTCAGAACGTGAATGCCTATGACGGCCAGGGCGATGACGGCATCTGGAGCCTGGCCAGGCTGGCGCGGGCCCTGGCGGACATCCCCGGCATCGACCGCATTCGCTACACGACCAGCCACCCCAACGACATGTCCGACGACCTGATCGCGGCGCATCGGGAGGTGGATGCGCTGATGCCCTATCTGCACCTGCCGGTGCAGTCGGGATCGGACCGCATCCTGAGAGCGATGAACAGGAAGCACGGGCGCGCAACCTACATCGACCTGATCGGACGCATCCGCGAGGCGCGGCCCGACATCGCGATCTCCGGGGACTTCATCGTCGGCTTCCCGGGCGAGACCGACCGGGATTTCGAGGACACCCTGGGGCTGGTCCGCGACGTCGGCTACGCCTCGGCGTTCAGCTTCCTGTATTCGCCCCGGCCCGGCACCCCGGCCGCGACCATGGGGACGCAGGTGCCGCACGAGGTGGCGCTGGCCCGGCTGCATGCGCTTCAGGCCCTGCTGCTGGAACAGCAGACGGCCTTCAACGCCGCCCAGGCCGGCAGGACCCTGAACGTGCTGTTCGAGAAGAAGGGCCGCCACGGGCGCCAGGCGATCGGTCGATCCCCCTATCTGCAGTCGGTCCATGTCGAGGACGCGGATCATCTGATCGGCCAGATCGTTCCGGTGCGGATCGAGCACGGTCAGCAGAACAGTCTGAAAGGCATCCTTCTTGGCGCGTGAGAGCGAGTTCCTGGCCCTGGACGATGCGTCGCTCCGCGCGGTCATCGGGCCCAACAGCCGCCACGTCGCCCTGATCGAGGACGCGTTCAAGGTGCTGATCGAGGCCCCCGGCGGCGGTGTGTCGATCAACGGCGGGGCGCGGGACCGGGCCAATGCCAGGGCGGTCATCGCGGGCCTGATCACGCGCGCCGAAAAGGGGGCGGAGGTCAACGAGGCCGACGTCCGGGCCGGCATCGGACAGGCGCGCGGGGTCGGCAAGGGCTTCAGCAACGACCCCATGGCCCTGCCCGTCGGCAAGCGCGGGGCCATCGTGCCCAAGACCGATGCCCAGGCGCGCTATCTCGACATCCTGGCCGGTCACGAGCTCAGCTTCGGCGTCGGCCCGGCGGGGACGGGCAAGACGTTTCTGGCCGCGGCCTACGGCGCGTCCCTGTTGCGACGGGGCCAGGTGGACCGGCTGGTCATCACCCGCCCGGCGGTCGAGGCCGGCGAGAAGCTGGGTTTCCTGCCCGGCGACCTGAACGAGAAGGTCGATCCCTATCTGGCCCCGATCTGGGAGGCATTGAACGACATTCTCGGCCCCGAGGACGTCCAGCGGCGGCGCGACAAGGGCGAGATCGAGGCCGCCCCCATCGCCTTCATGCGCGGCCGGACCCTGAGCCACGCCTTCGTCATCGTCGACGAGGCACAGAACACGTCGCGGCTGCAGATGAAGATGGTCCTGACCCGGCTGGGCGAGGGCGCGCGCATGGTCGTCACCGGGGACCCGTCGCAGATCGACCTGCTGAACCCCCGCGACTCGGGCCTGGCCCACGCGCTTCGGATCCTGCGCGACGTCAAGGGCGTGGGGGTGCTGGAGTTCGAGGCCCAGGACGTGGTGCGCCACGCCATGGTCGAACGGATCGTGCGCGCCTATGACGCCGATGCCGCCCGGGGCCGCCCCGGACCCGGGCCGGAGGATACCGGCCGTTGATCGAGGTCGAGGTCGAGACCGACGCCTGGACCGACGCGATCGACGATGTCGCGGTGGTGGTGGAACGGGCTGCGGCCGCCGCCCTGAACGGCGAGAGCGGCGATGTGGTCGTGCTGTTGAGCGACGACGCGACCGTTCAGGAGCTGAACGCCCGGTTCCGGGACAGGGACCGCCCGACCAATGTGCTGTCGTTCCCCGCCGCGGCCATGCCAGGGCAGGACCCGGTGCCGCTGGGCGACATCGTCCTGGCCTATGGCGTCTGCGCCGCCGAGGCCGCCGCGCAGGGCAAGCGCCTGACCGACCATCTCACCCATCTGGTGGTGCACGGGCTTCTGCACCTGCTGGGTCGCGACCATGAGGACGAGGCCGAGGCGGAGGCGATGGAGGCCGAGGAGCGGGCGATCCTTGCCAGGCTGGGGGTCGCGGACCCATACACGTTGCCGCATGACGCCTGATCCGAAAGCCCTGCCGAGCCTGACCCCGGACGGACGATTCGTCCGGATCGGACTGGCCCTGCTGGCCGGCGTGCTGGCGGCCGTGGCGCATCCGCCGTTCGGCGTCCTGCCGGGACTGCTGGGCTATCCGCTGTTGATGCTGCTGGCCGAACGGTCGACGTCCATGCGCGGGGCCTTTTGGGTCGGCTGGCTGGCGGGGTTCGGCTATTTCGGGGTCGGTTGCTGGTGGGTGGCCGAGGCCTTCCTGGTCGATCCGGCCCAGGCCTGGATGGCCCCCTTCGCCGCCAGCCTGCTGCCGGCCGGTATCGGACTGTTCTGGGGCGGGGCGACGGCGCTTTACCGTCGATTCGCGCCATCGGGCGTGGGGCGGGTGCTGGTGTTCGCCGCCCTGTTCGGCCTGTTCGAATGGCTGCGCGGCCATGTGCTGACGGGCTTTCCGTGGAACCCGGCCGGGGCCAGCTGGGCGGCGGGGTCGGCCGGATCGCAGTTCGCCTCGGTCGTCGGGGTCTATGGACTGGGCGTCGTGACGGTGGCGGCGGTGTCTGCGTTCGGTCTGGCGGTCGGCAACGGACGACCCAAGTCGCGCCTGGGCGGTGCGGCCGGAGGGGCGGTCGTGCTGATGGCCCTGATCGTCTTTGGGGCCGGACGACTTCAGGGCGCGGCGGTCCAGCCGGGCACGACCCTGGTCCGCATCGTCCAGGCCGATGTGCAGCAGGAGTCCAAATGGACGCCCGACGCCTATCGCTCGATCGTCGAGCGCTACGTCAACCTGACGAGGCGGGCGGCTGCGCGACAGCCCGATATCGTCGTCTGGCCGGAGGGTGCCCTGCCCGCCAGCTTCAACGACGTCTTCGGCCCCGGGTCCCCGGACGGAGCCGCGATCGCCCGGGCCCTGCAGCCCGGACAGACGCTGATGGCGGGATTTGCGCGCGGCGAGGCGGGACCGGCCGGCCGTGCCCGCTACTACAACAGCCTGTTCGCGCTGGAGGATGTCGGGGCGGACGGCCTGCGGGTCGCGGCGGTCTACGACAAATACAGGCTGGTGCCGTTCGGCGAGTTCCTGCCGCTGGGCGATCTGATGGGGGCGCTGGGCGTCCGCAGTCTGGTCCATATGCCGGCGGACTTCAGCCCCGGCCCCCGGCCGGCCCCGATCACCCTGCCGAACGGCGACAGGGTCCAGCCCCTGATCTGCTACGAGAGCCTGTATCCCGGCTTCACGCCCGGCGGGGCCGGGCGCCCGCAGTGGATCGCCAATGTCTCGAACGACGCCTGGTTCGGGGCCACGTCCGGCCCGATCCAGCACCTGAACCTGGCCAGCTATCGCGCCATCGAGACGGGCCTGCCGGTGGTGCGCGCCACCCCGACCGGCGTGTCGGCGATGATCGACCCCTGGGGGCGGGTGGTCGAGGGCCAGCGGCTGGACCCCGGCGAAAGCGGGGTGATCGACGCCGTTCTGCCGCTGGCCACGGGAGAGACGCCCTATGGCCGCCTTGGAGACCTGCTGTTCTGGCTGATGGTGGTCGGCGGGCTTGTCCCGCTGGCGGTCCCGCTTCTGCGCCGGCGGGCACACTGAGCGGTGAGGACGACAAAGGCCGGGTTCGCCCCGGACGCGCGGGCCGCAGACGGCCGGGACCGTCGTCAAGGCCTTGAGAACAAAGGCGTGCCGCCCCGGAATTGGGCCAATTCCGGCCGTGGAATCTCAATTTCTCAGAATTTAAATGACAGTCCCGGGATACGAGCGCATTGGGACCGGCACAATCAACCGAGGCGAAGACAGTCGAAAGATGGCTAGAGGTGTCGGCGAGGACGGTCCCCATCCCGTGGACCGTCATGTGGGCAGGCGGGTCTGCGAGAAGCGCATCAGTCTGGGATACAACCAGAGCGATCTTGGGCGCGCGCTGGGTCTGACCTTTCAGCAAATCCAGAAATACGAGAAGGGCGCCAACCGTATCTCGGCGTCCAAGCTCTGGGACATCGCGCGCTTCTTCAAGGTCGATGTGGCCTACTTCTTTCAGGGCCTGAACGCCGGACAGCCGGGCATGGCCGAGGGCGACGCGCAGGCCTTCGACCATGAGTTCCCCTCGACCCGCTACACGATCGAGATTTCCCGCCTCGCGCCGCAGCTGTCCAGTCGTCAGCAGAAGCTGGCCCTGGACATGATCCGCGAGATGTCGGGCAAAACCGACCCGGACGCCTGACGCGTTACCGCGCGACCCGCGGTTTCTCCCGGCTCAAGCCCCGTGACCGTTCAGCCTGACGACGTTGGCGTCGTCAGGCCAAGGCTTCAGTTCGTGGACCGCCGCTGACCGAAGGTCGGTGCCGCCGCCTTCTGCTCGGCCCAGTAGGCGGGGCCGTTATCGGGCTTGAACATGGTCCGGGGCGATCCGTTCCTTGCGACCACCGCGAAGGTGTTGGTCGAGGCCTGATACATCAGGGTGTCGCCATTGGGCCGGGACACCGTCTCGACGTCCGACGGTGGACGGCGGGTGAAGGCGGTCACCCTGGCCAGAAAGTCTTCGGCCGACGTCGCGCCGAAGTCACTGCCGTTGCGCTCATACAGGCGCTGGATCTTGGCATCGACCGTCTCTCGTCGACTGGCGGTCAGGGCGGCCCTTTCGCCCGAACCTTCGGCCGTCGCGACCCCGGCCGGGGTATCGCCGGTTGCGGTGGTCGGCTTTGCCTCGGTCACGTCCGCCGTCCGGTCCCGCGTCTCGACCGCCGATGCGCCGTTCCCGCATGCCGCCAGACCGAGCAGGGCCAGGCTGGCCATGGCAACGCCCGCCGCCGTTCCGTGGATCCTGAGTCTCATTCAACCCTCCATCAAAAACGCAGCCCAAAGTTAGCCACAGGTTGTATGGATCTTGCAATTCTCTTTTTTCGCTTCTCGACGGGATGGGCCGGTGCCGCTAGACCCGGCCCATGTCCAGCCTGGCCCTGACCGACCGGAAAATCCTGCTGATCGTCGGCGGCGGCATCGCGGCCTACAAGGCGCTGGAACTGGTGCGGCTGCTGAAGAAGGCCGGGACCGAGGTCCGGGCGATCCTGACCGAAAGCGGCGCGGCCTTCGTCACCCCCCTGTCGCTGGCGGCCCTGACCGGCCATCCGGTGCGGATGGGCCTGTTCCTGCCGGACGACGAGACGGCCATGGGCCATATCGAGCTGTCGCGCTGGGCCGATCTGGTGGTCGTGGCCCCGGCGACGGCGGGGCTGATCGGCAAGGCCGCGAACGGCCTGGCCGACGATCTGGCCTCCACGACCCTGCTGGCCACCGACAAGCGGGTGCTGCTGGCGCCGGCCATGAATGTGCGGATGTGGCTGCACCCGGCGGTGCAGGCCAATGTGGAGCGGCTGAAGGGCTTTTCGGGCTTTCACGGCATGGACATCGTGGGACCGGACGACGGCGAGATGGCCTGCGGAGAGTTCGGGCCGGGGCGGATGGCGGAACCGGCCGCGATCCTGGCCGCCGTGGACCGTCTGCTGGCCGGGCCCGATGGGCGCGCCCTGACCGGACGGCGCGCCGTGGTGACGGCCGGGCCGACCTTCGAGCCGATCGACCCGGTGCGGGGGCTGACCAATCGGTCCAGCGGCAAGCAGGGCTATGCGATCGCGGCGGCTCTGGCCGCGCGGGGTGCGGCGGTGACGCTGGTCTCGGGGCCCACGGGCCTGGCCGCGCCGGTGGGCGTGACACGGGTCGATGTCGAGACGGCGATGCAGATGCAGGCCGCCACCACCGCCGCCCTTCCGGCCGATATCGCGGTGCTGAGCGCCGCGGTCGCGGACTGGCGGGTGGACACGGTGGCGGGCGGCAAGATCAAGAAGGCCCCGGGCGGCCCGCCGACGCTGAGCCTGATCGAGAATCCCGACATCCTGGCGGGCCTGGCCAGGCCGGGGCCGATGCGGCCGCCGCTGGTCATCGGCTTCGCGGCAGAGACGGCCGACCTGGAGGTCAACGCCCGATCCAAGCTGTCCCGCAAGGGCTGCGACTGGATCGTCGGCAACGATGTGTCCGGCGACGTGTTCGGGGCCGAGGGCAATACGGTGCTGCTGGTCACACAACAGGGCGCCGAGGCCTGGCCGCGCCTGTCCAAGGTGGAGGTCGCCGCGCGCCTGGCCGACCGGATCGCCGACCATTTCGCATCGCCGACCCGGAGCCGCTGACGTGACCACCCTTCGCATCCTGCGCCTGCCCCATGCCGAAGGTCTGGCCCTGCCCGCCTATGAGACGGGCGGATCGGCCGGCATGGACCTGAGGGCTGCCGTGCCGGAGGACGCGCCCATCATTCTCGAACCGGGCGCGCGGGCCCTGGTGCCCACGGGCCTGAAGATCGCGCTGGACCCGGGCTGGGAGGCGCAGATCCGGCCGCGCTCCGGCCTGGCGCTCAAGCATGGCATCAGCGCGCCCAACACGCCGGGGACGATCGACAGCGACTATCGCGGCGAGGTCGGGGTCATACTGATCAACCTGGGGCAGGCGCCGTTCGTGGTCCGGCGCGGCGAGCGGATCGCCCAGATGGTCATTGCCGCGGTGGCCCAGGCGACCGTCGTCGAGGTGGAGACGCTGGACGACACGGCGCGCGGCACGGGCGGCTTCGGCTCCACCGGACGCTGATTCGGAAAGAAGGGGCGGGCCGGTCGGCTGGCCCCTTTCCCTTTGGGGCGGAGGGGGCTATACGGCCCTCCACATCGTTAGACCGGCGTCCAACGGCGTCGTTCAAAGCGGCGGCCGTCGGGGCCGACCGCTTTTATTTTTGCCCGAAACGAACCCTTGCGCGCCAGAACCGTCGAAGACCGCGAGATTCTTGAGCTGATCGATCCCGTGGCGGAGTCGATCGGTCTCTCGATCGTGCGCGTGCGGCTGATGGGCGGGACGCTGCGGCGCCGGCTGCAGGTCATGGCCGAGCGTCCCAGCGACAACGACATCGACGTCGGCGAATGCGCGCGGCTGAGCCGGGCCATGTCCGAAGTGCTCGATGCGGCCGACCCGATCGCGGGCGAATATCTGCTGGAAGTCTCCTCGCCGGGCATCGACCGGCCCCTGACGCGGCTGAAGGACTTCGACCTGTTCGAGGGGCTGGAGGCGCGGCTGGAGAGCGACCGGATGATCGAGGGGCGCAAGCGCTTCAAGGGCATCCTGGCCGGCACGGACGGCGACAGCATCGCCATCGACCTCGACGGCGAGGACGATACCGCCCTGATCCCCTTCGACTGGCTGGTGGACGCCAAGCTGGTCATGAACGATGCCCTGTTGAAGCGCGGGGCCGCGATCCGCGCCGCACGGGGCGAACCCGAAGACGACGGCCTGCCGGAAGGCGGGCCCGATGACACCCACGCAAAGACTTCTGAGGACGACGCCTGATGGCCGTGACCGGTATTTCTGCCAATCGCCTGGAACTGCTCCAGATCGCCAATGCGGTCGCCCAGGAGAAGAACATCGACCGCGAGATCGTGATCGAGGCCCTGGAAGAGGCGATCCAGAAGGGGGCCAAGTCCCGCTACGGCGCCCATCATGACATCCGCGCCCGGATCGACCCGAAGACCGGCGAGCTGGCCCTGACCCGTCACGTCACCATCGTCGAGGACGACTGGATGCCGGAAGACGAGCTGGAGGAGTTCAACGACTCGGCCATGGTTCGCCTGACCGACGCCTCCAGGCGCGATCCGGAAGCCGTGGTCGGCAAGGAGTATGTCGAGGACCTGCCGCCGTTCGAGTTCGGCCGCGTCCAGACCCAGATGGCCCGCCAGGTCATCACCGGAAAGGTCCGCGAGGCCGAGCGCGCCAACCAGTACGAAGAGTTCAAGGACCGCGTCGGCGAGATCGTCAATGGCACCGTCAAGCGCGTGGAATACGGCAACACCATCGTCGACCTGGGCCGGGGCGAGGGCATCATGCGCCGCGACCAGTCGATCCCGCGCGAGGTGTTCAACATCGGCGACCGGATCCGCACCTACATCTATGATGTCCGTCCCGAGGCCAAGGGCCCGCAGATCATGCTGTCGCGGGCCCACCCCGGCTTCATGGCCAAGCTGTTCGCCCAGGAAGTGCCCGAGGTCTATGACGGCGTGATCGAGATTCGCGCCGCCGCCCGCGACGCCGGCTCGCGCGCCAAGATGGCCGTGCTGTCGAACGATTCCTCCATCGATCCCGTCGGCGCCTGTGTCGGCATGCGCGGTTCGCGGGTCCAGGCGGTCGTCGCCGAACTGCAGGGCGAGAAGATCGACATCATCCAGTGGAACCCCGACGAGCCGACCTTCATCGTCAACGCCCTGGCCCCCGCCGAAGTCTCCAAGGTCGTGCTGGACGAAGAAGCCGACCGGGTCGAGGTCGTGGTGCCCGACGAGCAGCTGTCGCTGGCCATCGGCCGTCGCGGCCAGAACGTGCGTCTGGCCTCCCAGCTGACCGGCTGGCAGATCGACATCATCACGGAATCCCAGGACTCCGAGCGTCGCCAGCGCGAGTTCAGCGAGCGCACCACCCTGTTCCAGGAAGCCCTGGACGTCGATGAGGTCATCGCCCAGCTGCTGGTCACCGAAGGCTTCGCTACGATCGAGGATCTGGCCTTCGTCGAGAATTACGAGGTCGCCGAGATCGAAGGCTTCGACGAGGACACGGCCGAGGAGCTGCAGGCCCGCGCCCGCGACTATCTGGAACGCCAGTCGGCCATCCTCGATGCCCGGCGCACCGAACTGGGCGTCCAGGACGACGTTCTGGCCGTTCCGGGCGTGACCCTGCCGATCGCCGTGGCCCTGGGTGAGGGCGGCGTGAAGACGGTCGAGGATCTGGCCGACCTGGCCACCGACGAGATCCGCGGCGGCTACGAGATGAAGAACGGCGAACGGGTCAAGCTGCCGGGCGTTCTGGAAAGCTTCAACCTGGCCCAGGAAGACGCGGAAATGCTGATCCTGCAGGCGCGGGTCGCCGCCGGCTGGATCGACGCCTCGGAACTGCCGCAGCCGCCCGAGCCGGAGTACGAGGACGAAGGCGAGTTCGCCGAAGGGGAATACGACCCCGAGGCCGTCTTCGAAGACGCCGCGCCCGAAGCCACCGCCGATGACGCCGGGGTCGCCGACCTCGAGCCGACCCGCGACGCGTGATGCGGTGCCCTGTCCATGAGCCTGCGCGACGCGACGATCGATAGAGAGCGCCGGGACCTGGTGACCCACCAGGCCATGGATGAATCTCGACTGATCCGTTTCATCGCCGGCCCGGACGGGGCCGTCGCACCCGACCTGGGGCGCAAGCTGCCCGGCCGGGGCATGTGGGTGGAGGCGTCGCGCGCCTCCGTCGACACCGCGGTGAAGAAGAACCTGTTCTCGCGGTCGGCCAAGGCACCGCTGCGGCCTGCCGCCGACCTGTCGGACACGGTCGAAAGCCTGTTGGTGCGCCGCTGTCTGGACCAGCTGGGCCTTGCCCGACGCGAGGGCGTGCTTATCTCCGGGTTCGAGAAATCGGCCGCGACGATCCGGTCGGGCAAGGCCGCCTGGCTGATCGAGGCCAGCGACGGCGCGTCGGATGGACGCGGAAAGCTGCTGGCCCTGGCCCGGCATCAGGCGACCCGGGTCTGCGGTCTTTTCAGCGCGGACGATTTGAGTTTGGCCCTCGGGCTGGAAAATGCGATACACACCGTCCTGCTGCCTGGCGGCAGAGCCGATCGCTGGACCCTGGAGGTCGAACGACTGGCGGGATTTCGATCGCTTCGGCCCGCGGCCTGGGACACGGATCATCCGGGTTCCGCGAACGGGAACGGGTCGGACGAAGACCCGAAGGACGAGCCTGAACGGGCAGATTGACGGGCGGGGTCAGGCCTCTTTCGAGAGGCGGACGCCGCACGGCTTTTTGCGTTCCAGAGACGATTTTGACGACCCGGCGGACTTCTCCGCCCACGAGTAAAGCGACCGGATGAGCGACGAGAACGACAATACCAACGACGGCCAGCAGCCTTCGGCCCCCTCGGGAACCCCGTCGACGACGGGACCACGGGCGCCGTTGAGCCTGAAGCCGCGCGCCGTGGGATCGGTGCCGACCGGCACCGTGCGCCAGAGCTTCAGCCATGGTCGCACCAAGACGGTGGTGGTCGAGACCAAGCGCCGCGTCGGCGCGGCGCCGGGTCAGCCGCGAACCCAGGCCTTCGACGTCGCACGCCCTCGCCCGGAGGCCCCGGCAGCGCAGGCCCCGGCCGCGCGTCCCCAGACCCCGCAACCCGCCGGCGGACGGCTGTCCAGCGAGGAACAGGAAGCCCGCCGTCGCGCCATCGAACTGGCCACCCGTCAGCAGGCCGATCGGGCCGCAGCCCAGGCCGCCGAACAGGCGCGTCGTGACGCCGCCGCGCGCGAGCAGGCCGCAGCCACCGCTGCCGCCGCCAATGCCGCCCAGGCGGAAGCCGCCGCAGCCCGCGCCGCAGCCGAGGCCGCCCGCGCCGAAGCCGCCAAGCTGACCGCAGCCGCCCCGGCCCCGACCGGCAAGCCCGCCGCGCGTGCGCCGCTGGCCGCCAAACCCGTCGCGCCCGCCCCGGCTGCGCCGACCCCGACGCCTGCCCCGGCACCCGTCGCCACCGCTCCGGCCGCTCCGGCCGCTCCGCCCCGTCCGGCACCCCCGGCCCGCCCGGTCGTCAATTTCGGCCAGCGCGTGCCCAAGGCCAATCCGGCCCGTGCGCCCATCGACCGTCCGGCCTTCGGGGCCCGTTCGGCCCGTGAGGAAGCCATGGGCGGTGGCGAGAAATCCTATTCCGACCGTCCGGCGTCCTCGCGGCCCGGCGGCACGGCCCCGCGCCCGGCCGAGCCGGTCCGTTATTCGGCCCTGACACCGCGTCCGGCCCCCGGCGCGGCCCGTCCCGGCGGAGCGCGCACCGGCCCCGGTGGTCGCCCGACCCCGAACGCGCCGCCCGTCGCGGCCGAGGTCTCGCGTCCCAGCCGCGCGCCCGGCGGCGGCTTTGCCCGTCCGGTCAAGCCCGAGGACGATCGCGACAAGCGTTTCTCGGACGCCGGCAAGGCCGTCAGCCGCACACGCGGCGAGCCCAAGCGCCGGGAAGGCCGCCTGACCATCCAGTCCGTGGCTGGTGACGGCGACACGGCCGAGCGGATGCGGTCGCTGGCCTCGGTCCGCCGCGCCCGCGAACGCGAGAAGGAAAAGCGCAAGGGTGGCTCCACCGACGCGCCGAACCGTCCGCGCGAGGTCGTCATTCCCGACGTCATCACCGTGCAGGAGCTGTCCAACCGGATGGCCGTGCGCGGCGTCGACATCATCAAATTCCTGATGAAACAGGGCCTGATGATGAAGATCAACGACGTCATCGACACCGACACCGCCGAACTGGTGGCCGACGAGTTCGGCATGACGGTGCGCCGCGTGTCGGAATCGGACGTCGAGGCCGGCTTCCTGTCCGACGACATCGACGAAGAGGCGACGACGCCCCGCGCGCCGGTCGTGGCCATCATGGGCCACGTCGACCACGGCAAGACGTCCCTGCTGGACGCATTGCGCACCACCGACGTGGCGGCGGGCGAGGCCGGCGGCATCACCCAGCACATCGGCGCCTATCAGGTGAAGACGCCGTCGGGCGACGCCGTGACCTTCCTGGACACGCCGGGCCACGCGGCCTTCAGCGCCATGCGGACGCGCGGCGCCAATGTCACCGACATCGTCATCCTGGTGGTGGCGGCCGACGACGGCGTGATGCCGCAGACGATCGAAAGCATCCAGCACGCGAAGGCTGCGGGTGCCCCGATCATCGTGGCCGTCAACAAGATCGACAAGGCGGACGCCGATCCGCAGAAGGTCGTCAACGAACTGCTGCAGTACGAAATCATCGGCGAGGCCCTGGGGGGCGATACCCAGATCGTCGAGGTCTCGGCCAAGGCCAAAACCAACCTGGACGGCCTGATCGAGGCCATCCTGCTGCAGGCCGAGGTCATGGACCTGAAGGCCGATCCGGAACGCTCCGCCGAAGGCGTGGTCATCGAGGCCAAGCTGGACAAGGGACGCGGCCCGGTCGCCACCGTCCTGGTCAAGCGCGGCACGCTGCGTCGCGGCGACATCGTCGTGGCCGGTTCGGCCTGGGGCAAGGTTCGCGCCCTGCTGGACGAGCGCAACGCCCAGCTGACCGAGGCCGGCCCGTCGGTCCCGGTCGAGATTCTGGGTCTGGACGAGGCCCCCTCTCCCGGCGACGTCTTCGCAACCGTGGAGAACGAGGCCCGCGCCCGCGAGCTGACCGAATTCCGCGCGCGCCAGAAGCGCGAGAAGGCCACCGGCGGCATCAACCAGGTCAGCCTGGTCGACATGATGGCCAAGCTGGGATCCAAGAAGATTTCGGAACTGCCGGTCCTCATCAAATCCGACGTCCAGGGCTCCGGCGAGGCCATCCAGGGTTCGCTGGAGAAGATGGGCAACGACGAGGTCCGCGCCCGGGTCGTCTATTCCGGCGCCGGCGGGATCACCGAGAGCGACGTGCAACTGGCCAAATCGGCCGGCGCGCCGATCCTGGGCTTCAACGTCCGTGCGTCGAAACAGGCCAAGGACCTGGCCGACCGCGAAGGCGTGGAAATTCGCTACTATGCGATCATCTACGACCTGCTGGACGACATGAAGGGCGTGCTGTCGGGCATGCTGGCTCCGCTGCAGCGGGAAACCTTCCTCGGCAATGCGGCGGTGCTGCAGGTGTTCGACATCTCCAAGACCGGCAAGATCGCCGGTTGCCGGGTGTCCGAGGGCGTGGTCCGCAAGGGGGCCAAGGTCCGGATCATCCGCGACGACGTCGTCGTTCTGGAACTGGGCACGCTCACCACGCTCAAGCGCTTCAAGGACGAGGTCAACGAGGTTCCGTCGGGCCAGGAGTGCGGCATGCATTTCCAGGGCTTCCAGGACATCAAGGTCGGCGACTACATCGAGTGCTTCACCGTCGAAGAGATCAAGCGGACGCTTTAGGGCGAGCGACGCTTTGCGTCGGGCGCTACCGCTCGGCTCGCGGAGCCTCGCTGCTTGAGCGCGCGTCGGGCGCTACCGCCCGGCTCGCGGAGCCTCGCTGCTTGAGCGCGGGTGGCGAGGCGCTCTCCCTCCCCCTAGGGGGAGGGAGACCATCGTGCGCCATCCCCGCCTCCCTTCTGCCGCAAGTCGCGGTATGGTTCAGCCATGCTCCGCCGTCTGACCGCCGTTGTGATGTTTGCCCTGCTGGCCACGCCGGCCGCGGCGGATACCCGCTATCTGTCGTTCAATCCGGCCGACCGGATTACCACCGCCCTGACACGCGGCATCACGCTGGAGGTCGAGCGGGGATTGTTCGGCGCGGTCAGCGTCCGGCGGATCATCTCGACCACGTCGCGGGGGGCGGCGACGATCCGCAAGGGCGGACCGGACGGGGCGAAATCCGTCCTGCCCCAGGGCGCGACCCAGGCCATCGTCTATTCCATTGAGGCCGAGGGCGACGGGCGCGGTCTGGCACGGGCCCTGTGTCCCGGCGCGGACCAGGCGTTTCTGGTACTGGGGCGGGTGCAGGCCGGGCGGCCGATGGCGATGCAGGCGACCGGACGCTGGCCCGACGGCCAGTTCCGGCATTGCGTGACCCTGTCCTACGACTACCGGGGCGAATGGAGCCTGCCGCCGCGCAGTCCGCCGCCCGACGCGCCCTGATGCGACGGCTATCCGGATTCCTGCTGGCCGGGGGGCTGGGGCTGATCGCGGCCCTGTGGACCTGGACCCGGCCCGGCGATACCGCATTGATGGCCGGGGGCACCGGGGGCGTCACCGTCCATGTTCTGAACAACGGTTTTCACACCGACATCGCCGTGCCGCGCGCCGCGCTGGAGGCGCAGGGCGGGCCGCTGGCGGAGGCCTCGCGATCGATCGGCGAGGGGGACTGGGTGCTGATCGGCTGGGGCGATGCGAAATTCTTCGTCGACACCCGCCCGATGGAGGACCGTATCCCCGATGGCCTGCGGGCCTTCTTCTGGCCCGGCAATGCGTCGGTGGTGATGCTGGACCCCGAGGCGGGCGATCCGGCGCGCCGGTTTTCGCCCGCTGCGCGCCGGACGCTGCATCTGACGCCTGACGGGTTCGCGCGCCTGACGCGGCGGGTGGAGGGCTCGCTGTCGCTGATCGAGGGACGGCCGCGCCTGTCGGTCGCCCGCGACGGCGACGGGGCGCATTTCTTCGCCAGCCGCGAGCATTTCTGGATCGGCTATCTTTGCAACAGCTGGACCGCGCGGGTTCTCAACGCCGGCGGCCTGCCGGTCCGGCCGCAGCGGTCCGAGACCGCCGGCGAAGTGATCGCCGCGATCGACCGGGCGCAATTGGACAGGGCGGGCGGACAAGACTAGACCCGCCCGCTTCTCGCGCGGGTCCGATCCCCGGCGGCGAACAGGACGAGCCCATGAGCAATCGAAAATCCAGATCCACCGCCGGCCTGGTCAGCCAGCGCCAGCTGCGCGCGTCGGAGCTGATCCGTCACGCCCTGGTCGAGGTCATGCGCGAGAACGAGATCCGCGATCCGGCCCTGATCGGGGTCTCGGTGACCGTGACCGAGGTGCGGCTTTCGCCTGACCTGAAACACGCCACCTGTTTCGTCGAGCCGCTGGGCGCAGGGGTCGAGAGCTCGGACACCGCCGGACACATCGACGCGATCGTCAAGGCGCTGAACGTGCACGCCAAATTCCTGCGCGGGGCGCTGGGACGCCATATCGACATGCGGTTCACGCCCGACCTGCGGTTCCGCCACGACGAGAGCTTCGCTGCCGCCGAACGGCTGAACCGGCTGCTGGACGATCCGCGCGTGCGGGCGGATTCCAGTCCTCCCCCACCGGGGGAGGGGGACCGCGAAGCGGTGGAGGGGGCAAGCCCCGCACCCGATGCTACGGACAGCCCCCCCTCGTCGGCTTCGCCGCCACGCCCCCCGAGGGGGGGAGAATAGGGCGTGGGTCGTCGCAAAAGAGGCCTCGTCGTCAATGGCTGGGTGTGTCTGGACAAGCCCTGTGAGCTGGGCTCGACCGATGCGGTGTCCAGGGTGCGCCGGCTGTTCGACGCCCAGAAGGCGGGGCATGCCGGGACGCTGGACCCTCTGGCCTCGGGCATCCTGCCTATCGCACTCGGCGAAGCGACCAAGACGGTGCCGCATCTGGTGGAGGCGGAGAAGGTCTATCGCTTCACCCTCAACTGGGGCGTCTCGACCGACAGCGTCGATCGCGAGGGCGAGATCATCGGGCGATCGGACGTGCGGCCCCCGGTCGAGGCGGTGCGGGCCGCCCTGCCCGCCTTCGTCGGCGAGATCGACCAGACGCCGCCCCGGTTCAGCGCCATCAAGGTCGACGGCCAGCGGGCCTATGACCTGGCCCGCGAGGGCGTGGATTTCGAGCTGGAAAGCCGCCGCGTCACCATCCATTCGGCCGAGGTCACCGACGCGCCGGACGCCGACCACATCGAACTGACCATCCGCACCGGCAAGGGCGTCTATGTGCGCTCCCTGGCCCGCGATCTGGCGGCCATGCTGGGGGCCGAGGGGCATGTCTCGGCCCTGCGGCGCGAGCGGGTCGGGCCGTTTTCGCTCGAGAACGCCGTCACGCTGGATTTCCTGACCGATCTGGTGCATAGGGACGCCGCCTTGGAAGGCCTGCTGCCCGTTGCGACCGCCCTGGACGACATCCCGGAGCTGGCCGTGACGGAACAGGACGCCTTTTCGCTTCGTCAGGGACGACCGATCGTTCTGCTCCCCCGACAGGTTGAAACCCTGAAGAGCCGCCTCCGGGACGGTTCTCGCACGGTTTCCGCCTTTCAGGGTCAGACCCTCGTCGCTCTCGGTCAGTTGCGGGCCGGTCGGCTGGAACCCGACCGCGTTTTTAACCTGTCCTGACGCGCTCTCCCCGGAGACCGAAGGGACACTTCCGGGGCTCAGGCAGCGAGGGACCGCGTCCCGAGCGTTAGCCCCCAGAAAGGAAGCTACGATGTCGATTACTGCTGAACGCAAGAACGAAGTCATTGCCGAGAACGCCCGCTCCGCCGGCGACACCGGTTCGGCCGAGGTTCAGGTCGCGATCCTGTCGGAACGCATCGCCAACCTCACCGAGCACTTCAAGGCCCACAAGAAGGACAACCACTCGCGCCGCGGCCTGCTCAAGATGGTGTCGCAGCGTCGTCGCCTTCTGGATCACCTGGTGAAGGTCGATCGCGAGCGTTACACCGCTCTGATCACCAAGCTGAACCTGCGCCGCTAGGGGCAGCACGCGAAAAACGGTTTCGAGGCGCGGGCCATGTCCGCGCCTCTTTCCGTAACCAACGACCGGCGCGCCGCCGCAGTTTTCGGCGCAAGACGCGAGGGCCACACCGGTCCTCTTGACCTCCCGGATCGACCGCCATGGGGCGGCGCTCCCTGGATCGAAGGACTGAACCCCCGACGCATCCGCACCCACTGATGGGACCCCGGCCGGAATACGCCGCCCGGGATACGAAAGACGAAAACATGTTCGATATCAAACGCAAGACGATCGACTGGGCCGGCCGGCCTCTGACGCTGGAAACGGGCCGCATCGCCCGCCAGGCCGACGGCGCCGTCCTGGCCACCTATGGCGAGACCATCGTCCTGGCCACCGTCGTCTACGGTCGCGCGCCCAAGCCGGGCCTGGATTTCTTCCCGCTGACCGTCAACTACCAGGAAAAGACCTTTGCCGCCGGCAAGATCCCGGGTGGCTATTTCAAGCGTGAAGGCCGTCCGACCGAGAAGGAAACCCTGGTCAGCCGCCTGATCGACCGTCCGATCCGCCCCCTGTTCGTCAAGGGCTTCAAGAACGAGACCCAGGTCGTCATCACCGTGCTGCAGCACGATCTGGAGAACGACCCCGACATCGTCGGCATGGTCGCCACCTCCGCGGCCCTGACCCTGTCGGGCGTGCCTTTCATGGGCCCGATCGGCGCCGCCCGCGTCGGCTATATCGACGGCGAGTTCGTGCTGAACCCGACCCTGGACCAGATGCCTGACTCCGCGCTCGACCTGGTCGTCGCCGGGACCTCGGACGCCCTGATGATGGTCGAATCCGAAGCCAGGGAACTGTCCGAGCAGGTCATGCTGGACGCCCTGATGTTCGCGCATCGCGGCATGCAGCCGGTGATCGACGCCATCATCGAGATGGCCGAGCACGCCGCCAAGGATCCGTTCGACTTCACCGCCGAGGACCACTCCGACGTCGTCACCCGGATCCAGTCGCTGGTCGGCGAGGACATCAAGGCCGCCTATACCCATGTCGGCAAACATGCCCGTCACGAAGCCGTCGGCGCCGCCAAGAAGAAGGCGTCGGCCGCCCTGGTGAAGACCGACGAGAACCCGGACGGCGTCGATTCCGCCACGTTCGGCACGGCCTTCAAGGAATGCGAAGCCCACGTCCTGCGTCGCGACATCATCGACAACGCCCACCGCGTCGATGGCCGGGCGCTGGACAAGGTTCGCGACATCGTCTCGGAAGTCGGCATCTTCCCGCGCACCCACGGTTCGGCCCTGTTCACCCGCGGTGAAACCCAGGCCATCGTGGTCGCCACCCTGGGCACCGGCGAGGACGAGCAGTACGTCGACTCCCTGGCCGGGACGTACAAGGAGAAATTCCTCCTGCACTACAACTTCCCTCCCTATTCGGTCGGCGAGACCGGTCGTATGGGCGGCGCGGGCCGTCGGGAAATCGGTCACGGCAAGCTGGCCTGGCGGGCGATCCGTCCGATGCTGCCGACCTCGGAAGAGTTCCCCTATACGATCCGCATCGTGTCGGAGATCACCGAGTCCAACGGTTCGTCCTCCATGGCCTCGGTCTGCGGCGCCTCGCTGGCGCTGATGGATGCGGGCGTGCCCCTGAAGAAGCCCGTCTCGGGCATCGCCATGGGCCTGATCCTGGAGCCGTCGGGCGAGTTCGCCATCCTGTCGGACATCCTGGGTGACGAGGATCACCTGGGCGACATGGACTTCAAGGTCGCCGGCACGCGCGACGGCATCACCTCGCTGCAGATGGACATCAAGGTCGCCGGCATCACCGAGGAAATCATGAAGAAGGCCATCGCCCAGGCGTCGGCCGGCCGTCTTCACATCCTCGACGAGATGGACAAGGCCATCGACGGTGCCCGCACCGAGCTGGGCGAATACGCACCGAAGATCGAATCCATCAAGGTTCCGGTCGACAAGATCCGCGACATCATCGGCACCGGCGGCAAGATCATCCGCGAGATCGTCGAAAAGACCGGCGCCAAGATCAACATCGAGGACGACGGCACGGTGAAGATCGCCGCCTCGGACCAGGAGAAGATCGACGCCGCCAAGAACTGGATCTCGTCGATCGTGTCCGAGCCCGAGCCCGGCATGATCTATTCCGGCAAGGTCGTGAAGGTCGTCGACTTCGGCGCCTTCGTGAACTTCTTCGGGGCCAAGGACGGCCTGGTCCACGTGTCCCAGATCGCCCTGGAACGCGTCGCCAACCCGGCCGACGTCCTGTCGGAAGGCCAGGAGGTCAAGGTCAAGTTCCTGGGCTTCGACGATCGCGGCAAGACCAAGCTGTCGATGAAGGTCGTCGATCAGTCGACGGGCGAGGACCTGACCGACAAGATCAACGCCGAACGCGCCGAACGCGGCGAGGCCCCCCTGACCGAGGATACCGGCGGTGGCGGCAAGAAGCGTGAAGGCGGCGGAGACCGTGGCGGCGATCGCGGCCGCGGCCGCAGCCGTCGCGACTGATCGGTCGCGTCAGCGCTGACATGAACGAGGCCCCGCTGGTGACAGCGGGGCCTTTTTCATTCTCCCTCCCCCGAGGGGGAGGGTGGTCGCAGCGAAGCGGAGACCGGGTGGGGCGGGCAAGGCGACGCGCCTGCAGCCTGTGCTGGATCGCCCTGCCGCCCCCACCCGGTCGCTGCGCGACCTGCCCTCCCCCGAGGGGGAGGGAGAGACTCTTCTCCCTACGCCGCGCACTCCGCCGGCTTTTCCTCGTCCGGACCATACAGGCCGCAGGCGCGGTCGATTTCGCCCTGGATCATGGCGCAGCTGTTGGCGGCGTTGCAGGGCGGATGGGTCGCGGGACTGACGGCGATACAGCGGCTGACGAGCGAGGCCGCCTCGCGGGCACCCAGTGTGTCCGAACAGGCCCCTGAGGCGTCCTCACCCGAGGCATAATCGGTCGCCGGAGCGTCCTCTTCCGACATCGCCTCTTCCTGGGGCGGTGCGTCGGCGGGCATCTCGGCCGTCGACTGCAGCGGCGTGACGGCCGCATCCGGCCCCGTGTCGGCGGCGGAGGGTTCGGCCGAGGGCTGGCAGGCGGCCAGACCAAGGACGGCGATCAGGGCGAAGGACGCGGTCAGGCGGGTCATGGGCCGTCTCCGGGCGGGAAAACGACGACGATGCGCCGCTTCCCGCCGTCTGCAAAGCCCCCACGCTCAATGCGCGATTGCGGCATCCACGGCGGCACGCTGCAGGGCGAACAGGTCGTTGCAGCCCAGTTCGGCCAGCTGGAACAGCCGGTCGAATTCGGGACGGGAGAAGCCGCGCTTCTCGCCCGTGGCCTGGATCTCGACGATGGTGCCCGATCCGGTCAGGACGAAATTGCCGTCGGCCTCGGCATTCGAGTCTTCCTCGTAGTCGAGGTCCAGCACCGGGGTGTCGGCGAAGATGCCGCAGGAGACGGCCGCGACCTGGTCGAGGACCGGATCGGTCTTCATGACCCCCTCCGCCCGCAGGTAGTTCAGGGCCGTCGCCATGGCGACCCAGGCCCCGGTGATCGAGGCGGTGCGGGTGCCACCGTCGGCCTGGATGACGTCGCAGTCGATCAGCACCTGACGCTCGCCCAGGGCCTTCAGGTCGACGACGGCGCGAAGGCTACGGCCGATCAATCGTTGAATTTCCTGCGTCCGGCCCGACTGTTTACCGGCGGCGGCCTCGCGGCGGCCGCGCGTGTGGGTGGCGCGGGGCAGCATGCCGTATTCGGCCGTGACCCAGCCCGCCCCCTTGCCGCGCATCCAGCCGGGCACGCTTTCCTCGACCGAGGCGGTCACCAGCACCTTCGTGTGGCCGAAAGAGACGAGGCAGGAGCCCTCGGCATAGCGGTTGACGCCGGTCTCCAGCGTCACGGCGCGGAGCTGTTCAGGGGTGCGGTCGGAGGGGCGCATGGGGAGGATCCTTGGCGGCAGAGAATGCGTTGGCGTATCGGGCCGGGCTGCTTATCCTGAAAGGGTGAGCCTGTATGCCCCCCACCCGTCACCCTTCGCCAACCAGACCGGCCCTGCGGCCGGGCTGACGGCGCTGGACGCCCGCGCCCGCGACATCTTCCGGCGGGTGGTGGAGACCTATCTGGAGACGGGCGAGCCGGTCGGGTCGCGCACAGTGTCGCGCGGGGGCGTGCAGCTGTCCCCCGCCTCGATCCGCAACACGATGCAGGACCTGACCCTGGCGGGGCTGCTGGCCGCACCGCATACGTCGGCCGGACGCATCCCGACGCACGCGGGTCTGAGGCTGTTCGTCGACGGCCTGCTGGAGATCGGCGACATCGGCACCGAGGAACGGCGCGAGATCGACGGGCGGCTGGCCGGGCGCGGCAAGGGGTTCGAGGAGGCGCTGGACGAGGCGACGTCCCTGCTGTCCGGGCTGGCCGGCGGCGCGGGCATCGTGGCGACCCCGATCCGCGATGCGGGGGTCAAACATGTGGAGTTCGTGGCCCTGGGCCCCGATCAGGCGCTGGCGGTGCTGGTCGGAGACGACGGCTCGGTCGAGAACCGGATCATGACCCTGGCGGCCGGGGTGACGCCCTCGACCCTGCAGGAGGCGTCCAACTTCCTGAACGCACGGCTGAGGGGCCGGCCGCTGGCCGAGGCGCGCAGCGAGATGGGGGCCGAGCTGGCCGCCGCGCGCCAGGAGCTGAACGCCGCCGCCGCCCGGCTGGTCGAGGACGGTCTGGCCGCCTGGTCCGGCGGACCGGACCGGGAACGGTCCCTGATCGTGCGGGGCCGCGCCAACCTGTTGCAGGATGCCGGCGCGACCGAAGACCTGGAGCGGGTTCGGGTCCTGTTCGACGACCTGGAGCAGAAGGAACAGCTGATCGGCCTGCTGGACGGGGTCAATGCGGCCCAGGGCGTGCGCATCTTTATCGGGGCGGAGACGCGGTTGTTTTCGCTTTCGGGTTCCGCTGTGGTCGCAGCACCCTATATGACGGGCCGCCAGCGGGTTCTTGGCGCCATCGGCGTGATCGGACCCGCTCGACTGAACTATGCCCGCATCATCCCGTTGGTGGACTATACCGCCCGGGTGCTGGGCCGCATACTGGACGGACAAGACACGTGACCGATACGACCAACCCGAACGATCTCGAAGCCCAGCTGGACGAGGCCATGGCCAATGCCGGGGCCGGGCTGGACGGCAATCCGGACGACCTGGAGCCGGACAGCCTGGCCCCTCTGGACGCCATGATCGCCGACCGCGACCTGTGGAAGGACCGCGCGATGCGGGCGGCGGCCGAGGCCGACAACGTCAAGCGCCGCACCGAGACCCAGATGAACGACGCGCGGGCCTTTGCCATCCAGCGCTTCGCCAGGGACCTGCTGGGCGTGGCCGACAATCTGGAGCGCGCCCTGATGGCCGCCCCCAAGGATGCCGACAGCGCCGCAGCCGGCCTGATCAACGGACTGGAGCTGACACAGAAGTCGCTGCTGCAGGCCTTCGAGACCAATGGCCTGAAGCGGCTGGCCCCCGGTCTGGGCGATCCGTTCGATCCGCACCTGCATCAGGCCATGATGGAACAGCCCTCGACCGAAGCGCCTGGAGGGACGGTGATCCAGACGATGCAGGCCGGCTACGAGCTGTTCGGCCGGACGGTTCGCCCGGCGATGGTGGTGGTGGCAGCCAGAGGGTCCGGTCCGCAAGGCACGAACCCCTATGCCACAGCGCCCAACGGCAACGGCGGCACCTTCGACGGCCAGGCCTGAGGTTATTTGAGTTTCGCCTCGAACAGCGCCGTCAACCGCGCCCAGCCGTCGGCGGCAGCGGCGGCGTTGTAGCCGGGGCGATAGTCGGCGTGGAAGCCGTGCTGGGCGTCGTCATAAACCTTGATGCCGCTCTCGCTCGCACCGGCCGTGGTCAGGGCCGCCTGCATGGCCTGGACCGTGTCCAGGGGGATGCCCTGGTCCAGCCCGCCATAGTTGCCGATCACCACGCCCTTCAGATCGGCCGCCAGATCGACGGGATAGGGACGGCCGCTCTCGACCTGGGCCGGGGTCGCGGTTGGCGAAGGCGCGAGGCGGCCATACCAGGCCACGCCCGCGTCGATGGCGGAAAAGCGCGCCGCAGCCTGCCAGACGACCTTTCCGCCCCAGCAGAAGCCGGTGATGCCGACCTTGTCGTCGTTGGCCCACAGCTGGCCCGAGGCCCAGTTCAGGGTCGCGTCGATATCGCCCATGACCTGTTCGTATCCGGCGGCTCCGACGATGGCCATGATCCGGGACATGTCTGACAACGGGGCCGGGTCTTCGACCCTGACGAAAAAGGCCGGAGCGATGGCGGCATAGCCCTGTTTGGCCAGGCGGCGGCAGACGTCCTGGATATAGGCGTGCAGGCCGAAGATCTCGGACACCACGATGACCAGCGGCCAGGGTCCGTCCCCTTCCGGGCGCGCGACATAGGCCGGCAGGTCGAATCCGTCGGGGGCCGGACAGGTGACCATGCCGACCTCCAGCCCTGCGGCATCGGTCACGATCGGCCGTGCGGACTGGGCCAGTGCCGCCGGGCAGTAGCCGGTGAAGACCGCGGCCCCCAGGGTCAGGGCGCCCAGACCGCGGCGGGACAGTTTCAGGTCTTCGGCGGACAGGCCTTCGGGGCGGGTCAGGACGGTCATCGCAACTCCTTGCTCGGTTGCCATGACCTTGGGCGACGGATCGCGCCGGGTCGAGTCACGCCCCCGTGCGACGTCAGGTCGCGCGCCTGAGGGTCAGATTGATGCGCCCGCCGCCGGGGATCAGGGACGATGACCCGGCCAGAAGACGGTCGATGCCGTGCCGGGCCAGTCGGGCGGGCCCGGTCAGGGCGCAGACGTCGCCCGAACCCAGCCGGATCGACCGCGTCGGGCCCCCGTCCGCCCGGCCGATGCGGAACACGGCGGTGTCTCCCAGCGAGACCGACACGACCGGTGCGGTCAGGTCGGCCTCGTCCCGGTCCTGATGCAGGCCCATGCGGGCCGTGTCCCGATACAGATTGACCAGACAGGCATCCGGCGGAGCGCTCCCGCCGGTCAGTCCATCCCACAGCATCAGAAGCGTGGCCGGGATCGGTGGCCAGGGCGCGCCCGTCTCCGGGTGGGTGGTCTGGTAGCGATAGCCCGCGCGGTCCGACACCCAGCCGACCCGACCCATATTGGTCATCCGGACCGAGAACGGCTTTCCGCCCGGCGTGACCGGCCGATAGAAGGGCGCGATGCTGATTGCCGCCTGGACCTCGGCCAGCAGGTCCGTCCGGGCCGCCGGGTCGAGCGCGCCGGGCCGGTAGAGAAAGCCGGGCAGGTCGGGGAACGGCTCCATCGGGGCCGCGCGGGGATCAGTCCAGCGCCCGCGCCTCTTCCGGCAGCATGATCGGCACGCCATCACGGATCGGAAAGGCCAGTTTGGCGCCCCTGGAAATCAGCTCGTTGGCCGCGCGGTCATAGTCCAGCTTTCCGCGCGTGACAGGGCAAACCAGCACCTCCAGCAGGCGGGGATCGACCGAGGAGGGGGTGTTGAAAGTGTCGCTCATGGGGACAGTAGGCCGCAGGTATCAGGCACTAGCAAGGGGGCTCGACGTCACATCGGACCCAATCTGGCCTCCAATCCTGCCGTCTATTGCCTGTTCGCTCACTGCATCGCGGTCGGGCCGTCGCCGTCGCCCATCTCGGCCGCGTCGATGCGCATCAGGGCGGTCAGGACCGCGACGCGGTCATCCAGTGTCAGGGACTCCAGCAGCGCCTGTTTCTCCGGCCCGTCGAATGGCAGGGCCATGGACAGGCTGTTGATCAGGGCTTCCTGCGGGGCCGCCTCGGCCGTTTCCCAGTCGATTTCCAGCTGGCGGCGCTCGAGATAGGCGCGGAGCGCGGCGAGAAAGGTTTGCCGCTCGAACGTCTCGCCCCCGGTCGGTGCCGTCAGGTCGCTCTCGAACGGGGCGAAGATGGCGCGCACCTGACGATAGGGGGTCTGGGTCGGCAGTTCCGACGCGACGCGGAACCGGGCCACCCCGGTCAGGGTGACCAGATAGCGCCCGTCCGAGGTCTCGGCGAAGCTGGTGATCCGCCCGGCGCAGCCCACGGCCGAGAGGCTGGGCAGGGGGCGCGGTCCGCCGACCGGCTGGATCATGCCCACGACCCGATCGCCCGCCATGGCGTCGTCGATCATGTTCAGATAGCGCGGCTCGAAGATATTCAGCGGCAACTGCCCGCGCGGCAGCAGGATGGACCCCGGCAGGGGGAACACCGGAATGACCTGGGGCAGGTCGACGGCCTTCACATAGCCCTGGGCCATCGGTCGTCTCCCCCTTATGCGAACAGGATGGAGGACAGGCGGCGACGCCCGTCCCTGGCGATGTCGGACGACAGGCCGGCGGCCTCGAACACGACCAGCAACTGCTTTCTGGCCGCGTGGTCGTTCCACTCCAGATCGGCCTGGACGATGTCCAGCAGGTTGGTGACCGCCCCCTTCAGATCGCCTGACGCGGCCTGGGCCAGCGAGAGGTCATAGCGGGCCTGATGATCGGCGGGGTTGGCGCGCAGGGCGGCCTCCAGCGCGGCCGTCTCGCCAGTCGGGGCGGCCGAGGCCAGGGCAAGCTGGGCCCGCAGGCTGATGACGGCGACGTTCTTCGACTCGGCCGGCGCCATGGCCAGGGTCTGGCGGGCCTGGTCGGCATCGCCGCCGGCCAGATAGACGCGCGCCATCCCGGCGATGGCGTCCTCGTTCTCCGGCTCCAGGGTCAGGACATGGGCGAAGGCCTGGGCGGCGCCACCGAAGTCGTCCAGGCCCAGGGATTCCTCGCCGAGCGCCAGCAGCTGCTGGACGTCGGAGTTGACGCCCTCCCCGCCCGACAGTTTCTCGATGAAGGCCTTGATCTGGCTCTCGGGCACCGCGCCCTGAAAACCGTCGACCGGCTGGCCGTCGACGAAGGCATAGACGGTCGGGATCGACTGGACCCGCAGCTGACCGGCATAGGCCGGGTTCCTGTCGACGTCGATCTTGACCAGCTTGACCGCGCCGCCCGCGGCCCGGACCTGTTTCTCCAGCGCAGGCGTCAGGGTCCGGCACGGTCCGCACCAGGTGGCCCAGAAGTCGACGATGACCGGCTGGATCCTCGACTGGGCGATCACGTCCGTCATGAATCCCGCATCCGACCCGTCCTTGATCAGGTCGTCAGCGCCGGCGGTCGGAGTGGGGTCGACAAGGCTCATCGGTGGTCTCTGCTACAGGCTTTGATCATGCGGAACGTCTCAGATGGTCGCGGGGGGCCCCGGACTCAAGCGGCGAAGTCGATCACGAGGGGCTCGCGGTCGATCGCGGCCAGAAACTGACGGAAAGCCGCCTGCGTCAGCGCCGTTGTGGCCGTATTGGTCAGGGGATGAAAGTTGACGATGTCGGCCTGCCACAAACGGCGGTCCAGCACCAAGGTCACGCGCCGGTCGACATCGTTGATCAGTCCCAGCGCCGTCACCGAGCCGGGCCGGACGCCCAGCGTCTCGAACATCAGGGCCTCGTTGCCGAACGACAGGCGGTCCGAGCCGATGATCCGGGGCGCGGCCTTCAGGTCGATGACCGTGTCCTGACGGGCCGAGATCAGCCACATTCGGCCCTTCCTGTCCTTCAGGAACAGGTTCTTGGTGTGCGCACCCGGCAGGGAGGCCTTGAGTTCGAGACCCTCTTCCACCCGGAACACGGCGTCGTGGTCCGTGGTCGCCCCGGCGATCGCACGCTCGCCCATCCATCGCAGGAGGCTGTCGCGGTCATGCAGCGGTTGAGGGGTCATGGCGGGCCGGGCTAGGGTCAGGTCTGTTCGATACCGAAGGATGCCTCGCCTTGGAACTGGAATGCTATCCCATGTCGGCCCGTCCGCCGGACATGGTGCCGGGTCGCCAGTCGCGGAACTGGATGGACGCCTTCGTCAGCCGGCATCCCTATCGCTGCCTGCCGCTGACCATGGCCAACACCACGGGGTGGGAAATCCTGTGTCCCTTCACCTTCACGGCCGAGTGGAACGGGGGGCCGTCGCAGGCCGACATCACGATCACGCCGGAGCGCCCGCAGCCGGAGCTGGACCATTTCGTCACCTCGCATTTCTCGCGCGGTGTCCTGACCATGCACCCCCAGTATCTGTTCCGCACACCGCCGGGCTGGGGGATGATCTGCTCGGGATCGCCCAACCATGTGAAGGACGGCATCCAGCCCCTGGTCGGTCTGATCGAGACGGACTGGCTGCCGTTTCCGTTCACGATGAACTGGATCTTCACCCGGCCGGGTCGGGTCCGGTTCGAGCGGGGCGAGCCGTTCTGCTTCATCAATCTGGTCGAGCACCGGAAGATGGAGGCGGTGCAGCCCGTGATCCGGACGCTGGAATCCAATCCGGTGATGAAGGGTCAGTTCGAGGCCTGGAACCGGCAGCGCACGGACTTCAACACCCGCCTGGCGTCGGGCGACCCCAATGCGGCCAAGGAGGCCTGGCAGCGGTTCTATTTCAAGGGCGAGATTCCGGAAGCCCTGGGGTCGGCCCCCGAAACCCATGCCAACAAGCGCCGGTTGAAGACGCCCCGGGTCGGCTGAACCCGACCCGGGACGTCCGTCATCACATCGGGCGGGTGACGCGGCTGCCGATGTTGGCGATCACTTCTCTGGCGTCGAAGGCATTGGCGTCGCCGGCGGGCTTGGTGCCCCGACCCATGACGATCTCGGCGGAGGCCTCATACCGATCGACCTGGCGGACGTCGAAGTCATCGCGGCCCCAGAAGGGATCGCCCCAGGAGCTCCAGCCCAGGCGCCCGTAGTAGCGCCACGACGGACCCCAGTAGCGATAGCGGTCGAAGAAGGGGTCGCCGATCGTCTGATAGCGGGTGTCGCGATCGGTCGCGCGGTTGGCGGTCGAGAACCAGTCGTAACCGCTCTCGGTCGTCAGCTCGGCGGCCCGCAGAAGCAGCGACATCTCCACCTGTTCGCGGGAGGTGACCGAGTTGCCCGCGAAGCTGACGCGATAGCGATCGGTCTCCAGCCGCTGTTCGGCATAGCCACCGCGCTGACCGTTGTAGCCGGCGGGGGCATAGGGCGTGGCCGTGGCGCAGGCCCCGAGGGTCAGGGCGGATGCGGCGACCAGAAGAAGGGTCTTGGTCGGGGTTTTCATCGAGGGACTCCACTCGGAGGACAGAGGATCGGCCTTTGGACCGGAGCGGGACATGAACGTCACCGTTCCCGGACTCAGCAAGTCATTCTAATCGCGACACAATCAGCACGGAAGCCAGCAGCAGCAGAACCCCGACGAGGACGCCGAACGCCCGCCGGAACCGGGGTTCGCTCATGCGTCTGGCCAAGGCCGCGCCACCCAGACCGTAGGCGCTCATCGTGATCAGGTCCATGCCGACGACGACGCAGGCGAAGACCGCCAGCTGGGGCGCGGCCGGCCGCTCCGCATCCATGAAGGGCGGCAGGACGGCCGAGAAGAACAGCACGATCTTGGGATTGGCCAGCTGCACCAGGAAGCCGTCGACAAAGGCCGGGCGTCGCGGGTGGGTGCGACCTTCGGTGAGGGCGGCCTCGGGCTGACGGGCGAAGGCCCCTCGCAAGGACGATACGCCCAGCCAGGCGACATAGAGAGCGCCGCCGATCGCGACGACCCGGAAAACCTGGGGCAGGGCGGCGACGAGCGCCCCCAGACCCAGGGCTGCGGCCCCGAACCACACCAGGGTCGCCGTATTCATGCCCAGCACGGCGATCAGCGCCGCCCGCCGACCGCGTTCGATCCCGGCGGCAACCGAGAACAGGTTGGCCGGGCCGGGCGTCACCGCCAGAACCGTCATCACGCCCACGAAAACCCAGAACAGATGCGGATCGACCGGCAGCGTCATCAGGGGCCGTCGATCAGGCCGACAGACACACGACCTGCGCCACCCGCAGGTCGCGCCGCAGGTCGTCCGCGACGCGGCCATAGTTTTCGGTGGTGACGGGCTCGCTGGTCAGGGGCTCGTCCGGCCGCTGTTCGCCCCGGATCGCCGGACCCAGGGTATCCGGCGCGGTGGTATAGACCCGGCCCCGTCGCGGAGCCTCTGCGATCGTCACGCCCACGACCCGGCCCCTGCGATCCATGACGGGCGCTCCCGACAGGCCTGCCAGCGTGCCGTCCAGGCCCTCGGTGCGCCCGACCTCGGCCCAGGCCAGCACGGGCTCGTCGTGACGGCCCCGACCCTGCACATGCAGCACTTCCCGGCCCAGAAGACGCGAGGCGACCTCGCCGGGCGTGCCCTGCGGAAAGCCCGGATGGAAACCGCGCTGGCCGACGTGCAGGGGGGCCACGGTGGTGACCGGCAGGGCCGGAGGTCCTCCGGCCGTGATCAGCAGGGCGATGTCGGCGCGCGGCGACAGGCGGACGTCGGCCGAGACCGCCCGGCCGCCGCCGACCACCAGGGCGGGGCGACGACACCCCTCGACCACATGTTTGGCCGTCAGCCAGCGCCCCTCGCCGGCGATCGAAAAGGCGGTTCCCGACGCGGGCTGGAACGGGATGTCGGGCGCGATGACGGTGACGGCAGGATCGAACGGCGTGATGGGGCCCAGCAGGGCACCTTCGATCGCGTCGGGCGGTGGCGGCGCCGGGGGCGCGTCGGCGTTCTCGCGCTGGGCCAGGGAGGCGAAGACGAGCAGCGCGCCCACCCCGGCATAGAGCAGCAGATCGGCGGGTCGGGGCAGATTCACCGGCCCTTCATCCCGTCAGGGCGGCAGCGAGGATCAGGGCCGTGGCCAGCTTGGCCGAGACCAGCAGAACGGCAGCCGAGACTTCGCCGTCCTGGATGCGCTGGGGCAGGCCCGTCAGCAGCAGATCGACGACGCGGAAGGCCAGCAACTGCAGCACCAGGGTGGCCACACCCCACAGGGCGATGTCGACGACCGATGTCGAGACGGACATGGATACCGCCAGCGGAATCGCCAGTCCGATCAACACCCCGCCGAAGGCCACGCCCGCGGCCGCATTGCCCTCGCGGATCAGGGCGATCTCCTTCCAGGGCGTCAGCAGCCCATAGACGACCGCGCCCGCGCCGAGCAGGGCGAAGGTCACAACCATATGCAGGACCAGAACCGGAAATCCGCTGGCGAAGGCCTGGACTTCGGGGCTGGTCAGGGTCTCGGACAGGGACGACGGAGCCATGAGGCCTCTGGGTGCGCGGAGCGGGGGGCGAGAGGAACGAAGGCAAAACGTCTTGCCCGATTGTGGCCCCAATCGGCAAGGACGCAGGGGCCACACTGTGTGACCAATGATTGCGGTCCGGTTACGCAACCCGGTATGGGGCAGCCATGTCCGATCCTGCCCTGCCCATCGTTCTCGTCGTCGCCGCCGCCCTGGTGGACATCGACGGTCGTGTGCTGATCGCGAGGCGCCCGGAAGGCAAGGCGCTGGCGGGCCTGTGGGAGTTTCCCGGCGGCAAGGTCGAGCCGGGCGAGCGGCCCGAAGCGGCCCTTGTCCGCGAGTTGAACGAGGAACTGGGCATCGACGTTCAGGAAGCCTGTCTGGCCCCGTTCGTCTTCGCCAGCCACGCTTATGATTCGTTTCACCTACTTATGCCATTGTATCTGTGTCGGCGCTGGTCCGGCCTGGTCGTCGCGCGCGAGCACGCCGCCCTGGCCTGGGTCCGGCCCAATGCCTTGTCTGACTATCCCATGCCCCCCGCCGATGCCCCGCTCGTGGCCTGGCTGAGGGATCTGCTCTAGGCCGCGAGTGACCGAAGGTTCGTGCCCATGTCCCTGATCCGCCGCTTTCTGAGCGATGAACAAGGTGCCACAGCGATCGAATACGCCATGATCATCGGCGCGATGCTGCTGGTCATCGTGGCGGGCGCGACGGCCTTTTCCACCAAGGTCATCGTGATGTTCAACCGGGCCAGCGCCGCCATGGCGAGCACCACAACCTGAAAACGGCGGGCGGGTGCAGGCCGCCGGGCGTCTGGCGCGACCCTTGAAACCGTGGCGGCGGTCGCGTCGGCCCGCTATGGGTCGTCCCATTGCGTCATACGGAAACCCTTCGCGTGCGCCTGCCCGTCCTGATCGCCTGGCTGTTCGTCCTGCTTGCGGGCACCCTTGCCTTGCCCGAAGGATCGGCTGCCCGGACCGGACTGTCACGGGCGGTTCCTGCCGCGGCGCCGGGAGCCCAGCGCAACGCGCGCATCGAGGTCGAACTGGTGCCCATGAATGCCTGGGCCGCGCCGGGATCGACGGCGGTGGTGGCGCTGCGCCAGAAGATCCAGCCCGGCTGGCATACCTACTGGCGCAATCCCGGCGATTCCGGAGGGCCGACGACGCTGGACTGGAGCCTGCCTCCGGGCGTCCTCGCCGGCGACATCCTGTGGCCCCTGCCCCGGCGCCAGCGCCTGGACGACATCGTCAACCTGGGCTATCAGGATCAGGTCTTCCTGCCGGTCCCGATCGATATTCCCGCCAGCGCCCGGCCCGGCACGCAGGTTCCCCTGACCGTGACCGCCCTGCTGTTCGTGTGCAGCGACGAGATGTGCGTGCCGGACAGCTTCACCCTGCGGCTGGACCTGCCGATCCGCGACGGCACACCGCCCCTGGTCGGTACGGACGGCGCGGCAATCCAGCGCCTGGTCGAAAGCGCGCCCCGACCGGCCGGAATCACGGCGCACGCGACCCTGGCCGACGGCCGGCTGGTGCTCAGCGCGAGCGGCGGTCCCCTGACCGGAGCGGATATCGGCCGCGCGACCTTCTATCCCTTCGAGGCGGGTCTGATCGACCATGACGTCGCCCTGACCGCGAACGCAGGGCCGGACGGCCTCGGCCTGACGCTGGCCCCGACCAGCGACCTCGTTTCGGCCGGCCTGTCGGAACCGCTGGCGGGCGTTCTGGCCACCGATGCGGGCGCCTGGGAAATCTCGGCGGTTCCCGGCACGGTGCTGCCGGGCACCACCGGCCGATCCCTCGCGACCGCCGATGGGGCTGACGGGGCATCCCCGGGCGTAGCCACAGCGGCGCAGGCCATCGTCTTCGCTCTTCTGGGCGGGTTGATCCTGAACCTGATGCCCTGCGTGTTTCCTGTCCTGGCCCTGAAGGCGGCGGCCCTGGCGCGTTCGTCGAGAAGCGCGAAGGAGGCCCGGGCCGACGGCCTAGCCTATCTGGCCGGAGTTCTGGTGACGTTTCTGCTGCTCGGAGCCACCCTGCTGCTGCTGCGCGGTCTGGGCCAGGAGATCGGCTGGGGCTTCCAGCTGCAGTCGCCGCCGGTCGTGGCGATCCTGGCGCTGCTGATGCTGGTGGTGGGTCTGAACCTTGCGGGCCTGTTCCAGATCGGGCTGGGCCTTCAGGCGGCGGGCGGGTCGCGGCTGTCGCGGCTGAACGGCCCGATCGGGGCTTTCCTGACGGGCATTCTGGCTGTGGTGGTGTCGGCCCCCTGCACGGCACCTTTCATGGCTGTGGCCCTGGGGGCGGCGCTGGTCCTGCCCGCACCGATCGCCCTGCTGGTCTTCCTGTTCCTCGGCCTCGGGCTGGCCCTGCCCTATCTGGCGGTCAGCCTGTCGCCGGGTGTGCTGGCCCGCCTGCCGCGCCCGGGCCCATGGATGGAGCGGCTGCAGCGGATCCTGGCCGTGCCCATGTTTGCCGCCGCCGTCTGGCTTGGCTGGGTGTTCCTGCGGCAGCAGGGCTGGACGGCCGCCCTTCTGCTGATGGCGGGCGCGGCCTTTATGGGCGCAGCAGTCTGGGCGTTCGGGCATCGTCAGAGGGAAATGGCGGCGGGTGGACCAGGGCGGCCCCTGATGCTCGTCTCCGCTCTGACCCTCATCGTCGCCCTGGGCGTCACCGGGGTGGCGGCCAGCCTGACCCCCCCGGCGCGCACCGGAGCCGGGTCGGGCAACGGCCCGGCCACGCGGCCGTGGTCACCGATGGCAGTGGCGGAGGCGCGGGCGCAGGGCCGTCCTGTCCTGGTCGATTTCACGGCCGACTGGTGCGTCAGCTGCAAGATCAACGAGCGCACGTCGCTTCACTCGCCACGCGTCGCCGACGCCATCGCCCGTACCGGCACGGTCTATCTGGTCGCGGACTGGACCCGGCGCGATCCGACGATTGCACGGGAACTGGCCAGCCATGGCCGTTCGGGCGTTCCGCTTTACCTGGTCTATGCGCCGGACGAGGCCCGGCCGCGCATCCTGCCCCAGCTGCTGACCGAGGGCGTGGTAATCGAGGCCCTGGAGGCCACTAGGTCGTCGGCACGCCCGACTGGGCGTCCGGCTGCGGCGGGGCGGTGATGACCTCGACGTTGTCGTTCAGCAGATAGGACAGCTCCGACAGGGCGGTGGCCCGGGCCTCGGGGCTCGCGGCGGTCTCCACCGCATGGATCCTGACCGGGATGTCCTCGGAAATGCCGCGCAAGATGCATTTCAGGTCCCCGTCGGTGCCGCGTTCCTTCAGGATCAGATGTGCCTGCATGTCCATGGCCGACAGGGCGGTGGCGCGGGTCTTGAAGGCCTCGAGGTCACCGCCGGCCGGGCCCGTCGGGCCCCAGGCATCGACCACGGCCTTCAGGGCGCTGGCCTGGGTCACGATATCGATGAACATGGGCTCGCCTGCGACCGAGACAGGCGCGTCGGCGGCCGCCGGCGGCTGGGCCACCGCGAGCGCGACATTGGGGTCCGACAGCAACAGCGAGACAGCGATGGCGATGCCACACGACATGGTCTTGTCCTTTTCGCGACTCAGCGATTGAACCCGTCTACGCCCGACCCGTAAACGAGACCTTGATTAACGAAAGGCTGTCTCATGTCCGATCCTGCTATCTGGGCCGCGTTCGATGCCGCCGCGACGCGCGATGCCGAGGCCCGGATCGTGAACCAGTTCGCATCCGACCCGGATCGACTGGCGCGGATGAGCGTCGAGGCGGCCGGGCTATACCTCGATCTGTCCAAACAGAGCTGGACGCGCGACGGATTCCGGATCTGTCTGGACCTGGCCCGAGCGGCCGGGGTCGAGCGGGAGCGCGCGCGGTTGTTCGCGGGCGAGTCGGTCAACAACACCGAATGTCGGGCGGTGCTGCATCCGGCCTTGCGGGCGGAGGACGGCGCCGAATTCCGGGCCCTGGGCGAACCCGTCTCGGACGAGGTTCGCAGCGTCCGCCAGGCCATGGCCGACTATGCGACGGCCGTGCGGTCAGGAACCGAGACCGGCGCGACGGGTCAAGCCTTCAAGGCCATCGTTCACATCGGCATCGGCGGGTCGGATCTGGGGCCGCGCGTGGTCTGGGATGCCCTGAGGCCGCTGGAGCCGGCGATCGATCTGCGTTTCGTCGCCAACATCGATCCGCGCGACATGGCCGAGGCCCTGACCGGGCTGGATCCCGAGACCACACTGGTCATCGTCGTGTCCAAGACCTTCACGACCCAGGAAACGCTCGCCAATGCCGAAGCCGCCAGGGCCTGGCTGGCGGCCAGTCTGCCCGTAGCCGGGCGCGACCGCCATTTCATCGGGGTAACCGCCGCGCCCGAGCGCGCAGAGTCCTTCGGCTGCGGTCGGACCTTCGCCTTCCGGGACTGGGTGGGGGGCCGCTATTCGTTGTGGTCTGCGGTCAGCCTCAGTTGCGTGATCGCGCTGGGTCCCGATGTCTTCGACAGCCTGCTGGCCGGCGCGCGGGCCATGGACGCGCATTTCGTCACCGCGTCCCTGGAGCGGAACGCACCGGTGCTGCTGGCCCTGGCCCAGGTCTGGAATGTCGACGGCCTCAATCGCCCGGCCCGCACGGTCGCCCCCTATGCCCATGGTCTGCGCCGCCTGCCGGCCTTCCTGCAGCAGCTGGAGATGGAATCGAACGGCAAGCGCGTCCACCGCGATGGCTCGCCCGTCACCCGGCCGACCTGCCCCGTGGTGTTCGGCGAACCGGGCACCAACGGCCAGCACGCCTTCTTCCAGCAGATCCATCAGGGACCGCAGGTGGTCCCCGCCGAGTTCGTGATCTTAGCGGAGACCCTGCCGGACACGGCCGGCGCGCCGCTGTGGGCCAACGCCCTGGCCCAGGGTCAGGCCCTGATGCTGGGCAAGACCACCGGGGCGGCGCGCGCCGAACTGATCGCGGCGGGAGCATCGGAGGCCGAGGCCGACCGGCTGGCCGGCCACAAGACCTTCCCGGGCAATCGTCCCTCGACCGCGATCGTCATGGACCGGCTGGGGCCTGAAACACTCGGTGCGCTGCTCGCCCTCTACGAGCACAAGACCTTCGTCGAGGGTGTGATCTGGAACATCAACAGCTTCGACCAATGGGGGGTTGAGCTGGGCAAGGTGCTGGCGAAGGCCGTGTTGCGCGATGTCGGGGCCGGTGAGCCGTCGGCAGACCTCGATCCCTCGACGTCTGCCCTCCTGACCCGGCTGCTGGCCTGAAAAGACGGGCTCCCGCAAGGAAGCCCGTCTCGTCCGCCCTGCGCGCCGGCGACTACCAACGGCGGTCGTAGCGATAATCCCGACGGCCATCACGGCGGTCGTAGCGATAATCCCGGCGGTCGTCGCGGCGATCGTAGCGATAGTCCCGACGGTCGTTGTAGCCGTAGCCATAGCCATAGCGGCTGTTGATGCCGTGCTCGCGCTCCCAGTGGCCCTGGTTCCGCCAGCAACGGCCGTCGCGATAGAAGCCGCAATCGTCGTCGTTATCGGAGGCCGCGGCCACAAGAAGGCCCCCGGCGATGGCGCCGATCACGACACCGGCGAGGACATCGCCACCGTCGTCGCGGCGCTGATCATGGTGGTTCTGGCCGCCGTAGTAACGGCTCTGGGCCTCGGCCGGTGCGGCGGCCGCCAGGGTCAAGGCCAGAACCGGTGCGGCGGCGAATGCGAGTTTGAAAATGTTCATGTCCCAGTCTCCTGAACGTGGCAGCCGGGCACGACGCCCCTTCCCATGGTCAAGGTGTAGAACGCTCAATCTGAATGGACAGACGGGGCCTTGTTCATCTGGCGTTCATCCTGCGGCTGGCGTCGTGATCCACAACCGCAGGATGGCGCGGCCCGTTGCTACCGGGCTGGATAGATCATGGCCACGTTCAGGGCGATGTCCCCGGTCGCAGGCACGCTGAACTTGACTTGATCGAAGGTCGGTGCGGCCCTGAGGCTTTCGCCGTGGAGCAGGCCCCAACCCTCGGCAGGGCGACCGTTCTCCATGCCCATCTGGCGGTCGCTATCGACGTCATGCAGGGCCGACACGGAATAATCGCCCGCAGCGACGCCGTGCAGCGTGATGGTCTGGGTCCCCGCGGAGGGATTCGAGACGATCTCTCCATATGTGCCTTCGTGCTTCATGAACTGGTCGGCCGTCTGCAGCCCGACCAGCAGGTCTCCGCCGCGAGCCTGCACGCCGGTCAGCGTAATGGTGACGTCGCCGGCAAAAGCCGGCGCAGCGCATGCCGTGAATGCCGCCAGTGCGGCGAGGGTGAGGAGGGAGATTTTCATCCACTTGATCCTGTTGATCGGAGCCGGGCGCTCCATGCAATGCACTTTGTGATACAAAGTGCATTGTGTCAACTAGCTGCTCCCTGTCTGTTGCCACGCATCTTTTGCGTCTCGCGTCGCGGGTGCCGCTTGACGCTCGCCTGTGCCGCTCCTACTTGCACCCTGCGTTAGCACTCGCGGGTCACGGCTGCCAAAAGCCGGTCTGCGAGGGCGACATCAAACTCTAGAGCTATACGGAGAACTCACAGATGGCGTTTCGTCCTCTCGGCGATCGCGTGCTGGTCAAGCGCGTGGAAGAAGAATCGAAGACCAAGGGCGGGATCATCATCCCCGACACCGCCAAGGAAAAGCCCCAGGAAGGCGAAGTCATCGCCGTCGGCCCCGGCGTCCGTGACGAACGCGGCACCGTCAACGCCCTGGAACTGAAGGCCGGCGATCGCATCCTGTTCGGCAAATGGTCGGGCACCGAGGTCAAGCTGGAAGGCGAAGACCTTATCATCATGAAGGAATCCGACGTCCTGGGCGTGCTGTAGGCACCCTCGACCTCGACCTTTCTTTCTCTGAAACCCACGATTTAGGAGCCGCCACATGGCTGCGAAACAAGTACAGTTCTCCACCGACGCGCGCGAAAAGATGCTGCGCGGCGTCAACGTCCTGGCCAATGCGGTCAAGGTGACGCTGGGTCCCAAGGGCCGCAACGTCGTGATCCAGAAGTCCTTCGGCGCCCCGCGCTCGACCAAGGACGGCGTCTCGGTCGCCAAGGAAATCGAGCTGGAAGACGCCTTCGAGAACATGGGCGCCCAGATGATCCGCGAAGTCGCGTCCAAGACGAACGACAAGGCGGGTGACGGCACCACCACCGCGACCGTCCTGGCCCAGTCGATCGTCCAGGAAGGCCTGAAGGCCGTGGCCGCCGGCATGAACCCGATGGACCTGAAGCGCGGCATCGACAAGGCGGTCACCGCCGTCCTGGCCGACATCAAGGCCTCGGCCAAGAAGGTCGAGAACAACTCCGAGATCGCCCAGGTCGGCACCATCTCGGCCAATGGCGACGCGGAAGTCGGCGAAATGATCGCCAAGGCCATGGCCAAGGTCGGCAACGAAGGCGTCATCACCGTCGAGGAAGCCAAGACCGCCGAGACTGAGCTGGATGTCGTCGAGGGCATGCAGTTCGACCGCGGCTACCTCAGCCCCTACTTCATCACCAATGCCGACAAGATGGAGGTCCAGCTCGAGGAACCCCTGATCCTGCTGTTCGAAAAGAAGCTGTCGTCGCTTCAGGCCATGCTCCCGATCCTGGAAGCCGTGGTCCAGTCGGGTCGCCCGCTGCTGATCATTGCCGAGGACATCGAGGGCGAGGCCCTGGCCACCCTGGTGGTCAACAAGCTGCGGGGCGGCCTGCGCGTCGCCGCCGTCAAGGCCCCGGGCTTCGGTGACCGCCGCAAGGCCATGCTGGAGGACATCGCCGTCCTGACCGGCGGCCAGGTCATCTCCGAGGACCTGGGCATCAAGCTCGAAAACGTCACGATCGACATGCTCGGCAAGGCCAAGAAGGTCACCATCACCAAGGACGACACCACCATCGTGGACGGCGTCGGCGGCAAGGACGAGATCGAGGCCCGCATCGGCCAGATCAAGAAGCAGATCGAGGACACCTCGTCCGACTACGACAAGGAAAAGCTGCAGGAACGTCTGGCCAAGCTGGCCGGCGGCGTCGCGGTCATCCGCGTCGGCGGCTCGACCGAGGTCGAGGTGAAGGAAAAGAAGGACCGTGTCGACGACGCCCTGAACGCCACGCGGGCTGCCGTTGAGGAAGGCATCGTCCCCGGCGGCGGCATCGCCCTGCTGAAGGCGACCAAGGCGCTTGACGGCCTGACCGGCGACAACGCCGACCAGACCGCAGGCATCGCCATCATCCGTCGCGCGATCCAGGCCCCGATCCGCCAGATCGTCGAGAACGCCGGCGTCGAAGGCTCGATCGTGGTCGGCAAGGTGCTGGAAAACACCTCCTCGACCTATGGCTTCAACGCCCAGACCGAAGAGTACGGCGACCTGGTCGCCATGGGCGTGATCGACCCGGCCAAGGTGGTCCGCACCGCCCTGACCGACGCCGCCTCGGTGGCCTCCATCCTGATCACCACCGAAGCGGCCGTGGCCGATGCCCCCAAGAAGGGCTCCGGCGGCGGTGCCGGCGGTGGCATGGGCGGCGGCGGCATGGGCGGCATGGGCGACATGGACTTCTAGTCCACGCTCGGTTCACGCTGAACGAACAAGGAGGGCGGGTCCGGAAACGGGCCCGCCCTTTCTTTCTTGGTGAGGCAAATGCCCTCCATACGGAATCCCGGAATTCTGGCGGCCCGAAAGAAGCGGCTGCTCGGGATACGGGTGTTGTTGGCGGCGGGGCGGAGACCCGTCATACCCGGCCGCCCGACCTGGCAAAGCCATCTAGAGCGCGTTCGGTTTAGTTGGACGCATATCCGGCGTGCTTAAGGTAGTTGGCGCATTCTGATGGGCTGAAGCGGTCGAGGAGGCTGCCGATGCGTCGCCATGTGGCTTCGACTGTGCGCTCGTCGGCCTTTTTCAGAAGGGTCTTCAGCTTTGAAAAGACCTGTTCGATGGGATTGAGGTCGGGGCTGTAGGGCGGCAGGAAGATCAGGTGGGCCCCGGCTTTTCGGAGGGCCTGCCTGACGGCCTTGCCCTTGTGACTGCCGAGGTTGTCGAGCACGACGACGTCGCCGGGGCTGAGCGTGGGGATCAGGAACTGCTCGACCCAGGCTCGGAACGCATCGCCGTTGATCGGGCCGTCCAGCACCATAGGGGCCTCGATCCGATCGTGACGCAGGGCGGCGATGAAGGTCAGTGTGGTCCAGTGGCCATGCGGAACCCGGGCCACCAGTCGCTCGCCACGCCGGGCTCGGCCGTGGGTGCGGGTCATGTTGGTCTTGGCCCAGGTCTCGTCGATGAAGACCAGGCGACGCGGGTCAATCCGGTGTTGATGACGCTTCCACCGCGCCCGCTTTCGGGCCACGTCCGGACGGTCCTGTTCGGCGGCGTGCAGGGTTTTTTTTGAAGCTGAGCCCCTCGCGCTTGAGGAAGGCCCAGACCGACCAGTCGCCCGCCCTCACGCCACGATCCGACAGTTCAACCACCAGCGCCCGGATCGTCAGGTCCGGCTTTTCGGCCAACCGGGCCAGAAGCCAGTCCCGCTCGCGGTCCAGCACCGAGCGGCGATAGCCGCCCATCTGGCGAGGCAAGGGACGACCCTCGGACCGTGCCCGCGCCATCCATTTCACCGCCGCAGAGGCGCTGACACCGAACCGACGCGCCGCAGATCGCCGGCTCTCGCCCGCCTCAACGGCAGCCACCAGCCGCTCTCTCAAATCCATCGAACAGGGACGAGGCATCGGAGCTGGCCTCCCATCCAGCCCCAACCTTGAATCACGATCCGACCAAAAGGGGAATCCTTCGATTCCAACTAAGCCGACGACGCTCTAAAGCCTGAAGGGCCCGGTCGCGCCGGCCACCGGAAAGGCTCCCGCGAAGACGGCCGCCTAGCTCCGCGGGACCAGGCGGATCTCGAACAGTCTGGGCCAGTTCTTGCCGGTGACGAACAGTCGGCGTCCGGCCGCGTCCCAGGCGATGCCGTTCAGGACGTCGTCGGCCGGATCCTCCACCGCGTCGGGCAGGATGCCGGTCAGGTCGATGACGCCCCTGACCACGCCGGTGGCCGGGTCGATGCGCAGGATGAAGTTGGTCTGCCAGACATTGGCGAAGACCTCGCCGTCGATATACTCCAACTCGTTCAGCTTGCGCACCGGCCGGCCGCGATAGGTGACCGGGACCATGCCGGTCTGGGTCAGGGTCTCGGGGTCGAAGAAGCGAAGGCTGGCCGAGCCGTCCGACAGGATGATGCGGGTCGCGTCGTGGGTCAGGCCCCAGCCCTCGCCCTCATAGGACCAGGTGCCGGCGGGATCGAGGTCGTCGGCGTCCCAGATGAAGCCATGGCCGCCCTGCCAGGTCAGGGTCAGGACGCGGTCGGCCCAGTCGGTCAGGCCCTCTCCGAAATGCTCGGGCGCCAGGTCCTTCCGCGTCAGCACGACACCGTCTTCCAGCCGCACGCGGCGCACGCTGGAGGGGTGGCGACCCGTGCTCTCGATCAGGACGCCGTCCCGATAGATCAGCCCCTGGGTGAAGGCCTCCGGATCGTGCGGATAGGTGTTGACGACCTCATAGCCATAGACCGGCGGGGCGGGCGGCTGGGGCGCGGCCTGTGTCACGGGCGCCGTCGCGGTCTGGGCCCCGGCGGCCGGGGCGGCCGGGGCGGCCGCGAGGACGACCAGACCGATCAGGGCCGATGTCAGCGACAGGACGCGCATCCGCATCATCCGTTCGGATCGGCGGCGGCGCGGGCCTCCGCGGCCCGGGCCTCGGCCTCGGCCCGGTCGGCCACGCCGCGCGCGTGGAGGGCCTGCTCCTTCTTTGACGTCGCGGCCCGACCCAGCATGTTCAGCGCCTCCACGCCGGCCGAGAAGGCCATGGCGGCATAGATGTAGCCCTTGGGCACATGAACCCCGAAGCCGTCCGCGATCAGGACCAGGCCGATCATCAACAGGAAGCCCAGGGCCAGCATGACCACGGTCGGGTTCCTGGCGATGAAGTTGGCCAGCGGATCGGCGGCCAGCAGCATGACGGTCACGGCGGCCAGCACGGCCACGACCATGATCGGCAGGTGCTCGGTCATGCCGACGGCCGTCAGGATGGAGTCGATCGAGAAGACCAGGTCCAGAATGATGATCTGGACGATCGCGGACCCGGCGTTGGAGATCATCACGTCCTTCTTGTCGAGGACGTCATGCGAGGGCGTGGGATCGACCGTGTGGTGGATTTCCTTGGTGGCCTTCCAGATCAGGAACAGCCCGCCCGCGATCAGGATCAGATCCTTCCACGAGAATTCATTGCCCATGACGCTGAAGACAGGCTGCACCAGCCCGACCAGCCAGGCGATGATCGAGAGCAGGCCCAGCCGCATGAGGAGGGCCAGGGCGATGCCGATGCGCCGCACCTTCTGGCGATCCTTCTCGGGCAGTTTGTTCGACAGGATCGAGATGAAGATCAGATTGTCGATCCCCAGCACCACCTCCATCACGACGAGCGTGACGAGGGCGGCCCAGGCGGCGGGGTCGCTCAGCAGGGGAGTGATCGAATCGAGCATCGAGGGGTCCGGAACAGTGAAAGGGTGCGGCGTTTCGACCCGTATAGCGCATCGCGTGCGCATGGGGACCCCCGGGGCGACTGCGACACATTCGCAGGGATCGGCGGGTTCGGCGGCCGGGCCGTCATGAAAAAGGCCTCCCGGCGCGAACCGGGAGGCCATTCATCGTCCGGCGGGCCGGAAGAACCCTACTTCAGCGCGTCGCGCACCTTGGCGGCGATGTCGGCGAAGCCCGTGCCGTCCATCGCGATCGCGGCGAGGACCTTGCGGTCCAGTTCGATCCCGGCCTTGGACAGGCCGTGCATGAACTGGCTGTAGGTGAAGCCTTCCTGACGGGCGGCGGCATTGATGCGCTGGATCCACAGGGCGCGGAAGTTGCGCTTGTTGATGCGGCGGTCGCGATAGGCGTACTGCCCGGCGCGGTCGACGGCGGCCTTGGCCGTGCGGATGGTGTTCTTGCGGCGACCCGAAAAGCCCTTGGCCTGTTCGAGAACCTTCTTGTGTCTGGCGTGTGAAACGACGCCGCGTTTGACGCGAGCCATGATTTATTCCTTCAAATTCTTTGCGATGAGATCCGTCCGGTACGCGCGCCGATCAGGCGTACGGCATGTAGGACTTGATCTTCCTGGCGTCGGCGTCGGCCATGACCGAGGTGCCGCGGTTCTGGCGGATGTATTTGGAGTTATGGCTGATCAAGCGGTGACGCTTGCCCGCAACCCCGGCCTTGACCTTGCCTGTCGCGGTGAATTTGAAGCGCTTCTTGGCGCCTGACTTCGTCTTCAATTTGGGCATTTCAGTTCCTTTTCGTGGGGCTACCGTCCTTCGGACTGCTTGAGCCCGACGCTGGATCCCCTGGATTTAAGAACCGCCCAGGCATGCCTGTAAGCCCGGCGGTTCGTTACGCGAAGGCGCGGCTAGTAGCGGAACCGACGCGACAGGGCAAGCGGAGTCACTCGGCCGGCAGCGGAACCGTCGATTGCCGCGCCACGGCCCGCCCGGCATTGACGGCCATCAGTGCCGCCGGGATCATAAGGGCGGCCCCCACGGCCAGGGGCCAGTCGTGGCCGAGGCCGGAGAACATGGCGCCCGCCACCACCGGTCCGAAGATCCGCCCCGACGAACTGGCCGCCATGTTCAGCCCCAGCATGGCCCCTTGGCGGTCGGCGGCGGTGGCACGCGAGATCATGGCGGAGATGTTGGGCATGGTCATGGCCATGCCGAAGGCCCCCACGCTCATCGCCACCGGCACGGCCCAGGCGACCGGGGCCAGCATCTGGCCCAGAAGCCCACAGCCGAACAACAGGCAGCCGACCGCCAGCATCCGGCTTTCGCCGAACCGGCGCGACAGCCGCCCCGTGACCGCCGACTGGCAGATCACCGACACGATGCCGACGGCCATGAAGGAAAACGCCACCTCGCGCGCCCCCCAGCCGAACCGCGCGCCCGTGAACAGGCCGAACGTCGATTCCATACCCGAGAACCCGGCCATGTAGATCAGGGTGACCAGGATCACCCGCGACACCACCGGATTGGCAGCTGCGTCCCTGACGCCGCCGAGGAAGGGGGTCCGGGCCGGCGCAGCGCCGTCTCGCCGGACGAGGCTCTCCTTCAGCAGGAACAGGACCCCCAGCGCCGCCAGGATCGCCAGTCCACAGGCAGCGAAGATCGGCAGCTGATAGCCCAGCCGCCCCAGGTCCTCGCGCACCAGAACGCCGCTCAGGCCCGGCCCGGCGATGAAGCCGGCCCCGAAGGCCGCCCCGATCAGCCCCATGCGACCCGCGCGCTTCTCTGGCGGAGTGACGTCGGCGACGTAGCCCTGGACCGTGGAGACATTGCCGGCCCCCAGGCCGGTGAACAGCCGGATGCCGATGGCGACCCAGATGTTGGGGGCGAAGGCCAGCATCAGATAGCCGATCGCATTGGCCGCGACCGTGATCAGCAGCACCGGCTTGCGCCCGATCCGGTCCGACAGCCGGCCCCAGAACGGCTCGGCGAAGAACTGCCCCACCGAATAGGCCGAGAACATCAGCGCGACCTGCCAGGGCGCGGCCTTCAGACTGCTTCCGAAGAACGGCAGCAACGGTACGACCAGGCCGAACCCGACCAGATTGATAAAGACGATGGCGAACAGCACCGCCAGGGCGCGCCGGTCGCTATTGGCGGACGGCGGAAATTCGGCGCTGGGCGTGTCGGGCATGCGTCTGTTCTAGTCGAGCGGCGCGCGCTCGGCGAGGCCTCCGCGGTCGCATCGTCGACGTTCCGGCCAAGGTCAGTGCGTGATCAGTTGGCCGGATTGTTGGCTTCGATAAAGGCCACTGTGGCGCTCAACATGCGTTGGCGTGTATCCGCCCGCGAAAGCCAATGATCCTCTCCGTCCAGTTCGACCAGTTCGACGGGCTTGCCGGCGCCACGCAGCGCTGCAGCCATGGCCGTGCTTTGACTGAAAGGCACCACGGTGTCGTCACGTCCGTGAATCAGCAGGATCGACGCATCGGCCTGCGCGGCCAGGAGGACCGGCGAGCGCGCGTCCAGCGACTGGTCCGAAGCGTTCCGGGCCCCCATGAATCGATTCCAGTAGCGATTGGCGGCATTGGCGTTCTGACCCATCCGATCCTCCGTCCAGCGCAGCATCGCCCGCAGGTCCGACACCCCCGCGACCGAGACGGCGCAGCGATAAATGCCGGGGTCCAGGGTCGCCCCAGCCAGGGCGGCGTATCCGCCGTAGCTGGCTCCGACGATACAGACCCGCGCCGGGTCGATCACACCCTGGGTCGCCAGATACCGGACGCCATCCGACAGATCGGTCTGCATCTTCCTGCCCCACTCGCCATAGCCAGCCTCCAGATGGGCCTGTCCGAGGCCCGACGAGCCCCGGAAGTTTGGCTGCAGCACCGCATAGCCGCGCGAGGCCAGGGCCTGGGCCCACCAGTCGAACTGAAGTTCGTCGCGCACCGCCGGGCCACCGTGAGGCAGGACCACCAGCGGAAGGCCCTGCGGGTCGGTGACGCCCGGCGGCAGGGTGAGATAGCCGGGGATCGTCAGGCCGTCGGCCGCCGGATAGGAAATCGGCCGGACCTCGCCCACCTGATCGGCTGTGATCTGTGGATACTGCTCGCCAAGCACGTCGGCGCGGCCCGCGTCCAGATCAACGAAGCTGAAGGTGCCGGCGTCGGTCGAGTTGGAGGTAAAGACAATGGCCTGTCGCAGGTCGTCGCTCCATGATGCCAGCTGTGGGTTACGGCCCTCGAAGGCCCGCCCGATCGAGCGCCAGACCCTTGCGGCTGCGGGGTCGCTGAACTCATAACGCCAGCCCTCGGCCTCGCGCCAGGCCGCGCCGATCAACCGCCCCGTGGCCGGGTGGTAGATCAGGCTGTCGGGCTCGCCTTCGAACGGCAAAGGCCGCCAGGTGCCGTCCAGTCCCATCAGTCGCCAAACCTTGGCGGAGGCCTCGTCCGGCTTGGCGAAAATCGTGACGCTGTCGCCATCCGGCCCCTCGCCACCGATCACGGGGCGATCGAGAAGGGCGGTGGTCGACCAGATGGTGGTCCAGAGGCCATTGGGTTGTTTTGCCTGCAGGGCCCATAGGCCCGTCTCTTCGCGATAACTGTAGCGAACAAGGCGACGACCATCGGCGCTCAAGACGTAACCCCGCGTATTACGGGCATTTTCCTCCAGTCGCCTTGGGTTCATCGACACCGGATCGATGGCGTAGAGGTCGAGGTTGTAGTCGTCGCCGCTCTGGGCCTCGATCACGACGCGCGGCTGACCATCGATGCGATAAGCCCCGAAGGAGTAGAGAATACGCAGAACGCCGGGCAGGCGCTCGAACACCGAGGTGATCCTGCGCGTCTCGAGGCTGTAGACCTGCCCGAAGGAGAGCTCCGCCTGATCGCCTGTCGGCAACCTCTGGGTCGATGAGGTCACGGCCAGCACGTGCCCATCGCCCACCCACGACAGATCGCGCACCTTGGCGTCGCCGATGCGGGCACCGCCCAGAATCACGCCACCCGGAACCGTGTGGATCAGCATAAGGCGCTGTTCGCCCTCGGTGGTAACAAGCGCCAGCCGCTCGCCGTCCGCAGACAGGGAAGCCAGTTCGAACGCTGGAAGCCGTCCGTAGATGTCGAGGGGAGGCGGGGTCGGCGCCTGGGCGCGTGCGGCGGAGGCGGACAGCAGCGTCGCGGCGATCAGAACCGAAGCGATACGAAACATGGGTAGCTCGAACACTGTGAATGCATCCCGTGTATCACGCATGACGCGAACAAGCTTCGCCTACGCGCGATCGGGCATGAAAGCCGCCGGGGCGTTGCAAAGACGTAACGTCGGTCCTTCGTTGGACGGGCTGTATGCAACATTGTTCGACGACGGATCTATCGCGTTGAAAACGAGGCAAAAGTCTAAAGAACGGCAAGGTCGACGCCAGGCAATGGCCACCATCAGTTCAGGCGACAGGGGCGTGCGGGTGGCGAGATCCGGAGGGTCAGTCGGGCGGATTGTTGTGCTGGAGAAAGGCCACCGAAGCGGTCAGCATGCGCAGACGCGTGTCCGAGCGTGACAGCCAGTGGTCTTCGCCCTCGAGTTCCATCAGCTCCACCGGCTTGCCCGCCTGCCGCAAGGCCTCCGCCATGGCGCGGCTCTGCGAGATCGGCACGACGGTATCGTCCCGACCATGGATCAGCAGGATGGGCGCGTCCGCCTGGTCGGCCAGCCGGGCCGGAGATCGCGCATCCAGGGACCGATCTCTGGGGCCGTCACCGCCCATGAACCGGTTCCAGTAGCGGACGCTGTCGTTGTCGCGACGGGTGCCGCGGTCGGCCGCATAGTCGACCATCTGGCGCAGATCGGAGACGCCGGCGACGCTGACGGCGCAGCGATAGACGCCCCGGTCCAGCGTCGGACCCGCCAGGGCCGCATAGCCACCATAGCTGGCCCCCACGATACAGACGCGACCGGGGTCCACGATCCCCAGCGCCGTCAGGTGGCGGACCCCGTCCGACAGGTCGGTCTGCATCTTCCGCCCCCATTCGCCAAAGCCGGCCTCGAGAAAGGCTTCGCCATAACCGGTCGATCCCCTGAAGTTGACCTGCAGCACCGCGTAACCACGGGATGCCAGGGCCTGGCCCCACCAATCGAACTCATACCTGTCGCGGGACGCGGGTCCGCCGTGCACGAGGACGACCAGTGGAAGGGACCGCGCCTCCCGACCCGGGGGCGTCGTCAGATAACCGTGGATTTCAAGACCATCGGCCGCCGTATAGGACAGGGGGGCGATGGGTCCGACCGCCGACGGCGGGACACCGGCGTAGGCCTGGCCGACGGTCACGACGGTCCCGGCACCCCCATCCACGAGGTGATAGGAACCGGAATCGCCCGAACCGCTGGTGAAGACGACCGCTGAACGAAGATCGTCGCTCCAGCTGCTCAGCGACGGCCGGGTGCCGGGAAACGCCTCTTTGACCGAAGCCCACAAGCGGGCGGCCTCATCGTCCGCGAACAGATAGTCCCGCCCATCGTCTTCAAGTCGGGATGCCCCGATCAGACGGCCCGAGCCGGGATGGAAGATAAGGGCGGTCGGCTCAAAATCGAACCGGAGCGGTCGCCAGACGCCCGTGGCCAGACTGACGTCGAAGAAATCGGCGTCTTCCCGACCCTCCCGGCCGAGATCCGGCCGATCGGCGGCGACGATGACGCTGTCGCCGTTCAACCCCAGCCCCTGCAAGGACGGCAGGTCGATCGGTGCCGTCGTACGCCATGTTTCCTGGAGCTCCCCTTCCTGCCGCAGATGCAGGCTCCAGACCTGGGTTCGTTCATCGTACCGGCTACGGGCAACGGACTGACCGGATGAGTCCAGGACGTATTCGTCCACGTCGCGTTCCATCGCCTCTGCCCGGCGCGCCCGACCCGATCGTGGATCGACGCGATAGAGATCCCGACCGCGCGGGCTCTGGAACGAATGGGTTCGGACGAACACAGCTGGATTGCCATCGACTGTGGCCACGTCGACCGGCCCCATCAGGACCGGAAACAGGCCTGCGGTCGGTTCCAGCATCTGGACCACGCGCTGCGCGGTGAGATCATAGATCTGGCCTATGCTCAGTTCGCGACGGAAGATGCCGATCTCGGGCAGGGTCTGGGTGGTTGAACTGGTGATCAGCACATGATCGTCGTCGATCCATCGCAGGTCCCGCACCTTGGCGTCGCCGACCTCCAATCGACCCAGCGAGACGACCGGCGTCGTGTCGATGACCGACAGAATGCGCCGCTCCCCCACCACCGAGATGAAGGCCAGACGCCGACCGGAGCGCGAAAGCTGAACGAATTCGAGCGACGGCAGGGCACCGTATGCGGCCAGCGGGGGAACCTCGGCCGCCGTCTCCTGTGGTACCGTCCGGGCTGTCGCCGCCTGTGGCACCCCCAACATCAGCCCGACGGCAAACAGCCTAACGAACGCCGAAGACCACCTGGACATCCTATGAGCCCCCACCCTTTTCGTGGCACCAACCCTCGCGTGCCGTCAGGCAATGCGCAAGGTCTGGTTCGACCAGAACGCCGGCGGGGTTGTCGGGCGTCCAGACCGCGTGGTCCCGGGCGGTTACTTCGGCGCCAGGATCATGATCATCTGGCGGCCTTCCATGCGGGGCGCATATTCGACCTTGGCGATCTCGTCGAAGTCGGCCTGGACCTTGTTCAGCAGCTTCATGCCCAGTTCGGGGTGGGCCATCTCGCGGCCGCGGAACCGCAGGGTCACCTTGACCTTGTCGCCCTCGTCGAAGAAGCGGTGCATGGCCTTGGCCTTCACCTCATAGTCGTGGACGTCGATGTTCGGGCGGAGCTTGATCTCTTTCAGCTCGACGACCTTCTGGCGCTTGCGGGCCTCAGCCTTCTTCTTCTGCTCCTGGAAGCGGAACTTGCCGTAATCGAGGATCTTGGCGACGGGCGGCTCCGACGTCGAGACGATCTGAACCAGATCCATGCCCGCCTCCTCGGCGGCCTCCAGCGCGGCGGATGTCGGCATCACCCCCTGCTTCTCGCCGTTCTGATCGATCAGCAGAACGCGCGGTGCGCGGATGTCCTGGTTCATAGGGGGGCCGTCCTTGGTGGGCGGCTGGTTCATCGGACGGCGAATGAGCGTCGTTTCCTTGTGTTTCTGAAAGCGCAGTGATGTCGCAGGGGACAGCGCACGGCATACCGCCGCGTTCCCTCACAAAGCGTATATGCCCGCGAAACGGCCGTTCTTCAAGGCGTGACGGGGGGCTGGTCGCCAATCCAGCGGTCATGCAGCGCGATCACGGCCTCGAAGACACGCTGGGTGGTCAGGGCCTCGATGGGCGCGAACTCGCCCCGGTTCGGGTTGGAGGCGGCGATCGCGGTGCGCGGGCCGCGCGGACCGTACAGCCACCATTCGGTCGGGCCGAACAGACCCAGGGTCGGTTTCCCCGCTGCGGCGGCCACATGCATCAGGCCGGAATCGTTGCCCACGAACAGGGCCGCCCGGTCGATGGCGGCGGCCGAACACAGGATGTCGCCCCGGCCCACGCAATCGATACCGCGCGGACCGGCCGCCTCCAGCGCCGGGGTCGCGGGCGGCCGGTCGCCGGGTCCGCCCACGGGCATGAACCGCCAGCCCTCGAAGCGCGGCTCGGCCTTCAGCCTCTCGACCAGCTCGCCCCAGCGGTTGGCGGGCCAGCTCTTGCCCGGCTGATGGGCGATGGGCGCCAATGCCATGATGGGGGGCGCGATGATCGGGCCGGGCACCGTCTCCAGCTGCGGGTCGATCACGGCCGCCGCCTCGGCCCGGGCCCGGTCGTCGATGAAGAGCTCCGGCTCCAGCGGCCGGTCGGATCCCATCAGGCGCGAGACCATCTCCACCTTGGGCAGTCCGGTCTCCCAGCGCCGGTTGTAGACCACCCGCCGGTCGGCCCGGACCAGATAGGCCAGGGCCGATCCGCGAATGTCGATCACCAGGGCCCAGCGGGTGCCGACGACCTGTCGCCACAGCTCCAGCCAGTGTCCGGCGGCCTTCTTCTTGTCCAGCACGATGACCCGCTCCACCCCCGGCACCGAGCGGAAGAAGGGCGCGGGCGGGCGACCACAGGCGACGGTGATTTCGGCCCCGGGTACCTGACGCGCGATCTCTCGCAGGATCCCCGACGAGATCACGCAGTCGCCGATGCGGTTGGAGGTGACGAACAGGACCTTGTTGCTCATGAAGGGGTCATATCGTCCTCCGTCACGAAGCGCGAGCCGCCATGATCCAGACCCTCACCCGCCCCGACCGCGAGACCCTGGCCTTCAAGCGGGTCGAGGGGACCGGCCCGACCGTTCTTTGGATCGGCGGCTTCCGCTCCGACATGGAGGGCACCAAGGCGCTGGCGCTGGACCTCGCCGCCCGCGAGCGGGGCTGGACCTTCGTCCGTTACGACCATTTCGCCCACGGGCGCTCCTCGGGCGACTGGCGACAGGCGACCATCGGGCGCTGGCGCGAGGATGCGATCGGCCTGATCGACAGCATCGACGGCCCGGTCCTCCCGGTCGGCTCGTCGATGGGGGGCTGGATCAGCCTGCTCGCCGCCCTGGCCCGGCCCGAGCGGATGGCAGGGCTGGTGCTGGTCAATCCGGCCCAGGATTTCACCGAACGCCTGATGTGGCCGTCCCTGCCCGATCACGTCCGCCAGGCCATCCTGCGCGACGGCGAGGCGACGATCGTGGAACCGGGGCTGGGCGAATACGTCCTGACGGCACGGATGTTCGAGGAGGCGCGCGACTGGCTGCTGCTGGACGCGCCCATTGCCATCACGGCTCCGGTCCATGTGCTGCAGGGTCGCGCCGACGAGACCGTGCCCTGGACCCATGCGATGCGGCTGGTGGAACGGCTGACCGGGGGCGACGTGCGGCTGGACCTGATCGAGGGGGGCGACCACCGCCTGTCGGCCCCGAAGGACCTCGACCGCCTGATCGCGGCCGTGGCGGGAATGCGGGGCTAGATCACCTGCTCGACGCTGGTCACCTCGGGGACGTAGTGGCGCATCATCTGCTCGACGCCCGCCTTCAGCGTCATGGCCGAGGACGGACAGCCGGCGCAGGCCCCGCGCATCCGCAGGCGCAGCACGCCGCTTTCCTCGTCGAAGGCGTCGAACAGGATGTCCCCGCCGTCCTGGGCCACGGCCGGGCGGATGCGGCTGTCGAGCAGCGATTTGATCTCGGCCACGATGTCGGAGTCTTCCTCCGCAGGGTCGACCGCATCGGCGCTGTCGCGCATCAGGGGCACGCCCGAGACGAAGTGATCCATGATCACCGACAGGATCTCGGGCTTCATCTCGCTCCAGTCGCGGCCATGACCGGCGCGGGTGACCGAGATATGGTCGCCGCCGAAGAAGACACCGGTCACGTCCTCGATCTGGAACAGCGCCTCGGCGAGCGGCGAGGCCGTCGCCTGGTCGATGCTGAGGAATTCGCGTGAGCCGCCCGGGGCCACATCGCGTCCCGGCAGGAACTTCAGCGCATTGGGGTTCGGGGTCGGTTCGGTCTGGATGAACATGAGCGAGAAATGCGCCTGCTGCCCAGCGCATTCAAGACCCGCGCTCAAGCAGCGAGCGCCCGCGGCGCGAGCGGTAGCGCCCTGATCCTACGCCAGATCCTCGATCTCGGCATCCGTCAGTTCGCCCGGCACGATGGTGACCGGCAGCTTGCGACCCCCGAAGGCCGCGCCCTGCTTCAGCACGCCCGACACCAGCGGCCCGGGTCCGCGCGACCCACCGCCGGCCGCCAGCACCAGGATCTTGATGTCCGGGTCCTCGCCGCAGACCTTGCGGATCGCGGCCTGGGGTTCGCCCTCCTCGATCAGGAAGATGGGCGCGGCCCCGGACCGGGTCTGCGCCTCCTCGCCAAGACGGGTCAGCAAGGCTTCGGCCTCGGCCCGCTGCTCGCGCTGGATCTGTTCGCGCACGCCCGCCCACTGCTCGTCCGACCCGCCGGGGATGATCCGCAGCAGAGCGACCCGGCCGCCAGTCGACCGGGCTCGCCGGGCGGCATAGCGCAGCGCCGCCTCGAACTCGGGGCTGTCGTCAACGACGACCAGGAACTTTCTGGGCATGTGCTTTCTCCACGGCGCGCGCGCCTGCGCTCAAGTAGCGCGAAGCGCGCTAGCGCCACCAGCCCGGAGTGTGACGGCATCAGCTCGCTGAGGCCGCCACACTCCGGATCTGGCCATTGGCGATGGTCAGCTTGGCGAAGGTCCAGCCGGTGCCCGAAGCCTCGATCTCATCCACGGCGGCACGCACTCCCTCAACCATTGACTGGCGCGGACCGATCCAGGCATCGACCGCGGCCTCGGCGGTTGCCTCGCTGTCGCCGACGGCCGGATCGGAGCCCCTGGCCACAGCCCGGGTCAGGGTGACCTGTTCGCCCATCAGATCCTCAATCAGACGACGCACGGCCAGCCGGTCGAAATGATCGCCCGACGGCACGGCGCCCGCCGCCGCCCGCAGACGGTCGAAGTCGAAGGCCGCGCCCACCTGGTGATAGAGGCGCGCCATCCGGGGGGCCGACCAGCCCGTTTCCCCGGCAAGATCGCCGATGTCTGCCGTCGCCACCAGGGGCCGGAGCATGGACACGGTCTGGGCCAGCTGCTCGCCCACGCCCATGTCGGCGAACCGCTTCAGGCGTTGGGCCAGACGGCCCTGTTCGAAACGGGACAGCACGTCGCCGCCCGCCGCGCGCAGGGCATCGGCGGCCGGGCGATAGGCCTCGATCAGACCCTGGACGGTCGCGCCGTCCCTTGCGCCCCGGCGCGCCAGCCAGAAGGTCTGGCGCCGCAGGACGGTGGCGATTTCCAGATAGAGGGCCGTCTGGGTCTCGGCCGGAACCTTGAGGTCCAGCGCATTGACCGCGCCCCAGGCCTCATCCAGCCGGAACACCCGCCGCGCCGCCTCGAAGGCGATGACCAGGGCCGTGGTGTCGCAACCCGCCGCGCCGCGCAGGCGATCGGGGAAGGTCGGCCCCGTCATATTGACGATCTCGTTGCACAGCACCGTGGCCACGATCTCGCGCCGCAGCCGGTGGCCCTTCATCTGGCCCTCGAAGCGCGCCAGGGGCCCGGGGAAGTAGCGGACCAGGGTCTCCTCGAAGAAGGGATCCTCCGGGGCCTTCGACGCCACGATGTCGTCGGCCAGTTCCAGCTTGGAATAGGCCGTCAGCACGGCCAGCTCCGGCCGGGTCAGGGCGATACCGGCGGCCTTCATCTCGGCGATGCGGATATCGCCGGGCAGGCCCTCGACCTTGCGATCGAGTTTGCCCCGCGCCGTCAGGGCCTGCATGAACCGCTGCTGGCTGTCGAGCGCACCCGCGCCTTCCGCCTGCTGCAGGGTCAGGGCCAGGGTCTGGTCGTAGTTGTGGGCCAGGACCTTCAGGCCGACCTCGTCGGTCATCGAGGCCAGCAGTGGCACCCGCTCGGTCAGCGGCAGGGCCCCCCGGGCGACGGCGGCGCCGATCAGGATCTTGATGTTGACCTCGTGGTCGGACGTATCCACGCCGGCGGAGTTGTCGATGGCGTCGGTGTTGATCCGGCCCCCCCCGGCCGCGAAGGCGATCCGGCCCGCCTGGGTGAAGCCGAGGTTGGCCCCCTCCCCCACCACCTTGACCCGCAGTTCGTCGGCATTGATCCGCAGCGCATCGGTGCCCTTGTCGCCGACCTGGGCGTCCGTCTCGGCCGCGGACTTCACATAGGTGCCGATGCCGCCGAGATAGAGCAGCTCGGCCGGAGCCTTCAGGATCGCCCGGATCAGGCTGACGGGGTCCAGGCTGTCGTCGGCGATGTCCAGCGCCGCCTTGATCTCGGGCGTCAGCTGGATGGACTTGGCCGAGCGCGAGAAGACGCCGCCGCCGGTCGAAATCAATGATGGATCGTAGTCCTGCCAGGACGAGCGCGGCAGCTGGAACAGACGGTTGCGCTCTTCCCATGACCGGGCCGGATCGGGCGTCGGATCGATGAAGATGTCGCGGTGGTCGAAGGCGGCGATCAGTTTCGAAGCCCGCGACAGCAGCAGGCCGTTTCCGAACACATCGCCGCTCATGTCACCGACGCCGACGACGGTGAAGGGTTCGGACTGGATGTCCTTGCCGATCTCGCGGAAATGCCGCTTGACCGCCTCCCATGCGCCGCGTGCCGTGATGCCCATGGCCTTGTGGTCGTAGCCGACAGAGCCACCCGAGGCGAAGGCGTCGTCCAGCCAGAAGCCGTAATCGGCCGACACCCCGTTGGCGATGTCGGAAAAGGTCGCCGTCCCCTTGTCGGCGGCGACGACCAGATAAGGATCGTCACCCTCGAAGGCGACGACGTCGGCCGGATGGGTCACATGCCCGTCGGCGGCGATGTTGTCGGTGATGTCCAGCAACCCCGACAGGAAGGTCCTGTAGGCGCGGACAGCCTCTGCCTGCTGGGCGTCGCGATCGCCGCCGGCGCGCACGATGCCCGACAGATATTTCGGGAAGAAGCCACCCTTGGAGCCGACCGGCACGATGACGGCATTCTTGACCTGCTGGGCCTTCACCAGACCCAGCACCTCGGTGCGGAAGTCGTCGCGGCGATCGGACCAGCGCAGCCCGCCCCGCGCCACCGGTCCGAAGCGCAGGTGAACGCCCTCGACATGGGGGGCCCAGACGAAGATCTCGCGATAGGGCTTGGGAAGGGGCAGGTCGTCCAGTTCGCGCGAGGCGATCTTGATCGAGATGTGCGGCTTGAAGCCGCCGTCTCCGGTCGTCTGGAAATAGTTGGTCCGCTTGATCGCCCCGATCAGGGCCGCGAGGCGACGCAGCGCCCGGTCGTGATCCAGGGACGTCACATCCATCAGCAGTGCCGTGATCCGGTCGGCCAGTTCCGTCGCGGAGGCCGCTCGATCATCCGCCGACCCGCCGTGTGCGGGATCGAACTTGCAGGCGAACAGGCCCAGCAGGGCGCGGGCGATGACCGGATAGTCGCGCAGCGCCTCTTCCTGCAGGGCCTGCGACGGGTCGAGCCCCGTCTGCTGGCGATAGCGGGCCAGGGTGCGGATCAGGGCCGCCTCGCGCCAGCCGACCCCCAGTTCCAGCACCAGACGGTTGAAGCCGTCGCTTTCGGTCTGGCCCGTCCACACGGCCGAGAAGGCGGCCTCGAACGGTCCCTTGACGTCAGCGAAAGCGATCGCGGCCCCGCGCGGATCCTCCAGCAGGAACTCGTGGACGTGGATTTCCCCGGCGTCGGCCGGCCGGATCGCATGGCCGAACTCCTCCAGCGTCTTCAGCCCCATGTCGGCCAGGATCGGCAGGACGTCGGACAGCGGCACGGCCGCGCCCCGGTGATACAGCTTGAAGCGGAACTGAAGCGGCGTGTCGCCGGGGGAGCGGAAGGCGCGGACCGCCACAGGCTCGCCCGATCCGACGGTGCCGGAGGCGTTCAGCCGGTCGATCTCCTGCAGGTCCGCGACGGCCTCGGTGGCATCGTAGCGGTCGCGATAGCCGGCCCCGAAGGCGTCCGACCATTTCAGGCTCAGCGCCCCGATCTGGCTGTCGTCGATGTCGGCGGCGCGCAGGGCGCTTTCGAAGCGGTCGATCCAGCTGCGGCCGGCCTCGGTGATCTCGGCTTCCAGCGCTACGGCATCCGGCGTCGGGTGATCGCCGGGCGTGACACCGATGATGTAGTGGATGCGCACCAGGGGCGCGTCCGAGAGCTGCGGGTACCAGGCCGACAGGCGACCGCCCCAGGCCCGGGCCAGAATGCGTCCGATGCGTTCGCGCACCGCCGCCTCGAACCGCTCGCGCGGGACGAAGGCGAGGACCGAGACGAACCGATCAAACGGGTCCAGCCGGGTGAAGGTCTTGATGCGGGGACGGTCATACAGATGCAGGATGCCCAGGGCCGAGGTCAGCAGCTCGTCCTCGGTGATCTGGAAAAGCTCGTCGCGCGGATAGTTCTCCAGAATGTTCCTCAGCCGCTTCTCGTTGTGGCTGCCGGGCACCTTGGCCGCACGGGTCAGGGCGTTCGTGACCTTCCGGCGGATCAGCGGGACCTCCGACGCCGTGCGGTCGTAGGCCTCGGCCGTGAACAGGCCGACGAAGCGGGTCTCGCCCGACGGGCGGCCGTCGTCGCCGTACCGCTTGACCCCGACGTAATCCATATAGGCCCGGCGGTGGACACGGCTGCGCAGATTGGCCTTGGCCACGGTGACGGGCTCTGACAGGTCCATCTGCCGCTTCATCTGGGCGGTCAGCACCGCCGGCTCGGAGGTCCGACGCAGCACCGTGCGCGCCGGATCGCGCAGCACCCCGACCCCGGCCGTGGCCTGGTCCAGCGGAGCCTCCGCGGCATAGCCCCCGTCCGCCGTGCGCGGATAGTCGTAGTCGCGCGCTCCGAGGAAGACGAAATGGTCGTCGTTCAGCCAGCGCAGGAAGGCCAGGTTCTCGGCCACCACTTCCGGGTCAATCCCGCCGGGGCAGGCTTCCAGATGGGCGATCGAGCGCGCCATCAGCTCGCTCATGGCGTTGAAATCGCCGACGGCGGCATGGACGTCGGCCAGGGCCTGTTCGACCTGGGCCTTCACGGCCTCGCGGCGTTCGGACGGGAGGGGGTCGACGACGATGACGATCAGCGATTCGCGCGCCGCCTCACGCGTCAGAACGGGGTGGAACAGCGCCCGCACCGAGACCCCGGCATCGGCCAGTTCGCCCATGACGCTGTCGACGAGGAAGGGTCGGTCGTCCTGGACGATCCACAGGGTGTCACAGGCCCCCGCCTGCCCCCCGGTCGCCCTGACCGGCTGCACCAGGACGTTCGGGGCATCGCCCGGCCGACGCCCCTGCGCCCAGCGCCAGGCGTCGGCGAGCAGGGCGGCCATGGCGGCCACGTCCAGTTCGGGTGTCTCGTCCTCAGCGTAGTCGTCGGCGGCCTGGTCAATGAAGGACTGCTCGATCGCCTCGAGCGCCCCGCCCTCTCTCAATGCCTGTGCGAACGCTGTCCTCAGCGCCTCCGCGTTCGGGGACGGGACGGAAGGACGCGGTTCGCCGGACATGGGCAGGGTCTCGTTCAGCGCGGCTCTGGGACCGCCAGGTGCTGCAACGGGGAATAGGCCCGCCCGCCCCCGCCGGGAAGCCCAGAAAGCGAAAACGGGGGGTTTCGCTTCCGGGCACCGCTCCGAAAAAGAGAAAAGGCCGCCGGACGGGGGGGTCCGACGGCCTCGTCTGGAACCCGCGCAGGAGGGGGAGGGGCGCAGGTTCGATGTCGTCACGACCGGGGGAGGGGGAAGGGGGCCGCGACGCCTGGATGGGAGATGGGAACCCCGATCCGACCTGCAAGGGCGCGATGGTCAGGCCTGGCCCGTTCCCGGGCGCGGCGGTTTGACGCGGACGGAGCGTTTCGTGGAGGCCTGGGGGGTCCGGTGCTCGTCCTCGGCGGCATACGGCTTGCCGTCGCCGCTGAGCAGCACGGCGATCCACCTCGACCCCTTGAACTCGGCCAGGATCGCCATGGCCATGACCGCCAGCGGGGTCGACAGGAACATGCCGACGACGCCCCACATCTTGCCCCACAGGGCCAGCGCCAGCAGGACGGCGACCGGGTCGATGTTCTGGTTCTCGCCCTGCATGCGCGGCTGGATCAGATTGCCGACCACGAACAGGATGATCTGCAGGCCGACCAGAAGGATCAGGGCGGGCCAGTAGGTCGGAAACTGTACCAGGGCGAACAGCGGCGGTGCCAGGCCCGCCACCGCACCGCCCAGCACGGGAATGAAGCCGACCACGAAGATCACGAAGGTCCAGAACTCGGCATGTTCCAGCCCCACGAGCCGCATCAGGATCCAGGCGGCCGCGCAGATGATGGCACCGGTCACGGTCTGGACCCACAGATAACCCTCGACCCCGCCGCGCACGCGCTGAAAGACTTCCAGCGCCTCGTTGCGCTGCTCCCTCTCGGGGAACATGGCGACGATCTTGCGCCGGAACCCGGCCTGCGAGGCCAGCAGGAACCCCAGATAGACCAGAACGAAGAAGGACCCCGAAGCCACGCCCTGGGCCTGGCCGGCCAGGCCGATCAGATAGCCGCGCAGGTCGATGCTGGCGATCAGCTCATGGGCCGTAGGGGCCGTGGTGATGCCGAAAACGCGGGCCCCGTCGACGATGATCGCGTCGATTCGCGGCCCGATGCCACTCGACACTCCGGACATATCGGTGAAGAAGCCCGCCGCGCCGTTGACGATGAAGGCGATCGACAAGGAGAAGCCCAGGACAACCACAAGCAGGGCCGCCGTCCCGGCCCATTGATCCGGCAGGCTGGTCCGGTCCTCGATGAACCGCTTTACGCCGTCGATCATGATCATCAGGAAGATGGCCATGGCCAGAGGCGTCAGGATGTCCCGCAGCCAGTAGAGCGCCGCCCCGACGGCCACGACGGCCAGGGTCACCAGGGCGTTGCGGGCGACCGTGTTGGCCGGGACGGGGATCGGCAGTTTCATGCCCCGACTGTCGGGGCGGTCGCACAGGCGGTCAAGCCGATCCCTCTCCCCGGCTGCGTCTTAAGCTGTATTGTGGCGGTGAAACCGGAGTTCCGAATGACCGACGCCGCCGCCCCCGCCCTCGACCGGACCGCAGGACTGTTCCTCGGCCAATCCTCCGACAACGGCGTCGCGCGGCGGGAGTATCTGCTGTGGAACCGCGCCAACCGACATGGGGTCATCGCGGGGGCGACCGGCACCGGCAAGACGGTGACCCTGCAGATCATGGCCCAGGGGTTCTCCGACATGGGCGTGCCCGTGTTCTGCGCCGACGTGAAGGGCGACCTATCGGGCATCAGCCAGATCGGCACGCCGAACGAAAAGCTGCTGGCCCGCGCCACCGGCATGGGCCTGACGCTGCGGCCGCTGGCGGCACCGACGGTCTTCTGGGACCTGTACGGCCAGAAGGGCCATCCCGTCCGCGCCACCGTGTCCGAGATCGGTCCCCTGCTGATGGCGCGGATGCTGGATCTGAACGACGTGCAGGAGGGCGTGCTGACCGTCGCCTTCCATGTCGCCGACAAGGAGGGCCTGCTGCTGCTCGACCTCGACGACCTGCGCGCCATGCTGGTCTATGTGGCCGAGAATGCGGCCCGGATCGGGCGCGAGGTCGGCAATGTGGCCCCGGCCTCCATCGCCTCGATCCAGCGCGCCCTGCTGCAGCTGGAACAGGACGGCGGCGACGCCTTCTTCGGGGAGCCGGCGCTGAAGCTGACCGACATGATGAAGACCGGCGTCGACGGTCGCGGCCAGGTCAATGTGCTCGATTCGACCCGGCTGATGAACAGCCCGCGTCTGTACGGGGCCTTCCTGCTGTGGCTGATCTCCGAGCTGTTCGAACAACTGCCGGAGGTCGGCGACCCAGAGAAGCCCCGTCTGGTCTTCTTCTTCGACGAGGCCCACCTGCTGTTCAAGGATGCGCCCAGGCCGCTGCTGGAAAAGGTCGAGCAGGTCGTGCGCCTGATCCGCTCCAAGGGGGTCGGCATCTATTTCATCACCCAGAACCCGGCCGACATCCCCGACAGCGTCCTGGCCCAGTTGGGAAACCGCATCCAGCATGCGCTGCGGGCCTACACCCCGGCCGACCAGCGCGGCCTGAAGGCGGCGTCCGAAAGCTTCCGGATCAATCCGGCCTTCGACACCCGGGAGGCGATCCAGGCGCTCGGCACCGGCGAGGCACTGGTTTCGGTGCTGGACGAGAAGGGAGCCCCCACGATCGTCCAGCGCACCCTGATCCGGCCGCCGGACAGCCGGCTGGGCCCCGCCACGGACCCGGAACGCGCCGCCGTCATGGCCGCCAGCCCGGTCAGGGGCGTCTATGACACGGTGATCGACCGCGAATCCGCCGAGGAAATCCTCGCCGCCCGCCATGCGGCAGAAACCGCAACCGAAGAGCCGGCCCCCGGTGCCGCGCCCAGGGGCCGGGCCGCGCCGGCCCCGCGCCCCGCACCGGCCCCCAGGGCCCCGCGCCGCTCGAACCGCCAGACCCCGCTCGAGGCCCTGACCAAGTCGGTTCTGCGCACAGCCGGATCGACCCTGACCCGCGAACTGTTGCGTGGGGTGCTGGGCGGATTGAAGCGCCGCTAGATCATCTCGGGAGCCTGTTTCACGGCATTGGCGGAAGCGCGAAGCGATACCGCCTCAGCCGATCATGCCCGGGACCACCGAACCGAGTCGGGCACTGGCAAGGTCGGCAAGGACGTTCGTGACCTGCGCGCCCGAGCCGGTCTGGGTCAGCAGTCTGGAATGATGCGACGACAGGGCGCGGGTATCGACGTGCACCATGGCCCAGCCCATGAACAGCTGGACCTGCACCGGCCAGCGGGCCAGGACGCGGACATTGCGGTGGCGGTCGTCGGTCTCGATCGTTTCCATCAGGACCGTCAGGGCGTCCGGGTCGCCTTCCAGCACCTGGACAAAGGTCCCGCCCTGCAGCGCCAGAGCCCCGGTCAGCCGCCGCCTGGCGTTGTTGCGGACCGAGGTGGAGATGATGGGCGAGACATCGACGGGACCGTCGGTCAGGGCGACCGCATCGCTGCGATAGACGATGCGTTCGATGGGCGATGTCATGGGAATGGGCAACCTGGCGGGCGATCCGCCTGTCCCTCTAGGCGCTATCGGCCCAATTCCCTAGCGGGGAACCAGACGCCACATCCGCAGGGGGTGGCGCACGACGCCCGCCTCAGCGCCCGCCGCCTCGCCCCGGCCGATATAGAGGTCGGCGCGCACCGGGCCCCGGATGGCCGAGCCCGTGTCCAGCGCTATCACCAGACCCCGATAGCCGTGGCGCGCCCCGGTCAGGGTGCCCGCATCGGCCGAGATCCAGACCAGATCGCCATAGGCCCAGCTGGTGGGATCGACCGCAATCGCCCGGCGTGCCGGCAGGGGCACGCCGGCAGCGCCCGCCGGTTCGCCGCCGTCGTCGGGATCCAGAGAAAAGAAGATGTAGCGCGGGTTCAGGGCCGTGATCGCCCGCGCCTCGGCTCCGCGATGGGCCGCCAGCCAGGCCCGGATCGCATCGCCCGAGGTGCCGTCGGCCGGCAGCAGGCCGCGGTCGGCCATCGGCCGGGCAATCCCCGTGAAAGGTCGCCCGTTGTCGGCCGCATAGGCGGCGCGGGCGGTCGTGCCGTCCTCAAAGGTCAGATAGCCGGAGCCCTGGATCTGAAGAAAGAACAGGTCCTCGGCCCGCATCCAGGCGAGCGGCGGCGATGGCGGTGGTCCGGCCTCGATCGTCGCCCGTTCCGGCAGGATCTGGCCCCGCGTCCAGCCCTCGGGCCGGGCCAGGACCGGCGTGTCGAACGGGCCGTCCGGGGCGCGGCGCGCCGTATACTCCGGCGCAAAATAGGCGGTCATCAGTCCGGGTCGGCCGTCGGAGGTTTCCGCGGCCACGACGCCGAATCCGCGTTCGAAAAAGGCCCGGGCGACCGAGGGGGTCACGGGCCTGGACGTCCGCCCGATCGTCTGAGCCTCCTCGCAGCGCAAGGCCGCGAGAGCCTCGCGGGCGACGCGACAGGTCCCGGCATAGGCCTGGAACGCGGCCAGATGATCCTCGTCGGCCCAGCCGGCCAGGGTCTGCGGGCCGGGCAAGCCGGACGGCGCGGCGGGATCGGGCGCGGGCGATGGCTGCGATGGCCCGGGCGCGGGTGCGGGTGCGGGTGCGGTTACAGTTGCGGTTGGCCGGGTCGGGGCCTCGCCCGTCGCGGTCGCACAACCCGCCAGCAGCAGCAGCGCCGCCGCCAGCCCGGGCTTCCGGTAAAATCCCAAGGGGCGGTCGGCCCTAGGCGTTGGCGGGCTCGACCCGGGCCAGGACCCAGTTCGGGTCGGACGCGCCGAGCGAGCGTTCAAAGGTCCAGTGCTCGGCGGTCCGGCGTTCCTCGATGCGTTCCTCGGCCGGGGCGCCCGGCGTGGCTTCGTCCGCCGGGGGCATGATCCGCGACCGAAGCTCGGCGAGGAAGCGCACCTTGGCCACAGCCCGGTCGCCTTCGGCCGAGGCCAGTTCCAGATCGGCGCGGGGCGGATGCAGAAACTCGACCTGCTCGGTCTCGCCGCGGGTCTCGCGCGCGGCGATGCCGGTCTCGAACGATTCCAGCACGGCGGGGGTCAACAGCGGCTTCAGCGCCGCCCGATCACCGGCGGCATAGCCCCGGACGATCGTCTCATAGGCCTGGCGGGCCCCATCGATGAACCGGGCGGGATCGAAGGCGGGGTCGCGGGCGCGGAGCGAAGCGGCGGCGGCCAGCAGGGTGGCGTCCACGCCGGGCGTCCGGCCGGGCGCGTCGGGACCGGCGGTCGCCGGCAGGGCCGTCAGGCTCTTGGCATCCTCCTGCGGCTGGCGGCCGACCTTCTTGCCCAGCACATTGTAGAGCTGGAACAGGACGATGGCCGCGATCACGGCGAAAATGACGATCAGAAACTGTGAGGGCACGGTCTATCCCGGGTTTTCGATGCGCGCTTCCGACGAAAGGCCAACGGCGTCGGATGGACGATTACGGTCCTATATAGGCCTGCGCAAGGCGACACGCATCCACTGCGTCACGAAGGCGAGTGGACGGCGACGGGACGGGGCCGTTGCGGGGCCGTGTCGCGGATGCTAGTCGCCCGGCCTCTCATCCTTCGTCCGCCCACGGCTTTGACCCCATGACCGATGTCGCCCCGACCGAGCCGAACGGCTCAGCCCCCACCGGCCAGCCGCCCGTCCCCGGCTTCCGCATCCTGGCACAATATGTTCGCGACCTGTCGTTCGAGAACCCCAAGGCCCCGGATTCCCTGCGTATCGAGGGTCGTCCCTCGATCGACATGGGCGTCGAACTGAATGCCCAGGGGCGCCCCGATGGACTGTTCGAGGTCGACATCAAGCTGTCGATCAAGGCCTCGACCGAGACGCTGGCGGTGTTCCACGTGGAACTGCTTTACGGGGGCCTGTTCCAGCTGTCGGGCGTGGCCGAGCAGGACATCGAGCCGCTGCTGCTGATCGAATGCCCGCGCTATCTGTTCCCCTATGCGCGCGAGATCATCGCCCGCGCCACGGCGGACGGCGGCTTCTATCCGCCCTTCATGCTGGATCCGATCGATTTCGCCGGCATCTATGCCGCGCGGATGCAGCAGCAGAACGGCCAGCCGTCGGGCGTGGCGTAGGCTGTAGTCTCCGCCCTATCGGCTTCGCCGACAGGGCGGAGACTACGGGGTCACCCCGTAGCCTTCCCATAACGACCGATCCTTGAGCGTCGCGGCCAGAAATGCGGCATGGGCGGCGCTTTCTTCGGCATTCAGACGTGGTGCCAGCGGCCGGGGCCGGGCACCGTAGCCACCGGCCGCGGCGTGGGCGGCGGCAGCCACACTTTCCCTACGGCTGGTCAGGTCCAGAACCCGCTCCTTGCCGCCCTTCAGCTCCAGATAAACCTCGGCCAGCAACCGGGCATCGATCAGGGCCCCGTGCAGGGTGCGGTCGACCAGGCTGATCCTGTAGCGTTTGCACAAGGCATCCAGCGAATTGGCCATCCCCGGAAAGCGCTTCTGGGCCAGTTGCAGCGTATCGATCCAGCGGGTCTCGTGCAGCAGCGGATGACCGCAGCGGCCGCATTCGTGATCGATGAAATTGCGGTCGAACTGGGCATTATGGGCAATCACGGGCGCATCGCCGATGAAGTCCATCAGATCGACGACGATCTCGGCGAACCGGGGCGCGTCCCGGACCTTGTCGTCGGTGATGCCATGGACCCGGATCGCATCGGCCGGGATCAGCCGTTCCGGATTGACCAAGCGGTGGAACGTCCGCCCGGTGGGCAAGAGATCCATGATCTCGATACAGCCGACCTCGATCAGCCGGTCGCCCGTTTTCGGGTCGAAGCCGGTGGTTTCGGTGTCGAGAACGATTTCGCGGGCCATCCCCGCTTAATGGGGCGCTTCGTCGGGTTGCGAAAGACTCCGCACCGGCCGTTTCCAGTCCGGCGACAGAACCATCCCCACGATTTCGGCCACGCGGGCGCGGGTCGCCTCGAGGCTCTCGCCCGTATCGATGACGAAGTCGGCGCGGCGGCGCTTTTCGGAATCGGGGACCTGCCGCGCCAGGATGGCCTCAAGCCGCTCCGGCGTCATGCCGGGCCGGGCCAGAACGCGGGCGCGCTGCACCGCCTCGGGCGCCGACACGACCACCACGGCATCGACGGCGCGCTCGCCGCCGGTCTCGAACAGCAGAGGAATATCCAGGACCGCCAGCGCGACCCCCGTCGCCCGCGCGGCCTCAAGATCGGCCAGCCGCCCGGCCACCACCAGCGGATGGACGATCGTTTCCAGCTGTCGGAAAGCCGCGGCGTCGCGCCCCAGCGCCTCGGCCAGCCGCGCCCGGTCCACCGCACCGTCCACCACGACACCGGGAAAGGCCTCCCCGACCGGCCCGACCGCCGCGCCGCCCGGGGCATAGAGGGCGTGGACGGCATCGTCGGCGTTCCAGACCAGGGCTCCGTGATCGGCGAACATGGCGGTCGTCGTCGACTTGCCCATGCCGATCGAGCCGGTCAGGCCCAGAACGATCACGCCGTCTCTCCCAGATGGGCCAGCAGCAGAGGCCGGGGGTCGAGATCGGGCGGTTCGACACCGAAGATCGCCCGGTACGATGGCCCGGCCTGGCCGATCAGCATGGCCAGGCCATCGACGGTGGTCAGGCCGGCGCTTCTGGCGGCCGTCAGGAATGGCGTGCGGACCGGTCGATAGGTCATGTCCATGACCACCGTCGCCGGATCGAGGCTCTCCGGATCGATCGCGGGTCGCACGCTGAGCGCGTTCACCACCAGGGCGGCCCCGGCGAAGGCCGTCGCCGCATCACCGACCTCGATCAGGCCGCCGAGGTCCGTGGCCAGGGCTTCGGCACGGTCCCGCGTGCGATTGACGATCCGGACAGTGGCCCCCGCATCGCGCAGGGCCGCGACCGCCGCCCTCGCCGCCCCGCCTGCGCCCAGCATCACGACGGTCGATCCCTTCAGCGACAGTGCGGGGGCCTGTTGGGACAGGGCCCGCAGAAGACCCTCGCCGTCGGTGCTGTCGGCGAAGACCTGCCCGTCGCGGAAGACCAGAGTATTGGCCGATCCGCTGGCCGTGGCCGTCCGGGACCGGGTGTCGGCGCAGGCGAAGGCCTGTTCCTTGAAAGGCGCCGTGACGTTCACGCCCGACAGCAGTCCGGCCCGTCCAAAGGCCACCAGGGTCTCGAATCCAGCCGCATCGCGCGGCGAGAAGGCCCCGTAGGTCCCGTCCAGGCCCGCCGCCTCCAGCCAGGCATTGTGGATGACCGGGCTGAGCGAATGGGCCACCGGATTTCCGACGATCCCGCCCAGCCGGACCGCGCCTGTGAGTCTGGCCGTCATGTCGCGATCACTCCGGCGCGGCGCAGTTCGTCCAGCACCGGCCACAGGGGCATGCCCAGAACGGTGAAATAGTCGCCCTCGACCCGGACGAACAGCTGCGATCCCATGCCTTCCAGCCGATAGCAGCCGACCGAGCCCAGCAGGGCCTCGCCTTCGACGGCCAGATAGTGATCGAGGAATGCGTCGGTGAAAGGCCGCAGGGTCATCCGCGCCGTATCCACGCCGGACCAGACCACCTCTCCGTTGTGGGCGAGGGCCGCCGCCGCGTTCAGATGGTGGGTCCGGCCCCGCATCGACAGCAGACGCAGACGCGCTGCCTCGAGGTCCGGGGCCTTGGACACCATGGTGCCTTCCAGATCCAGCGTCTGGTCCGAACCCAGCACCCATGCGTCCCGATGCTGACCCGACACCGCCAGCGCCTTGGCACGCGCCAGCTCCAGCGCCAGGTCAGCCGGAGCGATGCCGGTCAGGCGGGTCTTGATCGCATCCTCGTCGACGCCGGCGTCCTGGGTCTCGAAGGGAACGCCGGCCCCGGTCAACATGGCCCGCCGCGCGGCGCTGCGCGATGCCAGGATCAGCCGTCTGGACCTCTCTCCCATCACCATGTGACCCCTACGGTTCTGGTCCGCCGTTCGTTCAGCAGATTGAGGATGGCCGCCGCCGTCTCCTCGACCGAGCGGCGGGTCACGTCGATCGTCGGCCATCCCCGACGCTCGAAGGCGCGGCGCGCCTTGATGGTCTCCTCGCGCACGGCGTCGGGCTCGACGTAGGAGGAGGCGTGGTTGGCGTTCAGGCCGTCCAGCCGGTTGCGGCGGATCTGGATCAGCCGGTCAGGCGACACGGTCAGGCCCACGATCAGCGGGTTTTTCAGTCCGACCAGGCGTTCGCCATCCTCCTGACCGGGCACCAGCGGCACATTGGCCGCACGGATACCCCGGTGCGCCAGATAGATGCAGGTCGGGGTCTTGGACGTGCGGCTGACGCCGACGAGGACGACATCGGCCCCTTCCAGCTGCTCGGCCGTGCCCTGGCCGTCGTCGTGCGACATGGCGTAGTCCAGCGCGCCCATCCGGTTGAAATAGTCGTGATCGAGGGTGTGCTGGGCCCCGACCCGCGTCGACAGGGCCGCGCCGAGATACCGGGACAGGGCACCGACCAGCGGGTCCAGAGCGCCGATGTTGGGAATGTCCAGCGCCCGGCAGCCCTCTTCCAGCTGGGCCCGCAGCGCGCGGTCGACGATGGTGTGAAGAACGACACCCGGCGCCGTCGCGATTTCCTCCAGCACCCGCTCCATCTGGCGGTCGGACCGGACCAGGGCATAGATGTGCTCGATCGGAATGACCCCGTCGAAGCGGGCGGTGACCGCCTTGGCCATGGCGTTCAGCGTCTCACCGGTCGAGTCCGAAACCAGATGGACATGGAAATAGGTCGCCAGCCGTGACGCGCCCGCAGGCCTGGCCGGGCTCACTGCGGACCCCATTGCTGGATAACCAAGATCGAGATCGCGCGAATGGCCGTGATTCCTGTGGATCGGTCTGGGCGCCGCGCGGCGAGACCGGGGCACGGTTTTCTATAGGGCGCCGCCGTCCGCCGGGCGAGCCGGGAGAATGTCGGACACGCCCGTATCCTTACCGGACATCATCCAATGCGGCAGAAGCGCCGCTGGTTCGGCTGGGGACATCCTTAACAGAAGGTAAACGACCCCCACGCCAGTCAGGACAGAATCATCAGCCGGAGCCCCCGGCCGTTAAGGTTTGGTTAAGGATTATCCCCGGTTTCCACCGGCCTTCGTCGCCAACGACCGAAGCCGCCCGCCGGCCGTGGAAAAGCGATGCCGAACCCCGGAATCGCCCTGCTTTGTCCCCGTCGTCCCGCCCTCTGCTGCCTTCCTCCAATTCTTTTATGATTCTCAATGGAACAAGGAGGAGGACGTGGGCTTGAGGCCAGCGCCCTCCCCCCGTAAAGCCAAGGTCATGAGCACCACGCCGTCACTGATCCGTGTCCTGCAGGGCGAGACCCTGGAGCGTCCTCCCGTCTGGTTCATGCGCCAGGCCGGGCGCTATCTGCCCGAATACCGGGCGCTGCGGGCCCAGGCCCCGGACTTTATCGCCTTCTGCCTGAACCCGGAGATGGCCGCCGAGGCGACCCTGCAGCCCATGCGCCGGTTCGGGTTCGATGCGGCCATCGTCTTCGCCGACATCCTGCTGATCCCGCAGGCGCTCGGTCAGGACGTCTGGTTCGAGACCGGCGAGGGACCGCGTCTGGGTCTGCTGCCAAGCGTCGGCCGGATGCAGGAGCTCACCGAGGGTGCGGGCCAGCATCTGCACCAGGTTGGCCAGACCCTGAGCCTGGTGCGCAGCCAGCTGGAGCCGGAACGCGCGCTGATCGGCTTCGCCGGGGCACCGTGGACCGTAGCCACCTATATGCTGGACGGCCATCACAACACGATCGGCAAGGGCGAACGCGCCACGGCCCGGTCCTATGCCTATGCCGAACCGGAGAAGGTCGACGAGGTCCTGGCTGTGCTGGTCGAGGCCACCGCCCGCTATCTGAAGATGCAGGCCGATGCCGGGGCCGACGCGCTGAAGATCTTCGAGAGCTGGGCAGAAGGCCTGCCGGATGATCTGTTCGAACGGCTAGTGCTGAAACCCCATCAGGCCCTGGTCAGGCGGGTGCGGGAGCTGGGCGTCACCGTCCCCCTGATCGGCTTCCCGCGCGGCTCGGCGCTTCATGCCGATCGCTACGCCCGCGAGGTCGATGTGCAGGGCGTGGCGCTCGATACCGCCTGCTCGCTGGAGCGGGGCCGCGAGGTCCAGAAGATCAAGCCGATCCAGGGCGCGCTCGATCCGCTGCTGCTGCGCGTCGGCGGTGCGGCGCTGGACCGCAGGGTTGATCAGCTTGTGGAGGCCTGGGGTTCCGGCCCATGGATCTTCAACCTGGGCCACGGCATCCTGCCGGACGTGCCGATCGCTCACGTCGAGCAGGTTCTGAAACGGATCGGCGCGCAGTGAACGCAAGCCCGGGGAGCCAGCGGTCGGGTCGTCGTATCGCCGTCGTGCTCTTCAACCTGGGGGGGCCGGACGATGCGGCCACCGTCAAGCCGTTCCTGTTCAACCTGTTCAACGACCCGGCCATCATCGGTCTGCCCGGGCTGTTCCGCACGCCCCTGGCCAGGCTGATCTCCTCGCGTCGCGAGGCCAGCGCCCAGGCCAACTATTCAATGATGGATTCCAACGGCGGTTCGCCGCTGAAGGGCGAGACCCGGGCCCAGATGGAGGCCCTGGATGCCGCGCTGTCGGCCCGGCTGCCCGGCGACGAGGTCAGAAGCTTCATGGCCATGCGGTACTGGCATCCCCTGACCGAGGAAGCCGCGGTCGACGTGGCCGCCTGGGGGCCGGACGAGATCGTGTTGTTGCCGCTTTATCCGCAGTTCTCGACCACGACGACGCGGTCGTCGCTGAAGGCCTGGAATGCCGCCTATGCCGGCACAGGCACGACCCGGACGATCTGCTGCTATCCCCGGGCCGAGGGCTGGGTCGCGGCGCAGGCCGAGGGCGTTCGTCTCAAGCTGGCCGAGGCCGATCGGGAGCATCCGGGCCGGCCGGTCCGGGTCCTGTTTTCGGCGCACGGCATCCCGGAGAAGCTGGTCCACAAGGACGGCGATCCCTATCAGGAACAGGTCGAGGCGACCGTCGCGGCCGTGGCTTCCGAGGCCGGTCTGAGCGACTGGCTACTGTGCTACCAGAGCCGCGTCGGGCCGCTGAAATGGCTGGGACCGTCCACGCCCGATGCCATTCGCGCTGCTGGAGCCGAGGGTATCGGCCTGGTCGTCACCCCCATCGCTTTCGTGTCCGAACACATCGAGACCTTGGTCGAGCTGGATATCGAATACGGTGAACTGGCGCATGAGGCCGGGGTTCACCCCTATCTGCGCGTGCCGGCTGTGGGGGTCAGCCCCCTGTTCATCGACGGCCTGGCCGATGCGGTGAAGGACAGCCTCGGCCGAACCGGTATCGCGCCCGCAGGGCCGGGGTGCCAGGGGCGCTGGAAGGCCTGCCCCTGTCAGGCGCAGAAGAAGGCGGCGTAGGAAGCTCAGCGATGAATCTGTACGATCTGGCCCGGGGGCTTCACATCCTGGCCGTCATCGCCTGGATGGCGGGCCTGCTGTTCCTGCCGCGGCTCTATGCCTATGACGCCGAACAGGCTGACAAGGCCGAGCCGCTGAAGACGGAGATGCGCACGCTCCTGCGACTGTGGCAGGGGCGAATGCTGAAGATCATCCTGCATCCGGCCATGGGTCTGGCCCTGATCTTCGGCCTGTGGCTGATCCATCTGGATGTGGAGATGCGCGGTGCCGGCTTCCTGGCCGAGCCATGGATGATCGCCAAGCTGATCGGGGTCGTTCTGCTGCTGGCCTGGCATGTCTATCTGGTGGCGGAGCGCAGGAAGATCCTGGCCGGGACATCGGTCCGGACCTCGAAATTCTGGCGCATGACCAATGAGGTGCCGTTCGTGCTGGCCATCGTCATGGTGCTGTCGGTAACGACGGAGTGGACGTTCTGATCCGCCACGCTTGACCCGGACCCCTGGTTCGTGGTTCCGCTCGCCGTGAGGCGTCGTTCTGCGGCGCTGCCCTTCTCTTCGCGTCGACCGATCGCTGGCAGATGCCGCCCTCGGATCCGACGCTCCCCCTCGGCCGTCAGGCCACATCCTTCCAAGCGTTCCTGCCTGACGTCGTCCGACGCCGGGCCGGAATGGCGTGAATCCCGAGTTCCGACATGACCGACGTCCGCGACACCCCCAACGACAGCCCCGAATCCGAGACGCTGGACGCCTCGACGCCCGAAGCCACCGAGGATTCGTCCCAGGCCGACGGGGCCAACGACGCCGACGTGGCGGCCGACATCGGCGACGATGCCGAGGACGAGGGCGAGTCCGTCGTCCCCTCCGGTCGGATCACCCTTCAGGAATTGAACGACAAGTCGCCGGTCGAACTGGTGGCCTTTGCCGAGCAGCTGGACATCGAGAATGCCTCGAACCTGCGCAAGCAGGACCTGCTGTTCGCCATCCTGAAGACCCTGGCTGACGAAGAGGTCGAGATCATCGCCTCCGGGACGCTGGAGATGCTGCCCGACGGCTTCGGCTTCCTGCGTTCGCCGGACGCGAATTATCTTCCGGGTCCGGACGATGTCTATGTGTCGCCGTCCCAGATCCGCCGGTTTGGTCTGCGGTCGGGCGACACGGTCCACGGCGCGGTCCGTGGGCCCCGCGAAGGCGAGCGATACTTCGCCCTGCTGAAGGTCGACACGATCAATTTCGAGGATCCCGAGACCGTCCGCACCAAGGTCAATTTCGACAATCTGACGCCGCTGTATCCGAACGAGCGGCTGATTATGGAAATCCAGGACCCGACCCTGCGGGATCGCTCCGGCCGGGTCATCGACATCGTCGCCCCTCTGGGCAAGGGCCAGCGCTGCCTGATCGTCGCCCCGCCGCGCGTCGGCAAGACGGTGATGCTGCAGAACATCGCCAAGTCGATCGAGGCCAACCACCCTGAGGTCGCCCTGATCGTCCTGCTGATCGACGAGCGGCCGGAGGAAGTCACCGACATGCAGCGGACGGTGAAGGGCGAGGTCGTGGCCTCCACCTTCGACGAGCCGGCGACCCGTCACGTCGCTGTGGCCGAGATGGTGATCGAGAAGGCCAAGCGTCTGGTGGAGCACAAGCGCGACGTCGTTATCCTGCTGGACTCGGTCACGCGCCTGGGCCGAGCCTATAACGCCACGGTGCCCTCGTCGGGCAAGGTCCTGACCGGCGGCGTGGACGCCAATGCCCTGCAGCGGCCCAAGCGGTTCTTCGGCGCGGCGCGGAATGTGGAAGAGGGCGGCAGCCTGACCATCATCGCCACCGCCCTGATCGACACGGGCAGCCGGATGGACGAGGTCATCTTCGAAGAGTTCAAGGGCACGGGGAACTCGGAAATCGTGCTGGACCGCAAGGTCGCCGACAAGCGCATCTTCCCCGCCATCGACGTGCTGAAGTCGGGCACCCGCAAGGAAGAGCTGATCACGCCGAAGGACCAGCTGACCAAGACCTATGTGCTGCGCCGCATCCTGAACCCCATGGGACCGCAGGACGCGATCGAGTTCCTGCTCGACAAGCTGCGTCAGTCCAAGAACAACGCCGACTTCTTCCAGTCGATGAATACCTGATCGGGTCTCCTCCCCGTTCGCTACGCGACCCGGGAGGAGACAGTCACGGGATCAGCAAAGTGGAGCCTGTTGTCTGTCGCCCGGCGAGCGCCTCGTGCGCCTCCCGGACCTGATCCAGGCGGAAGGTCTGGCCGATCTCGACCTTGATGGCGCCCGACCGGATCATTCCGAACAGGGCGCTGGCGCTTTGGTCCAGTTCCTCCGTCGTGGCGACATAGTCGAACAGGGTCGGGCGGGTCAGGAACAACGATCCACCGCGCGAGAGCCGGAGGGGCTCGATCGGTGGGACGGGCCCGGACGCGTTTCCGAAACTGACCAGCAGACCCCGACGGCGCAGGCTGGCGAGTGACGCCTCCAGCGTGTCCCGGCCCACCGAATCGTAGACGACCGCGCAGCCCAGGCCGTCGGTGAGGGTCTTGACCCGTCCGGCGATGTCCTCGGTCTTGTAGAGGATCACATGGTCGCAGCCGTGGGCGCGCGCGATCCTGGCCTTGGACTCGTCTCCGACCGTGCCGATGACGGTGGCCCCCAGAGACCGCAGCCACTGACACAGGATCAGTCCCACCCCGCCGGCTGCGGCATGGATGAGAACGGCGTCGCCCTGTTTCACGTGAAACACGCGTCTGGCCAGGAACTCCGAAGTCATACCTTTCAGCATGACCGCCGCCGCCGTCCTCAGGGACACGTCGGCGGGAACCCGGACGGCGCGGTTCGCATCGACGACGTGAGCCTCGGCATAGGCCCCGATGGGCCCCGTACCATAGGCCGCCCGATCGCCCACCTGGAACCGGGTGACCTCCTCGCCGATCGCCTCGACGATCCCGGCGCCCTCCAGCCCGAGACCGGTCGGGCAGGCGAGGGGATAGAGGCCTGTTCGCTGATAGATGTCGATGAAGTTCAGACCGATCGCCTCGTGCCGGATCAGGATCTGACCGGGGCCCGGCACAGCCGTGTCGACCTCATGAAGCGCAAGGACGTCCGGTCCTCCGGCACGGGCGAGGCGAATGGCGCGCATGGGAGGGTTCCTTTGATCGGCCAGTTCGGCCTATGACGGGCCTTCGAGAGGTTGGAGCACCAGGATGAAAGTCAAGATCGAGGCCGAGTGCACACCGGAAGAAGCGCGTGCCTTTCTGGGCCTGCCGGATGTCACGGTTCTGAACGACCAACTGGTCAGCGAGATGAAGACCCGCATGGATGCCAACATCACCGCCATGCAGCCGGAAGAGCTGATGAAGACCTGGACCAGCTTCGGCCTTCAGGCCCAGGACCAGTTCCGCCAGATGATGTCCGTCGTCACCCAGGTGCCGAAGGCCTGATCCGACGTTGACCGACACCATCTTCGCCCTGGCGACGCCGCCCGGCCGGGGGGCGATCGCCATTCTGCGGCTCTCCGGACCCGGCACCGATGCCGCGCTGGCCGGCCTTGGGGCGGGAACCGTATCGGCTCGGATCGCATCGCTGCGAACGCTTCGGCATGGCCCCGAGGTCATCGACCAGGCGCTGGTGCTGCGCTTTCCTGCGCCGAATAGCTACACCGGAGAGGATTGCGCCGAACTGCATCTGCACGGCGGCCGCGCCGTGGTCGAGGCGGCGACCATAGCGTTGACGGCTCTGGGCGTACGTCCCGCCGATCCCGGCGAGTTCACGCGTCGCGCCTTTGAGAATGGACGGATGGACCTGGCCCAGGCCGAAGCCGTCGCCGACCTGATCGACGCCGAAACGACGGCCCAGGCAGCCCAGGCCCTGGGTCAGCTGGAAGGCGCGCTGTCGCAGACCTATGCCGGGTTCCGGCGCGATCTTCTGAAGGCCCTGGCCCTGGTCGAGGCGGAGATCGACTTTCCCGACGAGGACGTGCCCGATCATCTGGCACGGACGGCCGGGCCGGTATTGGACGGGCTGATCGAGGATCTGACCGCTGCCCTGGCCGATGCCGATCGGGGGCGGCGGGTGCGCGAGGGCTATCGCATCGTCCTGATCGGCGAGACCAATGCCGGCAAGTCCGCCCTGTTCAATGCCCTGGTCGCGCGCGAGGCCGCGATCGTCACGCCCATCGCCGGGACCACGCGGGACGTGCTGGATGCCGACATCGTCATCGGCGGCTATGCCGTGACCCTGTCGGACACCGCCGGGCTTCGTGAGAGCGACGATCCGGTCGAGGCCGAGGGCGTCCGTCGCGCGCGGGCGCGGGCCGAGGCTGCAGACCTTCGGCTCTGGGCGCGGGGGCCCGGCGATGCAGAGGGCGATGCGGCGACCTTCGTTCGGAGCGACGACCTCGTCGTCTGGACCAAGGCCGACCTGCGGACGGCCGATCCCTCCAGCCCCGGGTTCGTGGTCAGCGCCACCACAGGGGAGGGACTGGTCGGTCTCCGGGATGCGATCCGAAGCCGGCTCGAGCAGGATCTGTCGGGTTCCGATTTCCCCGCGGTCACGCGGGAACGGCATCGCCGACGACTGACGGAGGCGCTGGAAGCGATACAGGTCGGGCGGATGCGGCTGATCGATGCTCCGGAACTGGCCGGAGACGATCTTCGCCGGGCTGCGGAGGCGCTCGCGAGGGTCACCGGCGATATCGGGGTCGAGGACATCCTCGGCGAAGTCTTCTCCACCTTCTGTATCGGCAAATAGCTCGGGTCGGTCGCCCCTTTGTTTCACGTGAAACAGCGGTGAGAGTGGCGCTCGGCTGTGGTTTCGCCTATGTGCCCGCTCATGAGTTCCCCCACTGCCTTCGACGTCATCGTGATCGGCGGCGGCCATGCCGGCTGCGAGGCCGCGGCCGCCTCGGCCCGGACGGGCGCGCGCACCCTGCTGCTGACCCAGACGCTGGAAACCATCGGCGAGATGAGCTGCAACCCGGCCATCGGTGGCCTGGGCAAGGGCCATCTGGTGCGCGAGATCGATGCCCTTGACGGTCTGATGGGACGCTTGGCCGATGTGTCCGGCATCCAGTTCCGCATGCTGAACCGGTCGAAAGGTGCGGCCGTGCGCGGACCTCGCAGCCAGATCGACCGCCGTTTGTACCGCGAGGCCATGCAGGCCGAACTCGCATCGACACCGAATCTCACCCGGATGGCAGGGACGGCCGAGGCGCTGATTCTGGACAACGACCGCGTGGTGGGCGTGACGACGGGCGAGGGCGTGGCCCTGCGCGCCGGGGCTGTCGTTCTGACGACAGGTACCTTCCTGAACGGGGTCATCCATCAGGGCGATGTACGAACGCCCGCCGGCCGGCATGGCGAGGCCCCCTCGACCGGCCTCGCCCGGGATTTGTATGGCGCGGGCCTGAAGATGGGTCGGCTGAAGACCGGCACGCCCGCTCGTCTGGACGGCCGCACCATCGGCTGGGACAGGCTGGAGATGCAGGCGGCCGACGCGGAGCCGGTCCCCTTCAGCTTCCTGACCGACCGGATCACGGTGCCCCAGATTGCCTGCGGCATCACCCAGACCACCGAAGATACCCACGCCATCATCGCCGCCAACCTGGGTGAAAGCGCCGTCTATGGCGGTCATCTGACCGGACGGGGCCCGCGCTATTGTCCCTCGATCGAGGACAAGGTCGTGCGGTTCGCCGACAAGACCTCCCATCAGGTCTTTCTGGAGCCGGAGGGGCTGGACGATCCGACGGTCTATCCGAACGGCATTTCGACGTCGGTCTCGCCCGAGACCCAGATGGCCTTCCTGCGTACGATGCCCGGGCTTGAAACCGTCGAGGTGTTCCGGTTCGGCTATGCGATCGAATACGACTATGTTGATCCGCGCGAACTGACCCCGGCGCTGGAGGTGAAGCGTCGGCCGGGCCTGTTTCTGGCCGGTCAGATCAACGGTACGACCGGGTATGAAGAGGCCGGCGCTCAAGGGTTGATCGCGGGCCTGAACGCGGCGCGGGCGGCGGCTGGATCCGGGGCGATCGTGCTGGGGCGGGACCAGGCCTATATCGGGGTGATGATCGATGATCTGGTCACACGGGGTGTGACCGAGCCCTACCGGATGTTCACCAGCCGGGCCGAATACAGGTTGACGCTGCGCGCCGACAATGCGGATCAACGGTTAACGCCCATCGGCATTGCGGCCGGGATGGTGTCGAGCCCGCGCCAGTCGGCGTTCGAGGCGAAGGCCGCCGTGCTCGCGATCGCGACGGCCATGGTTCGGGACACCCGGTTCACGCCGAACGAGGCCCAGGGTCTGGGGATCGCGGTCAATGCCGACGGCCAGCGCCGCTCGATGCGCGATCTGCTGGCCTATCCGGGTGTCAGCCTGGCGCAGTTCGAGGTGGCCTATCCGGTGATCCAGTCCTGGCCGTCGGCCATCCGTGAGCAGGTGGAGATCGATGCGGGCTATGCCGGATATCTGGATCGCCAGGCGGCCGATGCCGAGGCCCTGCGCCGGGAGGAGGCGCTGACCCTGCCGACCAATCTGGACTATGCGGCGATCGGCGGGCTGTCGAACGAGGTGCGCGAGAAGCTGTCGATGGTCCAGCCCCGGACCCTGGGCCAGGCCGGGCGGATCGAGGGCGTCACACCGGGCGCCCTGACGGCCCTGCTGTCGCATGTGAAACGGGCGGCGGTCGCGGCCTGATGACCGCGGACGAGTTTCAGCGGCTGACCGGGGCCTGGCCGGAGCGGATGGCCGACCTCGAGCGGTTCCGCATCATGCTGACCGAGGCGAACGCGGTCATGAATCTGGTCGGGCCCGACAGCCTGCCGGACTTCTGGAACCGCCATGCGTGGGATTCAGCCCAGCTGATCGATCTGGCCGGATTCGGCAAGACCTGGGCGGATCTGGGGGCGGGGGCCGGGTTTCCGGGTGTCGTGCTGGCCGTGCTGGCCAAGGGGCGTCCGGGATCGCACGTTTGGCTGATCGATTCCCTGCAGAAACGCTGCCGCTTCCTGCAGACGGTCGTCGACGAACTTGCGCTTCCGGCGACCGTTATCTGGGGTCGGGCCGAGCACCAGGCGCTGAAGGTCGACATCGTGACGGCGCGCGCCGTGGCCCCGATGGAGAAGCTTCTGGGTTATGCACAGCCCTGTCTGTCTCGCGGTGCACAAGGTCTGTTTCTCAAGGGAGAGAAGGCAGAGCTCGAGTTGCAGGAGGCGTCCAAGGTCTGGCAAGTGGAGGCCGATCTCACTGTCTCGCGCAGCGACCCGCGCGGGCGCATCGTGACCGTCCGGAGCGCCAAACGCCGTGGCTAGCATGACCAAGACCGCCCGCGTCCTCGCCGTCTCGAACCAGAAGGGCGGGGTCGGCAAGACCACCACTGCGATCAACCTCGGCACGGCCCTGGCCGCGATCGGCGAGAAGGTGCTGATCGTCGATATGGACCCGCAGGGCAACGCCTCCACGGGTCTGGGCGTTCCACGTGAAGCACGGCGGATCACCATCTACGATGTCATCGTCGATGGGCGTTCGGTCCATGACGCGGCCGTACCGACCACGGTTCCCGGCCTGCACATCATCCCGGCCGATGCCGATATGTCGGGCGTCGAGATCGAGCTCAGTCAGGCAGACAGGCGTTCCTATCGGCTGCGCGACGCGCTGGCGCGGCAGGGGGAGGCCGGTAGCGCCGGGTATGACTATGTCCTGATCGACTGCCCACCATCGCTGAACCTGCTCACGCTCAATGCCATGTCGGCAGCCGACGGTGTGCTGGTGCCGCTGCAGTGCGAGTTCTTCGCCCTGGAAGGGCTGACGCAGTTGATGAAGACCATCGACATGGTGCGACAATCCCTGAACCCCTCGCTGGAGATCCAGGGTCTGGTCCTGACCATGTACGACCGCCGCAATGCCCTGTCGGGGCAGGTCGCGGCAGACGTGCGGGCCCATTTCGGCGACAAGGTCTATGAGGCGGTGATTCCCCGAAACGTCCGGGTCTCCGAGGCGCCTTCGTTCGGCAAGCCCGTCCTGATCTATGATCTCAAATGCTCCGGCAGCCAGGCCTATCTGCGTCTGGCCAAGGAAGTGGTCGGCCGCGAGCGGCGTCGTCTGAAATCCCTCGCTGCCGCTTGATAACGAAACGGAATCAATACCTTGTCTGAACGTCAAAGAGGTCTCGGTCGCGGTCTGTCGGCGCTGCTGGGAGAGCCCGTCGCCGAAACCCCCGTGCCCGTGACCGGTGGCCAGCCGGTGCCCGGTGGCGTGCAGATGGCGCCGATCGAGAGCCTCAAACCCAATCCCGATCAGCCCCGCAAGATTTTTACCCAGTCCGATCTGGAAGAACTGGCCGCCTCGATCCGCGACAAGGGTGTGCTGCAGCCGATTCTCGTCCGGACCCAGCCGGGCGAGGACGGGGTCTGGCAGATCATCGCCGGCGAGCGGCGCTGGCGGGCTTCGCAGGCGGCGCGTCTGACCGAGGTGCCGATCGTCGTGCGGGAGATGGACGACGTCGAGGTCTTCGAGGTCGCGATCATCGAGAACGTCCAGCGCGCGGATCTCAATCCGCTGGAGGAGGCCGACGCCTATCGCATGCTGATGGAGCGGTTCGGGCGAACGCAGGACGCCGTGGCCGGGATCGTGGGCAAGAGCCGCAGTCATGTGGCCAACACCCTGCGCCTGCTCCAGCTGCCCGAGGAGGTGCTGTGGTTCGTGCGGCACGGAAAGCTGAGCGCCGGCCATGCCCGGGCCCTGATCACGGCACCCGATCCCGGTGCCCTGGCTGCCCAGGTCGAGCGCGACGGCCTCAATGTGCGTCAGACCGAGGCCCTTGCCAGACGCGCGGCCCAGGGGCCTGCAAAGGCCAAGGCGGGGGCGGGCGGTGCCAGAACGGGCCTGGCCTCGGCCGACACGGCGGCGCTGCAACAGGATCTGGCCGATGCCCTGGGTCTGAAGGTGGCACTGGCGGACCGCGGCGGCCGGGGTGAGCTCACCCTGTCCTACGCCAGTCTGGAACAGCTCGACGACCTGTGCCGCCGGTTGATGAAGGCCTGATCCAGGTTGTGTGCTAGGGTCTCGTGATGACCGACACGCCCGAAACCGCATCCGAAGCCCTGAAACGCGTCCTGGCCGCCAAGAAAGCCAATGCCCCGGCCCACGCCGGCATGTCCGGCGGCAAGTCCGAAGAACGTGCCGTGGCCGCCAAAAATGTCGCTCTGGCCAAACCCGCCTTCCGCAAGGCGTCGAAACGGGGTTGAGGTCGTCTACAGCCCCAGCCGCCGGGCGCGCGCCGCGATTTCCAGCAGCAGCCGCTCCGCGATCAGGTGTTCTGGCATGCCGGTCGTTTTTGTGGCGACGTCGGCGGTGTTGACGCTGTCCTGGACGACGTCGAGCTCCTCCAGACGCCAGGCGCGCGCCTGACGCAGCATTTCGGCTTCCTGCTTCCAGAACACGCCCGCTGCCTTGGCCGCCTCCTTGGCCCCGGCTCCGGAAAGCTGCAACACGTTGATCCGGCGAAGCTTTCCGAGGTGGATCGAGGCAGAGCGAACCGCCATGACCGGACTCTCGCCTTCTGCCAGGGCGCGGCGCAGCCCGCCCTGGGCCGGGGCGGGTCTGCCGCCGAAGGCCTGAAGCGCCGCATCGGCCAGAGACGCGTCCGCCTCGACGCCGAGATGCGCCTCCAGCTCCTCCACGTCGATCGTGCGGCCTGACCCCGGGCCGATATAGAGGGCCAGACGCTCGATCTCCTGACGCATCAGGCCCCGCTCTTTCGGCAGGCGGGCGACGAAGGCGGCGAGGGCGTCGGAGGTCAGACCGACCTTGTCGGCGGCCAGGGCCTCCCGCGTCATCCGGGCGATGTCGCCGGCCTCGTCCTCGTAGCAGGCGATCCCGACCGAGGCCTTGCCCGTTTCGGCGGCCTTGCGCAGGGCGGAGTCGCGTCCGAGTGCCCCGGCCTCGATGACCAGCATGGCATCGGGATTGTAGCCGCCGTCGCCGTGGGTCTTCAGCGTCGTCGCCAGCATCCGGTCGATCGAGGCCTTGTCGGCCCCCAGCCGCACGCGGACCAGCCGTCGCCCGCCGATCATGCTGAGGGCCGTCAGGGCTTCCTCCAGCCGGGCCTCGTCGCCGTCGATGTCGCTGTCGGTCAGGACCGTGACGTTGAAGGGGTCGTTCAGGTCGGGGGTGATGGCCCTGCACAGCATCTCGGCGCGTTCGGCGACGCCGGACCGGTCCTTGCCGTGGATGACGGCGGCGCGGATCCCGGCGTCGGGCCGCGACAGGAAGCGGTCCACCTCGGGCCGTTTGGCCAGGATCACTCGGCCAGGGCCCGCATCAGGTCCAGACGGATCATCCGGGCCAGTTCGGCGGCCGCGCGGTCCTCGCCGTCCTGCTGGGCCGCGATGGCGGCATAGGGCTGGTCGGCGGCGGCATAGGTGGTGGTCACGGTCTGGCTGCCGGACAGGGGCGTTCCACCCGAAGTCGGGGTCAGGGTCCAGGTCCCGCGCACCGTCAGCTGGTAGCGGGTGGCCGTATCGTCGATCCGGCGCCCCAGCGGGCGGCGGCTCTGCTCGACGGTGGTTTCAAGCCGATAGAGCGGGGCGGTGGCACGATCCCGGCCCAGGGCGTCCTCCAGCTGTTCGCGCAGCCGATAGCCGAGACGATCGTCCTGGGTCGTCACGGTGATCCGCGACAGCGACCCGGAGGCGCCGGTGGTGCCATACAGCGGTGTGAAGCCGCACCCGGCCAGAAGCCCGGCGGCGGCACCCAGGGCTGCAAGGCCCCGAACCGACATCTAGCCGGCCACCAGATTGACGATGCGGTCCGGCACGACGATCACCTTGCGGATGGATTGGCCCTGGCTCTCCAGATAGGCCTGAACGCCGGGATTGGCGAGCGCCTCGGCCTCGACGGCCTTCGCATCCGCCCCGCGCGGCATGGTGATCTCGCCCCGCCGCTTGCCATTGATCTGGATCGGCAGGATCACCTCGTCGTCGGCCGCCAGCGCCGGATCGAAGACCGGCCAGGGCGCGTCCAGGACCAGTCCCGCCTCACCCAGCCGGGTCCAGCCTTCCTCGGCCACGTGGGGGGTGAAGGGGGCGATCAGGCGGGCGAGGGCCGACAGGGCCTCGCGCCGGGCGGGGCCGGAGGCAGTGTCATGGTCGCGCAGGGTGGCGACGAAGGCGTAGAGCTTGGCGATGGCCGAGTTGAAGCGGAAGCCCTCGACCCCTTCGGACACCGCCTTGATGGCCTTGTGGGTTTCCTTCAGCAGGGCCGCATCCTGGGCCAGGTCGCCGGCTGCCGTGGCGTCGAAGCTGTCGAACAGGGTCCAGACGCGCTGGACGAAGCGGCTGGCGCCCTCGACGCCGCCGGGGGTCCACTGGACGTCGCGTTCGGGCGGGCTGTCGGACAGGACGAACAGGCGGCCGGCGTCCACGCCGTGCGAGTCGAGGATTTCCTGCGGCGCGACGACGTTCTTCTTGGACTTCGACATCTTCTCGATGTCGCCGATGACCAGGGTCTCGCCGGTGGACAGCTGGCGGGCGCTGCGGACCCCGGCGGTATTGGCCAGATCGACGTCGGTCGGCTCGACCCAGGCCCCGTCGGCCCGCCGATAGGTCTCGTGGACCACCATCCCTTGCGTGAACAGGCCGGCGAAGGGCTCCTTCACCGCCAGCATGCCGGCGTCGGACAGGGCACGGGTGATGAATCGGGCGTACAGCAGGTGCAGGACCGCGTGCTCGACCCCGCCGATATACTGGTCGACGGCCAGCCAGCGGTCGGCGGCGGCCTTGTTGATCGGCTCGGCCGCCGTCGGATCGGTGAAGCGGGCGAAATACCAGCTGGAATCGACGAAGGTATCGAGCGTGTCGGTCTCGCGCGTCGCATCGGCTCCACAGGACGGACATTTGACGTGTTTCCAGGTCGGATGGCGGTCCAGCGGATTGCCGGGGACGTCGAAGGTCACGTCGTCGGGCAGGACGACGGGCAGCTGATCGGCCGGAACCTCGACCACGCCGCAGGCGGCGCAATGGACGATGGGGATGGGGCAGCCCCAGTAGCGCTGGCGCGACACACCCCAGTCGCGCAGGCGATAGATGGTGGTGCCCTTGCCGTGATCGGACGCCTCCAGGCGGCGAATCGCCTCAACCTTGGCCGCCTCGACCGACAGGCCGTCCAGGAAGTCCGAATTGAAGATCGTGCCCGGACCGACATAGGCCTCGGTGCCGATCTCGATGTCCTCCGCCCCGTCGGGACGGACCACGGGCACGACCGGCAGGTCGTATTTGCGGGCGAAATCCAGGTCGCGCTGGTCATGGCCGGGGCAGCCGAAGATGGCGCCCGATCCATAGGTCGACAGGACGAAATTCGCCGCCCAGACCGGCACGGTGCGCCCGGGATCGAACGGGTGACGGACGCGCAGGCCCAGGTCGATGCCCAGCTTTTCAGCCTTCTCGATATCGGCCTCGCTGGTACCGGTCCGGGCGCAGGCCTTGACGAAGGCGGCGACGTCCTGCCGGTGTTCGCCGATGGCCTTCGTCAGGGGATGGTCGGGGGCCAGGGCCAGGAAGCTGGCCCCGAACAGGGTATCGGGCCGGGTGGTATAGACCTCCACCGGGTCGCGGTCGTGGCTGGGCTGGCCGTCCGGTGCGGCGGGCAGGAACCCCGGAACCTCGGCGATGTCCCACCAGACGGTGGCTCCGCGGCTCTTGCCAATCCAGTTCTCCTGCATCAGCCGGACCTTGTCGGGCCAGCGCTCCAGGTCCTTGAGGCCCTCGATCAGGTCGTCGGCATAGTCGGTGATGCGCAGGAACCACTGGTTCAGCTTGCGCTTCTCGACCACGGCTCCGGAGCGCCAGCCGCGACCGTCCACGACCTGTTCATTGGCCAGGACGGTGTTGTCGACCGGATCCCAGTTGACGACCGAGTCCTTGCGATAGACCAGGCCGCGCCTGAACAGTTCCAGGAACCAGGCCTGCTGTCGGCCATAGTAGGTGGGATCGCAGGTGGCGAACTCCCTCGACCAGTCCAGCGACAGACCCAGCAGTTTCAGCTGGTCGCGCATGGAGGCGATGTTGGAATAGGTCCATGCGCCGGGGTGGATGCCACGCTCCATGGCGGCGTTCTCGGCCGGCAGACCAAAGGCGTCCCAGCCCATCGGGTGCAGGACGTCATAGCCCTGGGCCCGCTTGTGACGCGCCACCACGTCACCCATCACATAGTTGCGGGCGTGTCCCATGTGGATGTTCCCCGACGGATAGGGAAACATTTCAAGGACATAGTATTTCGGACGGCCCGTATCGCGGGTAACGAAGGCGTTCGTCTCCGACCAGCGGGCCTGCTGGCGGGGTTCGGCGGTCTTTGGGTCGTAGCGGGTCGGAGAGGCGGACACGGGATTCCTTGTCGAGTCTCCTCCCTGTCGCCCCTGTGGCGACGGGGAGGTGGATCGGCGGCGAAAGCCGACGAGACGGAGGGGCTCTTGAAGCGGACTCGGTCATGGGGCGTCAAGAACCCCTCCGTCTGCTCGCCAGGAGGCTCGCATCCACCTTCCCTTTCGCCAAGAGGCGAATGGGGAGGAGACGAGGTCTAGCCCGCGTTGGACAGGTTCAGCTGGCGCGCCTTGGTCAGGATCGCGTTTTCCAGATCGGCCTCGGTCTGGGCGGCGACCGGCGCACCGGTCCAGGCCCCCGAGGCGTCCTTGACCTCCTTGGTCACGGTGACGTTGAGGGCATCGGCGCGCAGACGGGTGTCGAGGATGAAGACCGTGGCCTTGAACCGCTCGTTCGGGGTCTGGGGGTTGATGTACCAGTCGTAATTGACAACGCCACCCCACGGGTCGGCGGTCAGCAGGGGCATGAAGCTGAGCGTGTCCAGGGTGGCGCGCCACAGATAGCCGTTGACGCCGATTCCCTGCTGGGCGTTGGCCCGGGGAGTCGGGCGATCGCCGACGAAGGGCAGGCTGCCGCAACCCGCCAGAACCAGACCGCCGAGGGCCAGAGCCGTGGCCGCTACGACCGTCTTGCCGCGAACAAACGCCATTCGTCTTGTCTCCATCCCAGGATCGACCCATGGCCTCCTCGAGGACACGGGCGCGTCGACGGCCCCTTCGAGGGCGCGCGGCGAAGCAAGGCTCTATAACACGCTGAAAAGGGGCGATGACAAGGCAATGGCGTTCCGGTCGTCCCGAGGGCGTCCGATGCCGTCCGCTCGCCATGCGGGCGAACGCCTTCTTGCCGCATTCCCGTGACGCTTGCGCCACAGGGGGAGCCCAGAGTCGCTGGAACCGGGATCGTTCGGTCGGGTTCCGTTGACCGGGCGGACCACCGGTGTCTAATCGGACGGTTCACGGCGAAAACGCCGGTTCAGGAAACAGGTCCGGCGAAAAAACGCCGGATTCAAGGGTTGGAAATGCGGCTTCGCGTCATCATCGCCGGACTGTTCGTCACCGCCGCCCTGTCTGGCGTCGCGGGCGAGGCGGCTGCGCAGTCGCGCTCGCGCGCCCCAGCCGTCAGCCTGTCCGAAGCCAGTGCGGCCCGCAACAGTGTCGCCCCGTCGACGCCGCGCCGTGGCCTGCGCTGGAATGCGAATGGCCGCTGGGGTCTGGATTTCAATCTGAACCAGCCCGTCGGCCGCGAAACCCGCTGGGGCGATGTGGAGGCGGGGGCCTATTACCGGCTGTCGCCATCGCTTCGCGTCGGTGCCGCCGCCGGTCTGGCCCCGGCCGAGCAGGATCCGGCGCGCCCGGCCGAAACCGATCGCCGCGCCCAGCCGCGCGTGCGCCTCGAGACCCTGTTCCGCTTCTAGACAGCGAAGGCTTCGGCGATGCTGGAGACGGCCGCCAGCCCCATTGCGCCCGTTCGCACCAGATTCGCCACATTGTCGGCCGTGATGCCGCCCAGCGCGATGACCGGCCTGTTCGCCGCCACGTCGGCCAGCGCCCGGACGCCAAGGGCGGCCCTGGCGGAGGAGGCCCCGCCCGCCGGATAGATGGGAGACAGGACGACCGCATCGAGATCCCGTGCCGCCCGGGCCCCTTCGACCGAATGGACCGCGCCGGTCAGGATCCAGTCCGGTCGCCGTCCCGACAGCCCATAGGCCGCCGATAGCGCCCGTTCGGGCAGATGAAGCCCGTCCGCGCCGACGGCCTCGGCCAGGGCGCTGTCCATGCCGATCAGCAGGGCGATGCCGCGGTCTGCCGTCACGGCCCGAAGCCGGTCGGCCGTCTCCCGGGCATCGTTCGCGCCGAAGGACCGGTATACGACGCCCGACCCTGCCGGCATCCGCGCGACGATCTCCCACGGCCTGGGCGTCCGCCCGGGATCGGTGAAGAACAGCAGGGGCGGCACCCGCGACGGCGCGCCCCCCCTGACAGCGGCGGCCGCACGGGCTAAGGCCAGGGCGCTGGCCCACAGTCGCGTGGCCGCCGTGCCCATCATTACCGGCTCAGTCATGACCGCCTCTATGCCCGCTTCCGCCCCCGCGTCCAGCGATCCCGGCTTCACGGGACGGCTGGCGGCCGTCCGGAACCGGATGACGGCGGCGGCCACGGCGGCCGGCCGTGACCCGAGCACGGTCACCCTGACCGCCGTGTCCAAGACCCAGCCCCCCGAGGCCATCGACGCGGCCCTGGCGGCCGGACTGCGCGTGTTTGGCGAGAACCGGGTGCAGGAGGCCCAGGGGCGCTGGCTGGACCGGCGCGCAGGCCTGCCTGACCTGGAACTGCGCCTGATCGGGCCTTTGCAATCCAACAAGGCCGAGGATGCCGTGGCCCTGTTCGACGTGATCGAGACGCTGGACCGCGAAAAGCTGGTCGGGGCCCTGGTCTCGGCGGCATCCAGGGCCGGACGGTCGCCGCGCCTGCTGGTCCAGGTCAATACCGGCGAGGAGCCGCAGAAGGCCGGGGTCGCGCCGCGGCAGGCCGATGCCCTGATCGCCCTGGCGCGGGCCCAGGGGCTGACAGTCGAGGGGCTGATGGCCATTCCGCCGACCGACGAGGAGCCCATCCTGCATTTCGCCCTGCTGAAAAAAATCGCCGAACGGAACGGACTGGACGTCCTGTCGATGGGGATGAGCGGCGATTACGAGGCTGCGATCCGGCTGGGCGCGACCCATGTCCGGATCGGATCGGCGCTGTTCGGGGAACGAAAACCGGCGCAGATGCCCTCCAGTTCCTGATTTCGCACCAATTTCCGGCGCCGTCTTGGCGTTTGCCTTCAGCCTCGCCATTCTAGACAGATGCCGACAGCCAAGACCCTGCTCATCATCGACGACGACGACGACCTGCGCGAGGCGCTCGCCGAGCAGCTGGCGCTGCACGAGGAGTTCAAGACCGTCCAGGCCTCCACCGCCACCGAGGGCGTGCGTCTGGGTCGCGAGATCCGCGCCGACCTGATCCTGCTGGACGTCGATCTGCCCGATATGGACGGCCGCGAGGCGTGCCGCTTGTTGCGCAAGGACGGCGTCTCCACCCCCGTCATCATGCTGACAGCCCAGGATTCCGATGCCGACACGGTGCTGGGCCTGGACTCGGGGGCCAACGACTATGTCACCAAGCCCTTCCGGTTCGCCGTGCTGCTGGCCCGCATCCGCGCCCATCTGCGCAGTCACGAACAGTCCGAGGACGCCGTCTTCCAGATCGGCCCCTATGAATTCCGGCCAGCGGTCAAGATGCTGCTGGACGCCCGGGGCAAGAAGGTCCGGCTGACGGAAAAAGAGACCAATATCCTGAAATACCTCTATCGCGCGGGCACCAAGGCGGTCTCGCGAGAGGAGCTGCTGACCGAGGTCTGGGGCTACAACGCCGGCGTCACCACCCACACGCTGGAAACCCACATCTATCGCCTGCGCCAGAAGATCGAGCCTGAGCCGGGTCAGGCGCGGTTGCTGCTGACGGACGCCGGCGGCTACCGTCTTCAGCCCTGACGGCCGTGCGACGCCCCCGACACTGGACGGACCGGATCGACGGGGCGACAAGACGGCCATGAACGGACCCCATACCCACGACGTCATCATCGCAGGCGCGGGCCTGGCGGGTGCGACCTTTGCCCTGGCGGCTGCGCAAGGCGGGCTCAGGGTCGCCCTGATCGATCCCCAGCCGTTTTCGGCCCAGCTGGCCCCGACCTTCGACGGTCGGTCCACGGCCATCGCCTGGTCCACCTTCCGGATGCTGGACGTGCTGGGCCTGGGCGAGCGCCTGCGTCCCCACGCCTGCCGGATGGACCACATTCTGGTGACAGACGGGCGCAGGCCCGGGGCCGCCTCGAAGGCCGCCTCGCCGGCCTTTCTGCGCTTCGATGCCGCGGAGGTCGGGGATGCGACCGGCGGTGAGCCGCTGGGGTATCTGGTCGAGAACCGCCAGATCCGGGCCGCCCTGGCCGGGCTGATCGCCGCATCGGACATCGACCTGATGGCCCCGGCCTCGGTGGTGGCGGTCGAGACCTCCCCGTCCCGCGCGACGGTGACGCTGGCGGATGGCACGGCTCTGACCGCCCCGCTGGTGATCGGGGCCGAGGGCCGGGGATCGCTGGTGCGGTCCGCCGCCGGCATCGAAACCGTGGGCTGGCGCTATGGCCAGTCGGGGGTGGTCGCCACGGTCCGGCTTGACCGGGACCACGGCAATGTCGCCCACGAATATTTCCTGCCGCACGGCCCGTTCGCCATCCTGCCGCTGACCGACCGGCGGGCCAGCCTGGTCTGGACCGAGACGACACGCGCGGCCGAGGCCCTGCGGGACGCTTCGGACGAGGCCTTCCAGTCACATCTGATGCGGCGGTTCGGCGAGTTCGTGGGAACGGCGACGCCCGAAGGGCCGCGGTTCGTCTATCCGCTGGCGCTGGAACTGGCGACACGCCTCACCGCGCCCCGCACGGCCCTGATCGGCGATGCGGCCCATGGAGTTCACCCGGTGGCGGGCCAGGGGCTGAACATGGGGCTGAAAGACGCCGCCGCCCTGGCCGAGGTGCTGATCGAGGCCCTGCGGCTGGGCGAGGATATCGGGTCGGAAACCGTGCTGGACCGCTACGCCCGCTGGCGCCGGTTCGACATCATGGCCCTGGCCGCCGGGTTCGATGCCTTCGTCCGGCTGTTCTCCAACGACATCGCGCCCATCCGCCTGGCACGCGACCTCGGCATGGCGGCGGTCAACCGCATCGGCCCGCTGCGCAAGGCCTTCATGGGCGAAGCGGGCGGCGCGACCGGCGATCTGCCCCGATTGCTGCGGGGAGAGGCTGTCTAGAGGCGCGCGGCGCGGTCGCCTGCTGCCTGGGTGCATTCCGGTGCAAAGGCGCTTCTGTCCGGCGCGTCAGCGCGTGAAATAGTAGTCCGCGATCTGGCAGACGTTGATTCCGCTACGGCGCAGGGATTCGCCATTGTCGAACTCGGCCCAGAAATCATAGCGGCAGGCCCCCGAGCCGTCGTCCACCGTCACAACCACACTGTCGCCGGGTGACAGGGTGGCGGAACCCAGAAGGTCGTCGCCCCAGCCATCCGTGCCGGAACTGGCGGCGTAGAAATAGGTCATGGTCCAGCCGGTCTGGTTATGGACCCGGATCTCGCGGTTATAGCTGTCCCGGGATTGCTGGACGACGGGACGGGCCAGGGCCGGAGCCTCCGTACGCGAGACGGGCTCCGTGGCGGCGACGGCGTCGACCCCGATCCCGAGGGCAAGGCTCCCGACCAGAACGACGGCCATCAGGTTCGCCCTTCGCGTCGCGGACGGTAATGTCTTGGGCATGCGGGCGTCCTGAAGATCGATCGGGGGGGCATTCAGCCCACGATCGGTTGCCATTGTGCCGTTCCTGCCCGCCGAATGCACCTGATGCGACCTGACTCTGTGATCGCGTCGGGATGATTCGCATCAAGGCCTTGCAGGGCATGGCGACTTTCCCATATCCCGACCAGCCCGAGAGACCCCGCCAACTGTGGGGTTTCACGGGAAACGAACCCACCTGTCGATCCGGCCTCGCAGCCGGGCGACGCAAACAAAACGGGGGCGGTCACGCGCGGCGCTTGGCTCCAGAAGGCCGCCGCATCGCCCGCCAGACGGAGAGACATAAGGCTCATGGCCAAGATTATCGGTATCGACCTCGGCACGACCAATTCGTGCGTGGCCGTCATGGACGGCAAGAACCCCAAGGTCATCGAGAACGCCGAGGGCAACCGCACCACCCCGTCGGTGGTCGCGATCCAGGACGGCGGCGACACCTTGGTGGGACAGCCCGCGCGCCGTCAGGCGGTGACCAACCCCGCCAATACCTTCTTCGCCATCAAGCGCCTGATCGGCCGCAATTTCGACGACCCCGTCGTGGCCAAGGACAAGGGCATGGTGCCCTATGAGATCGTCAAGGGTCCGAACGGCGACGCCTGGGTGCGCGCCAACGGCAAGGACTATTCCCCGCAGCAGATCTCGGCCTTCACCCTGACCAAGATGAAGGAGGCCGCCGAGGCCTATCTGGGCGAAAAGGTCACCCAGGCCGTCATCACCGTGCCCGCCTATTTCAATGACAGCCAGCGCCAGGCGACCAAGGACGCCGGCAAGATCGCGGGCCTGGAAGTCCTGCGCATCATCAACGAGCCGACCGCGGCGGCCCTGGCCTATGGCCTCGACAAGAACGACGGCCAGAAGATCGCGGTCTATGACCTGGGCGGCGGCACCTTCGACGTCTCGATCCTGGAGATCGGCGACGGGGTGTTCGAGGTGAAGTCGACCAACGGCGACACCTTCCTGGGCGGCGAGGACTTCGACGTGCGCCTGGCCGACTATCTGGCCGACGAGTTCAAGAAGGAACAGGGCGTCGATCTGCGCCAGGACAAGCTGGCCCTGCAGCGCCTGCGCGAAGAGGCGGAAAAGGCCAAGAAGGAGCTGTCCTCGACGACCCAGTACGAGGTCAATCTGCCGTTCATCACCATGAACGCCTCGGGTCCGTTGCACCTGAACATCAAGCTGACGCGCGCCAAGCTGGAAGCCCTGGTCGACGACCTGATCCAGCGGACGATCGAGCCCTGCAAGAAGGCTCTGGCAGACGCCGGCCTGAAGGCGGCGGACATCGACGAAGTGGTTCTGGTCGGCGGCATGACCCGCATGCCCAAGGTTCAGGAGGCCGTGAAGGCCTTCTTCGGCAAGGAACCGCACAAGGGCGTGAACCCCGATGAGGTCGTGGCGCTGGGCGCCGCGGTTCAGGCCGGCGTTCTGCAGGGCGACGTCAAGGACGTGCTGCTGCTGGACGTGACGCCCCTGACTCTCGGCATCGAGACCCTGGGCGGCGTGTTCACCCCGTTGATCGAGCGCAATACGACGATCCCGACCAAGAAGAGCCAGGTGTTCTCCACCGCCGACGACAACCAGTCGGCCGTGACCATCCGGGTCTTCCAGGGCGAGCGTCCGATGGCGGCCGACAACAAGATGCTGGGCCAGTTCGACCTGATGGGCATTCCGCCCTCGCCGCGCGGGATGCCGCAGATCGAGGTGGCCTTCGACATCGACGCCAACGGCATCGTCAACGTCTCGGCCAAGGACAAGGCGACGAACAAGGAACAGTCGATCCGCATCCAGGCGAACGGCGGCCTGTCGGACGCCGACATCGACAAGATGGTCAAGGAAGCCGAGGCCAATGCCTCGGCAGACAAGGCGAAGAAGGACCTGGTGGAGGCCCAGAATGCGGCCGACAGCCTGATCCACTCGACCGAAAAGGCCCTGGCCGAACACGGCGACAAGGTCGGCGCGGACGAGAAGTCGGCCATCGAGACCGGCCTGACCGAGCTGAAGGCGGCCCGCGACGGCACCGACCCGGAAGACATCCGCACGAAGACCAACACCCTGGTCCAGGCGTCGATGAAGCTGGGCGAGGCAATGTACGCCCAAAACGCGGGCTCCGGCGGTGACGACGCCACGGCCGATGACGGCGTGGTCGATGCGGAGTTCGAGGAAGTCTCGGGCGACGACGACCAGAAGAAGAGCGCCTAGGGCGCATGCAGGGTCCCCGCCTGCCGGTCGCGGGCGGGGATCGTGTCTTTCATGAAACTTGCATCCGCCCACCCGGCGCCCATGTCATCCCTGGGTCGCTGTTCCGCTTGCGCCGATAGAGACGTGAACGGAATGTCCGGAGCTGGCTTGAGGACGTCTGCGCATGGCGCGTGATTATTACGAGGTGCTGGGGGTCGATCGGGGGATCGACGCCGCCGGCCTGAAATCGGCCTATCGCAAGCTGGCGATGGAGCACCATCCCGATCGCAATGGCGGCTCGGATGACTCGATGGCCCGGTTCAAGGAAATCTCCGAGGCCTATACGGTGCTGTCGGACGACCAGAAGCGCGCCGCCTATGACCGGTTCGGCCATGCGGGCGTCAACGGTGGTGGAGGCGGGGGTCAGCAGGGCTTCCACGACGTCAACGATATCTTCTCCCAGGTCTTCGGCGACGCCTTTGGCGATGTGTTCGGCGGGCGGCGTCCGTCGAATGGTCCCCGGCGGGGCTCGGATCTGCGCTACGACCTCGAGATCACCCTGGAGCAGGCCTATCAGGGGGCCGATGTGGAGATCGCGGTGCCGACGACGGCCGCTTGCGAAACCTGCGAGGGCTCCGGAGCCAGGCCGGGCACCAAGCCCAGGACCTGCTCCACCTGTGGCGGGGCGGGCCGCGTGCGTCAGGCGAACGGATTCTTCCAGGTCGAGCGGACCTGTCCCGGTTGCGGCGGCTCGGGCCAGAACGTGGACCCCTGCACGACCTGCCAGGGTCATGGCCAGGTCCGGAAGACCCGAAAACTGGCGCTGAAGGTGCCGGCCGGGGTCGACGACGGCTCGCGCATCCGCCTGTCGGGTGAAGGCGACGCAGGGACGCGCGGCGGACCGCGCGGCGATCTGTACGTCTTTCTCTCTGTGACGCCGCACGACCTGTTCGAGCGGGATAATCTGGATCTGCTGGTGACCGTTCCGGTGCCAATGACGGTTGCGGCCCTGGGCGGCGAGATCGAGGCCCCCTGTCTGATGTCGGAAGCCTGCGACGGCCAGTGCAAGGCTCCGGTCACCGTGCCGGCCGGTGCCCAGACGGGCAAGACGATCCGCATCCGCGGCAAGGGCATGCCCCACCTGAACGGTCGCCAGCGCGGCGACCTGGTGGTCGAGCTGTTCGTCGAGACCCCGACCGACCTGACGCCGCGCCAGAAGGAGTTGATGCAGGAACTGGCGGCCTCCTTCGGGGACAGCCAGAACCCGAGGAACTCCTCCTTCGCGGGCAAGGCCAAACGCTTCTGGGCCGATATCCTCGGGGCCGAGGACGCCCGGACGTCGCGCGAAAATGTCCAGTGACGGCCGTCCGGTGAGCGAGTTGTTTCACGTCGGAATCTCCGGCGCGCGGGGCAAGATGGGACGCGCCGTCGATCTGGCGCTCGATGCGCGCAGCGATGTGATGGTGGCCGCGCGGTTCGACCGGGGCGAGACGCCCGACCTGTCGCGCTGCGATGTCGTCATCGATTTTTCGACGGCCGATGCCTCCGTGGCCCTGGCCGCTGCCTGTGCCCTGACCGGTGGGCCGGCCCTGGTGATCGGCTCCACAGGTTTTTCGCCCGAGCAGGATGCGGCGCTGGCGACGGCGGCGGACCGCATCGCCATCGTGCGCAGCGGAAATTTCTCGCTTGGCGTCAATATCCTGATCGGCCTGGTGGAGCACGCCGCGCTGCGACTCGATGCGCGCGACTGGGACATCGAAATCTCCGAAGCGCATCATCGCCGCAAGATCGATGCGCCCTCCGGCACGGCCCTGATGCTGGGAGAGGCCGCCGCCAACGGCCGGGGCCGCGATCTGGGCGACCTTCGCAGCCCGCCCCATGACGGCGTCGGCAAGGCCCGCGAGACGGGCCGGATCGGCTTTTCGTCCATCCGCGCAGGCGGCATTGTCGGTGAACATACGGTGCTGTTCGCCTCGGAGGACGAGGTCCTGACCCTCAGCCATTCGGCCATCGATCGGTCCCTTTTCGCCAAGGGCGCGGTCGCTGCCGCCGCCTGGGTGCGGGCCCGCCGCCCGGGCCTCTACGACATGCAGGACGTGCTGGGATTCAGGCAGGCGTAAATGCCTGGCCGCTGTCGCGGCGCGCTAACGCTCGACTCGCACAGCCTCGCTGCTTGAGCGCGTTGCGTCAGGCCTCAGGTCTTTTCGAACTCAAGGAAGATCGGGTCGGTGTCACCGAGGCGTTTTTCCTCATAGCGCGTCACGACGTGATCGGCCGGGGCAATGCGCCAGTCCGACGCCTCGTCGGCCAGCCAGACCAGGCCCGGCGTCGCCCGGAACCGTTCCAGCGCCCAGCCGGCATAGTCCTTCCAGTCTGTCACGAACCGCAGCCGTCCGCCGGGCTTCAGCACCCGCGCCAGATCACGTGCGAAGGCGGGCTGGATCAGGCGGCGTTTGTTATGACGCGCCTTGTGCCAGGGGTCCGGGAACAGGATCATGATCCGGTCCAGCGAGGCGTCCGGCAGGGCCTCGACCACCGCGCGGGCGTCGTCGTCGTGCAGGCGGACGTTCGTCAGACAGCCGTCCTCGACATGCCGCAGCGCCGAGGCCACACCATTGATGAAGGGCTCGCAGCCGATCATCAGGATCTCAGGATGCGCCGCGGCCTGGGCCGCCAGGTGTTCGCCGCCGCCGAAACCGATCTCGAGCCAGGTGCCGGTGGCCCCAGGCATCAGGGACGCGACATCGATGGGCCCGGCCGAGGGATCGGGCAGGCGGATCAGCGGCATCAGGGTGTCGAAAAGGGCGGCCTGTCGCGGCTTGACCGCGCGCGACTTGATGCGGCCGAACGAGCGCAGGGGCGCATCGGGGCTGCGGGGTTCGGACGGTTTGGATCGGGGGCGCGAGGCGGGCATCGGGGCTGTCTAGAGCCTGATCGCGCCGGAAAGAAGAGCAACCCGGCCCTGTCGCGCGACAGGGCCGGGCCGTGACGTATCAGTAGGCGCGGATGCCGTCGTCATCCACGGCGACGCCGTCGATGCCGCAGTAGTCGATGACATCGGCGAACTCGGACCCGTCGGACAGGGTCACGGCGGTGTCGTATTCACAATCTTCTTCATTCGGGTCGAATGTCATGTGCAACTCGTCGCCGCTCTCGATGACGTTGTTCGGGATCAGGTCCTCATGCCAGCTGTCGTCGTCCGTGGCGGACAGATGGAAGGTCAGGATCGTCGAGGACGAGTTGTTGTAGAGGGTGAAGGTATAGTCGTCCTCGTCACCGTCCTGGGCCATGGCCGAGCCGCCGGCGGCCATCATCATCAGAGCGCAGACGGCCGCGCCGATCATCTTTTTCATAGTCAAACTCCCCTGCCCGGACGGAGGTCCCCCCGGATCAGCCGCACAAAGGCGCTGGCCGGGGCGTTCCGTCAAGAGTCTCGATCGACGTCGGCGGGCCTTGTCAGGAACCGTCAGCGGGTCCCGAACGGCGGACCGGTTCAGTCGCCGTTGGTGCCCGAGATGCCTTCGTTGGTCACGACCACATATTCCAGGTCGCAGAAGTCCAGACGTTCTTCCCAGGTGTCGCCGTCATTGAAGGTGATCTCGACGTCGTAGAGGCACGCATCCTCGGAATCGAAGAACCGCATCGCGATGTCATCGCCCGGTGCCAGGACGCGCGTCGGCATCCAATCATTGCTGTAGGTGCCTCTTGGCGGCTTGCGGGTCTTGAAGGTCAGGATCGTATAGTCGCTCTGGTTGACCAGATCGAATGTGTAGTAATCGCCGTCGGCCTGGGCTGCGGCCGGAGCGGCCATCCCCAGAGCGGCCAGAAGGCCGAGAGCGCTCAGAAACATGGTCTTCATGGGCAAATTCCTATACTTGCGGACGGCCGCAACCGGGCGCGACATGACGCACTGCTCCCTGCGGCGTCAAGCGTTCGCCCAACGCCGGTCAGGAACGATCAGCCCAGGGCCTTCAGCTGATCGACCAGATCCGTCTTTTCCCAGCTGAAGCCGCCGTCCGCATCGGGTGTGCGGCCGAAATGGCCATAGGCCGAGGTGCGGGCGTAGATCGGCTTGTTCAGGCCCAGGTGCTCGCGGATCGCGCGGGGCGTAGCCCCGCCGATCAGGCCCAGGATCTTGTCCTCGAGGACGCCCTCGGTGACCGAACCCTTGCCGGTGCCGTGCAGGTCGACGTGAATCGACTGGGGCTTGGCCACGCCGATGGCATAGGAGATCTGGATGGTGCAGCGGTCGGCCAGACCTGCCGCCACGACGTTCTTGGCCAGGTAGCGGCAGGCATAGGCGGCCGACCGGTCGACCTTGGTCGGGTCCTTGCCCGAAAAGGCGCCGCCGCCGTGCGGGGCCGCGCCGCCATAGGTGTCGACGATGATCTTGCGGCCGGTCACGCCCGCGTCGCCATCGGGTCCGCCGATCTCGAAGATGCCGGTCGGATTGATATGCCAGACGGTGCTGGTGTCGGTGAAGCCTTCGGGCAGGACCGCCAGGATATGGGGCTTGACGATCTCGGCGACCTGTTCGGACGACAGGCCGGCCGCGTGCTGGGTCGACAGGACGATGGAGGTGGCGCGGACGGGCTTGCCGTCCTCGTACTGGATGGTGACCTGCGACTTGGCGTCGGGCTCCAGCCGGGTGTCGCCGCCGTGGCGGACCTCGGCCAGACGTTTCAGGATGTTGTGGCTGTACTGCAGCGTGGCCGGCATCAGCTCGGGCGTCTCGTTCGAGGCATAGCCGAACATGATGCCCTGATCGCCCGCGCCCTCGTCCTTGTTGCCGGCGGCGTCGACGCCGACGGCGATGTCGGCCGACTGGCCATGCAGGCGGTTGATGAACTCGAACTTGTTCCAGTGGAAGCCGGTCTGCTCATAGCCGATGTCCCTGACCGCGGCGCGCACGGCGGCCTCGATCTCGTCCTGGACGCCCGGGGCCCAGTTGCCCGCCGTGTCCATGATCCCGTTGCCCCGGATCTCGCCGGCCAGCACCACCAGATTGGTCGTCGTCAGGGTCTCGCACGCCACGCGGGCATAGGGGTCCTTGGACAGGAACAGGTCCACGACCGTGTCGGAGATGCGATCCGCGACCTTGTCGGGATGGCCCTCGGAGACGCTTTCCGAGGTGAACAGGAAGGAAGAACGGGACAAGGCGATGCTCCGGGCAGCCGTGAGGGCGGGGTGGCGAGGAGACATATAAAGATATGCTTATATGATCAAGTGAGGCCGCGCGCCGGGCGTGCGAAACCTGCCGCGGAAGGGGGCGCGCCTCAAGCCGGAGATGGGTCGTGCCGCTCGGGGGCCCCGAACACCTCTCCTCCGGCTTTCGAAGGCGACACGACCCACCGTGATCGGGGTCCGGTCTAGAGGGCGGCTCAGAAGGTCAGACGGGCTTCCGCAGCCAGGTGATATTCGCCCCGGCCCGTCAGGTCCGCGCCACCCCGCAGGCGGGCAGACCAGGTCTCGCCGTCCTCAAGCGTGTAGCTGCTCTCGATGAGCACCGGCCGGCCCGTGACGTCGGCGAGCGGGGACTGACGGTGAACGACTTCGGTTTCGAGTCCGTCGGCCGTGGGCACCATATAGTCAAGGTAGAGGTGACCGGAAACGGCCTGCGGCGCGGCGCGCAGTCCGACAGCCAGGCTTTCTCGCCAGGCGGTCTTGCCGCGCACCACCCGTGTGAAACGGGCGCCGACTTCCCCCGAAACAAGGACGCCGTCCGAAAAGCGGATGGGCCCCTGGGTCGCCGGCGCCCCGATCGCCGTGGTCTCGGCCGCACCATAGACTTCCCAGGGCCCGAAGGTGCGACTGGCTGCCAGCCCCACACTGTTGAGCACGACCGGCGCATCGAAGCTCGAGAGATCGGAGGCCAGGTCATAGAAGCCATGACGCTGGACCATGCTCGTCACACTGACGCCGACAAGCGTGCGGTCATCCGGCCGGGCCCAGTATCCCACGCCGACCGCGGACTGGCGCAGGGGGGAACGCTCCATGGCCATGTATGAGGTGAAAGTCCCTGCGTCCGGCCCACCGGCCCGCTGATAGCCGTCGTCCTCGCCGAGGGCGGGGCTTCCGCCAAGCGACGTGGCGCCGAACATGACAAGCCGGCTACCGTTGTTCATCGGCATGCTCACCCCTGTCAGGGCGGAGCGGCCCAGAAGATCCGACGAGGCAAAGAAGCCCAGGGGCCTCAGGCCCGGGTCAGACGCGAAGTCCGAGCGTGTTTCGGTGGCGCCGGTCAGGCGGAAGGCGACGACAGCGCCGCCCAGGGGGGCGTCGATACCCGCGCGCAGAGTCCGGTCCACCAGGAGCCGCCCGCTACCGGCAGCGGCGCGCGGGCCAAAGCCGACATAGGCGACAGGGACCGAGGGGCCGGCGAAGAAGGTCTGGGCCCAGTCGCCCTGGGACCCCATGTCGATCGCCGAAGCGCCGCCCGTTCCCGGATCCCGCGTGGCCGAACGGATCGAGAAATTGCTGACCTGGTCCAGGGCGTAGTCACGACCATAGGCGTCAAACGCCGTCAGGGCGGAAAGCAGTCCGGGCGTATTTCCCATGACCGAGGCGGCCGTCACCGACGCGCCCGACACGACGACCTTCTGGCCGCCCGGCGCGACGATCGCTGTCGTGCCGGCGTTCTGGAACGCCCGTTCGACGTTCAGAAGCCCTCTGCCGTAGACGGGATCGACGCCTCTCGCGCCGATGTCCGTGGCCGAGTTCAACAGGATGTCGGCGACCGTGGCGGGATTGGCCTTCAGGACCGGCCAGCGCCCCTCAAGCAGCGCCGCCGCACCCGTGACGACCGGGGTCGCCATACTGGTTCCGGACATATAGCCATAGGTGTTGCCGGGCAGGTTCGCGTAGATCATCTCTCCGGGCGCGACGAGGAACCGGTTTTTCCATTTCATGTTTTCGGCGCAGGTCGTGGCGCCGGTGGCCAGAAGGCAGCCCTCGCCGGGACGGTTGGAAAAGCTCGAGATCGTTCCCGCCGAATTCACGCTGCCGACCAGAAGCAACCGGGAAAATGCGGTCCTGGCGTCCGCGGCGGCGACGGGGATCGCCTCATTGCCCAGCGCGACGCCGTCATTGCCGGCCGCCTTGACGAAGAGCATGCCCGACAGCGGGGTACTGGCCATCGTCCGGATTTCCGACGCGCTCAGGCACAGGGCCATGCGTGCGCATCCGAAGCTCATGCTGGCGATACTGGACTTGCGTTTGGCCGCATCGGTCCAGGCGGCGATCAGACCGTTGCCGCTGGCGACATAGCCCCGGCTGTCGAAGACGGCATAGTTGAGGATCGTGGCACCCGTGGCCGTGCCATATCGGGCTCCGGCGATGGTGCCCGCCGTGTGCGAGCCGTGCGTGCTATACGACGAAAAGACTCCGGTGTTGGGCACCAGATTGCTGCACCGCCCGGCAAGATCCGCAGACCGGCAATCGGCCAGGCCGTCGTAGAGGCCGACAATGACGCCGGAGCCGCCCCGGGCGCTGGACACCAGACTGGGCGTCAAACGGATGAGCGCCCATTCGGTGGCGTTGGGATTCGACGACGGGAATGCCGTCTGCGCCAAGGCCGGGAGCGGGGCGGCCACTGTCAGAGAAAACAACGCCGCAACACATGCTCTACGCATCATCTGAGGCCCCTCGCCCGTTGATAAGGTGCGGGGTTTACAGACTCATGATTTTCGAGCCGTTGCCGATAACGGTTAAATAACGAATTTCTGACGTCCCGGATTGAGACACATCCCTCGATGGAAGCCGGGCTCGGATGGCCATCACACCGGCAAGGCCCCCTGACCGGGGCCGGGGCCCGGATGCTCCATTCAGGCTGCGACCTGCCGGTCCCCCGGCTTCAACAAGTCTCGATCCTGCAGGAATCTCTGAAGGTCCGGGAGGGCCAGGGGCTTCGACAGCCAGTAGCCCTGGATCATGTCACACCCCAGCTGCGCAAGACAGGTCGCCAGCAGGGCGTCCTCCACGCCTTCGGCGACGACCTCCATGCCAAGACCGTGCGCCAGGTCGATCGTGGACTTCATGATCATGCGGTCGCGCTGGTTGCCGGTCAGCTCGACGACAAGCGACCGGTCGATCTTCAACTCGTCCGCATCCAGTTGCTTCAGATAGCCGAGAGACGACAGGCCGGCCCCATAGTCGTCGATGGAAATCTTCAACCCGGCGCCGCGGAAGGCGGCAATGGCTTCGGCGGCGAGTGCGGGATTGTCGATCACGGCGGTCTCGGTGATTTCCAGGCACAGGCTGGCCTCCACCGATCGGGTGAGCTCCAGCACCATGGTCTTGAACTTCATATCGGACAGAAGACGACCAGAGACATTGAGCGCGATCGTCACATCGCGTCCCGCCGCAGACAGGGTCGCCTGATGCTTGATGGCGGTGACGAAGCACCATTCGGTCAGGGCCCGGATCCGTCCCGTTTCCTCTGCGATCGGGATGAAGACGTCCGGAGAGATGAAGCCTCGTTCAGGATGGTTCCAGCGGCAGAGGGCCTCCACCGAGGTTATGGCTCCATTTCGGGTCTGCATCTTGGGCTGGTAGACCAGGCAGATGTCGCCGCTCTCCAGGGCGGCCAGCATCTCCGTCATCAGGGCCAGGTTGTTAGCCGGAGAGCCGTCCGCGTTTTCGTCGTAGATTACGGCCTGGGTCTTGGTCCCGCTGGCCTTGCTCAGGGCCAGGGTAGCCCGCTCGATCAGCAATTCGGCGTTCAGATCGGCAGCCTCTGAACGGGCGGCGCCGAGCCTCGGATAGATGTCGATGGAGTGCCCATCGATGTTGAAGTTCGTCTCGAGCTCTTTCAACCGGGATACCACCGCTTCGAGCTCTTCGCGGGTCAGGCCCGGTACGAACCCGGCGAGCGCGGAGGACGAGACGTGGGCCACGCAGTGGGCACCGGTGACATCGGCCATGCGGGCGGCCAGGCGCTGGATCAGGGTGTTGGTGACGTCGTAACCGACCAACCCGCGCATTTCCGGCAATCGCCCAATGCCCAGAACCACGACGCTGGCGCTTTCACCGGATGCGCGCTCATCCTCGATTGCTTTCAGCAACGCCCGCCTGTTGGGCAGCTCGCTTTCGGTGTGGTGCATCGCCAGGTGTAGCAGGCCCGCCTCACGCTCGCGGATGATGGCGCGACCGCGCCGGAACAGCTCCGCGCGCGTGGCCCATATCGCGAACAGGATCTGGGTGGCCAGGAGGGGCGCGATGTTCAGGCTGATGGGCCAAAAGACCTGCACCAGGATCGGCAGCCCGAGGATGCCGAGGGACACGAAGCCGTGGCGGATCAACAGGACCCGAAGGCTGTGCGCGTCGCGCTGGGGGAGCAGCAGCAGACCGAGCCCGAGGCAGAAAACCAACATCAGAACGGGGCCGGGCGTCATCAGGGCACGGCCCTTGACGATGCTCTCATAGGCCAGGGCGTGGATCACGACGCCCGGGACCAGCCCGACCGGGGTGGCGAACTCGTCTCCCAGCTCCAGTGCGGTCGCGCCGACCAGGATGACACGTCCGTTCACCAGGGCCGGGTCGAACCGGCCGGCCAGGACGTCGCCGAAACTTAGGTGCGGAATCGTTCGCTGATCGATGCCATAGTCGATTGCGAACTCGCCACGTCCGCTCCGTCCGGCCAGGGTCGCGGCGATGGAGGCCTGGCCGCCCGGGGGCGAGGCGTAGGCGTAGTGACGGACCCTGCCGTCCTGATCCACGGGGATGTTGACCGAGGCGATCAGCGCATCCTGAGTCAGGGAAGCGATCGGGCGATTCTCGGTCAGGCCCCGATCGCTGGCCGCGAAGCTCCTGTTCTGGACGAAGGCGCTCAAGGCCACCTGGCCGGGATGGTTCGAGATCGTCCGGGCCAGGGCGTCGTCCGAGGCCGCATCAGAGGCGGCGCTGAAATCGACGTCGAATACGACCAGGGTGGCCCCCGCCGCGATCAGACGATCGATCGCCGTCGCATAGCGCTCACGCTCCCACGGCCAGGTTCCGGCCTGCTCCAGGCTGCGCGCGTCGATCTCCACGACAGTGAGCCCGCCGCTGGCAATGTTGGGAGCCGAGCGGAACCGCGCTCCGGCGAACAGGTCGTCCATCGGCAGAAGCCAGCCCAGGATCGTGGCCGTCGCGACGGTGGCCAGGATCAGCGTGGTCCCGAGAAAATTGCGGACCCACACCTTTCGCCAGATCGACATCACCCTCAATCACCGCCCGGCGGCGTACGACGGCCGCCGCCAGAGTTGCCGCGTCCATTCCCGCCGCTGCCGTTGCCGGAGCCGCCACCGTTTCCACTGCCGGACCCGCTATTGCCGTTTCCGTTCCCGCCGCCGTTGCCGGAGCCGCCGTTACCATTGCCGCTGCCGTTGCCGCCACCGTGATCGTCGTCAGACCCGCCGCTGCCGCCGTTGCCATTACCGTTTCCGTTGCGGGAACCGCCGTTACCATTGCCGTTGCCGCCCCCGTTGCCGTTGCCGCCCCCGTGGTCGTCGTCAGACCCGCCGCTGCCGCTGCCGCTGCCGCCGCTGCCGCCGTTGCCATTACCGTTTCCGTTGCGGGAACCGCCGTTACCATTGCCGTTGCCGCCCCCGTTGCCGTTGCCGCCCCCGTGGTCGTCGTCAGACCCGCCGCTGCCGCCGCTGCCGCCGCTGCCGCTGCCGCCGTTGCCGTTCCCGTTGCCGGAACCGCCGTTACCATTGCCGTTGCCGCCCCCGTTACCGGAGCCGCCCCCGTGGTCGTCGTCAGACCCGCCGCCGCCGCCGCCGCCGTTGCCGTTCCCGTTGCCGGAACCGCCGTTACCATTGCCGGAGCCGCCCCCGTGGTCGTCGTCAGACCCGCCGCTGCCGCCGCTGCCGCTGCCGCCGTTGCCGTTCCCGTTGCCGGAACCGCCGTTACCATTGCCGTTGCCGCCCCCGTTACCGGAGCCGCCCCCGTGGTCGTCGTCAGACCCGCCGCTGCCGCCGCTGCCGCTGCCGCCGTTGCCGTTCCCGTTGCCGGAACCGCCGTTACCATTGCCGTTGCCGCCCCCGTTACCGGAGCCGCCCCCGTGGTCGTCGTCAGACCCGCCGCCGCCGCCGCCGCCGTTGCCGTTCCCGTTGCCGGAACCGCCGCCACCATTGCCGGAACCGCCCCCGTGGTCGTCGTCAGACCCGCCGCCACCATTGCCGGAGCCGCCACCGTGATCGTCGTCAGATCCGCCGTTCCCGTTGCCGGACCCGCCGTTGCCATTGCCATGGTCCCCACCGTTGCCTTCGTCGGACCCGCCGTTGCCGTTTCCGCTCCCGCCGCCGTTGCCGTGGTCAGACCCGCCGTTGCCATTGCCGTGGCCGCCATCGTCGCCCTCGTCGGACCCGCCACCGTTTCCGTTCCTGCCACCGTTCCCGCTGCCGGAACCGGCGTTCCCATTGCCTGATCCTCGCTGGCCGGTACCGCCCGCGTTGGGCCGGCCCGTGACGCTCGCGGAAACGAGCGTTCTGCCGCTGTTCGATGACGCGGATGGATCGCCTGATGACGGCGTCGGAGCGGTTGCGGGCCCCCCTGTCGCTCCGGCGGATGACCTGCCGGCGCTGTCTTGCGAAGCCGGCGGGGTCGTTGGAACACCGGTCGACGGCGGTACTGTGAGGGACGCATTCTCGACCAGGCCGCCCGAGGCGGCGCTGTAGTCGATCGGCGCGACCGTGAGCGTGGCCGCAGCGACCGGGACGCTGGCCGAAGGCGCCGCGATATCCACCGAGTCCGGGTTGTCCCGCGTCACCACCCCGGTGGCACCGGCGGCCACGTCGCCCGAAGCGTTGCCGCTGTTGGAGCGGACCTCGACAAGGCCCTCGGCCACATGCACCCGGTCGCCAATCGCATCGACACTGACCGTGAAGGTGGTTCCCTTGACCACGGCCGCGAGCAGAGGGGTTTCGACGCGGAAGTGGGGATGCGCCTGCCGGTCGACCTGGAACAAGGCCGAGCCCAGATCCTGAAGGATGCGCGTCATCCCGCCCTGTTCGGGGGCCAGGGTCGTGCGGCTGTTGGGGCCGACCACAATGCGCTGAAGGCCGTTCGTCACCACCGCGCGGCCGTTGCCGCCGGTCGTCAGGCTGGTTCCGATGGGGAGCACCTGTCCTGCGACCCCGGCGACGGCGGCCCGCGCGGGCAGGGCCACCCGCACTGTGCCGGTCACTTCGCGCAACTGCCAGTCGTCAGCCCAGGCCGGCGACAGGGTTCCCAGCCAGATGGAAACAAGTGCCAGAGCTCCCAGCCAAATACTACGCATCGCTCTGCTCCTGAGAGTATTGTCAGGATAAAATAACTCAGAACCACCTTCCGCAACCTTAAGGTCCGGTATTAACAGGAAATTGAGAATGACGAACGTATGCTAACCATGTCGTCTCATTTGCAGAATCCAACACTGGACAATGGCCTTCCGTTATCGGATGAAAACACGATTGATCGCCATTTCGGCGGCAATACTGGCCAGTATTGCTGGTATTGCCGGTATGGCGAACGCTGAGGATGGAGACGTGACCTCCGCCGACACGTGTGGGAACGACTGTTTCGTGCTGACCAGCATGACCATTCAGGGGGTCAGCGCCTATCCGCTGGCCGATCTCGCCGGGACCTATGATCAGAACCTGGCCCGCAAGATCGGCGTGGCGGATCTGGTCGCAACCGCGGACGCAATCACCACGCGCTATCGTCAGGATGGATACTTCCTGACCCGTGCTGTGGTCGCACCGGGCGACCACAGCACCGGGGCGGCCTATATCGTCGTTTATGAGGGCTATCTTGTCGACATTCAGGTCACGGGCGCAGCGGCTGAAAAAGTCTGGCCGATCCTGGAACCCCTGAAGGACGGGCGCGCGCTGACCGTCGCCATGCTGGATCATCGGCTGGCGCTGGCCTCGGACATACCCGGCGTAACCTTGACCAGCCGCATCGAGCCCGTCCCGGATAATCCGTCGCAACACAGGCTGGTTGTCACGGCCGACCTGAAACGGATCGAGGGCGGTGTCTATGTCGACAACAGGGGATCTGAGGCCCAGGGGCCGTGGCAGGCCTATGTGACGGCGTCGGTCAACTCAGCCGTCGTGCCGGGAGACCAGATCACCGTCTCGGCCCTGACCGTGCCCGAAGATCCCCAGGAACTCAGCTATGGAGAGGTCAGTTATTCGGCCCTGATCGCGGAGGAGACCCGTCTCAAGGCCAGCGTCAGCACATACGCTACGGACGCGCCGGCCGGCTCGGTCGGCTGGCTCAGCGGCCATAGCCAGGCCGCCTCCATCGCGGTGACGCAGATGCTGGTGCGATCGCGCGAACGAAGCCTGTGGGCGAGCGCAAGCCTCGACGTCCGCAAGGTCGAACAGACCTACCAGCTACTGGGTGGCATTGAGGAACGGCTCACCGTCGCCCGGGCCATGTTGTCAGGCCGGCTGAAGCTCGACGCAGGCTATGTCGCGGGAAGCCTCCAGGTGTCACAGGGCTTAGATGTCTTCGACGCCACCAGGACGCCATCGCCCGATCTGACCCGAAGCGATGCCACCGGCGAGTTCACCAAGGCGACGTTCAACGTCTCGGCCTACCGTGACATTGGCCGCTACATGGGTGTGTATGGCGAGGCGGCGGGCCAGTGGGCCAGCGATCCCGTGCTGGCGTCCGAGGAGTTCTACGTCGGTGGGCCAGGCTTCGGTCGTGCCTATGACTACGGCGAAATCAGCGGTGATACCGGTATGGCCGCCTCGGTAGAACTGCGCGCCGGATGGGACCCGCAGCCTCGCGCCATCACCTTTGCGCAAGGGTATGCCTTCGTCGACGTCGGCTGGGTGTCGAACGAGACGTCGAGCGGCCGTATCGACGCCGACCGCGTCTCGGCCGGGTTCGGCACCCGCATCACCTTCGAGGATCGCGTGACCTTCAAGGTCGAACTGGCGAAACCCCTGACCGGAAGCCCCGACGCCGAACCTGCCTCGGGCTGGCGCGCCTTCTTCGGGGTGTCCAGGGAATTCTGATCACCGCCCGGCCGGGAGGCGCTCCCGTCTTGGGCGATATCCATGTCCTATGGGAAATAGTGGTGCGCTTAGGGGAGCCGCATTGAGCAACTAAGAATTTGATTTAAAATACGATAATCAAAAGTCATTCTAAAAAGGCCCCCAGAAAGGCCCCCAACTAACTGTAGCTTCCCCCCGAATTTCTCGGCTGCGACCAATTAGCTCGGCGTTTCAATTCTCACCAAAGCGGCACAGCCGGGGTCGTATCTGAAGTCCGTGATCGAGCCGTCTCGGACCTTTTGGACGGCCGCGTCGATGGCTTGCAGCGGAGCGATGTACCACTCTCTCGGGCGAACCGGCTCACCGAATCGGTCGGGGATCGTCAGGTCCAGGCGCGCGGGGGCGAACACGCGGTGCAGCAGATTCTCCAGCCGGGTCCGGTTGATGTTGAATAGCTTGTAGGTCGCGATGATCTCGACCTCGGCCAGGAGATAGGTCGGGTCGGTGGTCGCCTGAGCGATCCGGGCCTCGACCGTCCCGCCCGTCACGCCGATCTTGTGGATCAGGTCGCGGTTGGCGGCGACGTCCGGGTGATCGGATTTGCTGCGCAGGACGTAAATCGTCCCGCTCTCCAGATCGTCGTCTTGGCTTTCATGGCCGAACAGGGGACCGGCGATCGGGTCGGTGATCCGCCGGCCGGTTTCGTCCTTGTAGAGCCCCCGCTGCAGTGACCGCAGCAGCAGGTCGCTTTCCGTGCCGTTGTCATAGATGACACGAAGCCGGCTATCGGGCCGGCCGTACTCGGTCACGAAGGAGTCGAGCACCTCGGCCACATAGACCATCTGGCCACCGAGGATGAAAAACTCGCCCGACTTGATTCCCGCGTCCTCGCCGAAACGACGAGCTTCACGGCCGCCGGTTTCGAGGTCACGTTTCACGGCGACGAACAGGGGCTTGAAGGTCTCGAAGTCGGCGCAGACCTTGCGGTTGGCGACTTCCTCGGCCGCCTTGACCTCGTCGCGGGACCGGACGTGCCTCAGGACCGAAATGTCTTCGTCCCCACCCGGGGCAACGCCCAGATCGGCCAGCAGGTCGGCGTCGTCTTCAAACTCGGCCGGCTCTTCGGCGACACCGTCGCTGCCGGTCAGCAGACCATGCTTGTCCAGCGGCTCGATCAGCACCCGGCAGTCAGCTTGGGCGCGGATGCGATCCAGCCGCACCGCATAAATCCGCTCGAAGATGTCGCGGTCCTCGCCGTGGCGCGGCGCGTGGCCGTGCTCGTCGACGAACTTCATGATGTCCTCGAACCCGGCGATGACCCGCTCCTCGCGCGGCGTGCGGGTGGCGGCCTTCTTCGTCTCGATCTCGACGCCGAGGTCCGACAGCAGCTCAAGGTCGCTCAGCTCAGCCATTCGGGTTCAACGCCACATGCCGCCGCAGGACTTCCACGCCCTCGGCCATGCGCCGCTCCCAGGCATCCTGCGACTTGATGTCGGGCAGCCGGCCGCGCTCGTCCCGGAACTTGCGCGCGCGTTTGGCCAGGTCGCGGGCCTCCTCGATTGGAATCCCCGCCCGCTTGCCGGCGATGGCCGCCTCGACCTGTTTAAGCATCTGTTCGTTCATCGACTTGGCCAGCACCGAATAGGCCGCCTCGAAGGGGTTGATTCCGTCGATCAGATCGATGTCCAGTTCGCGAACGCTCAGGGCGAACCTGCGCACCCCGTCGACAAACGCCGTGCTGCCCTTCAGTTCGGCATCATCAACCCCCGCTGCCACGGCCTTGGCCTTCTGCGTCATGTTCAGCGCGGCGACGGCGTGCTGGCGGACGGCTTCCTGATCCTCGTCGGTCAGCTCGGGGAAGCGATCGCGCACGATCTTTCCCATCCGCTGGACCGTCAATTCCTGCGGGGCGGTCTCGGCGTCGAAGATGCCGCGCTCGACCACCGTCTTGTCCTGCACGAAGGCGGTGATGATCTCGTTCAGGTCTTCCTGACAGATGCGCTTCGCCTCGGGGCTGGAAGGCGTGACCAGACCCTTGATCTCCATGTGGAACTGGCCGGTCTTCTCGTTGAAGCCGACGTTGGCGAGGCTGCCGCCCTCCTGATAGCCGGCCGGGCCGTAGTCGAATCCCGGCTTGGGTCCGAGGTCCTTGGGCGTGAAGTCGAAACGCGGGGCCAGCACCTGTTCCATCAACAAGCTGGCCGCGATGGCCTTCAGGGTGTCGTTCAGAGCGTCGACGACCAGCTCCTGGCTGGCGTCCGGCTCGGCGATCAGGTTGGTGAATCGGGCCGAGGCCTTGCCCGGTGCGTCACGGGTGGCGCGGCCGATGATCTGGATGATTTCCGTCAGGCTGGAGCGATAGCCGACCGTCAGGGCGTGTTCGCACCAGATCCAGTCAAAGCCCTCCTTGGCCATGCCCAGGGCGATGATGATGTCGACATGGTCTCGATCATTGCGATGCGCCGGGTCCTTCAGCGCCCCGATCACCTTGTCCCGGCGGGGGCCGTCGTCATCGACCAGGTCCGCGACCTTCAGCACCCGCCCGTCAGGCTGACGGATCAGATGGAATCCCGTTGCCGGGTCCTCGCCCTGCCAGTCGCCCAGGGCGCTCATGATCTCGTTCGCCTCCTTGATCTTGTCGGAGGTGCTTTCGCGGGCGTTGACGTTGGGGATGTGGACGATGGTTTTCAGGGCCGGATCGAGCACCTTCATGATGCTGTCGAGATAGCTGCCGGCGTAGAAGAAATAGCCGATGTCCAGCGTCTTCAGGTGCTCATAGCCGTTGAGCTGCTCGTGGTAGGTATAGGTCACGGTGACGAACCGCGCCTCATCGCCGGGGCTAAGAACGGCCTCGGCGTCGCCCCGGAAATAGGACCCGGTCATGGCCACGATGTGCGCCTTGTCGCGGGCGATGAACTGGGCGAGCTGCGCGCCCAGCCGGTTGTCTGGATTGGCGCTGACATGGTGGAACTCGTCGACCGCGATCAGGCAGTTGTCGAAGGCCTCGACGCCCAGCTCGTCGACCGCGAAACGGAATGTCGCGTGGGTGCAGACCAGCGCGGTGTCGCCGCTGGCCAGGAACTCGCCCACGGCCTTGACCTTGGACTTCGCCACGCGCGGCTCGTCGACGCCGGGCGCGTTGCAAAGGTTCCATTGTGGCTTGACCGTCCAGTCGGACCAGAAGCCGAATTTCGACAGGGCCTCGTCGGCAAAGCTGCCGCCGATCGAGCGTTCGGGCACCACGATGATCGCCTTGGCGACCCCCTGATTGTGCAGCTTGTCCAGGGCGATGAACATCAACGCCCGTGACTTGCCAGACGCGGGCGGCGACTTGATCAGCAGATACTGTTCGCCTCGCCGGTCATAGGCGCGCTCCTGCATGGCGCGCATACCCATCTCATTGGGCTTGGTTGAGGCCCCGGTCTGGCCGGTGCGCAGGGAGACGGAGGGGATGGTCGAGGTCGTGGCCATGGGGCTCAGGCAGCGCCTTTCCGTCTCGGGATTTCGGTGGTCATCCTCGTATAGAGCTCGAACAGCTTTTCGAGACGCTCGGTGTCATTGCGGAAGGTGCGGCCGATGTAGATGCGCTCCAGCGTCTCGTCGTTGCGCTCATGGGCGCGGCGCAGGTCGTCGGGCATGGTCTCGGGATCGTAGAGATCGGCGATGGTCGCCGGGTAATGCGCCTCGCGCGTCAGCAAAATGTCCTCGGCGCAGCGGGTCAGGTCGGCCTTGTTCTTCTCAGTCAGGGTCGGGACCGGGAAGGTGTTCCAGCCGAGGGTGTTGGAGTACGCGAAGTCGGTCCGCGTGCGACCGCAGACAGTGCCAATCCAAACCCTGTGAATCTTGGAGGTCAGGATCGACAGAATATGGATCGGCGCATCGTACAGCGCGAAGTTTTGGCTGCTAACTATCGAACCAGACTGCATCACTCCCGCCGGGAGGTAATCCCGGCGTTCGGACGTTATTCTTGGCATCACCAACGCCCGCTCATTTCCCGTTTGGCGAATCTCACCAAACGCAAATGGCTTCGCCGCCAAATCTTTCGTCGCCGCTCTGTTGGATTCCAATCGCCCCAAGCGCACTCGCTCAAAGCGCCCGTTCAGCCACACAAACCGCCTCGCTTCTTCATATTCGTGGGCAAGCACCCAAATGCAGAATTTCTCCAGCCCATTTATGAACTCATGCGATCCAACGAATGGTCTAATGAATTTTGAAGGGACGCCTTCACGCCATGCGTCCAAGGCTTCGGCCTTGGAAAGCAACAACTCCCCGCCATCATTCGGCATGTTCCCGAACAACATCTCAGGCAGGCCGGATAACGCACGCCGAGTAGCCGACACCTCAATGTTGGGCCCGGCTATTAGGTAGCCATTGATGTTATCGGCCGCCTTCGATGTCAGTGCTCCGGATTCGGCACTAAAGAGATAGCAGGTTCCTGAGGATCGGTTGTCGAGCCCAACAATCGAAACGGTCACACCCGCGTTGTTAGATGCCAGGTTCGCCCACAAGAATGATGTATGAGCAAAATATATTCTAACTCCAATTCCGAAAATGGGAGGCCACAGAGCCTCCACCTGCCGGCCTTGGTTGATCGAATTTGTAGTCACAAAGGCCGCGCGACCCGCGTTTGATGCAATATACTTAGCCGCCTTAGCAAACCAACCACTTACGTAATCTAGAATACTTGTGTTGTCGGAAAGAGTCGTAAAGGCCTTTTCAAGATCGCCCTTCTGCTCAGCGGTCTGCTGTTGACTCCCCCGGTATGGCGGGTTGCCACATATGTACGTTTCGCCCCCTTCGTTCTCGAAGTCGATCTCGGCCTGATCCAGCGGCGTGCTGAACAGATCATCGCCACGGAGCTTCACGGCCGCCCCCGTCGGCGGACAGACACTCAGCCAATCCAACCTCAAGGCGTTGTCGCAGGTGATCCAGTTCTGCGCATCCAACGGCAGAAAATCGGCCAGTGCTTCTCTCTGCCCGCGATAGACCACGTCGCTCTGGTACTCAGCGATGATCAAGGCCAGGCGGGCGATCTCGGCCGGGAAGTCGCGCAGTTCGATGCCCCGGTAGTTGGTCAGAGGGATGTCGCTGCGCCGGTCGGGCTCGCCGCGCCGGCGGTTGATCTCGGCCTCGATCCTCCGCATCTCCTTGTAGGCGATGACCAGGAAGTTGCCGGACCCGCAGGCCGGGTCGAACACCCGGATTTTCGCCATCCGCTTGCGCAGATTCAACAGGCTGCGGCCGTTGTCGCCGGCCTCTTCCAGCTGTGCGGTCAGGTCGTCGAGGAACAGCGGGTTGAGGACCTTCAGGATGTTCGGCACGCTGGTGTAGTGCATGCCCAGCGCGCCGCGCTCCTCGTCGTCGGCGACGGCCTGGATCATCGAACCGAAGATGTCCGGATTGATCTCCTGCCAGTTCAGGCTGGCGGCCCGCAGCAGATAGGTCCGCGCGATCTTGCTGAACCGGGGGCATTCTCCGGCGTCGGCGAACAGACCGCCGTTCACATAGGGAAACCGGTCTGCCCAGCTTTTGATGCCGGCAGCGGCGCGCCGGTCACCATGGGTGGCCATGGCGCGGAACAACTCGGCGAGGATCTCGTGGGTGTTGTCCCCGTCGCTCATCTGCTCGACGGTTTTCGAGAACAGCTTGCTCGGGAAAATCCCGGTGTCCTCGGCGAACATGCAGAAGATCAGCCGGGCCATCAGATGGTTCAGCTCCGGCCGACGCTCGGCACCCGCCCAGTCCGGATTGTCCTTCAACAGCTCGACATACAGCTTGTTCAGCCGGCCGGTGGCCTTGATGTCGACCGGGTTGTCCTTGATCTGCCGGACGGTCGAAATGCCGGCCAGGGGCAGGAAGAAGCCGAAATGGTCGGCCAAGGCCGGATAGGCGCAGGCCAGCGGATCGCCGGTCGCCAGTTCCTCGGCCTCCAGCACGACCCCGTCGGTGGCCAGGATGAACTTGACCTTGTTGGCCGCCGTCTTCGGGCTGGCCCGCAGGGCGTTCAGGGTCCCGGCGACCTGACCCTCGGCGCAGACGGCCATGTGGATGTTGTTGCGTTGAAGCACCCCGCCGGCGACGTCCGACGCATTGCCCGACCCCGCCCGCAGCCGCTGCACCGTGACGGCCTTGTTGCCGAAGGCAGTCAGGAAGGCGAACGGAAACTCGGACGCGTCAAAGGGGGCGGCGGCCAGCTCGGAAACAGCTTCCTCGATCTCGACTGCGTTCACGCACTCACCTGACTATCATCGATTCCGCGACGGTGGTGCCGGTGGTTGTCTCCAGCGACTCACCTCAAGCGCGATCCGATTGCTGATCCGGATTAGCAGCCCCTATCGGGTCGCGCCAACCACCGAGCCCGCCAGAGTGGATTCCAGCCGCGCCAGCCGCGCCTCAACCGAATCCGGGGCGCGGGCCGTATCCAGGCTCCGGATCAGAGTCGCCTGCCGGTGCGAGGCCACGGCACCATAGCTCGTGAAGGTGGTCAGCACGTTTTCATGGCCAAGGTTCTGCGACCACGCCTTGAACTCCTCCGGTGAACGGCACGCCCGTTCGCCGAGCTGGACGAGGGTGTCGCGGATCGAATGCGGCTTGAAATAAGGCAGGCCCGCCGCCGTGAACCCTTCGCGGAAGATCCGCCGGATCGGCTCGGCCGTGCTCCAGTGTTGGCGCTCCAGTCCGGCCACGACGAACCCACCCTCAGGTCCGACCGCCATCCGGGTCGCCGGGAACACCGGATCCGCCTCGCTCCACAGCAAGGTGCCGCGCAGGTGGTCAATCCAGTCGGTGACGATCTCCAGCGCCTGACCGCCGACCGGGAAGAACCAGGTCGAAAAGGTCTTGGAGAACTTCGTGTTCACCTCGCGCGCGTCCTGATCTAGCCGCCCCTGGGCCAGATCGACGTGTTTCAGCTTGATCGACGCCAGCGCACCGTCGCGGGCCCCGGTCAGGAGGCTGAATGCAACCAAGGCCCGGTCGCGGCGCTGGACGTCGGTCTCTGCCGGCATGGCGGTCAGGACATGGTGTACCTGTTCCAGAGTCGGGAACGACTTCTCCCGAACCGCCTTGGCGATGCGAACGTCCTTCTCCGCCAGATTGAAATAGTCTGCGTCCGAATAGCTGATCCGTCTCTTGTAGCCAGGCTGATCGGCCAGCCAGATGAAAAAGCTGCGGAGCGCGGACAGGGTCGAGTGGACCGTGGCGCGGCTCAGACGCTCGCCGGTGCGGGCGCTGACCTGGTCGTCCAGCTTGCGCTTGAAGGCCACCGCCTGTTCGCGATGAAACCGGCTGAACTCCTTGTGCCCGGTCGCCTCTTCGAAGCGGCTTAGCGCCTTGGCGACCTCGTCGACGGACTTGTCGTTCCGCCGGCGCGCCTCGCGCAAATAGCTGAAATAGGACCGCTTGATCCGCTCGTTCGCTGGGTTGTTCCTGGCCATGGTCGTCCGTCCTTGTCCTATGTACATTTCAGGGAGGGGGCCGTCCCCTCTGCTATGCGCGGCGCTGCCTCCACGACACGGACTGCGATTCCGGGCAGGACGACCGGGACAGCCTCGAGCCGCGTGCGTCGATGCATGGTTGATCCGCAGACCTCGCAGTGGGCTCGGAGGTTGCCGGTCCCGGCCTTGCCGACGATGAAATCGGCCATGCCCAAAGCAGGGGCGCGCGGCTCGCGGCATTTGAAGCAGTAGAGCGAGCCGGTGGGGCAGGGCCGTTTGGCGGCGGTCCTGCGGGTATCAAGGAAGGCCCTCAGGACCTTCCCCTGGACCAGAACGGGTCGACCACCGTCGATGGCGACCAAACCCCCGCCGTTCAGCCAGGACCGAACGGTATTGCGATGCAGGCCGTACAGGCGGGCGATCTCCTCGACCGTATAGCTGCGATGGATCTTGGCCAGGTTGGGATTGAGGCGCGTGCGCGACACCTGGCTGCCCTCACTGACTTCCCAGCAGACGCCGGATCGAATCGACCTTGATGAGCGTCCGCCGCCCCATCTTGACGGTCTCCAGCCGCCCGTCCCGGATCAGGGCATAGACGGAGGTGCGACCGAGGCTGAGGGCCTTGGCGGTGTCGTTGATCGAAGCAGCGATGATTTCCATGATGCAGGTTCCTCGAACACTGGCGGGTGCCAGCGAATGCAGGAACGAGTGTCGGTCGCCGGGTCGAGGTTAGCTGCCGGGAAGCGCCGGAAACCGCCGGAATCTATTTTCCGGCGTTCCGCAGGCGACGCAGGACGGCCTTTGCTGTCTCCTGAACGGTGGTTCGTGCAGGAGCCTCCAGACCCCGTGCCACCAATCGGTCGGCGACGCTGGAAATGAGCTCGTCAGTCCCGCGCGCGCCCGACCCCTCCGGTATTCCCTCTTCGTGAATCAAGCTGGCCAGCTCAGCGACCCATTCCGGCCAAAGTGCCGACATAGGGCGACCCCTCGTGTCTTTGCCCGGGTCGGGTTCGGGCCGACGCTGCTCCACCCGCGATGCCCCCACCATCCGATCGACGTCTTCTCGGTGAAAGCGCACCCCGAACGTTTGGTATTGAACGGTATTCTTGATCTAGGTTTCGAAGTCGCCCAGTTCCCAATTCTGCGTCAGAGCGTCGTGACCCTCGGCCCACCAGAAGCCCGAAGGAACGTCGCAGTCCGGGTGCCGCTGAGTGCGGTTGATGATCATCAAGGCGCAATGTGCTCTCAACAGTCCGGCATGTGCGCGTTTTGCCAAGGCAATGTGAGACGTAGGCGAAAGCGTCGCCTCCCGGACCCGTTTGATGGTCTCGGCTGCGCTGATCCAGTCGTCGTCTCTGAATCCTTGAGGCTCTTCGCCAGCGTCATCAGTCACCCAAGGAACTAGCCACGCCGAGCCAACGTTTTCAAGAACTCAACCCTGTCTCGCGAGCGGCACGACCTCCCCACCCGTGCGAAGGCGATCGAGATAGTCGCTCCACCACTGCGCCATCAGCACGCGTTCCTGCCAGTGAGCGCCCCGGTGGTATGCCGCCCGGACGAGGTCCTTGCCCTTGTGGGCCAGGGCGCGCTCGATGGCGTCGGGCGACCATTTGCCGGACTCATTGAGGAGAGTGCTCGCGGTCGAACGGAAGCCGTGCGCCGTCATCTCGTCACCGGTGTAACCCAGCCGGCGCAGGGCAGCGTTGACGGTGTTCTCGGACATAGGGTCGAAGCGTGACCGGATGGACGGGAAGACATACCGGCCATCGCCGGTCAGGCCGGCGGCGTCGCGCAAGATCGCAACGGCCTGGACGGACAGCGGAACAGCATGTTCCATGCGGGCCTTCATCTTTTCGGCCGGGATGCGCCAGACGGCCGCGTCGAGGTCGATCTCGCTCCATTCCGCTCGGCGCAGTTCTCCGGGTCGAACAAACACCAGCGGAGAAAGCTGGAGCGCGAGTTTCGTCAACGGCAGACCCTCATATCCGTCGATGTCGCGAAGCAGTTCTCCGACGCGCTTCGGCTCGAGGATGGCGGCGAGGTTTTTGGGTCTGCGATTCGAAAGAGCGCCACGCAGGTCGCGCGTCGGGTCAGTGGTCGCGATCTGGTTGGCGACCGCGTAGCGGAACACCTGACCGATGAACTGAAGCGTCCGGTGGGCCTTCTCGTCATTCTTGGCGGCCTCGAACGGCCGGACGGCGTCCAGCACTTCGCAGGGCTGAATCTCGGATATGGGCCGCCCGCCGAGGCTCCGCTCCACAAGCCTGATGAACCATTCGCGCTTGATCACGGTAGCGTCGGACAGACCATCACGCCGGTTCTTGGCGATGTAGTCCTTGGCCACCGCGCTGAATGTATTGTCAGCACTCACCTTGGCGGCGCGCTTGTCCCGGCGCTTCTTGTCGGCCGGATCGACCCCGCTGGCGACCAGAGACCGCGCCCTGTCCCTCAGTTCGCGGGCCTCTTTCAGGCTGATCTCGGGATAGCCGCCGAACGACAGCTTCTTCTCCAGCCCACCGGAAGCGCGGAATTTCATTCGCCAAAGCCGCCCGCCGGCCGGGGTCACCTGAAGATAGAGGCCCTTTTCGTCCGAAACCTTATAGGCCCGATCGCGGGGCTTGAGGGCACGGATGGCTGAGTCGGTCAGGGCCAATTTGGGGGCCTTTTTCTAAGGGCCTCCGCGAAGGCCCCCACAAGGGCCCCCAGTTTCGGCCGATTATCGGCGAACACTGACGACCGCCAGCACCCAACCGAAGCCCTAGTATGCTATATTTTATTGGTTTTTTCAACCACCGGCGCACATCGGCGATCAATGTGGTGGTGCCGCTTAGGTGACTCGAACACCTGACCCCCGCATTACGAATGCGATGCTCTACCAGCTGAGCTAAAGCGGCTTGTCGCCGAGGGCGGACTGCCCGTCGCGAGAGCGGCTGTTTATACGTCGGTGCGAGGATTGCCAAGGGCCGCCAGAAGGGCCGATTCGGTCGGGGCTGCGGCAATGCGGACCTCGGCAAAACCGGTGGTTCGCAGCGGATCGGCGGCAGCGGCCGAGATGGCGATCACGACCGGCAGGTTCGCCCGGCCCCCCATCATAGCCGCCAGGGCGCGACCGGCGCGCGGCGAGTGGACCAGGGCGGCCTCCCAGTCCCCGGGCGGCTCCACCCGCTTCTCGCGCGCGCCATAGACGGCGACCGAACGCAGGCGGGCGATGTCGCCGACGGCCGCGGACAGGTCTCCGGCGGGCTCGGCCGCCCCGGGATGCAGGATCGACAGGCCCGACGCCTCGGCGCGGATCAGGGTGGCGAGATCGTTCAGGCTTCCTTCGGCCGACCGGACCGAGCCGAAGCCGGCGTCCCGTGCGGCCCGGGCGGTGGCGTCCCCGACCGCGAAGACCGGCAGGCTCCGGTCCGACGACAGCGCCGCGAAGGCCGCGACCCCGTTCAGGCTGGTGAAGGCGAGGGCCTGGACGCCAGAGAGGTCGAGCGTGACGTCGAGCGGCCGGATCTCCAGCAGCGGGACGACCAGCGGCGTGTGACCCAGGCCGACGAGGCGTTCGGCGGTCCGGTCGGCGCCGGGTCGGGCGCGGGTGACCCAGACCCTGTGGATAGCTTCAATCATCTCCGCTCATCCCCGCGAAGGCGGGGACCCAGTGCTTTGGATGTTCGGCCGGATTGAGTGTGCCGTGACAATGATCCCGCGCATCCTGCCTCACGAAAGAACTGGATCCCCGCCTTCGCGGGGATGAGCGGAAAGAAAAGTCTAGACCGCAACCTGCTGGTCGCCCGCCATCGCATGGACCTCATGGCCCAGGCGCAGCCCCAGCGCGCGCGCGCGGTCCATGGCGTCCGGGCCTGACAGGTCGGTCAGATCGCCGGCGCGGCGCCAGCGGGCGGTGCCGTCCGGGGCCAGCATCTCGGTGGTCAGGGTCAGGCGGTCGCCCTCGATATGGGCGTGGGCCCCGACGGCGGTGCGGCAGGAGCCTTCCAGAGCGACCATGGCACCGCGTTCGGCCGCGACGGCCAGGGCCGTGGGGCCGTGGTTCATGGCCGGGACCCAGGCGTGGTGGGTGTCGCCCTCGCGCGTCTGCAGGGCCAGGGCCCCCTGGCCCGGCGCGGGCAGGAAGGCATCGACCGACAGGAAACCGCGCACGGCCCCGGACCGGCCCAGCCGGTTCAGGCCCGAGGCCGCCAGCAGGATGGCGTCGAAATCGCCCTCGGCCGCGCGGCGCAGGCGGGTGTCGATGTTTCCGCGCAGCATCTCGATCTGCAGATCCGGGCGCAGGGCCAGCGCCTGGGCCTGACGCCGCAGGGAGGCGGTGCCGAGGCGCCCGCCGTGGGGCAGGCGCTCCAGCGCGTCGTAGTCGCGGCTGATGAAGGCGTCGCGGGCATCCTCGCGTTCCGGGATGGCGGCGATGGTCAGGCCGGGGGGCTGTTCGGCGGGCACGTCCTTCATCGAATGGACGGCGATGTCGACCCGGCCGTCCAGCAGGGCCTCCTCGATCTCCTTGGTGAACAGGGCCTTGCCGCCGACCTCCATCAGGCGGCGGTCCTGGATCTGGTCGCCGGTGGTGACGATCTCGACCAGCACCACCTCCTCGAGCGGCAGGTCCATGGCGGCGGCGATGGCCCGCTGCATCATTCCCGACTGGGCGAGCGCCAGGGCGCTGCGTCGGGTGCCTATACGTATCGTGGCCATGCGTGTCCGTTGCGCCAATTCGTTGCTTAGTGGGGTCCGGGTCGCTACCTGAACCCGGTGGAAATCGAAGCGGACCTTACCAGCGAAAACCGTGCCGGAAAGCCGATTTCCACGCGCACCGGGGCAGAGAGCGACCGCGCCTTATGCGGCGGTGCCCTTGTCGTCCTGGGCATCGAGACCAGCTGCGACGAGACGGCGGCCTCGGTCGTGCGGCTGACGCCCGATGGCGAGGCGACCGTGCTGTCGTCCGTGGTCCATTCCCAGATCGACGATCATGCGGCCTTCGGCGGGGTGGTGCCCGAGATCGCGGCGCGCAGCCATGTCGAGATGATCGACGGCGTCGTGCGTCGGGCGATGACCGGGGCGGGTCTCGGATATGACCGACTGGACGGGGTCGCGGCGACGGCGGGGCCGGGGCTGGTCGGCGGCGTCATGGTCGGGCTGGGGTTCGGCAAGGCGGTGGCCCTGGCGCGGGGCCTGCCGCTGATCGCGGTCAATCATCTGGAAGGTCATGCCGTGTCGGCCCGTCTGGGGGCGAAGGTCGCCTACCCCTTCCTGCTGCTGCTGGTCTCGGGCGGCCATTGCCAGCTGCTGGAGGTGCGCGGCATCGGGGACATGAGCCGCCTGGGCACCACGATCGATGATGCGGCGGGCGAGGCCTTCGACAAGATCGCCAAGGCCATGGGGCTGGGCTATCCGGGCGGACCGGCGCTGGAGGCGATGGCCGAGGGCGGCGACGGCTCGCGATTCGACCTGCCGCGGGCGCTGCTGGGGCGCAAGGACTGCGATTTCTCGTTCTCCGGACTGAAAACGGCGGCGTCGCGCCTCGCCCAGGCCTGCGAGACCGACGCGGACCGGGCCGATCTGGCCGATGCCGTCCAGTCGGCGATCGCACGCCAGCTGTCGGAGCGTTCGGACCGGGCGATGGCGGCCTATGCGGAGAAACACGAACACCGCTTCAAGCAGCCTCGCTCCGCGAGCGAGGCGGTCGGCCAACAAGGTCTCCTTTTCGTGGTCGCGGGGGGCGTCGCGGCCAACCGGACGGTGCGGCGCGTGCTGGAACAGACGGCGGCGAAACGGGGATTCGGATTCCTCGCCCCGCCGATGGCCTATTGCACCGACAATGCGGCGATGATCGCCCTTGCGGGGGCGGAGCGGCTACAGCGGGGGCTGGTTTCGGATATCGATTCGCCCGCCCGCCCGCGATGGCCGCTGGACGAGGCGCGCGCCCTGGCCGATCCTGTCCATCCGGCGGGCCGTAAAGGCGCCAAGGCCTAGGAGACGGCATGCAGTTCAGGACCGCAGGGGTCATCGGCGCGGGGGCCTGGGGCACGGCCCTGGCCCTGGTCTGTGCGCGAGCCGGACTGAAGGTGGTCCTGCAGGCGCGCGAGCCGGAGGTGGTGGACAGCATCACCCACCGCCGCATCAACGAGGCCTTCCTGCCCGGCGTGACGCTGGACGATACGATTTCGGTCACGGCGGATCTGGACGGGCTGTCCGGGTGCGACCTGGTGCTGGCGGTGCCTCCGGCCCAGTTCATGCGGTCGACGCTGGCAGCCTATGCGCCTTTCCACCGGGCGGGGGCCCCGATCGTCCTGTGTTCCAAGGGCATCGAGCGCGGTTCGCTGAAGCTGATGACCGAGGTGCTGGCGGAAACCATCCCCGATGCGCCCGCCGCCGTCCTGTCGGGCCCGAGCTTCGCCGCCGATGTGTCGAAGGGGCTGCCAACGGCCGTGACCCTGGCCTGTGCGGACGTCGGTCTCGGCGAGGCCCTGATGGAGACCCTGTCGGGTCCCGGCTTCCGGCCCTATCTGGCCACGGACCTGATCGGGGCGGAGGTCGGGGGCGCGATCAAGAATGTGCTGGCGATCGCCTGCGGCCTGTCGGAGGGGCGGCGGCTGGGCAAGTCGGCCCATGCCGCCCTGATCACGCGCGGCTTCGCCGAAATGACGCGGCTGGGGGTCGCGCTCGGCGGGGAGCCGGAAACGGTGGCGGGGCTGTGCGGCCTGGGCGATCTGGTCCTGACCTGCTCCAGCCCGCAGTCGCGCAACATGAGCCTGGGGCTGGCGCTGGGCGAGGGCCAGTCGATCGAACAGGCGCTGGCCGGAAAACGCTCGGTCGCCGAGGGCTATGAAAGCGCGCCGGCCGTGCGCGAACTGGCGCACAGGCTGGGCGTGGAGATGCCGATCTGCGAGGCGACCGCCGCGCTGCTGGCCGGCGAGACGACGGTCGAGGCCATGATCGAGGCCCTGCTGTCCCGACCGCTCAAGGCCGAACGCGAATGAGCGACACGCCCGTGTCGGGGCGAAAGCGGGTCTGGACGACGCCGGCCGGCGTGGCCCTGTGCGCGCTGGACGACATCGCCGAGCCGGGGTCGCGGGGCTTTGTGCTGCAGATCGGCGAGGCCTGGTTCCACGGCTTTGTGGTGCGCAAGGCCGGCGAGGTCGCCGGCTGGGTCGATCGCTGCCCTCACCAGGGCTTTCCGATCGCCATCGAGCTGGACCGCTATCTGACGCCGGACGGGTCGCTGATCCTGTGCGGCTGGCACGGAGCGGTGTTCGAACCGCTGTCGGGGGCCTGCGTCGGGGGGCCGTGCGCAGGCGGCAAGCTGACGCCCTGGCCGGTCCGGATCGACGGGGCGGTCATCCGGACCGGGTGAGCGGCTTCAGCCTTTTTCGTCGCCGCCGAAGGCTTCGTCGACTTCGTCTTCCTTGATCCGCCTGGATCGATCGCCGGGCTGATTGAGGTTCTGTTCCTCGGTGCCGTCGCCCAGCATGCCGGGGTGTTTTTCGGTGTCCTGGGTCCTGGGGTCGGCCATGGTCGTCGTTCCTTGTGGATGACGAGGACCGAACGCCCGGAAAGCGTCGCTGTTCCTACCGCTTGAGCCGCTTCGCGTTCGCCACGGCTGCAGAATGAATGGGCCTGAGCGCATCGGCCTGGGCCTTCAGCAGTTCGGTGTTCAGGGTCAGCATCTGACCGGCCGCGCGGCCCCACCAGGCGACAGCGTAGTCGTGGTGGGCGGCCGCGGCGGCCAGGGGCGAGGCGGCCGTGGCGATCCGGGAGGCGGCGTCCCGGGCATGGCCGACCTCGTCCATGGCGGACTTCGACACGCGGGCGGCCAGGTCGCCGAGGTTGTTGGCGACGGCGGTGGCCGAGGCGGTCATGGCCTCGACCTTCTCGGTGCCCATCAGCGACATCTCGCGCATGTCGGCCTTCATGGGATTGGCCAGTCCCTCGGCCATGATGTTGAGTCGGGCGGCGATGACGTCGGAGGCCGCGCGCAGCATCTCGCCGCCGTGGACCGCATTGTCACCCGCCGAGCGGGCATTGCGGGCGGCGCGTTTGCCGTTGCGGATCGTCTTGTCGAGCGGGGTCATGTCAGGGGCTTGGGCCGGTTTCGTCAGGTGGGCAAGGGTTCATTGGCGAAGGCGACGACGTCCTTCAGCAGGGCGGGCACGGCGGCATCGATGATCCGCTGGCCCTTTTCCGGGCTGGCCTGGGCAGGATCCGAGCCGATCCGGCCGTCGGGGAAGCGCGCGCGATAGTCGGCGGCATCGCGGATCGGGCCGGACGGCGCGATCTGAGGCGAATAGTCGGCCGTCTTGATCCGGTCGGGATATGCGGCCTGGGTGACCGCGATTTCGGACGGGGTGGCGTGCATCCCGTGGCCGGTCGGGAAGATCGAATTGCACAGGCTGTTCACGCCCGGCAGGTCCCACCAGTTTCGCAGCTTGAGCACGAAGGGCGCGGGTTCGTCGACGAAGCTCCATTCGGCATAGAGCTCCGAGAAGGTCGCCTCGATGGTGGCGACATTGCCGCCGTGGCCGTTCAGGAAATAGATCCGCTCGAAGCCGTGGCGGTGGAGCGAGGACACCCAGTCGGAGATGGCGGCCATGAAGGTCGACGGCCGCAAGGAGATCGTTCCGGCGAAGGCCAGATGATGCTGGGCCATGCCGATGTTGAAGGTGGGCGCGACGATCAGGCCGTCGTCGGCCTTCTCCGCCGCATGGGCGATGATTTCCGGGCACAGCCAGTCGGTGCCGAGCAGGCCGGTCGGGCCATGCTGTTCGTTCGAGCCGATCGGGATGACGACGGTCTTCGTCGCCTTCAGGCGGGCATCGATCTCGGGCCAGGCGGAAAAGGCGATCAGCATGAAAGGGCATCCTTCTGGCGTGCCCGCTGCCCGGACGCAGCGTGCCGCCGGGTTCTAGCGCGATGCCGGGGCGGCGAGAAGTCAGACCGCGAACGCGCGAAGGAAGCGCCGGGCGGTCTCGCGGGCGCGGGCGGGGATGTCGATGGCGCGCGGCTCGTCGATCCCCAGGATGCCGCGCAGATGCCCGTGGCCCATGGTCATGCCGCTGAACATCTCGGCCGCCAGTTCGGGATCGGGCACCCGGATCAGGCCCTCACGGTCCTGTTGCGACAGCCATTGCGCCAGGCGGCGCAGACTTTCGCCCGGCCCCGCGTCATAGACGGCCTCGGCCAGGTCCGGTGCGTGGGGCGACATCAGGGCGACGCCCCGCATGGAGCTGCGCCCGTCGGCGGTGCACAGCTTGGTCAGCATGGTCTCGGCCAGGGCGGTCAGCACCGTCAGTGGATCGCCTCCGGCACGCAGCGGGGCGGTGATCAGGTCGGACCGGCGCTCGGCCAGGGCCCGGCCGATGTCGGTCTTGGAGCCATACCGGTTGTAGAGCGTCTGTTTGGACACCCCCGCCCGGCGCGCGATCGCGTCCATGGAGGCGGCGGCGCCCTTTTCGGCGAACAGGTCCATGGCCGCGTCCAGGATGGCCTCGGACTTCCGTTCGTCGATCTGACCGGCGACGCGGGCCATCAGTGGGCATCCGTGGCCGGTGCCACACTGCCCGGCTTGACCGGCTGGGCCAGCAGGGTGACGCAGGCCCCGACGGCGCAGCCGATCGCCAGCATGGCAAAGGCGTCGCCGAATGCCAGCGTCGTCGCCTGCCGGTTCAGCATGCCGTACATCGCCTTCATCGCGGCGCCGTCGGGGTCGATGGAGCCGGTCATGCGGGCCGATATGCCGGCCAGCATCTCCTGCATCCGGGTGTCGCCGATGCTGATGCCGCTGGTCAGCTCGCCCAGGTGAATGGCGGTATTGGTGGTCAGGGAGGTGTTCAGGAAGGCCAGACCGAAGGCCCCGCCCACGTTGCGGAACAGGTTCACCAGGCCCGAGGCGTTCTTGACCATGTGCGGCGGCATGGTCGACATCGTGACCTGCTGGGCCGCCAGCATGGCCAGCATGATTCCGGACCCGCGCAGGGCCTGGATGCCCGCGAATTCCCAGAATCCCCACTCGGTGGTGACGGTACGGGCGTCCCACATGCCCCACGACGCCATGACGAAGCCGCCGCACATCAGGATCCTCAGATCCAGGATCCGGACCAGCCGCCCGGCGATCGGGGCCGTCATGAACATGGCCAGACCCGACACCACCAGGGTCGTGCCGACCTCGGCCGGCGAATAGTCCCGCACGCGCGACAGGAACAGCGGCAGCAGGAAGCTGCCCCCGAACAAGGCCGCGCCGACGGTGAAGGTCATTACGATGCCGACCAGAAAGTTTCGGTTGTTGAAGGCGCGCAGCTCGACCACCGGATTCCAGTAGGTCAGCGAGCGCCAGACGAAGGTCGGTCCGGTGACCGCCGCCACGACCGACAGCAGCAGGATCAGGTCGTCGGCGAACCAGTTGTTCTTCGACCCCTCCTCCAGCACGAACTGAAGGCTCATCAGGAAGGTGGCCATCAGGCCGAGGCCCCACCAGTCGAAGCCCCTGGACAGACCGGGGTCGCCCTTGTCGAACCTGGCGTAGCGCCAGACCAGGAAGAAGGACAACAGGCCGAACGGCACATTGATGAAGAACAGCCAGCGCCAGCTGAGCGCCTCGGTCAGATGGCCGCCCAGCGTCGGCCCGATGGTGGGGGCCAGGGTCACGATCAGGCCGATGAAGACCGATGCCGTGACGCGTCTGGACGCCGGGAAGGCGGTGAAGGCCACGGCGAAGACGGTGGGAATCATGGCCCCGCCGACGAAGCCCTGGATGGCCCGGAAGACGATCATCACCTCGACCGAGGAAGACAGGCCCACAGCGATGCTCATCAGCACGAAGCCGGCGCAGCTGATCATGAACACCTTCTGGGTGCCCCACAGCCGCGACAGATATCCCGACAGGGGGATCATCACGACCTCGGGGATCAGATAGGCGGTCTGGATCCAGCTGATCTGATCGGCCGACGCCCCGACGCCCGACTGGATCTGGGGCAGGGACGAGGCGACGATCTGGATGTCCAGGATAGCCATGAACTGGCCGATCACCATCCCGGCGAAGCCCAGGATCAGGAAGGTCCAGTTGACCTTCGGCTCGGCCGTCGCCGGGGCGATCGGGGCCGGGGCACCGTCCAGGGTGGCGGCGGTCATTGGGCGGTCGCGGTTCCGGCATCGGCAAGACGGGTCGGTCCGACGGCGGCTTCGGCGAAGCTGGGCCCGCCGGGGCTCTTCAGATCGACCTTGACCTCGACCGACAGGCCGGGGCGCAGGGCCGCGCCGCCGTCGGCGCGCGACACCAGGATGCGGACCGGCACCCGCTGGGTGATCTTGGTGAAATTGCCGGTCGCATTCTCGACCGGGATCAGGGCGAACTCGGCCCCCGTGGCCGGCGCGAAGCTTTCGATCCGGCCGGTCAGGTCCTGATCCGGGAAGGCGTCGGCCGAGATGTGGACGGTCTGGCCCAGACGCAGGCGACCCAGCTGGGTCTCCTTGAAGTTGGCCACCACATAGGTGTCGCCCAGAGGCACCAGCGACAGCAGCTGGCCTCCGGGGCGGACATACTGTCCGGCACGGACGCCGCGCGCGCCGACGACGCCGGCGACGGGCGCGCGGATGACGGTGCGGTCCAGATTGGTGCGGGCCAGTTCGACCGCAGCGCGGGCCTGCTCGACGGCGGCCAGGCTCTGGCTGCGGGTCGAGCCGAGGACGCCGGCCGTGCGCTGTTCGGCGACCAGGGCGGCCTGGGCTTCGGCGACGGAGGCGGCGGCGGTCTGGGCCCCCGCCTGTTCGGTCTCGATGCGCTGCTGCGAGACCCAGCCCTGACGCTGCAGGGTGGAATACCGCTGGACCTGGGCCTGGGCCAGGTTGGCCTGGGCACGAGCCTGGGCCACGCCGGCCGCGCGCGAGGCGATCATGGCCTGTTCCTGGGCCGCCCGGGCATCGACATTGTCGACCGCCGCCAGCAGGGCCGCCAGATTGGCCTCGGCCTGGGCCAGCCTGGCTTTGGCGTCCGCGTCATCCAGACGCACCAGGATCTGACCCTGTTCGACCCGCTGGTTGTCGGACACCAGAACCTCGGCGACGTAGCCGTCGATCTGGGGACTGACCAGGGTGGTGTCGGCCTGGACGAAGGCGTTGTCGGTCGATTCCCACCGCTGCTTGTTGGTCCACCACAGGCCGCCACCGATGACCAGGCCGACGGCCACGACGACCGCCAGGATCAGGGGCAGGCGCTTCTTGACGACAGGGGGGAGGGCCATGGGTCGAAATCTCTGAACAGCGGGCGTCGGGGAAGAGCATCCGGGGGAGGATGCGGCATAAAATGGACTGTATCGTCCAAAAATCAATAACCGGTTGTCAGGTTCCCTGAACACGTCATGTTTCCGCGCATTCCAGAGCCCATGACCCAGCCCCTCCGCCTGCCTTCCTCCATCGATGTCGCCGTGATCGGCGCGGGTGCCGCCGGGCTGTCGGCCGCGCGTCGGCTGGCGGCCGCCGGTGTCGCCTGCATCGTGCTTGAGGCGCGCGACAGGGTCGGAGGCCGGGCGCACACGATCCGGCGCGAGGGGCACGGCCTCGATCTCGGCTGTGGCTGGCTGCATTCGGCCGACCGGAACGTTCTGGCCATCAAGGGGCGCGCCGCAGGGTTCACGCTCGACGAGACCCCGCCGCCCTGGCGACAGCAGGCCTTCAACCTGGGCCTGACCGCTGATGAGCAGAAACAGTTCGGTGAAGCCTACGCCGCCTTCGACGACCGGGTCGCGCGCGCCGCCGAGGGGGGTCAGGACCGGCCCGCGTCGGACCTTTTCATTCCCGGCGAGCGGTGGAACGGGCGCATGGACGCGATCTCGGGTGCGCTGAACGGAGCCCGGTTCGCCGAGGTCTCGACGCTCGACTACGATGCCTACGAGGACACCGGCGTGAACTGGCGGGTGCTGGAGGGCTATGGCACCCTGGTCGAGGCCCTGGGCCGCGATGTGCCGGTGGTGCTGAACTGCCCCGTCGAGCGGATTGACCGGTCCGGGCCGGTGCTGAAGATCGACACCGCCCGGGGGCGGATCGAGGCCAGGGCGGTCGTCCTGACCCTGCCCACCTCGGTGATCGCTTCCGAAACGGTCCGGTTCGATCCGCCGCTGCCCGACCTGATCGAGGCGGCAGCGGGCGCGCCCCTGGGGCTGGCGTCCAAGCTGCACATGGCGGTCGACGGCGCGGATGACTTCCCCCCCGACAGCCAGCTCTGGGGCCGCAGCGACACCGCCCAGACCGGTGGCTATCACCTGCGCCCGTTCGGCCGGCCGATGATCGAGGGTTGTTTCGGCGGCGATCTGGCCTGGGGGCTTGAGGCGGATGGCCCGGACGCCTTCTTCGATTTCGCGGCCGGCGAACTGGTCGACCTGCTGGGCTCCGGCTTCCGGCGGCGCCTGACCCCGCTGGCGACCTCCATGTGGGGCGCCGAGCCGTTCTCCATGGGGGCCTATTCCCATGTCCTGCCGGGACAGGGCGACCCCGGGACCGGCGCGCGGGCGCGGCTGGCCCGGCCGGTCGAGGACCGGATCTTCGTCGCGGGCGAGGCGACGTCGAAAGGCTTCTACGGGACGGCCCACGGGGCCTGGGAAGAGGGCGAACGGGCGGCCGTCGAGGCCATCGTGGCGCTGGGGATCGACCCCCGACTGTCGCGCGAGGCCGCTTGAAGACGCCCGCCCGCAAGCCCGGCAAGAAGCCCGGTGGCATCATGACCGGTGCGCCGGTCCCGGTGTTCGCCTGGCCGCCGGACGAGGACCGGGTCGAGACGATCTTCGAACGGCTGTCGAAGATCATGCCGGAGCCGAAGACCGAACTGACGTTTCAGGACTCCTTCACCCTGGTGGTCGCCGTCGCCCTGTCGGCCCAGGCCACGGACGTCGCGGTCAACAAGGCCACCGAAAAGCTGTTCGCCGTCGCCGATACGCCCGCGAAGATGCTGGCGCTGGGGGAGGAGGGGCTGGTCCCCTACATCGCCTCGATCGGCCTGTACCGGAACAAGGCGAGGAACGTCATCGCCCTGTCCCGCATCCTGCTGGAGCGGCACGGCGGGGTGACACCGCTGAACCGGGCCGATCTTCAGGCCCTGCCCGGCGTGGGTCGAAAGACGGCCAGCGTGGTCCTGAACGAGCTGGGGATCGAGCCGGCCATCGCCGTGGACACTCACGTCTTCCGCGTCTCGCACCGGCTGGGCCTCGCCAATGCCGCGACCGCCGACAAGGTCGAGGACCAGCTGCACCGGATTGTGCCGGAAGCCTTCCTGCCCAAGGCCCACCACTGGCTGATCCTGCACGGCCGCTACACCTGCACGGCGCGGAAGCCGAACTGCCCGGGATGCGTGATCTCCGACCTGTGCCCGGCGCGGGGGTTGATGACGGCGACCGGCGACGCCTTTCAGCCGGCCAGCCGCGCCCGCACGGCTTCGGCGAAGAGCAGACCCCGATCCGGAGCCTCCGACAAATAGAAGTCCGGCTCGATCAGCTCGGCCTCCATCAGCAGCCACTGCCCTTCGTGTTCGACCATGTCGATGCGGGCGTAGAGCAGGGGCTCCTCGATCGCCGCGAGCACCCGGTCGGCGAGGGCCAGCGCCTCCTCCGGGGGATGGGCGACCGCCTCATAGCGGCCGCCGAACTGGGACTGGATGCGGAAATCGCCGGGCGCTGCGGTCTTGAGGACGGCATGGCTCAATTTCCCGCCGAAAAACAGCAGCGACAGTTCTCCCGCCGTGGCCAGGTCGGGCAGGAAGGGCTGGATCATGGTGGCCCCCTCCGGCGCATCGACCAGGGCCTCGCCCCGCCCGATCTTCAGCGTCTTCCAGGCCCCGCCGGAGACCGTCGGCTTGACGATCAGGGTTTCGGTCCCGAACCGGTCGAAGGCGGCCTCGACCTGTTCCGGGGTGACGCCATCGCTCCAGGCCGTCGGGGGGATAGCGATGCCCGCCGCTTCCAGACGTCGAAGATAGGCCTTGTCGGAGTTCCAGCCCAGGACGCTGGCGGGGTTGGCCAGCCGCACGCCTGCCGCCGCCCAGGTCCGTGTCGCCTCCAGCCACAGGGCGTGATGCTGGTGATAGCCCCAGGCCAGTAAGGGCAGGACCAGTGGTAACTCGACCAGAGCCGACGCATCCCCGGCATGGTCCGGCCAGGCCATCGGACGCGTGGTGACGCCGGTCAGGGCCAGGGCGGCCGACAGTCGCTCCAGCACCACCGGCCAGTGCGGGCCATAGGTGCCATCACCGGCGGCGGGCGTCAGGACGGCGATTTCGGTCATCGAAGGCCTCTCATGAACATAAGGATGTCCTTATATCTTTTTGAGCTTGAGGGTAGGCGGGACTGGTGCTGGATCGCCGCGCCCGCTATGGGGCCGTCATGACCCGGAACGCCCCCACCTATGACGTCTGCGCCGTCGGCAATGCCATCGTCGATGTCCTGAGCCCCTGCGACGACGCCTTCCTGGCCGCGCAATCATTGACGCCCGGCTCGATGCAGCTGGTTGACGAGACCCAGAGCGCGGCCCTTTACGACGCCATGGCCGCGGGCGTGGAGGCCTCGGGGGGTTCGGCGGGGAATACGGTCGCGGGCGTCGGCAGTTTCGGCGGCCTGGCAGCCTATATCGGCAAGGTCGCGCCCGACACCCTGGGCCAGGTCTTCAGCCACGACATCCGCGCGGCGGGCGTCCATTTCGACACGCCCGTCCTCGAAGGCGGGGCCGGAACCGGCCGTTGCCTGATCAATGTGACACCCGACGGCCAGCGCACCATGTGCACCTTCCTGGGCGCTGCGAACCAGCTGTCGGTCGCCGATATCGACGCCGATCTGATCGGGTCCAGCGCCATCGTCTATCTGGAAGGCTATCTGTTCGATCCGGCCCCGGCCCGTGCGGCCTTCGAGGCCGCCGCCGCCGCCGCCCATGCTGCCGGGCGCAAGGTCGCCATCACCCTGTCGGACACTTTCGTCGTCGCCCGCTGGCGCGCCGAATTGCTGGCCTTCATCGAGGCTTCGGCCGACATCGTCCTGGCCAATGAGGGCGAACTGGCCGCCCTGTTCGAGACCGACGACTTCGACGCCGCCGCCGCGCAACTGGCCTCGATGGTCGACATCGCCGCCATCACGCGCGGCGAGCACGGCTCCGTTATTCTTTCGGGCGACGACCGGGTCCCGGTCGCGGCCTTTCCCGTCGACAAGGTCATCGACACGACGGGCGCGGGCGACCAGTACGCCGCCGGCTTCCTTCTGGGCCTGGCGCGGGGCCTGACGCTGGAGCAGTCCGGCAAGCTGGGTTCGCTGGCGGCGTCCGAGGTCATCGCCCACTGGGGCCCGCGGCCGATGGTCGTGCTGTCGGCCCTGGCGGCCGGGCATGGCCTGACGCTGAACTAGCGGCGTTTCAGCGTCACATAGATGGCGCCGTCGCCGCCGTGGCGGCGGTGGGCCATGGCGAAGCCGGAGACGATGCCCCTCAGCGCGTGGCCCTGCAGCCATTCGTGGATCGAGGCGCGGATGATGCCGCCACCCCGGCGGCCCTGACCGGTGACGACCAGGACGGCGCGCAGGCCTCGTGCCTGCGACGCCATCAGGAAGGCGCGCAGCTGGTCTTCGGCCTCGAACCGGGAAAAGCCATGCAGGTCGATGGAGGCCTCGATCGGATCGCGCTCGCGCGACAGGCGGCGCTGGCGACGGGGTTCCAGTTCTTCGGGGACGGCCCTGGGCGGCGCGGGGGCGGGCTTCGGGACCATCGGCACGGCCGCCCGGATCCGGGTCGAGGCCTTTGGCTTCATCGGGCCGGGGGGCTTGGGAACCTTGATCGTCGCGGGCTTCAGAGGCTCGTCCGGCAGGAGGGCGCCGGGGGTGACGCGCGCGGCCTTTCGCGTTCGGGGCGGCGTCACCGACCCCGCCACACGGGCCCAGATACGACGGTCTTCCGGGGTCAGGTCCGGGGGCGGGCGGCGCGCCACGGGTTCAGGAATCTTCGCCGTCGGCGTCCGGCTCGGGCGGGCCGGGCTCATAGACCAGCAGATCGCCGGGCTGGCAGTCCAGTTCGCGGCACAGCGCATAAAGCGTCGAGAACCGCACGGCCCGCGCCTTGCCGGTCTTGAGGATCGACAGATTGGCCAGGGTGACACCCACCCGGTCGGCGAGTTCGGTCAGCGACATGCGCCGCTCGACCAGGAGTTTGTCCAGCTGAACGCGAATGGCCATGGTCAGATCGTCAGCTCCGCTTCGCGCCTCAGCCGCGCGCCTTCGCGGAACACCTCGGCGAGGACGAAGACGACCAGCACCGAGAAAATGGGGGTCAGCAGTTCGCCCAGCCCTTGCGAGTCCATGACGCCCGGAGCCAGCCGCGCGGCCACCATGCCCTGGGCCAGCCAGACGCCGGCCGTAACGACCGCCAGGATCAGCCCGATCTGGCGCAGGCGGCGCACATTGTCCGGCTGGAACGGGTCGCCCATGGTCAGTGTCCGAAAGATCATTCGCAGGTTTCGCAGGATCAGCAGGAAGCCGCCGAAATAGGCGGAAAAGGCCCCCACACCAAACAGGACGAGCGCGCGCGTCAATGGTTGCTGGGTGCCGCCGTCATCATCCGTGAAGGTGATATTGTACTGGCTGACCGGAATGAAGATGGCCGCCACGAACAGCAGCAGCAGCACGGCCGTGATCAGCATGAGCAGGACATAGGCGACGTCCAGCGCGATCTTCAGCAGGCTGGAAACCGATCCGGGGCCGAGTGTCCTGAACGGGGATCTGAACGGCAGCGGGAACGGCGCGCGAAGGCCCGGCGTGGGCCATTTCGTCGGGCGTCGTTCGGGCCGCTCGGGGGGCATGGAAGGCCTCTGCCGGAAGGATCAGGTCGCGATGACCGCGCGGGGTCCGGTGAACCCCGACGCGGCTGTCTTCATCGCGTTCTTCATCACTGGCGTCAAAGCTCTCTTTTTTGAAGCGTGTCGCCAACGCTCGGCTCGCCCCCCGGTCCGATCTTCGATCGGCCGCAGGCCTGGCTATGCCTTGCTGCCTGAGCGACAAGTGTCATTTTCAATCGTCGCTCAAGTCGGGAGCGACCGCGTCGCGACCATAGCGACACGAAATGCTGGCACCCTTCCTAGAAGGCCTGGACCAGGATGGCGACCAGGGCGGTCGGCAGGGCGGCGAGGAGGGCGGCGTTCACCAGGACGGTGCCGACCTTGTCCATCATCAGCGAGGCGTTCATCGTGTTCATCGTACTATTCTTTCGATCCTGAAGCGGGTCATTTATTGCCCGCATTCTTTAACCACAGGCTTCGATTTGCTCGTTTCGATCAAACCGGGGAACGTCGTGGCTGCCGTTCTTGAGATCATAGATAGGACGTGCGTGCCTTCCAGTCACGTTACATATCGTTTAACGATATTAAACTTAGGCAATGAATTGTTACGGTCACCGGGGTTTCGATGAATCTGAAGCTTATCAAGGGGATGCGGCTGGTGGCCGCAACCCACAATGCCGGCAAGGCTCGCGAAATCCACGCGCTTCTGGACGGACATTACACCTTGGTCACCGCGACCGAGGTGAATCTGCCCGAACCCGCCGAAACCGAGGCCACGTTCGTCGGGAATGCGATGCTGAAGGCCCGGCATGCCGCGGCCTTCTGCGGTGAAGTCTGCCTCGCCGACGATTCGGGCCTGTCGGTCGCCGCTCTGGATGGTGCGCCCGGGATCTTTTCCGCACGATGGGGTGGCCCGCAGAGGGACTTCAATCTGGCCATGGACAAGATCGAGACGCGGCTGGAGGAACTGGGCGCGCGCGACCGCACGGCCTGGTTCACATCGGCCCTCGCTGTGGCCTGGCCCGACGGGCCGTGCGTGGTCGTCGAGGGCCGCGTGGACGGCGTCGTGACCTTCCCCCGTCGCGGCGAGCGCGGCTTCGGCTATGACCCCATCTTCATCCCCGAGGGGCATTCGCAGACCTTCGGAGAGATGGATCCCGCGCTGAAGGACAGGTTGAGCCACCGGACCCGGGCCTTTGCGATGCTGAAGGCCGCGCTCATTGACTGAGGCCCCCGGTGCGGTCGCCGTCTATGTGCACTGGCCCTATTGCGCCCGCATCTGCCCCTATTGCGATTTCAACGTGGTGCGGGACCGGGGCCGGCGCGACGAACAGGCAGGGCTGGTCGAGGCCATCCTGACCGATCTGTTGGCGCAGGCCGCATTGCTGGGCCCGCGGCCGCTGGCGTCCCTCTTCTTCGGCGGTGGCACGCCCTCGCTGATGCGGCCGGACGCCGTGGCGCGGGTGATCGAGCGAGCGCGGGCGCTGTTTCCGCAGGGCGGGGAGGTCGAGATCACGCTGGAAGCCAATCCGACCGACGCCGAGGCCGCCCATTTCGGGGCGCTGAGGGACGCCGGCGTGAACCGGCTGTCTCTGGGCGTGCAGTCGCTGGACGATGCGGCCCTGGCCTTCCTCGGGCGCAATCATTCGGCGGCAGAGGCCCGGCGCGCGATCGGGGTGGCGGGATCGGTGTTCGGGCGCCTGTCGATCGATCTGATCTATGCCCTGCCCGACCAGACGGTCGAAGCCTGGTCCACCGCCCTGACCGAGGCGGTCGACCTGGGGTTCGAGCACGTCTCGCCCTATCAGCTGACCATAGAGGCGGCGACGGCGTTCGGACGGGCATATGAGCGCGGGACCCTCGTTCCGCCCGACGAGGACCGGGCGGCGGATCTCTATGAGGCCACGCAGGGCGTTCTCGCGGCGGCCGGGTTCGACGCCTATGAGGTGTCCAACCATGCGCGGGGCGTCGCTGCCCGGTCGGCGCATAACCTGCATGTCTGGCGCGGTGGAGACTATGTCGGGGTCGGGCCGGGGGCACACGGACGTTTGACGCTGGACGGCACGCGGACCGCGACCGTCGCCGAGCGCAGGATCGGACCCTATGTCCAGGGGGTCGCGGCCGGTCGGCCATGGACGGAGACCTCGCGCCTCGATGCACGCGAGACCGCCGAGGAGCGGGTGCTGCTGGGCCTGCGGACAGTCGAGGGCGTCGGGATCGGTGACCTGTCTGTTCTCGGTCTGTCGATCAAGACCGGCCCGGTGGCCGGGCTGATCGAGGACGGTTTCGTTCGGGTGGCGGAGGGCCGGTTGGCGGCGACGGCGCGCGGACGTCCGGTGCTCGATGCCGTCCTGAAGACGCTGCTGACCTGATCCTCCCCCGTTCGCTTCGCTCGCAGGGAGGAATGTGGCACGGTCGGCCGATGAGCGAGCCCAGTCCCTTTCCGCCGACCGCCCCGCCGCCCCGTCCGGTGTCGGCGGGCCTTTATCTGGTCTCCACGCCGATCGGGAACCTGCGCGACATGACGCTGAGGGCCCTGGACGTGCTGGCGGCGGCGGATCTGGTGCTGGCCGAGGATACGCGGGTCTCGGCCCGTCTGCTCGGGGCCTATGGGCTGAAGGCGCGGCTGGAACGCTGCGACGACCATGCCTCGGCCCATGCGGCGGAGCTGGCGATCCGGAGGATCGGCGAGGGGGCGGTCGTGGCCCTGGTGTCGGACGCCGGGACGCCGGTCGTGTCCGATCCCGGCTTCGTGGTGGCCCGGGCGGTGATCGCGGCGGGACTGCCGGTGCATCCGGTTCCGGGGGCGTCCAGCCTGCTGGCAGCGCTGGTGTTGTCGGGTCTGCCCGCCGATCGGGTGATGTTCGCCGGCTTCCTGCCGCCCCGGTCGGCCGGGCGCCAGGCGATTCTGGCCGAACTGAAGGACGCGCGCCAGACCCTGGTCCTGTTCGAGAGCGGACCCCGGCTGCGCGCCAGCCTGACCGATATGGCGGCGGTGCTGGGTCCGCGCCCGGCCGCGGTCTGCCGGGAACTGACCAAGATGTTCGAGACCTGCGTGCGGGGATCATTGGATGCGCTGGCCATGGACCCGGCGCTGGATGGACCGAAGGGAGAGATTGTCGTGGTGATCGGGCCGGGCGAGACCGAGACCGCCAGTGCGGCCGACGCCGATGCGGCCCTGACCGAAGCCCTGGCCCGTCTGGCACCCGGCGAGGCGGCGTCGGAGGTGTCGCGAGCGCTCGATCTGCCCAGAAAGGCGCTTTATCGCCGCGCGCTGGAGCTGCAGGGGCGGGGATGAAGCCCGAACGGGTCCGACGGCCGGTTCAGCCGGTCAAGGCGGCATCCGCACAGCGTCGGGCCCGGGGCGGCCGGGCCTTTGTGGAGGGCCACGCCGCCGAATGGATCGCCGCGGTCTGGCTGATGCTGAAGGGCTATCAGATCCTGGGGTTTCGGCTGAAGACGCCGGGGGCCGAGATCGACATTCTGGCGCGCAAGGGCCGCGTTCTGGCCGTGGTGGAGGTCAAGCGGCGCGCCACGCCCGAGGCTGCGCTGACGGCCTTGAAGCCCGTCCAGCTGGAGCGACTGCGCGCGGCCGGGCAGGCCGTGTTGCGCCAAAGACCCGGTCTCAGGGGCATGATCCTGCGCGTGGATACGGTGACGCTGGTGCCCGGCCGGTTTCCGCGCCATCGTCGCGGTCTCTAGTCCCGGGGATCCGGGACGCGCCGTCGGGGGACGTCGCCATGACAAGAGACGACGCGGAGCGGATGCTGGCCCGGGCCGGTCTGGCCGACGACGACGCCTTTCCCTTGCTCGAAGCCGCCATCGCCTGTGCGATCCATGATCATCCGTTTCGCGATCCGGTACCGGTGCGACGCCTGGCCGAGGCGGCGAGAGAGCGGCTGGCCGAGCGGATCCAAGGCGAGAGCCCGGACGATGCCCTCGCCGAGACCATGGCGGCGGACTTCAGGTTCACGGGCGATCTTCTGACCTTTGACGACCCGGCCAATACGGATGTGATTGCGGTCGCGGAACGGCGCAGGGGTCTGTCGGCGGCCCTGGCGATCTTTTACCTGGATGCGGCCCGTGTGACGGGTCTGAAGGCCGCCGGCGTCGATTTCCCCAATCATTTCCTGCTGCGGGTCGAGACCTCGGCCGGGCCGGTCGCCCTGGACCCCTTCAGCCATGGACGGGTGGTCATGCCGTCGGAACTGACGCGCCGGGCGCTGCTGGCCGGATTGACCCCTCACGTCGCAGACCGCCTGGATCTGCTGATGGCGCCCGTGACCGACAGGGAGGCGCTGATCCGCCTGCAAAACGTCCAGTTCAGCCGGGCCATCCGGGCCGAGGACTATGTCGCGGCGGAACGCTCGGCCGTGCGCCGGGCCCTGCTCGCCCCCGAGGATCACCGACCCTGGCTCGACGTGGCCGCCGCGCGGGAGAAACAGGGCGCCCTGGCCGGAGCGCTGGATGCTCTTGGCCAGGCGCGGGGCTTCGCGGGTCAGGACGGTCCGGTGCACAAGGTCAGCATGGACCGGTTGCGGATGCGGCTGAACTGACCATCAGAGGGCGCTGGCCCGGACCCAGGCCTGACGGGCCTGTGCCAGTCGCGACGGCACCAGGCCGCGCACATTGGTGCCCTGGCCGACCTTCAGCCCCACCTCGACGCCCTTCTGCCAGGCGACCGTCGCCTCGAAGGCCGTGGCGCGCGTGATGTCGACCACGATGACGGTGTCCGGCAGGGCCATGGCGCGGTCGAGACGGATCCGTATTCCACCATCTGACATGTCCGCAATCAGACAACTCAGTTCACGCCCCTCGGCAATTACCACGCCGGACGTATTGCCGGGGCTGCGCGCCTGGGTGCGGCGATCCTGGAAGCGGTACATGGACACGGTACTGGAACGCGCAAAGGCCGACTCTGGCCTCACGCGATTGAAAACGTCAGTGCTGGTTGGCGGGCAGACGAACGATCAGGCCGTCCAGGGCGTCGCTGACCCGGATCTGGCACGACAGGCGCGAGTTCGGTTCGACCGCCTCGGCGAAATCAAGCATTGATTCTTCCATGGCCGAGGCCTTTCCCGCCCTGTCGCGCCAGGCCTCGTCGACATAGACGTGGCAGGTCGCGCAGGCGCAGGCCCCGCCGCAGTCGGCATCAATGCCGGGCACGTTGTTGCGCACGGCCCCCTCCATGACGGACAGGCCGGGCTTGACCTCGACGGTGTGCTCTCGACCGTCGTGCTCGATATAGGTGATCTTCGCCATGGGCGGGTCATACCAAGGCCTCGACGAGAGACAAGCCATATATTGATGCCGTATTGGATATATGGCATCATTGTCCCATGACGGAGATGCGGAAAATCACGGCCTTTCTGCCCGCGAAGCTGTTGGCGACGGCGCAGAGTGCGACGGGTGAAGGGCTGACCGAGACGCTTCGCCGCGCGCTGGAGGCGCTGAACCATGCTGAATGGTGCCGCAAGATGCTCGCGCTGGAAGGAAAGGTGCCGCTCGACATCGACCTTGACCGCCTGCGTGAAGATCGGACGTTCGACGCTGACGGAACCGCAGTTTGATTGCAGCGGACACCAGCGCCGTTCTGCATTTCCTGCACGGCCGTGACAGCCCGGCCCGGTTCGCCGTTCGGGCGGCCCTGATCGACAAGGCCCTGGCCCTGCCGCCGCCGGTGGTTGCCGAGCTTCTATCCGGGCCCGTGCCAGAGCCTCGACTGGACGAGGTGCTGGAGATCGCGTCGCGACTGCCGTTGCTGGACGGATTCTGGGAAAGAGCCGGCGGGACGCGCCGCGCGGTCCTTGCTCTCGGGCTGCAGGCCAGGCTGGCTGACAGCCTTGTGGCCCAGGCCTGTCTGGATATCGACGTGCCCCTGATCGCCGCAGACGGGGACTTTCGCCATTTCGCCGCCCACTGCGGGCTCAGACTTGCCGTCTGATCAGGCCGCCTGCTTCCTGCGGTTCGGGGCCACCATCAGCTTCTTGGTCTCGGCGATGGCCTTGGCGGGATTCAGGCCCTTGGGGCAGACCTGGGCGCAGTTCATGATCGTATGGCAGCGGTAGAGCTTGAACGGGTCCTCGAGGTCGTCGAGCCGCTCCTGCGTCCTGTCGTCACGGCTGTCCGAGATCCAGCGATAGGATTGCAGCAGCGCCGCCGGGCCCAGGTATTCCGTCTGGTTCCACCAGTAGCTGGGGCAGGACGTCGAGCAGCAGGCGCACAGGATGCATTCGTACAGACCGTCCAGCTTCGCCCGGTCTTCCGGCGACTGGAGACGTTCCGTGGTCGGGTCCGCGTCGTCGGACTGGAGGTAAGGCTTGATGCTGTCGTACTGGGCGTAGAACAGGGTCAGGTCGGTGACCAGGTCCTTGACCACCGGCTGGTGCGGCAGGGGATTGATGGCGATGGTCGAGGACGAGCATTCGTCCCAGCCCTTGGTGCAGGCCAGGGTGTTGCGCCCGTCGATGTTCATCGAGCAGGAGCCGCAGATGCCTTCACGGCAAGACCGACGGAAGGTCAAGGTCGGGTCAATGGTTGATTTGATATGGATCAGCGCGTCCAGCAGCATCGGGCCGTGGTCGTCGGCCGAGACCTCGTAGACGTCCCACCGGGGGTCGGCATCGACCTCGGGGTCGTAACGATAGACCTTGTAGGTCTTGACGTTCCGGGCCCCGGCCGGAGCCTTGTGGACCTTGCCGGCCGTGGGCTTGGAGCCCCTGGGAAGGGTGAGCTGGACCATCGGTTCCTCAGTAAACCCGAGCCTTGGGTTTGATATAGTCGATGTCCGAAGACATCGTGTATTCGTGCACCGGGCGGTAGTCGATGACGACCCCTTCGCCAGGCTTCTTCCAGGCCAGGGTGTGCTTCATCCATTCGCCGTCGTTGCGATCGGGGAAGTCCTCGCGGGCGTGGGCTCCCCGGCTTTCCTTGCGGTTGGCGGCGCTCTCGATCGTGACCAGGGCCTGATCGATCAGGTTGTCGTATTCCAGCGTCTCGATCAGGTCGGTGTTCCAGATCAGGCCGCGATCGGTGGTCCGGATGTCCGCGCCGCGGGCATGGATGTCGCGCAGCTTGGCGACGCCCTCGGCCAGGGTCTCGCCGGTGCGGAAGACCGCAGCGTCGGACTGCATGGCCCGCTGCATCTCGCCGCGCAGCCGGGCGGTCGGGGTCGAGCCCGAGGCGCGGCGGAAGCGATCCAGACGGGCCAGATGGCTGTCGGTGTGGGCGGCGGTCGCGGTCGGCACGGCCGAGGCCTTGTCCACGATCTCGCCGGCGCGCAGGCCAGCGGCGCGGCCGAAGACGACCAGATCGGTCAGGGAGTTGGAGCCCAGGCGGTTGGCGCCATGCACCGACACGCAGGCCGCCTCGCCTACGGCCATCAGTCCGGGGACCACGGTGTCGGCATTGCCGCCCACCTTGGTCAGGACCTCGCCGTGGTAGTTCGTGGGGATGCCGCCCATGTTGTAGTGGACGGTCGGAATGACCGGGATCGGCTCCCTGGTCACATCGACGCCGGCGAAGATCCTGGCGCTTTCGGAGATGCCCGGCAGGCGTTCGTGCAGCACGGCCGGGTCGAGGTGATCCAGGTGCAGGTTGATGTGGTCCTTGTTCGGGCCGACGCCGCGTCCCTCGCGGATCTCCATGGTCATCGAGCGGCTGACGACGTCGCGCGAGGCCAGATCCTTGGCCGAGGGGGCATAGCGTTCCATGAACCGCTCGCCTTCGGAGTTGGTCAGATAGCCCCCCTCGCCGCGGGCACCCTCGGTGATCAGGCAGCCCGCGCCATAGATGCCGGTCGGGTGGAACTGGACGAACTCCATGTCCTGGAGCGGCAGGCCGGCGCGCAGCACCATGGCGTTGCCGTCGCCGGTGCAGGTGTGGGCCGAGGTGGCGCTGAAATAGGCGCGGCCATAGCCACCGGTGGCCAGGATGACGAGCTTGGCGTTGAAGCGGTGCAGGGTGCCGTCGTCCAGCTTCCAGGCCGTGACGCCGGTGCACGTCCCGCCGTCCATGATCAGGTCGAGGGCGAAATACTCGATGAAGAATTCGACCTCGCGGCGCACCGACTGGCCATAGAGGGTGTGCAGGATGGCGTGTCCGGTGCGGTCGGCGGCGGCGCAGGTCCGCTGGACGGGGCCCTCGCCATAGTTCTTCGTCATGCCGCCGAAGGCGCGCTGATAGATCTTGCCGTCGTCGGTGCGGCTGAAGGGCACGCCCCAGTGTTCCAGCTCATAGACGGCCTTGGGGGCCTCGCGGACCAGATATTCGATGGCATCCTGGTCGCCCAGCCAGTCCGACCCCTTGACGGTGTCGTACATGTGCCACTTCCACGAATCCTCGCCCATATTGCCCAGCGCGGCCGAGATGCCGCCCTGGGCCGCCACGGTATGCGAGCGGGTCGGGAAGACCTTGGTGACGCAGGCGACCTTCAGGCCCTGCTGGGCGGCACCCAAGGCGGCGCGAAGGCCCGAGCCCCCGGCACCGACGACGACGACGTCATAGGCGTGATCGACGAATTCGTAGGAAGCCATCAGTCGTCAGATCCCGAAACCGGCCGGCAGCGGCGCCGAGCCCAGCGCCAGCCGCACGATGAAGAAAACGCTCGCCGCCGCCGCTGCGAGACAGATCAGGTTCACCAGGCCGATCAGCAAGGCCCTGGTGCCTGCGACATGGATGTAGTCCTCGATGATGACCTTCCAGGCCAGGCTGGCGAAACCGAACAGGATCAGGGCGGTGGCGGCCAGCAGGGCGGCGTTCACCGGGCTGGCGAACCATTGCAGCACGGCATCGTAGCCCTGGCCTGACAGGGTGAAGGCGGTCGAGGCGCTCCAGAGGCCCAGCGGCATCAGGGCGGCCAGCAGGATCTTTTCCAGCGTCCATTCGCCTGCGCCGTGGCGCTCCGAGACGCGAACGCCGTTCCGGTACCGGGCGGCATGACTCACAGCGAAATCCTTCCCGAGAGGAACAGCAGGGCGAAGAAGGCCGCCGCCAGCGGGACCGGCGCATAGACGGCGATGCTCGACAGAAGGTCGGCCGACCTGAGCGTCAGGCCACGACCGGTGTCGTTGATCAGGTGGCGGCCGCCGTTCAGCAGCAGCGAGAACAGGACCACCGTCAGGCCGAAACCGATGAAGAGGCCGAACGGTGATCCGGCGAGGGCCAGGCTCGTCGCATAGGCCTCGGGACCGAAGGCCACCGCCGCCAGCCACGCCACGCCGATCAGGGCACCGACGCTGATCGCGCCGATGGTAAAGCGGAACAGGATCGAGGCGGTCATGGTGATGTGCCAGCGCCAGGTCTGAAGATGGGGCGACAGCGGACGGGGACGGCCGTTGGGCTGGATCACGGTTCGATCCGGCGGGGCGTTCGACATGCGAAGGGTTCTCAAAACCGGGGACGTTCAGGCGAAAGCCCGATGGGCCATGGCTTTAAGGACCGCCGCGGGGCGGTGTCAACGCGATGCTGCGCTGCAAACGGCCGCATGGCCGACGTCGCGGCCCGACCCCCGGAAACCGATCACAATTTCGCGTGTTCGCCGTATCCACTGGCTATGCCCGACATCTGGCGACAGTCTGTCGGCATGCTGGTCATCGCGCTGATTTCTCTCGCTGTTTCGACCGCCCAGGAGGGCGCAGTGCCCTATGGCACCCCGGTCTATGCGCCGCCGGTCGTTCGCCCTTACGAGCCGCCGTCGAATTTCGGTCGTATCGTCGCCGAGGGCGACGGGGGCGGCGATGTCACGCGACGTCCGATCGTTCGCCCGGTCGCGGTCGAGTCCTATCGCGGCAGCTACGAATACGCGCCGACCACGGCCGAGGAGGCCTACAATCGCGGCGTGGCCCAGGCCGAAACCAGCATGGATGCGCGCATGGGTCCGCTGGACGGGCTGTGGCGGGTCAGGGATGCGGCCGGCAACACGCTGATCTCGCTGGCCTTGACCGATCCCGGCAGCGGGCGACCGGTAGAGGGCGCGTGGCGCAAGGACGGGGGCCGGGGCGAACTGGGCGTCATCGAACAGGTCGAGCGCACGGACGACGCGGTGACCCTGGTCTGGTCGCAGGGCCGGCTGGTCCTGCGCGCCGGAGCGCCCGGCTGGACCGGCGAGCTGACGCTGGACGGGCGCGCCGTGCCGGTCACGATTTCGCGCTAGCCTGATTCCAGGCTCTCCAGCGCCGTCCGGAACCTGGCCGCATAGGGCACCGATGGCCCTCGCCCCCAGACGGGGTCGGGCCACAGGCCGTCGTCGCGGCGCCGGCCGACCACATGGACATGCAGCTGGGCCGTGACATTGCCGATGGCGGCGACGTTCAGTTTTTCCACCGCCTGCCCCATCGCCTCGCCCAGCGCCCGCACCCGATCTCCGGCCCGGACGATCTCCTCCATCAGCCTGACGCGGTCTCCCCCTGACAGATCGTCCAGCTCCGTCGCGCCATCAACGCGCGGAATCAGGATCAGCCACGGAAACCGGGCGTCGTCCTGCAGCCGGACGTGGCACAGGTCCCAGTCGGCGATGAAGACCGAACCGGACGCAAAGGCCGGGTCGGGCGCGAACGAATCCACCTCAGTTCAGGCCATAGACCACGCAGGCCTGGTCGGTCAGGGTCTGCAGCGGCGGCTGCAGGGCCAGCCGCGCCGCCTCGATCTGTGCCTCGCTGGGGGCCTGGCCCGGAGCGGGCGGCGGCGGGGGCGGCGGGGGTGAGGGCATCGCCATCGCCCGTGCCCCCATGACCTCATAGGGCTCCACGGTCGTCGCCTGGGACGGGCCCGACCCATAGGACGGCCAGCCCGCCAGTACATCGGTCTGGCAGGCGCGGCCGGTGGGATCGATCACGCGAACGGACCCCAGGGTGGCTCCGGCGTTTCGGGCCGCAGCCTCGGCCCGGGTCCGGGCATCGCGCATGGCGGCCCCGGCCAGATTGGTCTTGGCGTCGTTGTCGGGTTCCAGGCTGAAATAGACCTGGCTGATCGAATTGGGCTGGGACGCCACGACCGTGGCATAGATCCGCTCCAGCAGGGCGACGTCGCGCACCGACAGGCTGACCGTCGCCTGGGCCTGATAGCGCTCGATCCGGTCGGCCCGGGTGTTGTCGCGCAGGACGCCGTTCTCGTCTCGGTACTGGTCGTAGAGAGGCTGGGTCGACAGGCTGGTCTCGACGCGGACCTTTTCGACGCCATAAGCCGCCAGGGTCTGGCTGAGGGCCCGGACCTGATCGGCGGCCTTCCGGGACGCCTCCGCCACGCTGCGGTCCACGACCTGGAAGGTGGCGGAGAAGCCCGCGCGATTGGCCTGAAGCTCGACCCGGACATAGCCGATCGACGCGATCACCGGATCGCGCATCCACCAGGGGGCGGGGACGTACTGTTGGCCGATGGTCGCGGGCGGGGTCTGGGCCAGGGTCGGTCCGGCGATCGCGGACAAAAGCAGGGCGGCGGCGAGTGGTGCGCGCATGGGTCGGCTCCTCGTCAATGGGACGGCGAGCGTCGCAGGACGCACCGTCCGGGTAAACCCCCGCTTCCCCGCTTGCGACCATGGCTCACCGGGTCTAGACCGCCGCCCGACGACTTCTGACATCGCACCGCAACAACCCGGCCTCAAGCAGCGCGACCGCGCGACAGGCCACCAGGAGGACTGCCTATGGCTCGCGCGAAGATCGCTCTCATCGGTGCCGGAATGATCGGCGGCACCCTGGCCCACGTTGCGGCGCGCGAAGCGCTGGGCGACGTCATCCTGTTCGACATCGCCGAGGGCACGCCCCAGGGCAAGGCGCTCGACATCGCCGAGGCCACCGCCGTGTTCGGCGCGGACGTCTCGCTGAAGGGCGCCAATGCCTATGAGGACATCGCCGGGGCCGACGTCTGCATCGTGACCGCCGGTGTGCCCAGAAAGCCCGGCATGAGCCGCGATGACCTGATCGGCATCAATCTGAAGGTCATGAAGGCCGTGGGCGAGGGCATCAAGGCCCACGCCCCGAACGCCTTCGTCATCTGCATCACCAATCCGCTCGACGCCATGGTCTGGGCCCTGCAGAAATTCTCGGGCCTGCCCAGGGAGAAGGTCGTCGGCATGGCCGGCGTGCTCGATTCGGCCCGCTTTGCCTATTTCCTGGCCGAAAAGACCGGCGTGTCGGTGCAGGACATCCATGCCTGGACCCTCGGCGGTCACGGCGATGACATGGTGCCCATGGTGCGGCACTCGACCATCGGCGGCCTGCCCCTGCCCGACGCCGTCGCAGCCGGCCTGTTGTCGCAAGCCGACCTCGACGCCATCGTCGATCGGACCCGCAAGGGTGGCGGCGAGATCGTGGCCCTGCTGAAGACCGGCTCGGCCTTCTATGCCCCGGCCGAAAGCGCCATCGCCATGGCCAAGTCCTATCTGCTGGACCAGAAGCGCGTCCTGCCCTGCGCCGTCTGGCTCAGCGGGCAATACGGCCTGTCGGACCTCTACGTCGGCGTGCCGGCCCTGCTGGGTGCCGGTGGCGTCGAGAAGGTGATCGAGTTCACCACCAATGACGACGAAAAGGCGATGTTCAGCAAGTCGGTCGAGTCCGTGCAGGGCCTGATCCAGGCGTGCAAGGACATTGACTCCTCCCTCGCCTAGGCGTGGGAGAGCGCTGACGCCCGGCCCGCGGGACCTCGCGGCTCGGGCGCAAGACATGAAGGGGCCCCGGAGCGATCCGGGGCCCTTCTTTATGGAGCCGGAGCCGTCGCCGCTCCCGCCGGCGTCGTGACGGTGCGTCCGAGGTCGACGGCCAGGCTGCGCCAGACCTGGAGGGGGTCGTCCAGCTGGGCGGCGCCGACGCCGGGGACCAGCAGGACGTCATACTGGGCCACGGCCTGACCCTCGCCGCCTTCGGTCTCGGGTACGGCGTAGAAGGCCTTCACGAACCGCCGCGCACCGTTCCAGCGCGAAACGATCTCTGGCGTGGCATTGGTCCCGGAAAAGACGGCGGTGAACTGGACGTCGGGACACTGGCCATCGGTGCAGGAAAACAGGGTCAGAACCCAGCGCAGGGGACCGTCCTCGACACGCAGGTAGATGCGGTCTCCGTCGGGCTGGGGCGTACCGACGGTCAGTCCGGCGGCCGTCAGCCGGGCCATGACCTCGGCGACGGGCAGGCCATTCCAGCGCGACGAGGTGGCCTCGGTCGGCGGCGAGGGGGCGGTCTGGGCGAGGGCCGGCGAGGTCAGGGCCAGCAGACCGGCGACGAGGGCGAGGGTTTTCATGGACGTCTTCCGCTTGATGGGATCACCGTAGGCGGCTTTGAGGCCATGCCAAGGCATCACTCCCCAGGCCGGGCCTGATCCAGCCAGGACGCGCTCGACATCTCGTTCAGGCGCGACACCGTGCGTTCGAACTCGAAGGCCCCGTCGCCCGTCGGATAGATCTGTTCGGGCGCGCCGACGGCGATGGCGACCAGCCGGGTTCTCGCCTCATACAGGGCGTCGATCAGGGTGACGAAACGGCGGGCCGCCTGACGCCGGTCCGGACCCAGCAGGGGAATGTCCTCGATGAAGAGGGTATGGAAGCGCTCGGCGATGGCCAGATAGTCCCGGGGACCCAGCGGTGCCTCGCACAACTCGTCGAAGGTGGCGCGGGCGAGGCCTCCGGCCGTGCGGGCGATGACGACGTCGCGGCCCAGGACGGCCAGATGGGCCGGGCATTCCGGCATGTCGCCGCGCAGATCGGCCCATAGCTGCTCGAAGCCCGTCCGGCGGGCTCCGCCCTCGCCGTTGAACCAGACACGCGACGCCTTCATCCGGTCCAGCCGCCAGTCGCGCGCGCCCGACAGCTCCACGACCTGGCAACGCTCGACGATGCGGTCGATGAACGGCGTGAACAGCGGCCTGTTGATCCCGTCCCTGTAGAGCTGGTCCGGAGCGCGGTTGGACGTGATGCAGACGACGACCTTCTTCTCGAACAGGGCGTCGAACAGCCGGCCCAGGATCATGGCGTCGGCGATGTCGGAGACCTGAAGTTCGTCGAAGCACAGCAGCCGGGCTTCCGATGCGATCAGGGCAGCGACCGGTTCGATCGGGTCGTCGCCTCGGTGCGTGCCAAAGACCCTCTGGCGCGCGGTCCTGTCGCCTTCGCGCCACTGGCGGATCAGGTCGTGGACCCGGGCCATGAAGGCGTGGAAATGGGCGCGGGTCTTTCGCGGCTCCGGCGCGCCGGCGAAGAACAGGTCCATCAGGATGGACTTGCCCCGGCCGGGCGGACCCCAGAGGTAGACGCCGGTGACCTGTGGCGCGCCGCCGAACAACCTGCGCCTGCCGAGGTCGATCTCCAGACGCGAAAGGGCGGCCACGGCACCGACCTGGGCCGGATCGCGGGTGAGCAGGCCCTGTTTCAGGCGGCTTTCATAAGCAAGGGCAATGCGAGAGGGCATGGAACTGGGGCATAGCCGTGCCGGCTGGCGCTGAAAAGCGTTGCTTCGCAGGCGCGAAGGGCTACATGCGAGGTTCGAGGTTCCTGCCTCGAAACTCCCCCATCCCGCGCTCAGGCAGCAAGCGACCGCGTCGCGAGCGTTAGCGCGTCCGAAGGACTGACAAGAATGGGCTATTCCGTCGCGATCGTGGGCGCCACCGGCAATGTCGGGCGCGAGATGCTGACCATCCTCGAGGAACTGGAGTTCCCCGTCGATGAAATGCATGCGGTCGCCTCGCGAAAATCCAAGGGGATCGAGGTCGCCTGGGGAGAAAAGACCATCAGGTGCGAGGTCATCGACACCTTCGATTTCTCGAAGGTGGACATCGTCCTGATGTCGGCGGGCGGTGACGTCTCGCGCGAATGGTCCGAGAAGATCGGCAGGATGGGCCCGATCGTGATCGACAACTCCTCGGCGTTCCGCAAGGACCCCGACGTGCCACTGATCGTGCCCGAAGTGAATCCGGACGCCATCAAGCTGGCGACGAAGAAGAACATCATCGCCAACCCCAACTGCTCGACCGCCCAGCTGGTCGTGGCGCTGAAGCCCCTGCATGACGCGGCCAAAGCGAAGCGCGTCGTGGTCTCGACCTATCAATCCGTGTCGGGTGCCGGCAAGGAAGGCATGGACGAGCTGTGGAACCAGACCAAGGCCATCTATGGCCTGGGCGACGCCAAACCAAAGAAGTTCCCCAAGCAGATCGCCTTCAACGTCATCCCCTTCATCGGGTCGTTCAACGAGGACGGCTATACCGACGAAGAGGCCAAGATGTGGGCCGAGACCCACAAGATGCTGGACCCTGCGATCAAGCTGACGGTCACCTGCGTCCGCGTGCCGGTCTTCGTCGGCCACTCCGAGGCCGTGACGGTCGAGTTCGAGCGGCCCATCAGCCCCGATGAGGCCCGGGCCATCCTGCGCGAGGCTCCCGGCATCCAGGTGATCGATAAGCAGGAGCACGACGGCTACATCACGCCTGTCGATGCGGCCGGCGAGCACGCCGTCTATGTCAGCCGCATCCGCAAGGACCATACGGTCGAGAACGGTCTGGTGTTCTGGGTCGTGTCCGACAACCTGCGCAAGGGCGCGGCGCTGAACGCGGTCCAGATCGCCCAGCTGCTGGACGAGACCGGCACGATCAAGCCGAAAAGCGGGTATCGCACCCTGACGGTCTAGGGCCGTGGCCACCCCGACCCCGACGCCTGCCCCGACCCGGGCCGCCTTCCTGTCGGCCGTGGGCTGCTATGTCATGTGGGGGTTCATGCCCCTGCTGTTCATGGGGCAGGCGGCGCTGGGCTTCTCCGCGCCCGAAATCCTGTCCCACCGGGCCCTGTGGTCGGTCCTGTTCGCCGGGGGCCTGGTTCTGCTGGCCGGTCAGGCCGGACAGGTCCGCGCGGTCCTGGGCCAGCCCCGCACGCTGGGCTGGCTGGCGCTGGCGACGGTGCTCATTGCCATCAACTGGAGCCTCTACGTCTGGGCCACGACCCATCACGCCACGCTCGAGGCCAGCCTCGGCTACTACATCAACCCCCTGCTCAACATGATCGTCGGGCTGTGGCTGTTCCGCGAGAAGATCGACCGATGGGGCTGGGTCGCCATCGGGATGGCGGCGCTCGGCGTCCTGTTCCAGGCCCTGGCCCTGGGCCGCCCACCGTGGATCTCGATCGCCCTGGCGCTCAGCTTCGGGGCCTATGGCGTCATCAAGAAGCGGATTCCGGTCGAGGCCCAGGCCGGCCTGTTCATCGAATGCCTGTTCCTCATGCCTTTCGGTGTGGTGTTCGTGGTCTGGCTGCAGACCCACGGGCTGGGCCATGCCCTGGCCAGCCCGCTCGCCTTCGGCTGGGCCCTGCTGAACGGGCCGGCCACCGTCCTGCCGCTGGCCCTGTTCGCCTGGGCCGCCCGTCGCATGCCCTTGTCGACCATGGGCTTCATCCAGTTTCTGGCCCCGACGCTCCAGTTCTGCATCGGTCTGGCGGCCGGCGAGCTGTTCACCCCGCTCAGGGCCGTGTCCTTCCTGTTCATCTGGCTGGGTGCCGGTGTGTTCGCGGCCGCCGCCCTGTTCCGCGCCCGGGCGGCGCGGCGGGCACTGGCGATGGTCGAGCCGGTCTGACCCTCAAACAGCTGAATAGAGGGCGTCAATCAACCGTTGAGCCCGGGGGTCGCCGATCAGATGCGGCGACTGGCGGGTCATGACATAGGCGGCCGAAACCCTGGCCGCCGGATCGGCGAAGGCGCAGCTGCCGCCCCAGCCGCAATGACCCAGCGCGTCCGGGTTCGGACCGAAGATCCTGAGGCCAGAATTTCGCATCAGGCCTGCCGCCCAACTGATGACATAGGGCAGGACCAGATCCTGACCATGGATGCGCTCTTTCGTCGCCTGGGCCAGGACATCGGTGGACAGGACGGTCTGGCCGTCGAGCGCCCCGCCATTGGCCACCAGGCCCATGATCCGGGCGAGGTCCAGCGCGGTTCCATGCAGATTGGCCGAGGGAATCTCGATCGTGCGCCACTCGGCCGAGCCGCGCCCGCCGGGGGCCGAGCCCCGGTCGAGAAAGGCGGCGGTCTTGATCGCGTCGATCGGCCCCAGGCCGGCAGCGGCCGAGGGCTTCCGCAGCGCGGCGACCCGGTCGTGCTCGGCCTCCGGCAGGCCGATCCACAGGTCGAGACCGAACGGCCCGGCGAAGTCCTCGCGCAGGGCCTGACCGAGGCTGCGGCCGTCGGCGAGGCGGTGGACCTCATTGGCCAGATAGCCGACCGTGACGGGGTGATAGCCGGAGGCGTTCCCAGGCGGCCACATCGGGGCCTGGGCCGCCAGTCGGTCCAGCACCGCCCGCTGATCGAACCAGATGGCGGGGTCGGTAGGTGCATCGAACCCCGGCAGGCCATCCTGGTGCGACAGCATCTGGGCGACGGTGACCTCTCCCTTGCCCCTGGCTCCGAACGCCGGCCACAGGCCCGAGACCCTCTGCTCATAGGCCAGTTTCCCCCGCTGGACGGCCGAGGCCATTAATAACGCCATGATGGCCTTGCCGGTCGAGAAGACGGGGGTCAGGGTCCGGTCCGTGAAGGGCGTTCCGGCCCGCGGGTCCGCCTGTCCGGCCCACAGATCCACGACCGTCTCGCCTGCAATAACGACCGAAAAGCGGGCCGCCTGTTCGTTCAGGCCTTCCGGGGCATCGGCGAAGTTCCGGGCGAAGGCGTCCTTCACGGCAGCGAAGCGTGGCGGGCACAGGCCGGAGATATCAGGCGCGGTCGAGATCATTCCGGCCTCTTATCCGGCCCATGGCCTGCCCGCCACTGCATTGCGCCCCGGGCCGCGACGACGCCGGAGGCCAGGCTGGCCTGCAGCAGATAGCCGCCCGTAGGCGCTTCCCAGTCAAGCATCTCGCCGGCGACGAAGACCCCCGGCCGCGCCGTCAGCATCAATGATGGATCGAGGCCCTCCAGAAGCACGCCCCCCGCCGTCGAGATCGCGCGGTCCAGACCCTGGATGCCGGTCAGCTTCAGCCGCACCGCCTTGATCCTCCGGGCCAGCTTTTCGAAACCCGCGGGCACGTCGCCGATCTCGCGCAGCACGGCGATGGCGGCGGGCGACAGCCCCCCGGCCTTGCGCAGGTGATTGGTCATGCTGTCCTTGCCGCGCGGCCGGGCGAGACGCTCTGCCAGGGTCGCTTCCGACAGGTCGGGGCGCAGATCGAGGGTCACCGTGGCCGCACCCTCCGCCGCGATCGCGTCTCGCAGGCCCGCCGACAGGGCATAGACCGTCCCGCCCTCGATGCCGTAGCGCGTCAGCAGCACCTCGCCCCGCACGGACTGGCCGTCGAAGGTCAGGGTGACGGGCTTCAGGGCCGCGCCGGCGAACCGGTCGGTCAGGACGTCGGACCAGGCGACGTCGAAGCCGGCGTTGGCCGGAACCAGCGGCGCGACATCGACGCCCTCGCTCTCGAGAAGAGACGCCCAGGCCCCGTCCGAGCCCAGTCGGGGCCAACTGGCACCGCCCAGGGCCAGGATCGTCGCGGACGGGTGCTCGGTCCGCTCGCCATCCGGGGTGTCGAACACCAGCGCCTGCCCCCGCCAGCCGATCCAGCGCGATCGGGCCCTGATCTCGACGCCCAGCCCGGCCAATCGCCCCAGCCAGGCCCGCAGCAGGGGCGAGGCCTTCATGGCGCGGGGAAAGACGCGGCCGCTTGACCCGACGAAGGTCGGCTGATCCAGACCATGGGCCCAGGCGATGAGGTCATCGGGCGAAAAGGCATCCAGCCAGGCGGCGACGGCAGGCCCGGTGTCGCCATAGCGGGCCAGGAAGGCGGCCTGGTCCTCGGAATGGGTCAGGTTGAGCCCGCCGCGCCCCGCCATCAGGAATTTACGGCCGACCGAGGGCATCCGGTCATGCACCACGACCCGCGCCCCGGCCGTCGCCAGGGTCTCGGCCGCCATCAACCCGGCAGGACCGGCTCCGATGACGTGGACGGCAGGGTCGGCGGGAACGGTCATGGGCCACCCTCTAGCCGGTCAGGCCTTGCAGAGGAACGTCCGTGTCCCCCATACGCTGGGATGATCATGAGCGTCGCCTTCACCCGCGAGGAGGATCTGGAGGCCACGGCCGCCGATCTGCCCGACCGCCCCGTCTCGCCGCACGCCAATCTTGTGACGCCTGAAGGCCTCGCGGCGATCGAGCATGCCCTGGCCGAGGCCCGTGCGGCCTATGGTGCGGCCCAGGCCTCGGGCTCGATCGAGGCGGACCGGACGGCCATGGCCCGGGCGACGCGCGATCTGCGCTACTGGTCCGCACGACGCGCCAGTGCCCAGGTCGTCGAGACCGAAGTCGACGGCCGGGTGCGGTTCGGTGGATCGGTCACCATCGAGCGCGAGGACGGTCGCACCCAGACCTGGCGCATCGTCGGCGAGGACCAGGCGGATCCCGCCAACGGCTCGGTCAGTCATGTCTCACCCCTGGCCAGGGCCCTGACCGGCAAACGCGTCGGGGACGAAGCGGTGGTCGCCGGACAGGCTGTAGACATCATCGCAGTGGACTGAACGCCCGGTGCGCCCCACATTGTACGGACCGCGCCATCCGGCGCCCAGGTAGCAACTCCCGGATCCGGTCCGGGACGCGCGTCAGCGCCCGAAGAGGACTCCCATGGCCCGCAAACCCAACTACGGCTTCGAGCGCATGGAACGGGACAAGGCGGATGCCGAGAAGGCCGCGCGCAAGGCCGCCGCGAAACTGGCGAAGAAGGAAGCCAAGGCGCGGGGCGAGGACGTCGATCACCCGGACTGGGCCCCGCAATCGGACGACGCCGACGAGCAGGCCTGAGGTCAGTTCGTCAGGATCTGGACGCGCGACCAGACCCCGCCACGATTGACGACCTCGACCCTGAGCGTGCCCGGCCGGGGATGGCTCAGGGTGCAGACGGGATAGTGATCGCGCGATCCGTCGTTGCACAGAACCACGCCCTCGGCGTCGCGGATCGTCAGGTCGATATTGGTGTCTCCGTCGCCGATGGCGGCCACCCGCAGGACCTCGTTGCGACGCGCCTCCACCGTGAAGCTGTAGGTCTCGCGCGCGCGCAGCCGACGCACCAGCACGATGGGGCCGGGGCCGAAGGGCGAGGATCGCACGCCCTTGTTCGGCGATTGCTGGCGCCGGACCCGCTCGAGGATGTCGGGATCGTCCGCGGCCAGGGTCTCGGCCTCCTGCAGCAGAACGGCGGAGGTCAGGAACGGCGCATCGCCCGATTGGGAACGATTGCGGACTTCGCCCATCATGCGGGACGCCACCAGCATGGCCTCGGCGTCACGCCGGTCGCGCGCCCAGTCCGCTACCTCTGCGGCCGTGACGATCTGGCTGATGGCGCGGGCTTCGGCGTCGAGGTCGAAAGGCTCGCCAGGCCCCGACCGGATCTGCGACCCGGCCGGGGCGGCGATCGATGTCGCGGCCAGGGCGATGGCAAACGCGATGAACCGCCCCGAATTCCCCCGACCGGATCGATCCATGCGTTGTTCCATCCTCGCCTTCCCCAAAAGCGATATCCGAGCGGCGACCCTGTCCGGATTGCGCCGTTCTCGTGACCGCGGACACTGACCGAAACTGATGGATTCGCCAAGACCTGGACGGTTCGAGGCCGCGACGCCGCTGCTCTGGAGCCTGATTCACCGCCGGGGTGTTCAGTCCTGACGTATCGCCGCCGTCAGGATGCGACGATCTGCGCGCGCCTGCACCAGGACCACGGTCCGGTCCTGGGCATCGGCGAGGGTGGGCAGGGTCAGAAGGATGGGCTGGCCGCGCCAGGCCCCCAGCCGGGTCAGGCTCCGGACCACATTGACCGAGCCGATGACCTGGCCCCGGTTATCGCCGCCGGAGACGCTGACGTCCTGGCGGCCGGGCCGATAGGTGATGGCCCAGACGTCGGCGCCGCCGGCCGGTACCCGTCCGCTGCCGATGCCGACCGCCTCGCCGCCTTCGCGGAACTGGACCTCGGGCGGGAAGATGCGGCGGGTGGCCTCCTCGTCGACCGCGTCCTGAACGGCGTCGGCATCGACGCCTGAGACCTGACGCCGGCCGTCGATCACGACCTGGGGCGTATAGACGCCACGCAGCCGCAGGGCCGCCTGATAGGCCCGTTGGCGCTGGGCGAACTCCGGCCGGGCGAAGGTGTCGGCCCAGCCCAGATAGTCCCAGTAGTCGACCGACCAGGTCAGGGCGATCACGCCGGGCGTCTCCGCCAGCGTCTCCACCACGCGATTGGCCCCGGTGCAGCCGGAACAGCCCTGGGCGGTGAACAGCTCGACCACCACCGGCTCGGCTGCGCGGACATTGCGGACTGCAGGATGTGGAGCGGCCGGCCGGGCAGCCGACTCGACCGCGCCCCCACAGATCAGGGCGGCGACCGCTGCGACGATGAAGCCCCGTGTGTTCATGGGGCGGAGTCCTAACCGGAAGCATCCGGGACCGCGCCTCATAATCGCGTGAACCCGTCCTCGTCCGCCGAGCGACGAGGGAGGACCAAATTCAGTCCATCAGCTGCTGGCTCAGATAGACATAGTGGCGGGCCCACCGCCGGGCATTGGCGACCGGGTCGGCGTCGTTCGAATGCCCGCCCGAGGTCTCCTCGTAATAGAGGTGATCGTGGCCCTGATCGCCCAGCCGGGCCGCGAACTTCCTCGCATGGCCGGGATGGACGCGGTCGTCGCGGGTGTTGGTGGTGATGTAGACGCGCGGATAGTCCGTCTCGGGCCGCAGCTGCTGATAGGCGGAATAGCGGGCGATGAAGGCGGCATCGCCGGGGATGCGCGGATCGCCGTATTCGCCGATCCAGGACGCCCCGGCCGGCAGGTCCGGATAGCGCAGCATGTCGATCAGCGGGCTTTCGATCACCGCCGCATTGAACAGCTCAGGGTGCTGGGTTATCGAGACCGAGGTCAGGACGCCGCCGTTCGACCGGCCATAGATGCCCAGGTGCCGGGCAGAGGCGATGCCGCGCGCGGACAGATCGCGGGCCACGGCGGCGAAGTCGTCGAAGGCCCGTTGCCGGTTCTCCCGCAGGGCCGCCTGGTGCCAGGCCGGACCGAACTCGCCCCCACCCCGGATGTTGGCCACCACATAGGCCCCGCCGTTCTCCAGCCACAGCTTGCCCAGTTCGGGCTTGTAGGCCGGCGGGATGGCGATCTGGAAGCCGCCATAGCCGAACATCACGGTCGGGGTGGAGCCATCGGAGGGCGCATTGCGGGGGTGCACGACGAAATAGGGGATCATCGTGCCGTCGGTCGAGGCGACCTCGAACTGTTCGACGACGTGGGTCGAGGCGTCGAACAGAGCCGGGGCCTGCCGGACCTCGTCCAGTTCGCCGGTCGCGACGTCGGCCAGGCTCAGCGTCGGCGGGGTCAGGAAGCCCTGGCTCGACACGAACACCGTGCCCCGCGAGCGGGAGGCGTCTCCCAGCGCCACGGCGCTGTTGGCCGGAACGTCGATCCCGGTCGCGTGCCAGCGAATCTGGGTGGGGTTCGTCGTGTCGGGCGTGAAGACCTTGAGCGTGCCGACGACGTTGTCGGACACGACCGACACGATCCGGTCCGACATGACCGTCGTATCCTGCAGCGACTGGCGCGGGCCGGGGTGGAAGATCACCTGCGGGTCGTTGTCGCTGCGGACGATCTCCGGCTGTTGCAACGTCGTCAGGCTTGCCGCGACCAGATCGCCCGCGGGCAGGGGGCCGCCGGGGATGGCCCAGGCCTCTTCCAGCGAGAAAATCAGCTGCGTCCCCATGGTGCCCTGAACCGCGACCCGCTCGGGCAGGTTCAGCCGTACGGCGCGCCCGTCGACCCATTGCCAGGTCTGGGCCCGGAAGGTGTCCAGCGGCCGACTGAACAGGACGGCCTCGACCACACCGTCCTTGTCACGGAAGACCTCGGGACTGACGCCATAGCCGCCATCGCCCTGTTCGCCGCGATACACCTCCGTCGCCTCGGCCAAAGACTGACCACGCTTCAGCGACTTGACGATATAGGGATAGCCACTCTCGGTCAGGGTTCCCGGCCCGAAGTCGGTGGCGACCAGCAGGGTGTCGCGATCCAGCCACTCCAGACGATGCTTGCCCTCGGGCAGGACGAACCCTGCGTCCACGAAGGCCCGGGTGGTGGTGTCGAACTCGCGCACCACGACCGCATCCTTGCCGCCTTCCGAAAGGGAAACCAGGCAGCGAGTCTCGTCCGGAGCCAGGCAGTTCGCGCCCTTCCAGACCCAGTCCCGGCCCTCGGCGCGGGACAGGGCATCGACATCGATCAGGGTTTCCCACACCGGGGTCGCGCTGCGATAGCTGTCCAGCGTCGTGCGCCGCCACAGGCCCTTGGGATTGGTCGCGTCCTGCCAGAAATTGCCGATACCGTCGCCGAGGAAGGCCGGAGTCGGGATGCGGGCGGTGGAGGACAGGATGTCGAAGGCCTGCTGGCGGAAGGTCTCGTAGCGCGGATCGCCGGTCAGGGCGGCCAGCGACCGTTCGTTCTCGGCCCGGACGAAGGCCATGGCCTCGGTCCCCTCGACCGCCTCCAGCGCCAGATGATCGTCGGCGGCACGGACGCCCGCGGGCGACAGATCGGCCGGGAGGTGGGGCGGGGGCGTCTGTGCCAGGGCGGGGGCGGCAAACACGGCGAGCACCGTGGCGGCCATCATCGACTGGATATGCATTTCGGGCTCCGTGGCTTCAATCCTCACCCGCGACGCGGGGGAGGATCAGGCGGTCTACTCCTGTGCCGGCTGATCCATCAGCCGGCGGCTCAGATAGGTGTATTCCAGGGCAATCCGGCGGGCGGTTTCCTGCAGGTTCGCCCCCGCGGCGTGGCCGCCGTCGGTGTTCTCGTAGAACAGGACCGGATAGCCGAGCTCTTCCAGCCGCGCGGCGGCCTTGCGTGCATGGCCCGGATGGACGCGATCGTCCTTGGTCGAGGTGTGGATGAAGACCTCCGGATAGGGCTGTCCCGCCCGCAGGTTCTGATACGGCGAATAGGCCTGGATCCAGGCGCGTTCCTCAGGGATGTCCGGATTGCCGTACTCCGCGATCCAGGAGGCCCCCGCCAGCAGGCGGTGGAAGCGCAGCATGTCGAACAGGGGCACCTGGATGACGGCGGCATTGATCAGGTCCGGCCGCTGGGTCAGCATCGCCCCCATGAACAGCCCGCCCTGGGACCCGCCCATGATGCCGAGGCGGGGCTGGGACGTGATGTTGCGCGCGATCAGGTCCAGCGCCACGGCCTGGAAATCCTCATGTGCGCGCTGCCGGTTTTCCTGCAGGGCCGCGTCGTGCCAGTTGGGGCCGAACTCGCCACCGCCGCGCGTATTGGCGACGACATAGACCCCACCCCGCTCCAGCCACAGCTTGCCGACCGTCGGCGAATAGCCGGGCAGCAGCGAACTCTGGAACCCGCCGTAGCCGTACAGCAGCGTGGGGTTGGATCCGTCCAGCGCCAGGTCGGTTTTGTGGACCACGAAATAGGGGATCATCGTCCCGTCGGCGGAACGGGCCTCGAACTGATCGACCGTCATGCCGTCTGCGTCGAACTTGGCGGGCAGGGCCTTGACCGGGGCGACCGCGCCGCTGGTCGCGTCGGCCAGATACAGGCTCTGCGGCGTCAGATAGCCGGAGACATTGACGAAGACCCGGTCGTCGATCTCGGAGGCCGACCCCAGGCCGATCGTGGCGTTCTGCGGCAGGTCCAGACGGCGGCGGGCCCAGTCGCCGTCGGGACCCGGCGTATAGACATAGGCCGCGCCGCGCACATTCTCGAACAGGCCAACGATCAGGTGGTTGCGGGTCGCGGTGATTGCCTCGACCGCCTCGCGTTCTGTCGGGCGGATGATGAGGCGGGCCTGAGTCGTCGGGTCGATCAGCCAATCGGTCAGCGGCCATGCGACGACGTCGCCGGTCTGGAAGGTCTGGCCGGACGGGGCGGTCCAGTCCTGCTTGATCGTGACCACCAGCTGGCCCTGGACCAGGGCGTCGATGTCCGACTTGGCCGGCAGGGCCAGCTGCGTCGTCGTGCCGTCGGGGTTCAGGCGGTGGGTCTCGCCCTCGTAGAAGCTGATGCCGCGGTTGATCAGGATGGCCTGCACGCCCCCGTCCGCATCGCGCAGGGTATAGCCACTGACCGACACGTCAGACGGCTGGCCTGTGAAGACCGTCTCGGCCTGATCGATGGTCTGGCCCCGTTTCAGCCGCTTGACGATCATCGGATAGCCCGAGGTCGTCAGGGTGCCGGGTCCGAAGTCGCGGGCGACCAGAAGGGTGTCGGCATCGACCCAGGCGACGCTGCCCTTGGACTCGGGCAGTTCGAAGCCACCCGCCACGAAGGTGCGGGCCTCGGAGTCGAATTCGCGGATCACGACCGCGTCCTTGCCGCCGTCGGACAGCGAGATCAGACACAGCCGCTCCTCGGGCGGCAGGCAGGTCGAGCCCTTGTAGACCCAGTTCTTGCCCTCGGCCGCCGACAGGGCGTCGATGTCGAGGATGGTCTGCCACTCCGGCGCGTCGGTGCGATAGCTGTCCAGCGTCGTGCGCCGCCAGACGCCGCGCACATGGTCGGCGTCCTGCCAGAAATTGTCGATCATGCCCGCGTGGGTGAACCCCGGCGCGGGGATGCGGTCGCGGGCCTGGACCAGGGCCAGGGCCTGTTCGTGCAGGGCCTCGTAACGCGGATCGCCCTGCAGAACGCCGAGCGAGCGGGTGTTGTGTTCGTTGACCCAGGCCATGGCGCGTTCGCCATCGACCTCCTCCAGCCACAGCCAGGGATCGGTCGCGTCCGAGGTGGCGAAGGCTCCGGCGGCCAGCGGGGGGTTGGGCGGGGTCCGATCGGAAGCGGTCTGGGCCATGGGGCTCGAAGCGAAGGAGAGGAGGGGCAGAAGGGTGGCGAGCAACAGGCCGGACGATAGACGCATACGGGGCGCTCCGTGAGGGACAAGGCACCTTAGCGGCGAGGCCGCACGCGGCAAGTGGGTTGGGACCCGGTGGGAGAGGGGGTATATGCAGCGCATGCAGGCCTCTACCCCTTTCGTGAAGATGAACGGCGCGGGCAACGACTTCGTCGTCGTCAATGCGTTCGAGACGCCGTTCACGCCCGACGTCGACCGGGTGCGGGCCCTGGCCAACCGCCAGACGGGCGAGGGGTTCGACCAACTGATCGCCATTGAGCCGTCGGACCGCGCGGACGCCTTCATGCGCGTGTGGAATGCCGACGGCGGCGTGGTCGAGACCTGCGGCAATGCGCTGCGCTGCGTCGGCTGGATGCTGATGCAGGCCAACGGCACCGACAGCGCCACCATCGACACCCTGGGCGGGACGACCATCGCCCGGCGTGCGGGGCCTGACCGGGTCACCGTCGACATGGGCGCGCCCCGGCTGGACTGGCGAGACATCCCCCTGGCCGAAGAGATGGATACGCGCGGCATCGAGCTGCAGATCGGGCCGATCGACGATCCCGTCATGCATACGCCCGGTGCCGTCAGCATGGGCAATCCGCACGTCGTCTTCTTCACCGACCGGCTGGACGACGTCTTCGTCACCGGCGCGGGGTCGATGATCGAGCACCATCCCCTGTTTCCGCAGGGCGTGAACGTCGGCTTTGCCCATGTGCTGGGGCCGGATCGTATCCGTCTAAGGGTCTGGGAGCGCGGGGCCGGCCTGACCCGGGCGTGCGGGACGGGGGCCTGTGCAGCCCTGGTGGCGGCCTCACGCCGGGGCCTGACGGGGCGGAGCGCCACCGTGGTCGCCGACGGCGGCGAACTGCGGATCGACTGGGACGAAGGGACCGGTCATGTCCTGATGACCGGCCCGGTCCAGATCGAGCGCACAGGTCACCTGGGCTGATCAGAAGTCGATCGCCAGACCCTTCTTCTCCCAGTCGCCGTAGCGCGTCGGCTCCGGTCCGCGGGGTCCGCCGTGCTCCTCCGGAAGGGCCTCGGCCTCGGCTGTGGCGCGTCGTTCGGCGGCCTCGGCCAGGGCGCGGCGGGCGGCGTCGGTCAGAACCCGCGGCGGCGTTTCCTCCGCTGCATTGTCGTTGAGGGCTGGCGTAGGAGCGTTGTCGGTCACGGCGGCATCCGGTGGCTGTCCTGTTCAGATAGTGCCGCCCGCCCGGACCGCCAGCCGCCCCGCCGCATTCCGGCCCTTGCATCGCGCGGCGCGAGGCCCTTTAAGCGCCGCCAATCCCCGCCGCGCATCGTTCTTCAAGGATCCCATCATGGCCAAAGCGTCCGACAAACCCGTCAAGAAGGTCGTCCTGGCCTATTCCGGCGGCCTGGACACCTCGATCATCCTGAAGTGGCTCCAGACCGAGTACAATGCCGAGGTCGTGACCTTCACCGCCGACCTGGGCCAGGGCGAGGAATTGGCCCCGGCACGGGAAAAGGCCCTGAAGATGGGCATCAAGCCCGAGAACATCTTCATCGACGACCTGCGCGAGGAGTTCGTGCGTGACTTCGTCTTCCCGATGTTCCGCGCCAACGCCCTGTATGAAGGTCAGTACCTGCTCGGCACCTCGATCGCCCGGCCCCTGATCGCCAAGCGCCAGATCGAGATCGCCCGCATGGTCGGTGCCGATGCCGTCTGTCACGGTGCGACCGGCAAGGGCAACGATCAGGTCCGGTTCGAGCTGGGCTACTATGCGCTGGAGCCCGACATCCGAGTCATCGCCCCCTGGCGCGAGTGGGAATACCGCAGCCGCGAGGCCCTGCTGGACTTCGCCGAGAAGAACCAGATCCCGATCGCCAAGGACAAGCGCGGGGAGGCCCCGTTCAGCGTCGACGCCAACCTTCTGCACTCTTCCTCCGAGGGCAAGGTGCTGGAGGATCCGGCCGTCGAGGCCCCGGAGTTCGTACACCAGCGCACCATCAGCCCGGAGGACGCGCCGGACACCCCGCACGTCTTCACCATGACCTTCGAGAAGGGCGACGCGGTCGCCATCGACGGCGTCGCGATGTCGCCCGCCACTGTTCTGACGAAGCTCAACGCGCTCGGTCACGACAACGGCGTCGGCCGTCTGGACCTGGTCGAGAACCGCTACGTCGGCATGAAGTCGCGCGGGGTCTATGAGACGCCGGGCGGCACCATCCTGCTGGCGGCGCACCGGGGCATCGAGTCCATCACCCTGGATCGCGGGGCGATGCACCTGAAGGACGAGCTGGCGGTCAAATACGCCCAGATGATCTACAACGGCTTCTGGTTCGCGCCGGAGCGCGAGATGCTGCAGGCCGCCATCGACCACAGCCAGCAAAAAGTCTCGGGCACGGTCCGGATCAAGCTCTACAAGGGCAATGTCTCGGTCATCGGCCGCGAGAGCGCCAACAGCCTCTACGATCAGGATCTGGTCACTTTCGAGGAAGGCGTTCAGGCCTATGACCACAACGATGCCGCCGGCTTCATCAAGCTGAACGCCCTTCGCCTGCGGGTTCTGGCCAAACGCAACGCCCGCTGATCCATCCTCGATCCGGAGACCCTGGTGCGCCGGATTGCCATGAATGATGCGGAAGAGGCTGAACCGGACGCGACGGAACCGGTCGACGCGCCCGCCCGCTGAGCGGCTCGGGCGGCTTACGGCGAAGTAACTTGAGACGGGACGGCAATCGGCGGACCCTGGGGTCATCAGATCCCAAGGAGTCGACCATGATCCGTGCGCTGTCCCTCGCCACCGCCGCCGCCGCTGCTGCCGCGCTGTTCGCCAGCCCCGTCTTGGCCCAGACTGCAACCCCTGCACCGACCGCCCCGGTGGCGGCGACGGCTGTCCCGACCGAGGCCGAGATCAGCGCCGCGGGCGACGCCTTCGGCGCGGACATGGAGGCCATGCAGGGCGAACTCCAGGCCGCCCGGACCGCCGCCGGAACCGATACCGCCAGGGCCAATGCCGACGCGGATGCCATCCAGGCCGCTCATCAGGTCAAGGCCGACGCGTTCGCGGCGATGTTCCAGGCCTTTGTCGATGCGAACCCCGGCATGATCCCGGCCGAGGCCGTCGCGACCATCATGACCCAGATCCGGACCGCGCCGGCGACTCTCCGCGCGGGCGTCATGTCGGCCCCGGCGGGCACGCCCGCCGCCTGAGCGCCGCCGCGCGGCGAGGGCTTACGGCGAAGTAACTTGAGGTCCGACGCCGTTCGGCGGACCTTGAGGTCATCAGATCCCAAGGAGCCGACCATGATCCGTGCCCTGTCCCTCGCCGCCGCCCTCGCCGTCCTGCCGCTGTCCAGCGCACTGGCCGGAGAGATGCCCCGCGATCCCGATGGCGCATCCCAGGCCGCGATCGAGGCTGCGGCCTCGGCCTTCGAGGCCCGCATGGAGGCCTTCGGCGAACGGGCCGAGGCCGTCTCCGCCGATGAAAGCCTGACCGCCGACCAGCGCGAGCAGCGGATCGCAGCGATCTGGGCCGAATACGCGCCCGAGGTCTCGGCCTTCACCGCCGAGATCACGCGCCACGCCGGTTCTATTGCCCAGGAAGCCCTGGCCAATATCGATGTCGAGGCCTTGGTCGCCGACGCCCTGAATGACCCCGAGGTCCACGGAGCCATGGCCGCCGCGACCGGTATGGCACAGAACGGTGCGTGGGCCGCCAACGACCCGGAACAACAGATCACCTATGGCCTGATCGCCCAGTACGCCCTCGACCAGGCCGCCGAAGCGGTCTCGGAAGCCGATGCGGACGTCACGGTCACGACCGGGGACTGAAGCCTTCCGTCGGGGCGGGGTAGTGACGCGCCGCGCGTCACGCTAGGGTGACCGGATGATCCGGCCCCTGACCCGCCTGTTCGTCGACCATCCTCGCGAGGTCGGCGAGACCTATCTGCACCACGCGGTCGCCGCCTCGCGCTTCGGGCTCCGGCTCGCGGGACTGTCCGGCGCGGCCTTCCTCCACGCCCTGGTGCCCGCCCTGCACAGGACGACGGTCTCGACCGAGATCAAGCGTATGGCCGACGATCTGGGCTATCGGGCCGAGGTCGCCCGCGAGACGCGCATGGCCGAGGCCGGTGCCTTCGATCCCGGTCTCTGACGTGACACCCATGCCCCAGGCCCTGGCGGGCGTCCGCGTGCTCGACCTGTCGCGCGTGCTGGCGGGGCCCTGGGCCACCCAGCTGCTGGCCGATCTGGGAGCCGAGGTCATCAAGATCGAGCGGCCCGGCGTCGGTGACGACACCCGCGCCTGGGGCCCGCCCTTTACGACCAAGACCGACGGATCGCGGGGCGACAGCGCCTATTTCATGTGCGCCAACCGGGGCAAGAAGTCTGTCGCGCTGGACATGGCCTCGGCGGAGGGCGCCGATACGATCCGGCGGCTGGCCGCGACCTGCGATGTGGTCGTGGAGAACTTCAAGGTCGGCGGCCTGGCGAAATACGGTCTGGACTATGCCTCCCTGTCGAAGGACCGGCCCAGGGATCGACCCGCCCTGGTCTATTGTTCGATCACCGGCTTCGGCCAGACCGGCCCGCGCGCGCAACAGGCCGGCTACGACTATATGATCCAGGCCATGGGCGGGCTGATGAGCGTCACCGGCCAGCCCGACGGTGCGCCCGGGGCCGAGCCGATGAAGGTGGGCGTCGCCGTGGTCGATCTGGCGACGGGCCTCTATGCCTCCAACGCCATTCTTGCCGCCCTGCTGCATGCCCGGGCCACCGGACAGGGCCAGCATATCGACATCGCCCTGTTTGACGTCCAGGCCGCCATGCTGGCCAACCAGGCGACGAACTACTTCGTGTCCGGCATCGCCCCGACGCGCATGGGCAATGCCCACCCCAATCTCGTGCCCTACCAGCCCTTCCCGTGCGTTGACGGGAGGGTGGTGATCGCCGTCGGCAATGACGGCCAGTTCCGGACCCTGTGCGCCGTGCTGGGAGCCGAAGCCCTGGCCGCCGACACGCGCTATGGCACCAATGCGGGCCGAATCGAGCACCGGACCGAACTGGTCGCCGCGATCTCTGCCATGACCGGGGGCATGACCATGGCCGGGTTGATGGCGATGCTGGAGCCCGCCGGGGTCCCTTGCGGCCCGGTCAACACCCTCGACCAGGTCTTTGACGAACCCCAGGCGAAGCATCGCGCGCTGGAGGTGGAGCAAACGCGCGCCGACCTGTCGGCCCCCGTCCGCACGGTCGCCTCGCCAATCCGGATGTCTCTGACGCCCGCCCGCTACGACACCGCGCCACCGGCCCTCGGACAGGATACGCGAAACGTGCTTCGCTCGATCGAGAACAGCTAAGGTTCGTCGAGCAGACGCGCTGCGAGCTCCGCCATCGTCAGCGGGTCGTCGGAAAAAGACCAGTCGGCTACGGCAAGACCCTCGACAAGTGCGAAATGACGCAGGTTCCCGGTCACCACGGCCCAACCTCGCGCAAGGGCCTGCCCCGCGATGAGGGTATCCAGGTCGCCGATTGGACGCCCCATGCCCCGCAGCGTCGCTCGGAGGCGACCTGTGACGAAGGCGTCGTCCGGCGTCAGCTCCACCAGGTTGAGAGGCATGACGAGATGATCGATCCTGGCCAACTCCTGCTCCGGCCGCACCCCGGCCAATGCTCCGCTGACCAGTTCGTGGAGGACGATCGGCGACACCACCATCGGCCTTCCCGATTCGCGAGCGCGCTCATACGCTCGTGCGACACGGGGCGTCCGCGCGCGCATCAGGTCAATCAGCACACTGGTGTCGAGCGCCAGCGTCACCACGTCTTGATCGGCGTAACGGTCTGAGGTGGTGGGTCCGGGAAGGGTTCGTCGCTCAGCGCGTCGAGCCGAGCCCAGAAGTCGTCCCATTCGGCCCGCGTCCCCGGCGTGACATGTACCGGTATGGGCTCCAGAATGACGGCGTCGCCATCCTTGCGGATGCGCACCTCCTTGCCCTCGAACCTATAGGCCTTCGGCAGCCGCACGGCCTGGCTTCCGCCGTGGGCAAAAACCCGAGCCGTTTCGGCAACGCCTTTCGGTTTTGGATCAGCCACGAGGGGCTCCCATATCTACAAAATGTAGATACTTGACATGAGCTGTCGGTTCAAGCCGTCACAGGTCCAGCAGCGCCCGCGCCGGGTCTTCCAGCAGCTGCTTGATCCGCACCAGGAAGGTCACGGCCTCCTTGCCGTCGACGATCCGGTGGTCGTAGCTGAGCGCCAGATACATCATCGGCCGGATCTCGACCTGACCGTTCACCGCCATCGGGCGCTGGACGATGTTGTGCATGCCCAGGATTCCGGACTGCGGCGCGTTCAGGATCGGCGTCGACATCAGCGAGCCATAGGTGCCGCCATTGGTGATGGTGAAGGTGCCGCCCTGCAGCTGGTCCAGCGTCAAGTCGCCGTCGCGGGCGGCCTTGCCGAGCGCGGCAATGCCCTTCTCGATGCCCGCCAGTGACAGGGTGTCGGCATCGCGCAGCACCGGTACGACCAGACCCTTCTCGGTCCCGACGGCGACGCCGATGTCATAGTGGTTCTTGTAGATGATGTCGGTGCCGTCGATCTCGGCATTGACGGCCGGGATCTCCTTCAGCGCCGCAACGACCGCGCGGGTGAAGAAGCTCATGAAGCCCAGCTTCACGCCGTGCGCCTTTTCGAACGCGTCCTTGTACTGGGTGCGCAGGGCCATGACGGTGGTCATGTCCACTTCGTTGAAGGTGGTCAGCTGGGCGGCGGTGTTCTGCGATTCCTTCAGCCGGCGCGCGATGGTCTGGCGCAGCCGGGTCATCTTGACCCGCTCCTCGCGCGGCTGGTCGGCGCGCGGCGCGACGGCCACCGCCGGAGCGGGCGTCGGCGCCGGCGCGGCCGGGGCCGGGGCGGACGGCGCGGCACCGACGGCGGCCAGGGCATCGCCCTTGGTGATGTTGCCCTTGGGCCCTGTCGGCGCGATGGCCGAGGCGTCGAGGTTGTTCTCGGTCACGATCCGCTGAACCGAAGGCGAAAGGGGCGCGTCGGCCGCCGGGGCCTTGAAGGCGGCCGATCCGGTGTTGGCCGAGCCGCCCGTGGGCGCGGCGGCAGAAGGAGCGGGCGTCGGCGCAGCCGCGGCCGGTGCGGGGGCAGCGTCGGCGGCGCCTTCGGTGACGGCCCCCAGGATCGCGCCCGGGGTCACCGTGTCGCCCTCTGCGAAGTGGATGGCCCCCAGCGTGCCGTCCGTCGGCGAGACGACCTCCAGCGAGACCTTGTCGGTCTCCAGCTCGACCAGCGTCTCGTCCTTCCTGACCGCGTCACCGACCTTTTTGGACCATTTGGCGATGGTCGCCTCGGAAACGGATTCACCGAGGGTGGGGGTCAGGATGTCGGCCATGGGGAGTTTTCCGGTCGTTCAGTCAGCGTCAGGGCGTGGCGGTCATATAGGCGATAACGGCGTCGGGCGGGAGGTGCCCGACGCCGACAGTCAGGCGAAGGCCTCGGAGGTGAAGGCCTCGAGTTCCTTCAGGTGGCGGCTCATCAGTCCGGCGGCGGTCGAGGCCGAGGCGGGCCGTCCGACGTAGCGGGCGCGTTTGGACTTCATGTCCAGCTTGTCCAGCGTCAGTTCCAGCCAGGGGTCCACGAAGGTCCAGCCGCCCATGTTCTTGGGCTCTTCCTGACACCAGACCAGCTCCGCATTGGGGAAGCGGCCCAGTTCGGTCGACAGGGACTTGATCGGCCACGGATAGAACTGCTCCAGTCGCATCAGATAGACGTCGTCGACGCCCTTCTTCTCGCGTGCGTCCAGCAGGTCGTAATAGACCTTGCCCGAGCACAGGACGACGCGGCGGATGTCCTTGTCGCCCTTGATGGTGATGCCCGAGACCTCGGGACGCGTCTGGGCGTCGTCATGCAGGACGCGGTGGAAGGACGAGCCCTCGGCCATGTCCGCAAGGGTCGAGACCGCCTTCTTGTGCCGCAGCAGGCTCTTGGGCGTCATGATGATCAGCGGCTTCCTGAACGGCCGGTGCATCTGGCGACGCAGGATGTGGAAATAGTTGGCCGGGGTCGTGCAGTTGGCGACCTGCATATTGTCTTCGGCGCACTGCTGCAGGAACCGCTCCAGCCTGGCCGAGGAATGCTCCGGACCCTGACCCTCATAGCCGTGGGGCAGCAGCATGGTCAGGCCGCACATCCGCAGCCATTTGCGTTCGCCCGAACTGATGAACTGGTCGATCACGACCTGGGCCCCGTTCACGAAGTCGCCGAACTGGGCCTCCCACATCACCAGGGTGTTGGGGTCGCTGAGCGCATAGCCGTATTCGAAGCCCAGCACGGCCTCTTCCGACAGGGCGGAATCGATGACCTCGAAATGCTGGTAGTCGCCGCCCAGGTTGTTCAGCGGAACATAGCGTTCCTCCGTGGTCTGGTCGACGATGCCGGAGTGGCGCTGGCTGAAGGTGCCGCGCACGGAATCCTGACCCGACAGGCGCACCGGGAAGCCCTCGGTCAACAGGCTGGCGAAGGCCAGGCTCTCGGCCGTGGCCCAGTCGATATCGGCACCCTTGTCGATCGTCGCGCGCCGGGCCTCGACGACGCGCTTCAGCGTCTTGTGGATGTCGACGTGGTTCGGAATGGTCGTCAGCCGGTGGCCGAGGTCCTTCAGCCTCGCCTCGGGCACCGCCGTGTCGCCGCGCCGCTCCTCGCCGTCGGGCAGGCCCACGCCCTTCCACTGGCCGTCCAGCCAGTCGGCCTTGTCGGCCACGAAGCTCTTTCCGGCCTCGAACTGCTCGTCCAGATACTGTTCGAAGCGTGCGATCTCGGCCTCGACCTCGGCGGCGGTCAGGACGCCTTCCTCCACCAGACGCTTCGAATAGATTTCGCGGGTCGAGGGCAGGCTGCGGATCTTCGAATACATCACCGGCTGGGTGAAGGTCGGGTCGTCGCCCTCGTTGTGGCCGAAGCGGCGGTAGCAGAACATGTCCACCACCACGTCCTTCTTGAACTTCTGGCGGAACTCCGTCGCGACCTTGGCGGCGAAGACGACCGCTTCCGGATCGTCGCCGTTGACGTGCAGGATCGGCGCCTGGACCATCAGGGCCACGTCCGACGGATAGGGGCTGGACCGGCTGTTCCTCGGGCTGGTGGTGAAGCCGATCTGGTTGTTGATGACGAAATGCATCGTCCCGCCGGTGCGGTAGCCCTTCAGCCCCATCAGGGCGAAGCATTCGGCCACCACGCCCTGGCCGGCGAAGGCCGCGTCGCCGTGGATCAGCAGAGGCATGACCTTGGACCGGTCCAGCGCCCACTGGGCCTCGGGCAGGCCGGCATTGGCCTCGCGGATGTCGAACGCCTGCTTCGCCCGCGCCTTGCCCAGAACGACCGGGTTGACGATCTCCAGGTGCGACGGGTTGGCGGTCAGCGACAGGTGGACGTGGTTGCCGTCGAACTCGCGGTTCGAGGACGCGCCCATGTGGTATTTGACGTCGCCCGATCCCTCGATGTCGCTGGGCACGGTCGAGCCGCCCTGGAATTCGTGGAAGATGGCCTTGTAGGGCTTGCCCATCACGGCCGCGAGCGTGTTCAGCCGGCCCCGGTGGGCCATGCCGATGACGATCTCGTCGACACCCAGGGCCCCGCCGCGCTTGATCATCTGTTCCAGCGCCGGGACCATGGCCTCGCCGCCGTCCAGGCCGAACCGCTTGGTCCCGGGGAAGCGCTTGTGCAGGAACCGCTCGAAGCCCTCGGCCTCGATCAGCTTGTTCAGGATGGCGATCTTGCCTTCCCGGGTGAAGCCGTTCTTCTCGAAGGCGTCCGGGCCCTCGAACCGCTGCTGGATCCAGGCCTTCTCCTCCGGTTCCGCGATATGCATGAACTGGATGCCGATATTGCCGCAGTAGGTCCGCTTCAGGATCGCCATGACCTCGCGGATCGTGCCGGTCTGCAGGCCCAGGACCCCGTCCAGATAGATGGGCCGGTCCAGATCGGCCTCGGTGAAGCCGTAGAACTCGGGCGTCAGTTCGGGATTGTTCGTCCTGGCTTCTATGCCCAGCGGGTCCAGCGTCGCCTGCAGGTGGCCGCGCACGCGATAGCTGCGGATCAGCATCAGGACGCGGATGGAATCATGGGCGGCGGCACGGACCTCCTCGGCGGAGGCTCCGGTCGCGGCGGGAGACGCAGGTGCGGTGGCGGCGGGTTTCGCCTTCGGGTCGGGCCGGGGGGCGGGCCAGCGGCCGTCGAACACACCGGTCTCCTCGCTCGGCTCGGTCGCCCGGGACCGGCCCCAGCTGCCGGCGGCCGAGGACGCCTGGACCGTCGCGGCCGAGTCCCTCAACTGGTCGAAGAAGGCCCGCCATTCGGCCGACACACTGGACGGATCGGCCGCCCATTTGTCGTGCAGCCCCTCGATGAAGGCGGCGTTGGAGCCATACAGGAAGCTGGTCTCGGCAAAGACCTGATTCAGCCGACCGGCATCGTCCGCCATGGTATCGTCGTCCCGACTTCGGCCCCGGGGTTGATCAGCGGTCACATCCGCGTGAGGCCAGCGCGGTTGATATAGGCGCTGTTTCCTTATGGGTCATGACCGAAGGAGGGCGAAAGGGCACTTTTTATCCTCCCCCGGAGCGCAGCAAACGGGGGAGGGGGACCGCGAAGCGGTGGAGGGGGCGGAACCACGCGCCGCGTCCGGGGCCGCCCCCGCCAGCCCCGCCATGCGGGTGAGGATCAGCCCTTCAGGACTTCCACCAGCGTCTTGCCCAGCCGCGCGGGCGAGGGTGACATGGTGATGCCGGCCGCTTCCATCGCCGCGATCTTGCTCTCGGCATCGCCCTTGCCGCCACTGACGACGGCCCCGGCGTGGCCCATGGTGCGGCCCTTGGGCGCAGTGCGTCCGGCGATGAAGCCGGCCATCGGCTTCTTGCGGCCCTTCTTCGCCTCGTCGATCAGGAACTGGGCGGCTTCTTCTTCCGCGCCGCCGCCGATCTCGCCGATCATGATGATCGAGGTCGTCTCCGGGTCGGCCAGGAACATCTCCAGCACATCGATGAACTCGGTGCCCTTGACCGGATCGCCGCCGATGCCGACCGCCGTGGTCTGGCCCAGACCCTCATTGGTGGTCTGGAACACGGCTTCATAGGTCAGGGTGCCCGAGCGCGACACGACGCCGACCGAGCCCTTCTTGAAGATGGAGCCCGGCATGATGCCGATCTTGCACTCGTCCGGCGTCAGGATGCCGGGGCAGTTGGGGCCCAGCAGGCGGGACTTCGAACCTTCCAGGTGCCGCTTGACCCTGACCATGTCCAGCACGGGAATGCCCTCGGTGATGCAGGTGATGAAGGGGATTTCGGCGTCGATCGCCTCGATGATGGCGGCCGCCGCGCCCGAAGGTGGGACATAGATCACGGACGCATCGGCCCCCGTGGCCTCCTTCGCCTCGCCGACCGAGGCGTAGATCGGCAGGCTCTCGCCATGAGATCCGGTCCAGTTCGTGCCGCCCTTGGACGGGTGCACGCCCGCGACCATCTGCGTTCCGTGATAGGCCAGCGCCTGTTCGGTATGGAACCCGCCCGTCTTGCCGGTCAGGCCCTGGACGATGATTTTCGTGGTCTTGTCGACGAGGATGGACATGACGGCTCGCTTCTGTGTTCAGGCGGGGAGGAAGGGATTTTCGACACGGACCGACCCATAGGTCTGACCGTGGTTGAGGTCTTCGGAATAGAGGATTTTCGCCCCCAGTCGTTCGGCAGCGGCGATGATGGCCCCGTCCCAGTAGGACAGCTGATAGCGGCGGGCGTGATCGATGCCCGCCACGACGACTTCAGCCGTGACCGGCTGGCAGGGCTTTAATGCGATGGCACGAACCCATTCGCGCGCCTTTTCGGACGATAGCGGCGGCGTGCCCTTGCGCGTGGCATTGTTGTAGAACTCCGCCAGCACCTGGCCGGAAGTGCAATAGTCCTCGGTCAGAACGATTTCTCGCGCACGCTCCCACCTGTGACCCGCATGATCGCGACCGAGGGCGGCGTAAAGCAGGATGTTGGTGTCGAGAAAGACCTCAGAACTCGCGATCAAACCGAGGTTCCCCGCTGTAGGTCTCTTCCCGGGTCGGGGGACGCCAGCCTTCGCCTCCACGACCTTCGGATTCGTCGATCAGCTTCAACAGCGCCTCACGCGCCTCGTCCTTCGACGCCTCCTGCTGCACCATGCTGGTCAGAAAGCCGCGCACCATCTCGTTGACGCTGGTCCGCTTCATGGCCGCCAGCACCCGCACCTTGTCGAGCAGGTCGTCGTCGATGGCGAGAGTCAGATTGCGGGTCACGCCGTCAAGTTACACGGGTTATGTGGAGCACACAATCCGTGCCGCTCAGGCAGGCTTAGCCTTGCCGGGGCATCGACGGCTGGGCGGGACGTGAAGGCGTCCCGGCCACAGGGAAAGACAACTCGATGTTGAGGCCGGAGCCGTCGGGATCGGAATTCAGATTGACCGCGTCAACCCCGCCCCTCGCGACTCCCCAGAAATCGTTGCGCCACGCCGTGACCAACCGGTTGGTGATGCTGGGCTGGACTAAATCCGCAGGGCCGAGTGCCTCGCCGCCGATGGACCAGAGCTCAAGGCTGTCACGAGTCGCTTCGACGTCACCCCGGACATGCACCGAGCACAAGGTGGTGAGGTCGTAGGCTGCCAAATACACCTGCCCTATGGCAGACTGATAACCGACCGCCCCCCGGGGGAGCACGGTGCCGCTGCGCAGGGCCTCAACCTCGGCCGCAGAGAGCGGCACCCACCGGTTTTCGACGGCGATCCGGGCCAGCTGGTCTGCGTTGCCACCGCTACTCAAACAGGCAATGTTCGCGAATTCCACCGCGGGACTGGTCGGCACCTGGGCGAACACAGGCGGGCTGACAAGGAAAACCGCAAGCACCCCAGCAACGACACGACGACGCATCCGCACCCTCCGATGGCAGGCAGCCTTTGGCCATCAATCTACCAGAGAAGCGTCACATCACCAAGGTTGTGACGCCAGGTCGCTCAGCCGACCGCCGCGACGATCTTCTGCGCTGCGTCGTCGAGGTCGTCCGCCGCCTGGATCGTCAGGCCCGACTCGTTCAGGATCTTCTTGCCCAGCTCGGCATTGGTGCCTTCCAGACGCACGACCAGCGGCACCTTCAGGCCCACTTCCTTGACCGCCGCGACCACGCCCTCGGCGATCACGTCGCACTTCATGATGCCGCCGAAGATGTTGACCAGGATGCCCTGGACGTTCGGATCGGCGGTGATGATCTTGAAGGCCGCCGCCACCTTGTCCTTGCCGGCACCGCCGCCGACGTCGCAGAAGTTGGCGGGCTCCTTGCCGTACAGCTTGATGATGTCCATCGTCGCCATGGCCAGGCCCGCGCCGTTGACCATGCAGCCGATGTTGCCGTCCAGCGAGACATAGGCGAGGTCCCATTTGGAGGCCTCGATCTCCTTGGCGTCTTCCTCGGTCTCGTCGCGCAGTTCCTTCATGTCGTCATGGCGGAACAGGGCGTTGCCGTCGAAACTGACCTTGGCGTCCAGCACGCGCAGGTGGCCGTCCTTCATCACGATCAGGGGGTTCACCTCCAGCATGTCCATGTCCTTCTCGGTGAAGGCCCTGTACAGGATGGGGAACAGGCTCTTGCCGTCCTCGGCCGCCGCGCCGGAGAGGCCATAGGCGGCGTTGATGGCGGCGACGTCGGCCTCGGTCACGCCGGTTTCGGGGTCGATGACGATGGTCTGGATCTTCTCGGGCGTGTCGTGGGCGACGGCCTCGATGTCCATGCCGCCCTCGGTGGAGACGACATAGGCGATGCGGCCGTGGGCGCGGTCGACCAGCAGCGAGCAGTACAGCTCGCGCGCGATGTCGGCACCGTCCTCGATATACAGCCGGTTGACCTGCTTGCCCGCTTCACCGGTCTGGGCGGTGACCAGGGTGTTGCCGAGCATCTCTTTCGCGTTCCTGACCACGTCCTCGATCGAGAAGGCGAGGCGCACGCCGCCCTTGGCGTCGGGGCCCAGTTCCTTGAACCGGCCCTTGCCGCGCCCGCCGGCGTGGATCTGGGACTTCACGACATACAGCGGTCCGGGCAGCTGACGGGCGGCGGCCTCGGCCTGGTCGGCGGAGGTGATGGCCACGCCCTCGGCGACCGGCGCACCAAAGCCCTTCAGGACCTGCTTGGCCTGATATTCGTGGATGTTCATGGGAAGACCGCCGCGATCGCTGGGAGAAGTTGGTCGCGCTTATAGGCGTGGCCCCTTCGCAGGTGCAACCATGCGCCGCGTTTGCCCACGACCGTCAGCCCGGACAGTACGACATCATGACGTTGCCGTGGCGCAAATCACCGATTGCGCCGCGATGGCTCGCCGAAAGACCGGTCGAAATCGGCGGGACCGGGCCGGCTGTGACGCTGGCGGCCCGCGCGGGACTCAATCCACCCAGTCGCGCTTCAGCGTCCGCGACGCGCCGATCAGCAGGAAGGCCGCCAGCAGATAGAAGCCCATGCCCGTATAGATGGCCCAGCGCAGGCTCTCGTCTCCGAAACGGGGCGCCAGAAGATCGCTCATCCAGCCGAAATAGAAGAAGCCGACGGCGATCCCGAGCAGATTGTTGAACAGGAGAAAGATGGCCGAGGCGGTCGACCGCATCGGAGCCGGGGCGATATGCTGGATCGACGCCGTAATGGGTCCCAGCCACGCCAGATTCAGCCCTGTCGGAACCAGGAAGATCAGGAAGGCCAGGATCAGCTGCTGGGCGTTCGACCCACCGCCCGGCAGGAACAGGCCGATCAGCCAGGGCGAGTTCATCGCCAGGATGAAGCAGGGTGCCGATATCAGGAACGCGATCGCCGGCGTCAGGGGATAGGCCCCCTTGCCACGCTTGCCCAGCTTGTCTGCGATCATTCCCCCGCCCCAGATGCCGAGGATGCCGCCGATCAGGGCGATCCCCGCATAGTACCAGCTGGTCTGGGTCAGGGTGAGGCCGAAGCTGCGCATGAAGAACAGCGGCAGCCAGCCGGCCACGCCGTAGCCGCACACGGAGGACGAGGCCGCGCCCAGGGCCAGCAGCCAGAAACTGGGCTTGCGCAGCACCACCGACGCGGTCGCGCGCGCGATCCAGAACGAGATGCCGATGACCCCGGCCAGGAGGCCTCCGAAGGCCAGAATGAGGGGGTTGCCGATGGCGACGCCGCCGAACCGGTCGAGGGCCGCCAGTGCGAGGCAGCCCGCGCCGAGCCCGAGCAGGATCAGCGAAGCGGTCTTGCCCACACCCTCCGACGCGATGACCGCAGGCGCGGCCAGCTCGGCCTCGGTGGGCGCTGCACGCGCCGCATCGGTGCCTCCGCGAACGGGGTCCTTGATCGTCAGGCGCAGGATCGGTGCGATCAGCAGACCCAGCAGGCCGACGACGATGAACGCCGTGCGCCAGCCGTAGCTCGCGGCCAGAAGTCCGCCGACCAGTGTTCCCGCCGCCGTGCCCAGGGGAATACCGAAGGCAAATCCGGCCAGGGCCCGGGCCCGCTGATGGGGTGGGAAATAATCTGCGACCAGGGAATAGGCTGGTGCCACGCCGCCCGCCTCGCCCACGCCGACGCCCATCCGGAACAGGAACAGCTGTCCGAAAGACCCCGCCACGCCACACAGGGCGGTAAATCCGGACCAGACTGCCAGGGCACCGGTCATGATCCATACCCGGCTGGTCCTGTCAGCGAGCGCGGCGAGCGGAATGGCCAGGGTCGAATACACGGACGCGAAGGCGATGCCGCCCAGAAGGCCGAATTGGCTGTCCGACAGGCCGAACTCCGCTTTCAGCGGCGCAGCGAGGATGCCGATGATCTGCCGATCCAGGAAGTTCAGCATGTAAACAAGGACAAGGATGGCCAGCACATAGTAGCGGTAGCCGGCCTTCGCCGGGACGGCAGCGGTTGCGTCGGTCATGGGTTTCCTCGTGGACTCGTCGTTCCTTGATCCGGACCGTAGTCGTCCGGATCAGGGCTGCAAAGAAAAAGGGCGGCGGCCCGTCAGAACCGCCGCCCCATCTCACCTCAGCCGATCAGGCTCTAGTACCGGACCGTGATCTGTGCCGAATAGGTCCGCGGCGGGCCGTAGAAGGCCGTGATCGAGTTGTTGAAGGTGGCTCCGGCGAAGTTGTAGCCGCCGACCTTGTACTGCTCGTCCGTCAGGTTCTTGCCGTATACGCCGACCTGATAGTGGCCGCTGGGCGCGGTCCAGATCGCCGCCACATCCACCAGCGTATAGGCGTCCTGGTCCAGGATGGGATCGGGCGCATCGAACAGATGGTAGTCCGAACGGTAGGACAGCGACGGCGTGACACTGAGCTCGCCTCCCGCCAGCTGGCCCGACCAGGTCACGCCCCAGAAGGCCGACCATTCGGGCGAGTTCTGGGGCTCGCGGGTGTTCGAGATGTCGACCGGCGTGCCCGTGACGAGGGTGATGAACTCGTCGAACTCGTTCTTCAGATAGCCGATCGAAACGTTCGAGGTGATGTTGTCGGTCAGAATGGCCCGACCTTCGAACTCGAAGCCATAGATGGTCGAGGCACCGGCGTTGTCGACCACCGAGGCGACGCCGACGGCGGGCAGGGTCGCGACCTGCTGGGTCGTGATCTGCTGGTCCTGGAAGTCGGAGTAGAAGGCCGCCGAGGAGAAGGACAGGCGACGGTCGAAGGCGCTGCCCTTCAGGCCGATTTCATAGGTGGTGACGGTTTCGGGATCGTAGCCATTGACGGTCTGGGGAACCAGGGCCGCGTCGCCCCGCATGTCCCAGCCACCGGACTTGAAGCCCTGGCCCACCGACGCATAGCCGGTCACGGCCTCGGAGAAGTCGTAGGACAGGCTGGCGCGAGGCGTGAACTTCTCGAACGTTTCTTCCGCCACATAGTTGGTTCGCGTGGCGAAGATGGCGCGCGGTGTGCCTCCGGTCAGGGGCGAGCGGGCGGCCCCCAGATAGAAGAAGCGCTGAACGCCCGCATCCTTGTCGTCGCGCGTGTAGCGCCCGCCGATCGAGGCGTGCAGACGGTCGGAGATGTCGTAGCTGAAATCCGCGAAGGCCGAGAAGGACTTGGTGTTCACATAACCCGAGGCGGCGATCACCAGGCCGAGGTTGCCCGCGATCGTGTCGAACGTGCCCGAGGACTCCCCGTCCAGGTAGTACAGCCCGGCGACGCCGGACCAGTTGTCGCCCTGGAACAGGGCCTGCAGTTCCTGGGTGAACTGGTTGTCGGCATAGATGGCCGGAACGTCCAGGAACGGCTGGGGCGTTCCATCGAAGTCGATGACGGTGGCGGTATCGCCGCTGCGCCAGGCGCTGATCGACTTCAGGGTCAGCATGTCGTTGACGACATATTCGGCCGTCAGCGAGGTGCCTTCGGTCTCGACCGACTGGTCGCCGCGGATGCCGGCGTTGGTGTCGTAGATGCTGGCCGGGGGCGTGAAGCCTCCCGTTGTGGAGTTGACCTCGCGGTGGCCGTGACGCGGGTTGGAATCGTCGACCACCCGGTCATAGGCCAGGCGCACGAACAGCTGGTCGCTGGGCGTCCATTCCGCGCTGGCGCGGAAGGCGGTGACGTCCTTGTCGTACTGGTCCTCGCCGGTGAACAGGTTGGTTCCGTAGCCGTCGCGATCGTATTTGGCGAAGGCGAAACCGGCCGCCAGGGTCTCGCCCAGCGGGCTCGAGGCCTGGATCAGGGCGTCGCGCTGGTTGTAGCTGCCGACCGTCCCGCGCGCCATCAGGGTGGGCTCGTCGCCAAGGCGCCGTGTCACATATTTGATCGCCCCGCCGATGGTGTTCCGGCCATAGAGGGTGCCCTGGGGTCCGCGGAGGACCTCGATCCGGTCGATGTCGAAGATGTCGAGCACGGCACCCTGCGGCCGCGCGACATAGACGTCGTCGACATACAGGCCGACGCCGGGCTCGAAGCCCCAGAGCGGATCCTGCTGGCCGACGCCACGGATGAAGCTGATCAGGGTGGAGTTCGAGCCGCGTGCGATCTGCACCGTGGCATTGGGCGTCTGCTGCTGCAGCGCCGTGATGTCGGTCGCCCCCGTGCGCTCCAGCTGCTCGGACGTCAGTGCAGTGACCGCGACCGGCACGTCCTTGAGCTGTTCGTCACGACGTCGCGCGGTGACGACGATGTCGTCCAGCGTCGCCTGTTCATCCTGCGGCGCGGCGTCCTGCGCCATGGCCATCGACGACGCGGCGCTCCAAGCCGCCCCGGCCAGCAGCACGCTCTTCATGAGTCTGTTCATGTGAAACCCCATCCTGTTGTTCGTTTCCAGCCGTCCGACGCCTTTATTCAGCGTTCGATGATTTTCGTGAACGTGACGACCTTTCCCCCCGGTGTCAAACGGCGGCGCCTGGCCAGGAGAAAGTCGGAGGGCGGCTGTGGCGCCGTTGCACCGGGGCCGCGTGCGTGGCTAGCTTGCGTCGATGACCAAGCTGGACCTTCCTGACCCGTCGCCCGCCGCGCCAGCCCGGCGAGGACGACCGCCCAAGATCAGGGCCCAGGCGGAGGGCGGCGATACACGCGAAGCCATTCTGGACGCGGCCGAGGACCTGTTTTCCAAGCACGGTTTCTACGGTGTCACCATCCGGGAGGTCGCGCGCGAAGCGGGGGTGGATACCGCCCTCGTCCACTACTATTTCGGGGCGAAACGCGGCCTGTTCGACGCGGTCTTTCTGCGCAGGGCGGAGGTCTGGAACGACGAGCGCGTGGCGGCGATCAACCGCTACGCCCTCGCGAACGCCGGGTCGATGACGCTGGAAGGTCTGCTGCGGGCCTTCCTCGACCCGCCGTTTCAGTGGTCGCTGAAGGGTGGGCCGGGCTGGAAACACTATGCGGCCCTGGTGGCCCAGACCAATGCCAATCCGACCTTCGGCGGCGAGACGATGGCGCGGTATTTCGATCCCGCGATCCGCCGGTTGATCGAGCTGATCCGCACCCTGCTGCCCGAGGCACGCGAGGTCGATCTCTACTGGGCCTGGCACAATCTGTCGGGGGCCCTGACCCTGACCCTGGGCGAGACGGGGCGGCTGGACCGTCTGTCGGACGGACTGTGCCGCTCCGGCGATCTGGACACCGCCTGCGACTATATGGTGCGGTTCGGGGCGGCAGGCTTCCGGGCGGTTTGCCAGAAGGTCTAGAGCGCTGTCGGCCGGTGCTGTTTTCAGCCCAGGAAGACCCGCCACATCAGCCGGCCCGGGAAGAAGGTGAACATGCCCGCGATCAGCAGGGCCCCGACGAACAGCCCGGTCATCCGACTGCGATGCGCGGCGATATTGTGGGACCGCGCGGCCTGGAGCGCCATCGGCAGGATGATGAGGGTCCAGCCGGTCAACAGATGGATCCACGAAAATCCGCCGTGATTGATGTCGCGGATGAAGATCGAACTGATCGCCACGGTCGCCATGGCGATGGCCCAGGTCCAGCCCAGCGTCCGGTGCAGGGTGTTGCCTTTGACGCCCGCCAGCAGAACGACCCCGATCACCAGGGCCGCCGTCGCCGCCGCAATATGAACCTGCAGCACCGGGGCCTGATCGGCCAGCAGGGCCCAGTCGGGCGCATGAAGCCGCACCGGCAGGCCCCAGCCCGGCGCGAGCACGAACAGGAACCCGCCCAGCACGGCCGCAGCGATCAGGGGCGGGACGACCGTCAGGCTTCTGCGAAGCGGGCCCTGGGTCGGGATCAGGTGGGTCATGGCGAGGTCCTTGCGGGTTCGAGCCACCGTTCAGCATCACCGCCGAACGGGCCAGCGCCGCTTCGCGGCCGACCACGCCGCCTTCGCCAACGGACGCGCCCTATCGCAGGGTGAAGGCCGTCCGCGCACCCCGGGCTGGTACGTCGATCGCGGCGGCGTCGAACGGCGGTGGGCCAAATCTGCCCCGCGCGTCGTTGGAGAAACCATAGGCCTCCCTCGGCACCCCGATGGGCCACAGGGTCAGGTCGCCGTTGCCGTCCGTGTCGTGAAAGGCCGCCACCGCATAGCGGCCCGGCGCCAGCCCCGGAATGACGACCGGGGTCACGGCCCCCGTCCGCGGCACGGTCCGAGTCGCGACCGGTCCCTCGCCCCGTCGGAATGAGGCAGCGTCGCGATAGACGGCCACGGCGATCGAGCCGCCCGAGCCGCGCGAGGCGATCTCCAGCGTCAGGTCGGACGCCAGGGCCAGAGTCGCCAGGGCAGGGGTCGCCAGGGCCGTGACGATCCCCGCGATTGCCAACTTCATCGAAACGCCTTTTGGTGATCTGCGAACGCCCCGACCCCAGATGCCATTCGCCGGAGCCGCCCGTCCAGTCATGACCGCCACCTTGCCACAGCCTGCGGCCCGTCCCGGCCGTTCGCCGACCGTGACCCTGGCGCGGGGTCTGGGCCTGGCGGCGGCCGCGGGCGTCGTTCTGGCCCTGACCGGTGCTTTCGGCACGGTGGAGGCGCCGTTGTGGCTGCGGCTCGTCTACTGGGTGCCTGTGATGCTGGCGGGTGCGAGCTGGGGGCATGTCTGTTCGCGGCTGATCGAGCGCTGGATCGACATGGACGAGCGGCCGTGGCTGACCGTCGTGGGTCTGACCGCGCTGATCAGCGGGCCGGTCACCCTGATGGTCTGGTCGGCGACGGGCCTGATCTTCGAGCAGCGTCTTTATGCGCTGGCCGCCTTGCCGCTGTCGTTCGGACCTGTCGTTACGATCACGGCGGTGATGAGCGCCCTCAACGTCTTCCTCGGCAGGGCCCAGCCGGTCCAGACCCATGCGGCCCCGACCGGCACCGCGCCTGCCCGCTTCCCCGACCGGCTGCCGATCAAGCTGCGCGGAGCCGCAATCCGTGCAGTCCAGGCCGAGGACCACTATCTGCGGATCCACACCGACCGGGGTTCCGACCTGATCCTGATGCGGCTGTCGGATGCGCTGGAGGAGCTGGAGGGGCTGGAGGGGGCCCAGACCCACCGCAGCTGGTGGGTCGCCCGGGACGCCGTGCGCGACATCTCCAGGGGCGACGGCCGCGCAACCCTGACGCTGGAAGGCGGCCTGATCGCACCGGTCAGCCGTCGCTATGCAAGGGCCCTGAGGGAAGCGGGCTGGTACTGACCTTGCGGGTGATCCCTGCGCCGCGGTGGCGCGCGGCCTGGCCCGTCACCCCCGCCACGCCCCGTGAAAGCCGGCCGGAAGGGCCACGTCGGCCCGCCAGGTCGCGACCGGGCCATCCTCGACGCGGGCGACATCGAACACATGCAGCTCGGTCACGCCTTCCGCCAGATTGATCGAGGGCGCGACCAGCCAGGCATCGCGCTCGGCCGTGGTGCCGGGTTTGGGCACGAAGACGGCCTCTTCCATGATCTGGGTGTCGTCAAAGTTGAAGCCGTGGCTTCGGCCGGTCCTCCAGTCCTGGATCGCCAATCCGTTCGGCAGGGGTCGGCCTCCGCGTTCGCCCGCCACATGGACGGTCAGGTCCCGGGCCAGACCGGCCCGGCGCGGATCGCCCCTGGGGAACTCCGCCGCCTGCCCGGATGACGCCATCCCGGCCCGGCCGTCAGCATGCAGGGTCACCAGTTTCAGGATGCTGGGCTGGCCGGGAACCGTGCCGCGCCCGGCGACCAGGACCCGCGCGCCCTCGACCGCGAAGGTATTGTCGACATTGGCCGCGACGTCGAAGCGGATCGTCCCGTCCGCCTCTTCCCAGCCGTCGCCCAGGTGGAAGAACGAAAAGGTCTCCAGTTCGAACAGACGGGTCCGGCTCAGGTCCGCCTTGTCGACGACCAGGACCTGGGTGCCGAGCTCGGGCTTCCAGGCGAACTGGGTCAGGAACGGCATGCCCCGGTGGTCGAACACCCAGGGCTGCAGCACGAAGATCAGCGACCGCTCCGTCGCGGTGAAGTCGTGCAGATAGCTGGCCCGCGGCAGGGTCACGACCTGGGCGTCGATCAGGCTGCCGTCGCGGTTCAGGTGCCAGACGATGGCCTGTTCGCCATGGGTGCCGACGTTCCAGATGGTGCCGTCGGGGGCGAAACGGGGGTGGGCCTGGAAGGGCATGCTCTTCAGGTCGGGCCGCAGGGTGACGAAGTTTTCGGTGGCCAGGGTCGAGGCATCCATCGCCAGGGGCGCGCCTCCCTCCCACAGAGCCCAGACCTTGTCGCCCGTGACCATCACGGCAGTGTTGGCGGCGTTGGCGTCGTCGTTGGAGCCGACGCGGGCGCGCGCATCGCCGGGGGTGCCGAAGCCCGGGGTGACGACCGCATCCAGTTCGGTCTCCGTCCGGCGCTTGGGCGTATCGGCGAATCGGGCCGCCAGGGTCACGCCACCGTGGCTGAGGGTGAACGACCGCATCAGGCCGTCGCCGTCGAACCAGTGGGTGGCCGACCCGCCGGGCCTGCGGAACTTGCCCGGACCGTTGCGGAACAGGGTCCCCTCCAGCCCCGCCGGTGCCCGGCCGTGGACCAGCCGCATGGCGCGGGGCGTGACGTCGGCCTCCAGATCAGCCGTGGCCAGGGCCCAGGGCGCGGCGACGTCCCGGGCGATTGCGGCACGGACCATTTCGGGCGTGGCGACAGCGGCTGACAGGGCGGCAGCACCCATCAGGACGTGGCGGCGGGAGGGGGTCATGGCGGGTCTCATGTGAATGCGTTGGAACAATCCGGGCTCAGGCAGCGAGCCACCGCGTGGCGAGCGGTAGCCCGCAAACAAGGTCTTGGCTCAGGCAGCGAGCCACCGCGTGGCGAGCGGTAGCCCGCAAACCTTCTCAGCGAATGCTGATCGTCTGGGCGGTCTCGCCCGCCACGGCGAAGTGCGCGCGGTCCCAGCTGGCGGGGCCCATGTTGCCGACGGCGTTGTTGGAGAAGGCGAAGGGTTCGGTGGGCATGCCAAAGGGATTGGTGTCCATCCGGCCGTTGCCGTTCACATCGTGGAAGGCCTTCACCCCATAGTCGCCGTCGGCCAAACCCTCGAAGGTCACCGAGCGCTCGCCGCCGGCCACGTCGATGCGGGCGGCGCGGACGGGCTGGCCGCCGCCATAGGTCGCCTCGTCGTAGAGGGCAACCATCACTGCGCCGGTGTCTGACCCGGTTTCGAAGGTCAGGCTGACCGACGCGTCCGTGCCGGGTTCGACGGCGAAGGCAGGGGCTGCGGACAGGGTCAGGACGGCGATCAGGGTAGCGGTGCGGACCATGGTGCGTGCTTTCGTGTACTGGAAGGTCCGACCACCGGGCCTTCGATACCCGGACCGTCGGCGACCCGATCGCCTGTGGCTATCGGGTTTGCACCGTTGGCCGCCGCGCCTTCGCCAGTGGCCGCGCGTGGTCGTCCGCGATGCGCGAATGGACAGGTTCGGGGGGGGCGTCGCCAACGAACACTTTCCGCATCGGGATCCGGGGCGCATGATCGAGCGATCATGCCAGGAGATTGATCCCATGACCCGGTCTGCGCAGAAAATTGGTCTCGCCCTCTCCCTGACCCTGGCGGCCTCGGCCTGTGCCAGTGCGGACGGACACCCCAACCGGTACGATAGCGATCTCGCCCGGCTGGAGGCTGACTGCAGGGCGCGCGGCGGCATCCTGACACCGAGCGAGTTCGGCGGTCAGACCGGCCGTCCGCAGACGGACTACGTCTGCAAGATCATTGACGCCGGCACACGGCTGCGGAACTGAACGTCGGACCGGCCTCCTGTTTGACCGCGTTGCCGCACCGGTTCAGAACCCGCCTGTCCAGCGGGAGGATGCGTGACCAAACCCATCGACAGCGTGGCCATTGTCGGTGGGGGCTTTTCCGGTGCCATGCTGGCGGCCCGGCTTGCCGAGCGTGGAACGGCCTCGACCCTGATCAACCGCACAGCCGATTTCGGACTGGGCGTCGCCTATTCGACCCCCTTCGACGGCCACCTGTTGAACGTGCGGTCGGGACGGATGAGCGCCATCGCCGACCGACCGGACGATTTCGTCGTCTGGCTGAAGGCGACCCACCCCGCGCTGGCCGATCCGGACGGATTCGCGCCGCGCCGGATTTACGGCCTCTATGTTCAGGCGCGACTGGCGGCGGTCGAGGCCGCCCATCCTGACCTGATCCGACGCCTCGTCGGTCAGGTGATTGCGGTGGAGACGGCCGGCGTGCGCCTGGGGGACGGATCTCTCATCCCGGCTCGTGCCGTGGTGCTGGCGACGGGCAATCCCGCGCCCCGCACGGCCGGGTCCGGCTCTTCCCGGCGCATCCTCTCTGACCCATGGGCCCCGGCCGCGCTGGAGCGGATCGACGTCGACGACGATGTCATCATCGTCGGAACAGGTCTGACGATGGTCGACATGCTGCTGATGCTGGAAGGGCGCGGCTGGCACGGCCGGGCCATGGCGCTGTCCCGACGCGGCCTGATGCCCCGGGCGCACGGGGAGCGTCCCGACCCGCCGCTCCAGCCGACACGGACCCTGCTGACCGCGCCCCTGTCGGAACGCCTGAAGGCCGCCCGCGCCCTCGCTCGCGATCACGGCTGGCGCGAACTGATGGAGGGTCTGCGTCCCATCACCGCCGATCTGTGGGTTCTGGCCGACGTCGCGACCCGCCGACGCATCGTTCGACACCTGCGTCCCTTCTGGGACGTGCATCGCCATCGGCTGGCGACCGTGATCGGCCAGGCTATGGAGCGGATGCGGTCCGAAGGCCGGCTTTCGCTCTTCACCGGCCGGGTTCACGCGATCACCGCAGACGATCAGGGCGTCCGGCTGGAGTGGCGCCACCGGCGCGGCGAGGCTGCCCCGCTCAGCGCATCCTGGCTGATTGACTGCACCGGCCCCGGTCACGCCGCCGACGCTGATCCCTTGACGGCCCCGCTGATCGCCAGCGGACGGGCGCGACTGGATCCGTTACGGCTGGGCCTCGACCTCGATCCGCTCGGCCGTGTGCTTGATCGTGAAGGCCAGCCTGATCCTTCCCTGTTCGTGCTCGGCCCGCCCGCGCGCGCCGCCTTCTGGGAGACGATCGCTGTGCCGGATATCCGAAAGCGGATCGATCAGGTGACGGGCGCGCTGATATCCCAGAGTCTGATCGGCTGAAGCGGACACGCTTCGCCATTACGCCAATGCCGTGACTCAGCCTCCGATCATGCCCGGGCGCCCAAGGCGCTTCAGAATCTGCTCGCGGTAGGACCGGCTGACAATGACGTCCGCGCCGCTGATCATCGTCAGCCGCCAGGCGCCGTCCGCCAGCGGAAGGACCTCTCTGGCCCTTGCCAGATTGACGATGGTCGACCGGTGACAGCGGGCGAAGACGTTGGGATCCAGCCGCTCCTCGAGCGCGCTCAGGGTTTCACGGATCAAGCCTTCCCGATCCGACCAGTGCACAACCACATAGTTGGCCGCAGAGGCGAAGCGCTCGACGTCGTTTGGGTCGAGCGTGAAGCGCCGCCGCCCAACGGCAACGAGCAACCGCACCGGCTCTGGCCCCGTGCCTGCTTTCGACGCGACCTTCGCGGCCGCGAGCGCGGACCGAAGATGTTCGATCTCTCGGCGCGCCCTGAATGAGCGGTCACGATGCGTGGCCGCCAGACCGACAAGCGTGACGGCGGTCGACAGAAGCAGGGCGACCGGCGCATGAGCGATCGCGCGGGCGCCCCAGTCATCGAAGGCCAGTGACCGGTCTGCAAACTGCAAGCCGACCGCTGATGACCAGAGGGAGCCGCTGGCTGCCGCCAGCAGGGTCGACACGGACAAGGCCAGAAGGCCCCTCGGCCCGGGCCCGAGGGTGCGCAGGATGAACCAGACGAGCAAACCGGTCGGCAGCCAGACGAAAAAGGATGCGCCGCTCCAGAGCAGCGACCGGATCAGGCCCACCGGATCGTCGGATGGCGGGTCCTGGCGAATGAACCACGCCGCCGACACGATCGTCGCGAAATAGGCGTAGATCACAAACCCCAACGTCCAGACCCGCGTCGGAACAGATGCAAGCCTGTTCGTCAGGCCCTGGAAGCAGGAGCCCGATGCTTGACGACGAGGGTGATGATCCATGCGATCGCCAGGGGTTGAAATACGAGGGTCGGCCAGAGCTGACTCCATGGCGGCGCAAGGGCAGTCAGAAAATTCCCGGAGAAGGCGCTCAGCACCGCGCCGTAGGCGCTGAGCATCTTGGCCAGATGCTCATACAGCCACAGGTTCGTCGAGAATGGCCAGTCTGTCGGGCGCAGGAAGCGCCAGAGATCCCAACCGCCATAGGCCAGAGCGGCGTAAACCAGAGCCCACGAGACGGCCGGTGGTCCATCCGCATGTCCCCTCAGGAGCCGGACGAGGACCGAGAGTCCAATCAGAAGCACACCGGCGGTGACGAGCCAGTCCAGCCATCCGGCGCGATCTTCCGGGCGAAGGTCCGGGCGCTTGCGGCCGAGAACCCGCAGGCCCGAGAACAGGGTGATCGTCGCGGTGGCTGAAAGGGCGGCGAAGTAGGTCCGAAAGTGCAGGGCGGTCATGACCCATGCGCAGGCAAGCAGCGCCGCCATGAAAAAAGCAAAGAGCTTGCCGCCCAGACGATGAAGGCGACTACCCTTTCGGGTCAGCAGCGGAAGCAATCCCACCGCCACAGCGACCAGTCCGGTCCCGATATGAATGAACAGAGTTGTCTTGAAGAGCTCGGTCATGAACCGGTTGATCCCCGATTTCGGCTCGGGGCGTCACGCACAAGGGGACGAAGTCCAGCCTCGCGTGACGAGTTGCAGCCAGGCTATCCCGCCGCCTTCACCGCCGCTGCCACGTCGGCGACCACGCGCCGGACCAAGGCCCCGTCGTCGCCCTCGGCCATCACGCGAATCAGTTTTTCGGTGCCCGACGGCCGGACCAGCAGCCGTCCGACCCCGGTCAGGGCCGCCTCGCCCTCGGCGATCGCCGCCTTCACGCCTGCGGTCTCGAGTGGCTTGCCCCCCGTGAAACGCACATTCTGAAGCAGCTGGGGCACCGGCTCGAACTGGCGGGCCAGTTCGCTCATCGGCTTGCCGCTCTCGACCAGCACGGCCAGGACCTGCAGCGCCGCCATCAGCCCGTCACCGGTCGTGGCATGGTCGTGCAGGATCAGATGGCCGGACTGCTCGCCGCCCAGGTTGAACCCGCCCGCCCGCATCCGTTCCATCACATAGCGGTCGCCCACGCTGGTGCGTTCCAGTGTCAGGCCATCGGCCTTCAGCGCGCGCTCCAGACCCAGGTTGGACATGACGGTCGCCACAACGCCGCCGCCTTTCAGAACGCCGCGCCGCGCCCAGTCGCGGCCGATCAGGGCCATGATCTGGTCCCCGTCCACCACCTTGCCGTTCTCGTCGCAGATGATCAGCCGGTCGGCGTCACCGTCCAGCGCGATGCCGATGTCGGCGCGGTACTGTTTGACCGCCGCCGCCAGGGTCTCGGGGTGGGTCGAGCCGCACTCCGCATTGATGTTGGTCCCGTTGGGCGACACGCCGACGGCGCAGACCTCGGCCCCGAGTTCGAACAGGGTCGTGGGCGCGACACGGTATCCGGCCCCATTGGCGCAATCGACGGCGATGCGCAGGCCCGACAGCGACAGGTGGCGGGGAAAGGCGGCCTTGGCGATCTCGATATAGCGCGGCGGGGCGTCGTCGATCCGCTTGACCCGACCCAGTCGACTGGACGGTGCCAGGCCTTCGTCCAGACCGGCATCCATCATCGCCTCGATCTTCAGCTCGATCTCGTCCGACAGCTTGTAGCCGTCCGGGCCGAACAGCTTGATTCCGTTGTCGGCGTAATCGTTGTGCGAGGCAGAGATCATGACGCCCAGATCGGCCCGCATCGACCGGGTCATCATGGCCACGCCCGGCGTCGGTATGGGGCCGAAGGTCCGTACATCCATCCCGACCGAGGCGAATCCGGCGACCAGGGCGGGCTCGATCATATAGCCGGACAGACGCGTGTCCTTGCCGATCACGACCAGATGCCGACGGTCGTCGCCCGACATGAACAGCTTGCCCGCCGCCAGGCCGACGCGCAGCGCGATCTCGGCCGTCATCGGGCTGGTGTTGGCGCGCCCGCGAATGCCGTCGGTGCCGAAATATTTGCGCTCGCCCATCGTCAGCTCCCGGCCGAAATCATCCGAAACGCCTTTTTAGGTGATGACGTCCCAAGCCCGTCCTAGAGCAGGATATCGACGCCGTCATCCTTGGGCGGGGCGGACCACGGAGACCCCCTATGTGCGGCATCATCGGCGTAACCGGCACAGGCCCGGCCGTTCCCCGTCTGATCGACAGCCTGAAGCGGCTGGAATACCGCGGCTACGACTCGGCCGGGATCGCGGCCATGGTCGACGGGCGGATCGAACGCCGCCGCGCCAGGGGCAAGATCCGTGAGCTGGAAGCGGTTCTGGCCGCCGAACCGCTGAACGCCACCATCGGCATCGGCCACACCCGCTGGGCCACCCACGGCGCGCCGACCACGCCCAATGCCCACCCGCACAAGGCTGGCCGCGTCGCCCTGGTCCATAACGGCATCATCGAGAATTTCGCCGAACTGAAGGCCGAGCTGACCGCGGGGGGCCGCGTCTTCGAGAGCCAGACCGACACCGAGGTCGTCGCCCACCTGCTGGATCACGAACTGGAGACCGGCAAGTCGCCGCTGGACGCCTTCAAGGCCACGCTGGACCGGCTGACGGGTGCCTATGCCCTGGCCGTTCTGATTGAGGGCGAGGACGCGCTGATCCTGGGCGCGCGCAAGGGCAGTCCCCTGGTGGTCGGCTGGGGCGAGGGCGAGATGTATCTGGGCTCCGACGCCCTGGCGGTCGGGCCGTTCACCCAGAAGATCAGCTATCTGGAAGAGGGCGATTTCGTCGCCGTGACGCGCGCGGGCGCGACCATGTTCGACGCATCCGGAACGCCCGTGGACCGGCCGGTGGTTCAGGTCTCCGCCTCCTCGGCCATGGTCGAGAAGGGCGCCTATCGCCACTTCATGGAAAAGGAGATCCATGAACAGCCCGACAGCGTCCAGCACACCCTGTCCCACTATCTCGACCTGGTGACCGGCAAGGCCAGGGTTCAGACGCTGGAGGCCGGGGCGATCGACTTCGCCCGGATCGACCGGATCCAGATCGTCGCCTGCGGCACCGCCTTCTATGCCGGGCAGATCGGTCGCTATGCCTTCGAGAAGATCGCGGGCCTGCCCTGCGACGTCGAGATCGCGTCGGAGTTTCGCTATCGTTCGCCAGCCATCACGCCGGGGACGCTCGCCGTCGCGGTCAGCCAGTCGGGCGAGACCGCAGACACCCTGGCCTCCCTGACCTGGTGCAAGGCGCAGGGGCTCAAGACCGCCGCCGTGGTCAATGTCCATTCCTCGTCCATGGCCCGCGAGGCCGATGTTCTCTGGCCGACCCATGCGGGTCCGGAGATCGGCGTCGCCTCGACCAAGGCCTTCACTGCCCAGGTCTCGGCCCTGCTGGCGCTTGCGGTGGCCGCCGGCGTCGCCCGCGGCAGGGTCGACGGACAATCCGAAGGCGAGCTGGTCAAGGCCCTGTTCGAGGCCCCCCGGCTGATTGCCGAGGCGCTGCAGATGGATGCCGACATCCGCGCCGTCGCCCACGACCTGTCCAGGGCGACCGACGTCCTGTTCCTCGGCCGGGGGGCGATGTTCCCCCTGGCCATGGAAGGCGCGCTGAAGCTGAAGGAGATCAGCTACATCCACGCGGAGGGCTATGCCGCCGGGGAGCTGAAGCACGGCCCGATCGCCCTGATCGACGAGGAAACCCCCACCATCGCCCTGGCCCCGCTGGACGATGTGTTCGAAAAGACCGCATCGAACCTGCAGGAGGTCGCCGCGCGCGGGGGTCCGGTCATCATGATCGCGCCGCGCACCGCGCCCGATCCGCACGGCGCCGGCATTCGTCGCATCCATGCGCCCGACTGCCACCCGCTGATCGCGCCGCTGGTCTATGCCGTGCCGGTGCAGCTGCTGGCCTACTACACCGCTGTCCACAAGGGCACCGACGTCGACCAGCCCCGCAACCTGGCCAAGTCGGTGACGGTGGAATGACCCCAAACGGGGAGGAGACGAACGCGCGCGACATGCGTTAGGCTGCCCTGTGCCGTCAGGGGAGTCCCATGAGTTCATCGTCGTCCCGCGTCCGCAAGGCCGTCCTGCCCGTCGCCGGTCTGGGCACCCGCGTCCTGCCCGCCGCCAAGACGACGCCCAAGAACATGCTGAATGTGTTCGACCGGCCGATCCTGTCGCACATCGTCGAGGAAGCGCGCGCCTCCGGCATCGAGCACATCATCTTCGTCGTCGGGCGCGGCCAGGGTTCGATCGAGGACTATTTCGACCATGCCTACGAGATGGAGGCGATCCTGAAGGCCAAGGGCAAGGCCGACATCCTGGCCCAGGTGGTCGCCGACCTGCCGAAGCCCGGAGAGATGAGCTTCGTGCGCCAGATGGCCCCCCTCGGTCTCGGCCACGCCGTCTTCTGTGCCCGGGACCTGATCGGCGACGAGCCGTTCGCGGTCATGCTGCCCGACATGCTGATGATGGCCGACACGCCCGCCCTCAAACAGGCCATCGACGCCCATGAGACGACCGGCGGCAATGTCGTCGTCGTCGAGCAGGCCCCCGAAGGCGAGACCCACAAATACGGCATCGTGGCGCTGGACGGTCAGCAGGGCCGCCTGAATCGCATGACCGGCATGGTCGAGAAGCCGCCGCTCGGCACCGAGCCGTCGAACCTGTTCATCTCGGGTCGCTACGTCCTGACGCCCGACATCTTCCCGCTGCTGGCCGACCAGCAGACAGGGGCTGGCGGCGAAATCCAGCTGACCGACGCCATGGCGCGGCTGATGAAGGTCAGGGATTTCCACGCCCTGGAGTATGAGGGCGCGACCTATGATTGCGGCGATCCCGTCGGACTGCTGCGGGCGAACGTCGCCTATGGCCTGAAGCATGGCTCGCTCGGCGAGGCCGCGCGGGCAGCGGTGGCGTCGCTGCTGCAGGGTTCCGCCTCCCCGTAAAGGGCCGGGAGAGACAGTCGCGCTTTGCCAGCCCCTGCGCATCGGCTACGCATAGCCCAACGAACACAAGGGGAAGCGGGCGGATGAAGGTTCTGGTTCTGGGCGGGGATGGATTCTGCGGCTGGCCGACGGCGCTGCATCTGTCGGCGCGGGGCTGGGACGTGGTCATCGTCGACAACCTGAGCCGCCGCGACATCGACGTGGAACTGGGGGTCCAGTCCCTGACCCCGATCGGCACGATCCAGGACCGGATCACCGCGTGGAAAGAGGTTTCCGGCCGCGAGATCGGGTTCGCGAACCTGACCGTCGGCAAGGATTTCGACGGCCTTGTGTCCCTGATTCGTGCCGAGAAGCCCGACAGCGTCGTCCATTTCGCCGAGCAGCGCGCCGCCCCCTATTCGATGAAGTCGGCGCGTCACAAGCTCTACACCGTCGACAACAATATCAACGCCACCAACCACCTGCTGGCCGCTATCGTCGAGAGCGGGCTGGACGTGCATCTGGCGCATCTCGGGACCATGGGGGTCTATGGCTATACGACCGCCGGCCTGCGCATTCCCGAGGGCTATCTGACCGTCACCGTCCAGACGGATTTCGGCCCGACCGAGCAGGAGATCCTGTTCCCGCCCAATCCGGGCAGCATCTATCACATGACCAAGACCCAGGACGCCCTGCTGTTCCAGTTCTACGCTAGGAACGACGCCCTGCGGATCACCGACCTTCATCAGGGCATCGTCTGGGGGGCGCAGACCGAAGAGACCCGGCTGGACGAGCGGCTGATCAACCGGTTCGACTATGACGGCGACTACGGCACCGTCCTGAACCGGTTCCTGATGCAGGGGGCGCTCGGCTATCCGCTGACGGTCCACGGCACGGGGGGCCAGACGCGGGCCTTCATCCACATTCAGGACACGGTGCGCTGCGTCGAGCTGGCGCTGAACAACCCGCCGAAGTCGGGCGAACGGGTCAAGATTCTGAACCAGATGACCGAGAGCCGCCGCGTGCGCGACCTGGCCGTCCTGGTCGCCGACATGACCGGGGCCGAGATCCACAACGTCGCCAATCCCCGTCAGGAGGCCGACGAGAACGAGCTGGTGGTGGCCAACGACCAGTTCCGCGACCTGGGCCTGAAGCCCATCACCCTGGCCGAGGGGCTGATGGCGGATGTGACCGACATCGCCCGCCGCTATGCCGACCGGGCCGACCGTTCGAAGATTCCCTGCGTCTCCGCCTGGAACGGCGCACGGGCCGAAGCGATCAGGGCAGTGCCCGCCGATCCCGGCGCGGCAGCGAAGGCCGCGTTCCGGCCTGACCCCATCCGGACCCGGGTCGTCGGCTGACCCGGTCCATGACGACGCCGTCCCTGCTCATCTTCGGTGCGGGCTATCTCGGCGTCGCTGCCGCGCGCGAGGCCGGGCGGCGCGGGATGACGGCCCTTGCCACCTCGCGCGATGCCGACCGCCGCGCCGCGCTGGAAACGGGGGGCCTGCAGGCGGTCGATCCGCAGGACGGGGCGGCGATGCAGGCGGCCGTGGCGCAGGCGTCTGCCATCCTCATCACCGCGCCGCCGGATGGGCGCGGCTGTCCCGGCCTGCGGGCCCTGTCGCCCGCCCTCGGTGCCAGCGGGGCCTATCCGGACTGGATCGGCTATGTCTCGTCCACCGCCGTCTATGGCGACCGCGCGGGCGGCTGGGTGTTCGAGGACGACGCCCTGAATGCCGCCAGTCTGGAGGGTGCCCGCCGCGTCCGGGCCGAGGCCGACTGGCTGGACGCGGGGCGGGGCATGGGGCTGACGGTGCAGATCTTCCGCCTGCCGGGCATCTATGGGCCGGGACGTTCAGTGGTGGACCGGCTGCGCGACGGCTCTGCCCGGATCGTCAGAAAGCCCGGCCAGATCTTCAACCGGATCCATGTCGACGACGCCGTGGCGGGAATGTTCGCCTCCATCGCCCGCCCGCGCCCGGGGGCCGCCTACAATCTGTGTGACGACGAACCCTCGCCCGCCGACGAGGTCATGAGCTGGGCCGCCGAGCGCATGGGCCTGCCCGGTCCGCTCGAGGTCGACTGGACCGATCCCTCGGTGTCGGACGCGATGCGGCGGTTTTACCTCGACAGCAAACGCATCTCGAACGCCCGGGCCAAGGCGGAACTGGGCTGGCGACCGCTGTATCCGACGTGGCGCGAGGGGCTGGAGGCTCAGCTCGCACCCACCGCGCCCCAGACCTTGGTGCGCTAGGAGAGGCGACCGTACTTTTCGATCTGCGCGTCTACATGGTCGTAAAGGTCCGGATGCATCTTGTAGATGGACTCGGTAACTCGACCGATCTCCGCCACAGCCATTCCCATTTGCGACTTTAGCGTGCTGGCTTCGTCTTCAGGCGCGTGGGCTTCGACCATTGTCGCGACCTCCCCGAGTTCCCGGGAAGCCCGAAAACAGGCATTGAGGACGAGAACCGCAAATCCCTTATCCATAGACCCTCATCCTGGCCTAGAACGGCAGCAGGTTCCGCTGCCGCGAATAGGCCATGGTCCCCACATTCGCACCCAGCCGCAGGCCGACGCCGGTGCGGACCGGAGCCAGGACGATGCCGTCGGCGCGCTGGTAGTTCACACCCACGCCGCCCACCAGATAGGCCGAGCCCTCGACCCCCGGATAGCGGCGGTAGATCGCGTCGGGTGCATAGAGGCCATAGACCAGGGTGAAGACCCGGGAGGCATTGCCGCCGATGTCCCAGCCGATCGAGATGCCCTGCCAGAACACCTCCTGGGAAGCGGACAGGTCCTTCATGTGCAGGGCGCCCCGGCCATAACGCAGGCCGACGCCGGCGGCCCCGGCCCCTTCCTCGCCCGCGATATAGGCGGTCGGGCGGTCGCCCTGATCGGCGAAGATCTTCTCGATGGCGGCCCCCATGGCCTCGGCCGCGATGCCCAGTTCGCGCGAGCCGGCCGCGACCAGTTCGTCGGCGGTATAGGCCGGAGCATTGGCGTCAGAGGCGATGGGGTACTGGGGCTCGGCCGGGGTATTGGCCTGGGGCGCGGTGGCGCAGGCGCCCAGTCCAAGGGGGAGCGCGGTCATGGCCGTCGCGGCGAAACCGGTCTGGATCAATTGGCGGCGGTGCATGGTGGTGTCCCCGAAAGCTGTTCGCCCGCGACGCGGGCGAGGCCCGCAGGGTCGCTGGGTTTTGCGGCAGACTTGCGGCCTCAAGGTTAACCAGACCTTACCTCAGTGCCGGTCGGTTTTCGCCGTCAGCCAGTCCATCAGGGCCAGCAGAACGCCCGAGACCACGAAGGTCAGGTGGATGATGACGCCCCACATCATGGCCGTCTCGTCCATCGCATGGCCGGGCTTGCCGATATTCATGAAGGTCTTCAGCAACTGGATGCCCGAGATCGCCACGATGGAGGCGATCAGCTTCATCTTCAGCCCCGAGAAGTCGACCGTGCCCATCCACGGCGGGCGATCCGCCTCACCGTCCAGATCCAGCTTGGAGACGAAGTTCTCGTAACCAGAGAACATCACGATCAGCAGCAGATTTCCGGCCAGCGACATGTCCACCAGCGTCAGGACGGCCAGGATGGCGTCGTTCGAATCCATCCGCTCGCCGATCACGAAGGCCTTCGGCACATAGTAGAACAGCTCGGTCATGAAGACCGCCAGAAGCATGGCCAGCGCCAGCACCAGCCCGACGTAGAAGGGGGCCATCAGCCAGCGCGACTGGAACAGAAGGCGCTCGAACGCCGTCTCTATGCGTGGCTTCAGCCCCATGTCCTATCCCCTCAGACGCGCGCCGATCTTTTCGGCCGCCGTCACGATCCGGGTCGAGAGTGCCTCGATATCCGCGTCGGTCAAGGTGGCCTCGCGCGGCTGGATGACGACCTCCAGGCCAACGGACTTCGACCCGTCCGCCACGCCCGGTCCACGATAGACGTCGAACACCCGCACCTCGGCGATCAGCGTCTTGTCCGCGCCCTGGACCGCCCGCACCAGATCGCCCGCTGCCCGATCGTCGGCGACGACGAAGGCGAAGTCGCGGGTGAGCGGCATCAGATTGGGCAGGTCGGCATTGCCGCGCGCCTTGGTCGGCTTCGCCTTGGGCTCGGGGATCGCGTCCAGAACGATCTCGAACGCCAGCATCGGGCCCTCGGCGTCCAGCGCCTTGAGCACGCGGGGGTGCACCGCGCCGAACTCGGCAATCACGGTCTTGGGCCCCAGTTGCAGCCGCGCCGACCGGCCCGGATGCCACCAGTCCCGGTTGGAGCCCTGGACCAGCTGGAGCGATCCGACCGGCGCACCGATGGCTTCGAGCACGCCCGTCAGGTCGCCCTTGAGCCCGAACAGGGTCTCCTCGCCCGGACCGGCCCAGTGACGGGCGGCGCGGGCAGAGACCAGGCCTGCGATGACGGTCCGCTGATCGCCCGGCTGATCTCCGGGATAGATCGGCCCGATCTCGAACAGGGTGACGTCGGCATGGCCCCGCGCGGCATTGCGCGCCGCCGCCTGGATCAGGTTCGGCAGGACCGAGGGCCGCATGCAGTCCAGATCGGACGCGATGGGGTTGTCGACGACCAGCCGCTCGTCGCCGCCACCGAACAGGGCGGCGATGTCCCGGCGCGTGAACGACCAGGTGACGGCCTCGGCATAGCCCAGCGCCGCCAGCGCACGCCGGGCGATCCGGACGCGGGTCTGGCGCGGGTTCAGAACGCCCTTCGACGGCGAGCCCTGATCGGGCAGGGGCGTGGAGGGCAGGTGCTGGAAGCCGTGGATGCGGGTGACCTCCTCGACCAGATCGGCCTTGCCCCCCACGTCGCGCCGCCACGACGGCGGGGTCACGATCCAGGGCCCGGCCGCACCGTCGGGGGCGGCCTGAACGAGGAAGCCGAGCTGACCCAGGATGGTGCCGATCCGGTCCTCGGACAGATCCATGCCCGACAGCTGTTTCACATAGGCGGGGTCGAAGGCGAAGGGGGTCGGGCTGGCAGGGGGCTCGCCGACGAAGACGATCCCGGACGGCTCGCCGCCGCACAGGTCCAGGATCAGCCGCGTCGCCAGCTCCAGTCCCGGCGTGACCGAGACCGGATCGACGCCGCGCGCGAAACGGTACTGGGCATCGGAGTTGATCGTCAGGCTGCGCCCCGTCTGGGCCGTGATCAGAGGATCGAACCAGGCGCTTTCCAGGAAGACGTCGGTGGTCTCGTCCGAGCATCCGGTCGATTCGCCGCCCATGACGCCACCCAGGCCGATGATGCGTTGTCCATCCGTATCAGCGACGACGCACATCTCGCTCGTGGCCCGATAAGTCATGCCATTCAGAGCAAGAAAAGATTCTTTGTGCCGCGTCGCGCCACCAGTCTCGCCTGCTTCGTTCACGAACGGCATTGGCTCAGTCATTCTGCCAGCCCGCACGACAATCTCGGTGCCCACAAGCTTCGCCACATCATAGACGTGCAGCGGCCGGGCGCGGTCGTAGGCGATCAGATTGGTGACATCGACCAGCCGGTTGATCGAGCGCAGGCCGATGGCCTGAAGCCGGGTCTGCAGCCAGGCCGGGGACGGCCCGTTCGATACGCCCCGGATCACGCGACCGGCAAACACCGGGCACATCTCCGGCGCGTCCAGCCGCACCGAGATGGGGCAGGGGAAGGCCCCGCGCACCACGGCGATGTCGAAATGCTTCAGGGTGCCCAGACCTGTCGCCGCCAGATCGCGTGCGATGCCCGTGACCCCCAGCCAGTCCGGCCGGTTGGGAGTGACCTCGAAGTCGATGACCGGCTCGGCCCCGAACAGCCTCGCCACCGGCGTGCCAACCGGGATCTCCGGGGGCAGTTCCTGGATGCCATCGCTCTCGTCGGCCAGCTGAAGCTCGGAGGCCGAACACAGCATGCCGTTCGACACCACGCCGCGTACCGGCTTCTCGACCAGGGTGACGCCCAGACCGGGGACGTAGGCCCCGATCGGCGCATAGATGGTGGTCAGGCCCGCGCGCGCGTTCGGGGCACCGCAGACGATTTCCTTGATCCCGTCGACGGTCTCGACCTGGCAGACCTGTAGACGATCGGCGTTCGGGTGGCGCTCGGCCGACACGATCCTGGCCACGGTGAACGGGGCGAGGGCGACGGTCGGATCGGCGACGTGCTCGACCTCCAGCCCGGCCATGGTCATGGCCTCGGCCACCTCGGCAGCGGAGGCGGTCGTGTCGAGATGATCCTTCAGCCAGGAGAGGGTGAACTTCATCGGGCGGCCAGTTCCGCCAGACCGGGCTCACCGAGACCTTTCAGAAAAACGTCCATGAACTCGTCACTGCCGGTGAAGCCGATGGCGTGAAAGCGGCACTCGATGAAGCGGCTGTTGCGGACCGGAATCACGCCGATCACCTGTTTGGGGCCGACGGGTTTGAGCAGCAGGTTGCGGACGTCTCCGCCATGAGGCCCCATGTTGCACCCCTGAAACTCCACCCCGCCGGCAGCAAGCAGAACCGCCGGGCCGGCAATGTCGCAACGCGTGAAGGTCTTGCCTTCGATCACCGACTTGCCGGCTTCGGAAACATGCTGGAACAGCACCGACAGCGGCAGGTGCATGTCGGTGTAAATCGCGAGCATCGCGAGGTTCGCGGGATGTGGGATCGGCGTCAGCATATCGAGGATCTCAGCTCAGGCCAGAAGCGGGGTTGGGGGCCGAAAAGGCGGAAAATCCATAGTGGGCCAGCCAGCGGACATCGGCCTCGAACATGGGGCGCAGGTCCGGCACGCCGTATTTGAGCATGGCCATCCGGTCCACACCCATGCCGAAGGCAAAGCCCTGCCACTGGTCCGGGTCGATGCCGCAGCTTTGCAGCACATGGGGATGCACCATCCCGCAGCCGAGAATCTCCAGCCAGTCGTTGCCCTCGTTCAGCACCAGCCTGCCGCCCGACCGGTCGCAGCGGATGTCCATCTCGGCCGACGGCTCGGTGAAGGGGAAATGGTGCGGGCGGAAGCGCGCATGGATACCGTCCAGTTCGAAGAAGCGCGCGACAAAGGTCTCCAGCGTCGTCTTCAGGTGACCCATATGGATGTCCTTGCCGATCACCAGACCCTCGATCTGGTGGAACATGGGCGTATGGGTCGCGTCGGAATCCTTCCGGAAAGTCCGGCCCGGCGCGACGATGCGGATCGGCGGCGACTGGCTCATCATGGTCCGGACCTGCACCGGGCTGGTGTGGGTGCGCAGCACCTTGCGCTCGCCCGTTTCCGGGTCGGGCCTGAGGAAGAAGGTGTCGTGGGTCTCGCGTGCCGGGTGTTTGGGCGGAAAGTTCAGGGCGGTGAAATTGTGGAAGTCGTCCTCGATGTCGGGCCCTTCGGCCACCGCGAACCCCATCTCGGCGAACAGGGCGATCATCTCGTCCATCACCTGCATGGTCGGATGGACCCCACCCTTGCGGCGCGGGCGGGCGGGCAGGGTCAGGTCGATGCGTTCGGCCGACAGACGCGCATCCAGCTCTGCGGCCTCAAGTTCGGCCTTCCTGGCCGCGATGGCCGAGGTCACCCGGTCGCGCAGGCCGTTGATCACGGGCCCCTGTTCGCGCCGCTCGTCGGGGCTCATCGCGCCCATGCCCTTCAGCAGGACGGAGATCGTCCCCGTCTTGCCGAGCGCCGCGACACGCACGGCCTCGACCTCGGCGACGGTGCTCGCGCCGCCGATGGCATTGTTCAGGTCGAGTTCGAGGCTGGCGAGGTCGGTCATCGTTCGGATCGTCTAGCGGCTGCGGCCCGAAGGGGAAAGTGGGCCGCCCGGATGCAGCCGGTCACGCAACGAAAAAGGGCCGGCGCAGTGCGCCGACCCTTCCGAATCTGTCGCCAGATCATCCGTGAGGACTATTCGGCGGCCTTCAGTTGACCCGCCGATTCCTTGCCGGTGCGGCGATCTTTTTCGACTTCGTACGAGACCTTCTGGCCTTCGTTCAGGCCGTTCATGCCCGCGCCTTCAACGGCGGAAACGTGAACGAACACGTCCTTGCCGCCGTCCGAGGGCTCGATGAAGCCGTAGCCCTTGGTGGAGTTGTACCATTTGACAGTGCCGGTAGCCATTTTAAGGACCTCCGTTAGCAGTTTGCATCAGGCAAGAGCGCCTGAAGCCTGTCGGGTCTGAATGGGATCGGCCAGAAACTCGGTGCGTTCGCAAAGAGAGAGGGGCGTTACGCAGAGAGATCGACGGCCCTCCTATGGACCGAAACGCCCCTGTGCACAACCTGAGTCTCGACCACACCGGAATCAGGCCGGGACCGGACCCTCCTCGTCCGGGTCTTCCAGGCTCGCGTCGGTGGGACCCGAGGCGGCGTCATCGCCCTCCGGCGCGACATAGTGGGCCACGCACAGCTTGCGCAGCGCCGACGTCAGGGAGCCACCGTAAAGCCGGTCCTGAACCCGCTCGTGCCCTTCCTGCTGCAGCCGGGTCTTGATGTCCCCCACGGTGCGGCACTCCCCGCTGCGGGCCAGTTCGTAGGCGCGTTCGAGGGTCGTCGGTCGAAAGTTGTTGCTCATCAACCCTAGATAGGGACGTCCGGCCCGATAAGCGAGGCGCTCAGCCTCGCGGCGACTTTCGACGCAGGACACGCCCTGCCGTCGCCATCTGCCGACGGGTGAAGGCGACGACCTCGCGGCTGGCCTGGGGCGCACCGACCGTGTCGGCCATGGTGGCACCCCGCGCGCCGATGTCCGCGCCGCCGTGGATGGTCGTGTCGATTGCGGTCTGGTGCTCGATCTCGGCGTTCAGCTTGGCCCCCATCAGGACCACCTGGACCGACAGCCAGACCCACAGCAGGAAGCCCATGGCGGTCGCCAGCGGGCCATAGGAGTCCATCCGGACGAAGGTCGTCAGATACCAGCTGAAGGCAAAGGAGATGAAGACGCTGACGCTGGCGGCAAACACCGCGCCCGGCACAAGCCAGCGGATGCGTGCCCGGGTCCGGCTCGGCCCGAACCGGTACATGGCCACCAGCGTCAGCACATAGAGGGCGAACAGCAGCGGCCAGCGCAGCGGGGTCAGTCGCTCCCAGTCGTCGGCCAGACCGAAAAGACCCAGAAAGATCGGCACCCCCACGACCAGGGCGGCACTGAGAAGAACCGCCGCCAGCCCGGACAGGGTGAAGGCGAAGCACAGCAGATTATACTGGATGAAGTCGCGCTTCTCGACCTCGTGGTAGGCGACGTTGATGCCGTGGAACAGCGTCTTGATGCCGTTGTTCGCCGTCCACAGCGACAGGGCGAGGGTCCAGATCAGGGTAAAGGTCAGCGATCCGGTCGACCCGGCCGCCAGCCGCGTCATCTCCTGACCCAGGAAGCCCGCGACGTTGGCGGGCAGGAAGGAATACAGAAAGGCGATGCGCGCCGGGGCGTCGGCGGGGTCTGCGAACAGGCCGTAGACGGTGACGAAGGCCGCAAGGGTCGGGAACAGCGACAACAGCATCAGGAAGGTCACCCCGCCCGCCACGAAGCCGACCTGATCGCTGAAATAGCCATTGGCGACCCGCCAGCCGATGTCGATCCATCCCTTGCGGGGAATATGGGCCGGGCGGCGCGCCAGGCGACCGCGCCCGGGGTGGATGGCGTCCAGGGCCTCCGGCGTCGGCGCTTCCGGCAGGGCCGGTACCGGTCGCTGCGGACGCAGTTCCAGACCGAACCTGTGGCTCTGGGTATAGATCAGATGCGCGGCGCCGGCGCCGGCCACGAGCCCGCCTGCGACAGCCCCGACGAACTTCCAGACAGGCGACAGAGAACGGCGGGGCGAAGGGATCATCGGTGCGGTCAACGGTTCAGGGCCCGGGGACGTTCCGGCCGGGCCACCTTGCCTGAAATCATCGGCTGGGGCACTGACCGGGCGTGGCCTCTCCTGATTTCGCGACCATCGCCGCCCTGTACCGCCACCCGGTCAAGGGCTTCACGCCCGAACCGCTGGGAGAGGCGTCGCTGGGCGCGGGCCGGGCCTTTCCCGGCGACCGGTTGCGCGCCGTCGAGATCGGTCCCTCGGGGTTCGATCCCGCTTCGCCGGACCACATTTCGAAGATGCGGTTCACGGTCCTGGCGCGCCTGCCCGGGATCGCCCGGGTGCGGACGCGGTGGGACGAGGCGACCGACACCCTGACCGTGTCGGCCCCGGATGCGACCGACCTGACCGTGCGGCTGGGTCTGGCCGGGGACGACCGCAGACTGGAGGCCTGGCTGACCGATTTTCTGGGCGAGCAGGCGACGGCACCCTTGCGTCTGCTGGACGGAGCCGGACACAGGTTCATGGACGATCCGGCCGGGGCGGTGTCGGTGCTGAATCTGGCCAGCGTGCGAGATCTGTCCCGGCGGCTGGGGGAAGAGGTCGATCCCCTGCGGTTCCGGGCCAATGTCTGGGTCGAGGGCTGGCCCGCCTGGGTCGAGAACGACTGGACCGGCCGCGATCTGGTGTTGGGCGAGGCGCGGCTGAGGGTGGTCAAGCCGATCGTCCGCTGCGTCGCGGCCCACGCGAACCCCGACACCGGAATCCGCGACATCGACGTGGTTTCCGCACTGCACGACCTTTATGGCCACCGCTGGTGTGGCCTCTATCTCTCGGTCGAGGCGGGCGGCGTATTGCGCCCCGGTGACCGCGCGGAGCTGATCTGAATGACCGATACCCCGACCCTCGTCTCCGCCTGGAAGGCCGCGCAGGGCGAGCTGAAGACCGCCCGCATCGACAGTCCGGCCATCGACGCCCGTCTGTTGCTGGAGGCCGCATCGGGTGCGTCGCGTCTCGAGATCCTGACCGACCCGCACCGGCCGCTGACGCCCGACCAGCAGACGACCCTGGCGGGCTATCTCGAGCGTCGCCTGAGACGCGAGCCCGTGTCCCGCATCCTGGGGCGCAAGGGCTTCTGGAAGATCATGCTGAACGTCACGCCGGACGTCCTCAGCCCCAGACCGGACACCGAGACCATTCTGGACGTCGCCATGCTGGCCTTCGAGCCGGCCCAGGCGTTCAATGCGATCGACCTTGGCACCGGCTCCGGCGCGATCCTGCTGGCGGTCCTGTCCGAGCGCCCCGGCGCCCGGGGGGTCGGCACCGACATTTCGTCGGAGGCCCTGGCCGTGGCCCGCGAGAACGCGGCCAACCTGGGCCTCGACGGTCGCGCCACGTTTCTGCGCACCGAATGGGCCGCCGGCTTCGGCGACGCCAGTTTCGACCTGGTCGTGTCCAATCCGCCCTACATCCCGTCCGGCGACATCCCCGGCCTGGATCCCGAGGTCCGCGACCACGATCCGCTTCTGGCCCTGGATGGCGGTCCTGACGGGCTGCAGGCCTATCGCGACCTGGCCCCCGAGATTGCCCGCATCCTCAAGCCCGGCGGCCTGTTCGCCGTCGAGATTGGCTGGGATCAGGGACCGCAGGTCAAGGCCCTGTTCGAGGCGGCGGGCCTGACGAACGTGAAGGTGGTCAAGGATCTGGGCGACCGCCACCGGGTCGTCACCAATGGCCCGGACCCCCGCACGACTCCGATCCGGACGTCTTGAGCCAGTTCGCACAAAACCCCTTCCAAACCCTCGCGTGCCGCGCTAAGTCCTGTATCGTCTCCCTCTCAACCGCATCTCGCCGGGCCGTCTTTCAAGGTCCTGTGACGCTCGGCCGGGAAGCGCGTGAAGGTCGTCGGTTTACAGCCGTCTGCGGACCACGACGGGCGACGAAAGTCCTTCCGATTACATCGCTGCCGGGATTGGCCCCCAGCGAACCGGAACCACGAACCCCGGCCTGAATCCCTCGCCTTTTGCGCAGGGCCACGCCGAACCAGCACGGTAAGCCTCTATGCGAGATTTCAAGGGCATGAAGCGCCAGCGCGGCCGCAACCGGAAACCCGGTGGCGGCGGTGGCAATGCCAATGCGGCCAACCCGAACCGCTCCTGGGACTCGCAAGGCCCCGAGAACATCAAGGTCCGTGGCAATGCCCAGACCGTCTACGAACGCTACCAGCAGCTGGCGCGCGACGCGGGATCGTCGGGCGACCGGGTTCTGGCCGAAAACTACCTGCAGCACGCCGAGCATTATTTCCGCGTCCTGCGCGCCCTTCAGCCCCAGCGGCCCGTCAGCGAGATCGCGGCGCGTGAGCTGTCCAACCAGGGCTATGACATCGATTTCGAGGACGAGACCGGGGCCCAGGCAGCGGCCTTCCTCGCCGCCCAGCAGGCGGCCGATCGCATCCAGCAGCAGAGCGACGCCCGCGACGCCGAGGCCGCGCAGGGTTCCCAGCAGCCGCGCGAACCGCGCGAATGGACGCCGCGCCCGCCGCGCGACAACACGGGCCGTGACGGTCAGGACCGCGAACAGAATCAGAACCGCGAGTGGACGCCGCGTCCCCCTCGCGAGACCCGTGACAATCAGGACGGCGGACAACCCCGTGCCGAGGGCGAACAGGGCGAGGGCGGACGCCGCGAGACCCGCCGCGAGCGCTGGGAGCGTCGCCGCGAGGAACGCAACCGTCGCTACGAAGCCGAAGGCGGGACGCCCGACACCCGGACCTATGAGGAGGCCGAGGGCCATCGCAGCGACAATGGTCGGGACAACGGCGACCGCACCGAAAGCGTTCGCGAAAGCGGCTCGGATGCGATCGCCTCGACCGCCCCGATCGCCTACACCCCGCCGGCCGAATCCGCGCCTGTCGCCGCCGAGCGTCCCGCCCGTCGCACGCGGACGCCGCGCGCCGAGGCGGATACGGACACCGCCGGGGCCCTGCCCGGCTTCCTGACCCGGCCCTCCGCGCCCGCGCCTGCTGCGGCCGACGAGGCGGCTCCGAAGCGCCGCGCGCCCCGCAAGAAACCCGACGGTCCCGCCGACACCGAATAGGGTCGGAAAAACCCTCACCCCTGACGCGGAGGCGGGCTTCACGCCCCGTCCCCGACGCCAGGACGGCCGCGTCCATACAGATCGGTCCACCGATTGCCGGGCGGGATCGAAAGACCCGTTGATGCCGCAGCGCGTGGCTAACCGACCCGCTGGAGCCCGGCGACGAAGAAGCCGTCCAGCCCGCCCTGTTCCGGCCAGAAGGACGGCAGGATCCGCAGCCATCCTTCGGGCGTCAGCGCCTCGTCCGGCGCGCCGACGGCGGCGGGATCGGCCGGGACGGTGCGGAACGCCGGGTTGCGGCGCAGGAAGGCGATGATCTGCGTCTCGCCTTCCTCACGTTCCAGCGAGCAGACGCAATAGACCAGACGACCGCCCGGTCTGAGCCGCAGGGCGGCGGCATCCAGCAGTCGATGCTGTACATCGGCCAGTTTGGCGACCTCGGCGGGCCGGGTGGCCCGAAGCACTTCCGGATTGCGCCGCAGGGTGCCGGTCGCCGTGCAGGGCGCATCCAGCAGAACGGCGTCGAAGGTGCGGATGTCGTCCCAGGCCTCGGCGGCCGTGACGACGATCTCGGCCGACAGCCCGGTCCGTTCCAGATTCTGTCGCAGACGACGCAGACGGGCCTCGGAGCGGTCCAGCGCCACTACCGCCGCGCCGGAGGCGGCCAGTTGCAGGGTCTTGCCGCCCGGGGCCGCGCACATGTCCAGCGCCGTCTCGCCGGCTCTGGTGGCCAGGAGCCGGGCGGGAATCGCCGCTGCCGCGTCCTGGATCCACCAGCCGCCGGCTTCATATCCGGGCCAGGTCGAGACATCGCCGCGAACGCCGGACCGGACCGTGCCGCCCGGCAGGACCGTGGCCGCCAGGGCCCCGGCCAGCGCCCCCGCGTCCTCGCCGGGCTTCAGGCTCAGGTCAGTCGGCGGTTCTTCGCGCGCGGCCAGGGCGATCGCGGCCAGCGTTGCGGGCCCATAGGCCTGACGCCAGCGCGCGGCGATCCAGTCGGGCAGGTTGGATTCGGCTGTCGTCATGCCGGGGCCCTCGCGCTCGACGCCGCGCAGCACAGCGTTGACCAGGGCCTTGTAGGGCCGGGTCCTGGCATCGCGCTCAGCCAGCTTCACGGCCGTGGAGACCGCCGCGAAGGCGGGCGTGCCCAGAACCAGCGTCTGGGCCAGCGACACCCGCAGCAGGGTCCGTACGGCCTCGGGCGGCGACTTCTTCAGGCGATGGTTCAGGATGTGATCGATCTCTCCCAGCCGGCGCAATGCCGCCATGGCGACCGCACGCGCGAAGGCCCGGTCGGGTCCCGGCAGGGCCGCGACGGCCGGCAGGGACATGGCCTCGTCGAGGCCGTTTCGCCGTTCCAGCGCCGCGTTCAGCAGGATGCCGGCGGCGATCCGCGCCTCGACGCCGATGTCGGCGGCACCGTCCGGTTCGGCCGGTCGCTGGATCGGTTCTCGCCTTGGCCCGCGCGCCTTGTCGGCCATGCGCCGACCCCGTGCCCCGGAATCCTTGCCCCGCGGCGAGCCCCCGCTCAAACCGACACCGTCATACGGAGACCTGCGCGCCCAGTTCGACCACGCGGCCGGGCGGGATGTGGAAGAAATCGGTCGGATTGGCCGCGTTGCGCATCAGGAAGATGTAGAGCTTGTCCTGCCACAGCGGCATGCCCTGCGACGCCGACGGCACCACCGAGCGACGGCCCAGGAAGAAGCTGGTCGACATGATGTCGAACTTCAGCCCCTGCTTGCGACACAGGCCGAGAGCGCGGGGCACCTGCGGGCTTTCCATGAAGCCGAAGCTCAGGGTGATCTTCTTGAAGTCGTCGTTGATGGGTTCCATCGTGACGCGCTCCTTGTCGGGCACACGCGGCCGGTCGGTGGTCCGCACCGTCAGGATGATGTTCTTCTCGTGCAGCACCTTGTTGTGCTTGAGGTTGTGCATCAGGGCGACGGGGGCGACATCCGGGTCGCTGGTCAGGAAGATGGCCGTGCCCGGCGCGCGGTGGGGCGGACGGGCCCGGAGCATCTCGATCAGATCGACCAGCGGCAGACTGTCCTTCTTGGCCTTGGCCGACAGGATCTGCGATCCCCGCGTCCAGGTCCACATGATCAGCACCAGGATCGCGCCCAGGACCAGGGGCAGCCAGGCCCCGTCCGGAATCTTCAGCAGGTTGGAGGTCAGGAATACCGTATCGATGAAGCCGAACGGGATCAGGGCCGCAAGGGTGGCCCAGATCGACCAGCCCCATTTCCGCGTGATGACGGAATAGGCCATCAGGGTATTGATCAGCATCACGCCGGTGACCGCCACGCCATAGGCGGCCGTCAGGTTGTGCGAGCTCTGGAACACGAACAGCAGGGACAGGACCCCGAGCATCAGGAAGGTGTTGACGGCCGGAACGAAGATCTGGCCGGCCTGGGTCTCCGAGGTGAAGCGAATATCGATCCGGGGCAGCAGGCCCAGCTGCACGGCCTGTTGCGTCACCGAGAAGGCCCCCGTGATCACCGCTTGCGAGGCGATCACGGTCGCGGCCGTGGCCAGCCCCAGCATGGGCCAGTAGGCAAAGTGGGGCACCATGGACCAGAACGGATTCTCGGCCGCGCCCGGATTGTCGAGGATGAGCGCGCCCTGGCCGAGGTAGTTCAGCGTGAGGCAGGGCAGGACGAAGCACAGCCATCCGGTCCGGATCGGCGCCTTCCCGAAATGACCCATGTCGGCATACAGCGCCTCGGCTCCCGTGACGGCCAGAAAGACGCTGCCGAGGATGATGAAGCCCAGGAAACCGTCGTTCAGCAGCAGCATCATCCCGTAGTGCGGCGAGAGGGCCCGCAGGATCGAGATGTCGTCGAAGATGTGGTAAAGGCCCAGGGCCCCGAGCGCGAGGAACCACACGGCCGTGATCGGCCCGAAATACCTGGCCAGGCCCGCCGTGCCCCGCGACTGGGCCAGGAACAGGCCAATCAGAATGGCGGCCGAGATCGGCACGATGAACGCATCCAGCCGCGTCCCGACGCCCGGCGCATCCTTGACCCCCTCGATCGCCGACAGGACCGAAATGGCCGGCGTGATGATGCCGTCGCCATAGAACAGGGCTGCGCCGCAGACACCGAGCGCGAAGATCCATGCGCTACGCCGCCCCACGGCGTGGGTCGCCAGCGCCATCAGGGCCAGCGTTCCCCCTTCGCCCTTGTTGTCCGCGCGCATCAGGAACAGGACGTATTTGAACGTCACCACGATCATCAGCGCCCAGAAGGCCAGCGACACCACGCCGATGATGGCCAGTTCGCCGCCGACGCCGGACCGGGCATGCGCGATCGCCTCCCGCAGGGCGTAGAGCGGGCTGGTGCCGATGTCGCCAAAGACCACGCCGATCGCGCCGATGGTCAGGGCCCAGAACCCGGCCTTGCCGTGCGCCGAGCCGACCGCGGGCGCGGGTGTGCCGTCGATGGATGTGGTGAGCGAGGCGGGGGAAGCGCCGTCGCCGGGGGATGCGTCCCCTGCCATGAAAATCCTCCGGGCACCGCATCTGGCGGACCCATCAAAGCGGAGCGCCTTTAGGCTCATTGCGCGGGGGTTTCAATCGCGCGGCTGCGGTTTCGGTTGAACCGTGTTCGCGCGGGCCGAAAGCGACATTTGTGATTCGCGGCCCGGGTGCCTACCTTCCGGGCTGGAACACACATAAATGTCAGACAGCCAACGCTTCCCCGTCGCCGCCCACGCCCTGGCCTATCTGGCCCACAAGGGCGCGTACGACCCCGCGCACGCGGCACCCAGTGCGGTCCTGGCCGCCTCGGTCCCGACGAATCCCGTGGTCATTCGCCGCGTCACGGCGCTTCTGGCCAAGGCCGGCCTGATCGCGACCCGCCCGGGTGCGTCCGGCGGTTCGTGGCTGCTGCTGCGCCCCGAGGACATCCGGCTGGATGTGGTTCTGAAGGCTGTCAACGGATGCGCCCACCTTGGTTCGGCGCCGGCCGGAGCGAAGGGCTGTCCTGTGGGCGAACACATTCCCCGTCAGGTCGGCAAGGTGCTGACCCTGGCCGATCAGGCGGCATCGGAGGCGCTCAGCCGCATCACCATTGCCGATCTGCTGGCCGAGAACGCGCCGGCGCTCGACGGCGTCGCCGTCCACGGTGCCTGTGCCGGGGCGGTCCGCGCCGGCTCCCGGGTGACGGCCTGAACCCGACGGTGCGACGCCGCATCCTCATCACCGGCGCCTCCGCCGGGATCGGTGCCGCCCTGGCCCGCGTCTATGCGGAGACGGGCTGGGACCTGATCCTGACCGCGCGCCGGGAAGCGGTCCTGTCGACACTCGCCGACCAGATCAGAGCCGACCACGGGATCGATGTCGTCGTCATCCCGGACGATCTGGCCGATCCGGAGGCGCCCCGGCGGTTGGTCCGGGCCATTGCGGCCCGCGGCCTCACGGTCGATGGCCTGATCAACAATGCCGGCTTTTCGCGCACGACCGGGTTTCTGGCGACCGACCCTGCCCGGCACGCGGCCATGGTGCAGGTCATGCTGTCGGCACCGGTCGCCCTGTCGCGGCTCCTCCTGCCGGGCATGGTCGAGCGCGGGTTCGGGCGGATCATCAACGTCGCCTCCCTGGCCGGTCAGATGCCCGCGACCGGGGGCGATACCCTGTACGGTCCGATCAAGAGCTTTCTGATCAAGGCCTCCCAGGGGCTGTGGCTGGAGACGCGGGGCACCGGCGTCCACGTCACCGCCCTGTGCCCCGGCTACACCCTGACCGAGTTCCACGACGTCAATGGCTCGCGGGAACAGGTGTCGTCGGCCTATCCGGCCTGGATGTGGCAGACGGCGGACCACGTCGCCCGGGTCGCCCATGCGGCCTGCGAGGCCGACCGACCGCGCGTGACGCCGGGCCTGATGAACAATGTCCTCGCGGCCCTGGGCAAGCTGCTGCCGGACGGTCTGGCGCTGCGGATGGTCGCCGGGCACGCGCGGCGGCTGAAGCGGATTTGACCCGCGTCGCTTGAGCCCGACCGCAAATCAGGCGCTAGGATAGACCGATGTCGAGCCCTGAACGCACGTTCGGACTGATCGGAACCGGCGGGTTCGCGCGCGAGGTCATGCCGGTGGCCCGCGGCTTCCTCAGGCACCACCCGGACCTGGGCATCGAGCCCGGCCGGATCGTCTTCGTTGATCGTGAGGGCGGCGCGCCGGTCGACGGTATCCCGGTGCTGTCCGAGGCCGAGTTCCTGGCCCTGGATGGTGACCGTCACTTCACCCTCGCCGTCGGCGACGGCGCGGTGCGCCAGGCGATTGCGGAGCGGCTGGAGGCCTTTGGCTGCCATCCCCTGTCGATCCGCGCGGACAATGTCCTGCTGCCCGACGACCTGGACTGCGGCCCCGGCGCGGTGTTCCAGCCCTTCAGCATGGTCACGGCCGATGCGCGGATCGGGCGTCAGTTCCAGTGCAACCTCTACAGCTATGTCGCTCATGACTGCGTGGTCGGCGACTATGTCACCCTCGCGCCGCGCGTCAGTCTGAACGGCAATGTGGTGGTCGAGGACTTCGTCTATATCGGCACCGGGGCCGTGATCCGTCAGGGCACGCCGGAGCGGCCTCTGGTGCTGGGGCGTGGCTGTGTCATCGGCATGGGGGCGGTGGTGACGAAGGATGTGGCGCCGGGTGTCACGGTCGTCGGCAGCCCCGCCCGTCCACTGGAGGCGAAATGAACGAGAGAGTCTTCTTCATCGCCGAGGCGGGGGTGAACCACAACGGCGACCTCGATCTGGCCCTGCGCCTTGTCGAGATCGCCCACCGGGCCGGGGCCGACGCGGTCAAGTTCCAGACCTTCACGACGGACAAGGTAATCGCCGTCGACGCGCCCCTGGCCGACTATCAGAAGGCCAATGCCGGTGCACCCACGGCGGTCGAGATGCTGAAGGGGTTCGAACTGCCGCATGCCGACTTCGCGCGCATTGCCGACCACTGCCGCGCTGTCGGCATCGAATTCATGTCCTCGCCCTTCGATCTCGACAGCGCCGCCTTTCTGGCCGGGATCGGCATGACGAAGTTCAAGCTGGCCTCCGGCGAGATCACCAACGCCCCGTTCGTGCGCGGCGTGGCCCGGCTGGCGGCCGAGGCGGGCGGGTCGGTCATTCTGTCGACCGGCATGAGCACCCTGGACGAGGTGGCGGAGGCGGTGGGCTGGATCGAGGGCGAGGGGTGCCGCGACCTGACCATCCTGCACTGCGTCTCCAACTACCCGGCTCCGGCCAGGGACGCCAACCTGCGGGCCATGGACACCCTGGCCCAGGCCTTCGGTCATCCGGTCGGCTGGTCCGACCATACCCTGGGCGATGCCGTGTCGCTGGCCGCCGTCGCGCGCGGGGCGCGGGTGGTCGAGAAGCATTTCACCCTCGACAACGCCCTGGCCGGCCCCGACCACGCCATGTCGATGGACCCGGACGGCCTGGCCCGTCTGATCGCCGGCATCCGCGCGGTAGAGGCCTCACTGGGCGACGGCATCAAGCGGCCGGTGGAGGCCGAGCGCGAGATCATGACCGTGGCCCGCCGCAGCCTGTTCGCCGCGCGCGACATCGCGGCGGGGGCCGTAGTGACCGAAGCCGACCTGATCGCGCTCAGGCCCGGTGACGGGATTTCCCCTGCGCGCAGGGGCGAGGTCCTCGGGCGCAAGGCGACAACAGCGATCTCCGGCGGAACCCGGATCGCCCTGACCGACCTGGGTTAGCCCTTCGACCTAATGCCCGCCGGTCGGATACGGGGCCGTCACCCCCGTGGCGAACATGCCGGGCAGGGCCTCGCCCAGACCCGCCAGGATGAACTGGATCGCCAGGGCGCACAGGATCAGGCCCAGAACGCGCACGATGATGGCCATGCCGACATCGCCCAGGACCCGGCTGATCGGCGCCGTGGCCGAGAAGGTCACGAAGGTCGCAAAGGCCGCCGCCCCGATCGCCAGCATGCCCGCGACCGTTCCGGCATAACCCAGCTTCTGCGCCTCGCCCGCCTGGATGATGATGGTGGAGATCGCTCCCGGCCCGATCAGCAGCGGCATGGCGAAGGGCACGATCAACCGCTTGAACCGCCGCTGCGCATAGCCGCGCACATCCTTGGCGTCGGCGGCCGCGTCGGCGTCCGCGAACATGGTCAGGAAGTCGCCGCGCGTCATGTCCAGGCCCAGCAACAGCAACAGGATCCCGCCCGCGATCCGGAACGCCGCCAGCGATATGCCGAAGAACTGCAGCAGCCACAGGCCGGTGAAGAAGAAGAAGGCGAGGAAGACGGCGATGAAGACGCAGATCAGGGCCGAGACCGACAGTCGCTGGCGCGCGCTTGCCCCCGTCGTCGCGGCGGCGAAGATCGGGATGTTGCCGATCGGATCGACCAGGGCGAACAGGGCCACGAACAGGTTGACCCCCAGATCGAGCGCGTTCATTCCCTGTCCCTCAGCCCATCAAGAATCGCCGGTCGCCCGACGCGAACCCTCGCGCCCCGTCTAGCCGGTCATGTGGAGCCCGTCGATGACCTCGCCTCTCCTGTCCGACCCGCGCCTGATCGTCGGGCTTGATCTGCCCTCGGTCGAGGCGGCCGGCGCCCTGGTCGATCAGCTCGGCGACGGCGTGAGTTTCTACAAGGTCGGGCTGACCCTGCTGGCGCGCCCCGGCGGCGTCGCATTTGCCCACGGCCTGCGGGCCAGGGGCAAACAGGTGTTCCAGGACTGGAAGCTGCACGACATCGGCGCCCAGGTGGAAGGCGCTGCGCGCTCGGTGGCCGAGGGCGGCTGCGACCTGCTGACCGTCCACGCCGAGCCGCAGGTGATGCGGGCCGCCGTCAAGGGACGCGGCGGACTGGCGACGAAGATCCTGGCCGTCACCGTCATGACCAGCCTTTCGGACGAGGACCTGAAGGAGATCGGCTATTCCGCCTGCGCCCGAGATCTGGTCGAGGCCCGCGTCCGTCAGGCTCTTGATTGCGGCGTCGACGGTGTCGTCTCCAGCCCTCTGGAAGCTGACCGGGTGCGCCAGATCGCGACCGGGGCGGGCCGTCCCGACTTCCTGATCGTCACGCCGGGCGTTCGCCCCGCCGGAGCCGACGTCGGTGACCAGCAGCGCGTGGCCACACCCGCTACCGCCCTGCGCGCCGGGGCCACCCATCTGGTGGTCGCCCGGCCCGTCATCGCGGCCTCCGACCCCGTCAGGGCCGCTGCCGCCATCGTCGCCGAGATGGCCGGAGTGGCCTAACCCCGCTCGCCCGGTTCCTGCCGATAGGGCAGGCTGACCCCGTCGTCGCCGGGGGGCAGGTCGCCGGAGTATCCCGCAGGTGCCTGAATATAGACGGGGGCCTGATCGATCACCCGGGGTGCCTGGACCGGGGCTTCATGGCCGCTGCCATAGGTTTGACCGTCGTAGCGTTCGTAGCCCCCGGACGAATAGCCCTGCTGCACATAACCCCGGCCTTCCACGCCGGCCTGATAGTCGTGATTGCGATACTCGACCGACTCCTGCGGGACGGCGTAATAGGGCTGGGCCACATAGCGCGGGCCCCCGCAGCGGCAGTCGCTCCGGCCATGCGGATCGCGATCCGAATACCGGTTCCCGCGATCGTAGCCGCCGATGTGGCTGTCGCAGCTGACGTAGCACGACGGCGGAGGCGGAGGCGGCGCGCCGCACGATCCGCACTGGTCCGTGGTCACATAGCGCCGTCCGAACCCGCGCACGGCATAGCCGAACGGACGACTGGGGCCATAGCCGGGACCATGAACGACCACCGCGCCGACGCTGCCGCCATAGCCCAGCGAATCCCAGCCGCCATAGCCGCTGCCCGAAACGAACGCGCCACCATATCCGCCGCCGCCCCGGATCGCGCCGACATCATAGCCGCGCGCATTGATGACCGCCCCCGTGCCGGCGTACGAACCGGCATAGGCCCCGGCGTTGGCGTTCACATTGACGTTGACGTTGGTGTTGACGTTCCCGCCACCGTATCCCGGGTGGTGACCGCCATAGCCCCCGCCGGGGTGACCCCCGCCGCCGCAGCCGCTCATGCAGCCGCCGCCCCCCGGGTAGCCGCCGCCGGGTGGTCCGCCGTGTTCACCCGCCGCGGCGGACCCGGCCAGCAGCGTAACGGCGGCGAATGTCGAGATCAGAAAGGGTTTCACTGGGCGAGACTCCACGCATGACGTGCAGCCTAGAGCGACAGATCGCGCTTCGGTTCCGGATGCGCCTGAGGCGGGAGGTATGCTTTCCAAACGTGGTAAAACTCCCCTCCCCGGCGTGAAGCCGATACCGGGTCCCGCCGGAGGAGCGCTCGACGGTTGTCGGCGGCACCCCCCGTCGCTACGACAGTCCGGCTCCTTTCAGAGGCTTGCTGATCCATGCCCGACCAGACCGACAAACAGACCTTTTCCGATCAGGAGGCCCTGGATTTCCACCGGCTGCCCCTGCCGGGCAAGGTCTCCATGGCTCCGATCAAGCCGATGGCGACCCAGCGCGACCTGTCGCTGGCCTATTCGCCGGGCGTCGCGGTGCCGGTGCGCGCCATCGCCGACAATCCGGACCTGGCCTACGACTATACGTCCAAGGGCAATCTGGTCGCCGTGATCTCGAACGGCACCGCCATCCTGGGCCTGGGCAATCTGGGCCATATGGCGTCCAAGCCGGTGATGGAGGGCAAGGCCGTCCTGTTCAAGCGGTTCGCCGACGTCGACAGCTTCGATGTCGAGGTCAAGACCACCGACCCGGACGAGTTCATCACCGTGGTCAAGAACATCGGCGACACCTGGGGCGGCATCAATCTGGAGGATATCAAATCCCCCGAATGTTTCGTGATCGAGAGCGAGCTTCAGGACCTGCTGGACATTCCGGTCTTTCACGACGACCAGCACGGCACGGCCATCATCTCGACCGCGGGCCTGATCAACGCCTGTCACATCACCGGGCGCCGGTTCGAGGATGTGAAGATGGTCCTGGTGGGTGCCGGCGCTGCCGGCCTGTCGTCCCTGAGCCTGATGAAATCCCTGGGCGTCAGGCCCGAGAACGCCACGGTCGTCGATCTGCACGGCGTGATCTACCGCGGGCGGACCGAGGGCATGGACCAGTGGAAGTCGGTCCACGCGATCGACACCGAAAAGCGCACCCTGGCCGAGGCCATGGTCGGTGCCGATGTGGTGCTGGGTCTGTCGGCCAAGGGGGCGATCACGCCCGCGATGGTCGCCTCCATGGCACCCCGGCCGATCATCTTCGCCATGGCCAATCCGGATCCCGAGATCACTCCGGAACAGGTCCTGGCCGTGCGCAGGGACGCCATCATCGCCACCGGCCGCTCGGACTATGTGAACCAGGTCAATAACGTCCTGGCCTTCCCCTATCTGTTCCGCGGCGCACTCGACGTGCGCGCCCGACGGATCAATCACGAGATGAAGATCGCCTGCGCCCACGCCCTGGCCCAGCTGGCGCGCGAGGACGTGCCGGACGAGGTCGCGGTGGCCTATCGGGGGCGCAAGCTGAAGTTCGGGCCGGACTACATCATCCCGACGCCCTTCGATCCGCGTCTGATCTGGTACATCCCTCCGTTCGTCGCCCAGGCCGCCATGGACACAGGGGTTTCCCGCGTCCCGATCGACGACATGGACGAGTACCGCGCCCGGCTGCGCGAACGGGTCGATCCCTCCGCCGCCCTGATGCAGAAGATTTCGTCGGCCGTGCGCGCTGCCCCGAACAAGAGGGTCGTGTTCGCGGAAGGCGAGGAATCGACCGTCATCCGCGCCGCCTGGGCCTTCAAGCAGGCCGAGCTCGGCACACCGATCCTGCTGGGCCGCGAGGACCTGATCCGCAAGAACGCCGCCGAGGCCGGGCTCGACTTCGACGCCATGGGGATCGAGATCGTCAATGCCCGCGTGTCGGAGATGAACGACGCCTACACCGACTGGCTGTATGAAAAGCTGCAGCGCCGGGGCTATCTGCGGCGCGACGTGCAGCGGATGATCAATCAGGACCGCAACTATTTCGCCGCCGCCATGGTCGCGCGGGGGCAGGCGGACGCAGTGGTCACGGGCACGACCCGCAACTTCAACATGGTGCTGAAGGAGATTCGTCGCGTCCTCGACGTGAAGGACAGCCTGATCGGACTGTCCATCGTCCTGGCCAAGGGGCGAACCATCTTCGTGGCCGACACCTCGATCCACGAGCTGCCGGACGCCCACGAACTGGCCGACATCGCCATCCAGGCGGCGGCGACGGTCCGCAAGCTGGGCCGCACGCCGCGTGTAGCCTTCCTGTCCTATTCCACCTTCGGCAACCCCCCCGGAGAACGCGGCGACAACGTCCGCGCCGCCATCCGCATTCTGGACGCCAAGGGGGTGGACTTTGAATATGAGGGCGAAATGCCGCCCGACCTGGCCCTGGATCCGGGCCAGCGGGCCAACTATCCGTTCATGCGGCTGAGCCGGGACGCCAATGTGCTGGTCATGCCGGCGCTCCATTCCGCCGCCATCTCGACCCAGCTGGTCCAGGCCCTGGGTGGTGCGACCGTGATCGGGCCGCTGCTGGTCGGGCTGGAGAAGTCGGTTCAGATCGTCTCGCTGGGAGCTTCGGTCTCGGAGATCATCACCGCCGCGACCTTCGCGGCCTATGAGGAGGCCGTCAGCGTCGCCTTCGAACCCGACGACACGGTCGAGGCCCCGCATCCCAGCAAGGCGGCCGAACGCTCGATGGCCGCCACCGCAGTGCCGCCGACGGTCTGACCGATCAGGCGGGGTGACGCGTCAGGCGGTCGCCGGGTCGGCCGGATCCCTGGTCTTGCGGTGGTGATTGAGCAGCAGCCAGCACAGCAGCACGGCCGGGATGCCGACCGCCGCCGTGCCCGCAAAGAACAGGGCGTAGGCCTCCATCAGGGACCGTCCGGGTTCCAGGCTTTCCACCACCACGCCCGAGAACCCCTTCAGGAACTTTCCGAGCAGGGCATAGAAGGAGCTGAGCAGGGCGTACTGGGTGGCCGTGTAGCCGATGCTGGTCAGACTGGCCATGTAGGCGACCAGGGCCGCGCCTGCGAAGCCTTCCGAGAAGTTCTCGACGAACAGGACGCCTCCGAAGACAGGCGTCGACAGGCCGACCACCGCCATGAGGGTGTAGCCGAGGTTGGACAGCGGGCCGATCAGGGCACCCAGCAGCAAGGTCTTGCCGAAGCCGAACCGCACCGCGAACAGCCCGCCCGCCGCAATGCCGAGGAAGGCCGCGATCAGGCCGACGCTCAACCGCATCGCGCCGATCGTCGGCTTGTCCAGACCGAGGTCGGTATAGAAGGGTCCGACCATCGGCCCCATGACGAAGTCGGGCAGTCGATACAGGCTGATCGCCGCCAGCATAAGAAAGGCCACGGCGCCGTGTGTCTTCAGGAAGGTCAGGAAGGGGCCGACGATGGCGTCGAACAGTCCGCGTGGACTCAGCAGGGAGACCTGACCGGTGACCTCGGCCAGGGTGCGGCGGTCCACGGGTTCCTTGGCGAACAGCGTGGCAATGATGGCCAGACTCATCGCCGCGCCCCACACTGCATAGGCCCCGTTCCATCCCAGCCAGGCCGCGAAGAACAGGATCAGGGCATTGCCTGCGAGGATCGCGAAACGATAACCGAGCTGGAAGGCCGATGTCAGCAGGGCCTGATCCTCGTCGCCGTCGGCGCTTTCGATGCGCCAGGCGTCCACGACGATGTCCTGCGTGGCGGAGGCGAAGGCCGTGACGAGGGCCGCGATGCCCAGTGCGGTCAGTCCACCCTCGGGGCCGATGATCGCCATGCCGATCAGGGACAGGCCGACGACGATCTGTGAGAGCAGCATCCAGCCCCGCCGCCGTCCGAACCGGCCGAGGAACGGCACGTCGAACCGGTCGATCACCGGGGCCCACAGGAACTTCATCGAATAGGCCAGCCCGACCCATGAGATGAAGCCAATGGCGGCCAGTTCGGCTCCGCCTTCGCGCAGCCACAGGCTGAGCGTTGCGCCCGTCAGCAGAAAGGGAAGGCCGGAACCGAAGCCGATCACCAGGGCGATGAGCACCCGGCCGCGGCCCAGGGCCTTGAACACCTCCATCGCGCCGGCCGCCGTCTTCGGCGCGGGCGTATCGTTCGCTGGCGTGTCTTGCGTCATGAGGATCGGCGTCTCCGGCGGACGCCCCCCCGGCGTCGCTATCCAGCCGCGACCTTGGCGCGGAAGTCTCCGGTCGTCCAGCGCACCAAAGCTGACCGCAACGCCTCGAGCTCCAACGGCTTGACGAGGTGGTCGTCCATCCCGGCCTCCAGACAGACCTTGCGGTCCTCGGCGAAGGCGTTGGCGGTCAGGGCGACGATGGGCGTGCGGTCGCCCGAGGCGCGGATTTCGCGGGTGGCGGCGGGGCCGTCCATGACCGGCATCCGCATGTCCATGAAGACGAGATCGTACCGGGCACGTTTCATCGCCGCGACGGCTTCGCTGCCCGTGGCGGCGGTCTCGACGACACAGCCCTCGCGCCGCAGCAAGGTTCTGGCCAGAAGCGCGCCAACCGGATTGTCCTCCGCCAGCAGCACCCGGGTTCCGGCGAACCGGACGGGCAGGACCCGGTCGTCCTCTGGGGCCGCGAGGCGCGGGGCACCGGGCAGGGCCTCCGCCTGATGCGCGGCCAGGACCCGTTCGACGAGCGATGCACGGCGCAGGGGCTTGATCAGGTAGCCGGCGAAACCCATCCCGCGATAGCGGACGATCAGCTCGCGCTCGGATGGTTTCAGCAGGATGATGCCGCGCCCGCCCTCGGGCAGGGCCGCCAGCGCCTGGCCGGTCTTCAGGGTCTCGGCATGATCGACCAGGGTCACGGGCGCCAGGTCGCCGGTCGGCCAGGGCGAGCCGCCGCTGGCCACGATCTGGGCCTCTGCGGCCTCACGGACGAATGCGTCGGGACTGCGCACCGCGACCAGGAGTCCGTCCAGCGGCCGGGCGCGAGGCTCGGCATCGGGGGCCGCCTCGAAGGCCGCCTCGAACCGGAAGCGCGAGCCCGGCACCGCGCCGGCGTCGGGCCGATCCTCGACGGTGACGGTCCCGCCCATGGCCCGCGCCAGTTTCTGCACCACCGCCAGACCCAGCCCGGCCCCGCCATGGCGCGTGGCATCGGAGGCATCGACGTGGCCGAATTCCTCGAAGATGCGCGCCCGGGCCTCGGCCGGAATGCCCGGCCCCGTGTCGTCGACGATGAAGGCCAGCACCGGCCGGGCGTCGGTCCCCCCCGCCCGTTCGACGGCGATGCGGACACCGCCGGCGTCGCTGAACTTGACCGCGTTTCCGGCCAGGTTGAACAGGACCTGACGCAGTCGACCCTCGTCGGCCAGGACGTCGGTCGCGTCGGTGCCGACCGACCACACGATTTCCAGCCCCTTTTCGTGGGCGCGAGGGCTCAGCAGTTCCGCGACCCCGCGCACCAGGCCTTCGGGATCGACGGGCGCGAGATCGAATTCCAGCTTGCCGGCTTCCAGCCGGGCATAGTCCAGCAGGTCGTTGACGAGGCCCAGCAGGTGCTCGGCCGAATCCCGGGCGGCCTCGGCATAGGCGCGCTGTGCGCCGTCCAGTCGGGTGCGTGTCAGCAGGCCCAGCATGCCGATGACGCCGTTCAGCGGCGTGCGCATCTCGTGGCTCATCAGTCGCAGGAAGGGATCCGCCCCACCCAGATTCGTCACCGGGGTCGTGTCCGCTGCCGTGCTCGCCCTGGTTCGCCGCGCCATGCCCGCCTCCGCTGGGTCGGAGAGTGGGCGAAAGGGGTTAACGACGGCCTATCAGCTACCAGGCGGGAATTGCGGCCTGTCCGCCCCCCTGCCGCTCGAAGTCGCCCTGGGCGCCGACGGTGGATCGGCGATAGATCAGGGCTTCGGCGATGTGGCGACGGAGGACTCCGGTCGCGCCTTCCAGATCGGCGATGGTCCGGGCCAGCCGCAGGGTCCGGGTCCAGCCGCGCGCGGTCAGCCCCCCGGCCTCGCCCGCCCGCATCAGCAGGGCGCGACCGGCCGCGTCCGGCGTGGCGAATCGCTCCAGCACCTCGCCCGAGGACCGGGCGTTCAGGGCCTGCATCGGGTCCAGTCCCGCCTCCCGCACCCGATCCTCCTGCATGGCGCGGGCGACGGCGACGCGGGCCGCTGCCTCGGCGGTACCCTCCGCCGGGCTGGGCAGGGCCATGTCGGCGGCGGTTACGGGCGGAGTCTCGATCGTCAGGTCGATGCGGTCGAACATCGGGCCCGAGATGCGGTTCTGATAGTCGCGCTGGCACCGGGGGGCCTTGCCGCACGCCCCCTTGCCCGCGCCGCCGAGGCCACAGCGGCAGGGATTCATGGCCGCCACCAGCTGGAACCGCGCCGGATAGCGGACATGGGCATTGGCGCGGGCCACGACGATCTCGCCGGTTTCCAGCGGCGCGCGCAGACTGTCGAGCGCCTGGGCCGAATATTCGGGCAGTTCATCCAGGAACAGCACGCCATTGTGCGCCAGCGACGCCTCGCCCGGCTTGGCGCGCAGGCCTCCGCCGGTCAGGGCGGCCATGGAGGCGGAATGGTGGGGGCTGCGGAACGGCCGCTCGCGCGTCAGGGCTCCGCGCTCGATCAGCCCGGCGACCGACCAGACCATGGAGGTTTCCAGCAGTTCCGTCGGCGTCAGCGGCGGCAGCAGGCCGGGCAGGCGCTGGGCCATCATCGACTTGCCCGATCCGGGCGGCCCGACGAACAGCAGATTGTGGCCCCCGGCGGCGGCGACTTCCAGAGCCCGCTTGGCGCTTTCCTGACCCTTGACCTCGCGCAGGTCCGGTATCGCGGTTCCCGACCGCACCGGCCCCGGCTCGGGGGCCCGCAGGATGGTCGTGCCCTTGAAATGGTTGATCAGACCGATCAGCGAACGGGGGGCCAGGATCGAGACGTCGCCCGCCCATGCCGCCTCCGACCCGTTCGCCTCGGGGCAGATCAGGCCCAGCCCCATGGCCGAGGCGGCGACCGCGGCCGGCAATGTGCCGCCCACCGGCTGGATCCGTCCGTCGAGGCCCAGCTCCCCCAGGGCCGCCCAGCCCTGCAGCGCATCGGGCTGGATCACGCCGAGCGCGGCCAGCAGGGCCAGGGCGATCGGCAGGTCGAAATGACTGCCTTCCTTGGGCAGGTCGGCGGGGGCCAGATTGGCGATGATCCGCTTCGCCGGCAGCGCCAGGCCGATGCCGGCGAACGCCCCGCGCACCCGCTCGCGGCTTTCGGCCACCGCCTTGTCCGGCAGGCCGACGATGGAGAAGACGGTCGGACCGTCCGAGCCGACCAGCTGCACCTCCGCGCTGACACGCCGCGCCTCGACCCCCTCGAACGCCACCGTCGCGATACTCGCCAGCATGTCCCGCCCCATGGTTCACGGGGAACAAAACACAAACAAACTCAGGTTGCAAAATCGGCGACATGCCCGTCTGACGCGCGTCAGCCGTGCGGGATACGCTTTGCCTCGATCACGTCCCACAGGATCGCCGCCGCATCGATGCCGGTGAAGTCCTTCAGCTGCACCGCACCGGTCGGCGAGGTCACATTGATCTCGGTCAGATAGTCGCCGATCACGTCGATGCCGACGAACAGCAGGCCCTTTTCCTTCAGCACCGGCCCGACGATGGCGCAGATTTCCAGATCGCGCGGCGTCAGCTCGACCGGCGCGGCCGTGCCCCCGACCCGCAGGTTGGAGCGCACCTGGCCGTCGGCGGGCACGCGGTTGATCGCCCCGACCGGCTCGCCGTCGATCAGGATGATCCGCTTGTCGCCCTTTGACACAGCGGGGATGAATTTCTGGATCACCAGGGGATCCCGCGATCCGGCCATGTGGATCTCGACAAGGGCCTCGAGATTCGGATCATCCGCCTTCAGCCGCACCACGCCCGACCCGGCCGCGCCGTGCAGGGGCTTCAGAACCACGTCGCCGTGGCGTTCGTGGAAGTCGACCAGGGCGACCGGGTCCGCGCTGATCAGCGTCGGCGGCTGGACGCCGTCGAAATGGGTGGCGAACAGTTTTTCGGGTGCGGAGCGGACCTCGGCCGGGTCGTTGACCACCAGGGTGCGCGGGTGGACCGTTTCCAGCAGATAGGTGGCGGTGACATAGGCCATGTCGAACGGCGGGTCCTGACGCATCAGGATCACATCGACGTCGCGGCCCAGGTCCAGCTTCACCTCCGGTCCGAACGAAACGTGATCCCCGTGGACCTGGCGGATCGTCACCGGCCGGGCGCGGCACGACAGGCTGCCGTCCTCCAGCGCCAGGGTGCGGAAGTCATGGACCCACAGCGCATGGCCACGCTGCTGCGCCTCCATCATCAGAAAGAAGGTGGTGTCCGAGGCGATGTTGACCCCTTCGATGGGGTCCATCTGAACAGCGACGCGCAGCATGTGAATGTCCTTCGTCGATCAGTCGACGGCCGGCATGGTGCCGGCGTTGATGGCGATGCGGCCGATCAGGCCCTTGACGATCAGGTCCAGCGGCTGGCCCTCGCGATAGTCGGCGGCGGCCACGAAATTCACCCGGTCCTCGGAAATCAGGCTGTAGATCTTCTTCTGGTCCTTCTCGGAATTCCGGGGATCATAGACCGCGATCGAATAGCCGCCCTTGGTATGCATCATCTTCATGGTCGGGACATCGGTGTCCCCGTCGCCCAGGAAGATCATCCGCTCGAACGGCACGGCCCGGTCGTCGTCGGGCACGAACTTGTTGATCCGCTCGTGGTCCCAGTGGTTCAGCACCCCCTTGTTTATGCGGAACAGATACTGGGTCTTGGTCGTGTAGTTGACGCCGACGGCCGGCCAGATCGCCACCCCGTGGTCGTCATAGGCGAATTTGGACGCGAACACGTGGTGGAAGGCGTCGCGGATCGGACAGCCCTCGATCATCTCCTCCAGCCCGGCCGAGATGATGTAGTGGTCGATATCCAGGCCGTATCTGGCGCCCACCGCATCGATCCGCTCGAACCAGCCGGGGCCGGTCAGGTCGGATTTCAGCCCGTCGAACAGTTTCACGTCCTCGCCGTGCTCGCGCAGGGTCTTTCTGGTGATCGGCGTGCCGTTCTCGCGGGCCCGCTGCAGCATCAGCTGCATGTACATCAGGATGTTGTCGCCATCGGCCGACCGGGTCAGCCGGTCCGCCTCGACCCAGAAATCGCCGATCCCCATGCCCACCGAGGGGATGAAGGTCACCTCCTGCATATTCCCACGCGCCAGAGTGCCGTCGAAATCGTAGATCAGGGCGGTCTTGAGCAGGTCGGCCATGATGGCCTCCGAATGGCAACAGGCAGCAGGCAGTAGGCAAGAGCGTCGTCGGGCTCAAGCCCCGATGCATCGGCCGTGGCCTCTACGGCCTGTTGTCTCAACCCAGGGCCAGCTCCGGCACCACCGCCGTCCCCGTCGCCTCCAGCGGCAGGTGCAGGATGAAGGCGGCGCCCTTGCCGGGTTCGGACTCCACCTCGGCCCAGCCGCCGTGCAGTTCGACCAGGGCCTTGACCAGGGCCAGGCCGACACCGGGACCGCCGCGCTCGCGCTTGACGAACCGGTCGAAGACCAGGGCCTGGAGGTGATAGGGGATGCCCCGCCCGGTGTCCTCGACCCTAAGGCGGACCTCGGTGCCGTTCAGTTCGGCCTTCAGCATGACCGTCCCGCCCTCGGACACGGATCGCGTCGCGTTTTCGAGCAGGTGATCCACGGCCTGCATCAGACGCCGCGCGTCCGCCCGCACCGGCGGCAGATCGTTCGGGACCATGGCCCTCAGCGTCGCGCCGCGCCCCTCGATCCGCGGGCGGTGGCGTTCCACGGCCTCGGCGAACAGGTCGCGGATGCGCACGTCACCGAGCGACAGCTCCATCTCCCCGGCGTCGATCTGGGCCATGTCCAGCACGTCGTCGATCGAGCGGGCCAGTTGCCCGGCCGCGATGCGGATGGCTCCCGCATGCTGGCGGCTGCGTTCGGGCAGGTCGCCCAGGCTTTCCAGCAGTTCGGAATAGCCGACGATGGTCGTCAGGGGGGTCCGCAGCTCATAGCTGACCGAGCCGACGAACTCGCGCTTCAGCGCCTGACTTTCCTTCAGGGCCGCCTCGCGCTGGGCCAGGGCCTGTTCCAGCTCGCGCCGGGCGGTGACGTCGGAAAAGGCCACCAAAGTCGCGCCGTCGGGAAGGGGCCGGGTCTGCCAGGCGGCGATCCGGCCATCGGTGGTGCGGCCCTCGCCCTGCACCGCCACGCGGCTTTCCGGATCGGGATCGGCGACCCGCGCCTTCAGCCCCAGCCACAGGGCGGCGTCGGGCAGGGCGACCTTGCACAGTTCGGCGACGGCGTCGAAATCGCCCGCCGCCTCCAGCCGCTCGGCGGACACGGACCAGAAGGTCTCGAACGCCTCGTTGTGCAGGCGCAGGCGGCCGTCGGACCCGAACACGGCCACGGCGTCGTTCAGCTTGTCCAGCGTCGCGGTCTGGACCTGCAGCTGGGCATTGAAGCGGCTGCGCAGGGACAGCTCGCCGGTGATGTCGGAGAAGATCAGCAGGATGCCGCCCAGCGGGTGCGGCTGTCGCACCACGCGCAGGGTCCGTCCGTCCGGCAGGGACCAGCTGTCGTCCGGGGCCGCTTCGGCCGCGCCATAGAATTCCAGCTCCCGGGCCTTCCATCCGGCGTAGTCGATGACCTCGGGCAGCATGCGGCGCTGGCGCAACCGGTCCAGCAGTTCGCCGTGCGTCGGCCGCTCGTTCAGCCAGGCGGGGTCGAGGTTGAACAGGGTCTGGAAGGCGGTGTTGTGAAAGGCGAGCTTCCGCGATGGGCCAAAGATGGCCACCGCATCGGCCAGGTGGTTCAGCGTCTCGTCATGCGCCGTGACGTGGCGGCGCAGGGTGTCGCGTGTCTCCTCGGCCTCGGTCATGTCGATGGCGAAGACCAGCACGGGCCCGCCCACGCCGCCCAGTGGCTCGGCCATGATCTTCCAGGCGCGCCTGCGGCTGTCGCCCGCGGTCCAGCGAAAGCCTTCCTGACGCGCGCCCACGCGGGATGCCTCGGCCGCCAGCTGGTCGGCCCCCCGGTCGAACACGGCGCCCGCCTCGCGGGCCTCCTCCAGGGACGGCGCGCGGACCTCGGTCAGCCAGGCGCGATTGGCCCAGACCAGCTGCCCCTGACCGTCCACCACCCAGGTCGGGGACGGCGAGGCGTCGGCGATCAGACCGGCCCCGAGCCCGCCCGGAGCCTCGCCGGACGTCAGGTCGGACCGATCGGACGCGGGCAGCTGCGACAGACCGATCCAGGCCTCGCCACCGAACGGCCGTCCCTCGATGCGCCAGTCCCCGTCGCGCAGGTCAAAGGGCTGACCCTCGTCCAGCAGCAGGCGAACGGCGTCCGTATGACGTGCGTTCAGGCTTTCGGCCAGGTCCACGGCCGGATCGCCGGTCTCCGCTGCGGCCAGGGCGGTGCGCGCCGACTGGATGTGCGCTGCGTCGCCCACCACGACCGGCATGGCATCGTGCACCAGGCTCAGACGCACATCGCCGAACGCGGCCAGGGCCGCGTCCCGCGTGACGGCGCCGGTCTCGGCCGACCGCAGGCCATGTTCAATGATGGATTGCCTGCGCGTCAGGACGCGTTTCAGCCGCCAGGCCCAGGCGATGAGGGCCAACGCCAGTCCCGCCGCTCCGGCCGTCGCCACAAAGGCGATCTCGGCTCCGTCCATGCCCGTTCACCCGCCGATTCGATTCGCCAGCATAGCCTGATTTCCCCGATTGCGCGGAAGGTCTGCCGGACCGATATCCGCAGCATGCCACAGACCACTGCATCTGCCGAATGGACCGACCGCCTGGCCCCGTCGCTGGACGATTTCGCTGCCCTGGCGCGAGCCGCCTTCGACGCCCTGCCCGAGCCGTTCCGGTCGGCAGCGGGCGAGGTGGTGCTGCGGATCGACGATTTCGCGGACGAGGAGACCCTGGCCTCGGTCGGGGTCGAGGATCCCTTCGAACTGACTGGCCTGTACCACGGCGTCGATATCGGTCGGCGCGAAGGGCTGGGACCGGCGGTGGAGCCGTCGCGGGTGTTCCTGTACCGCCGCCACATCCTGGACGAGTGGTGCGAGCGGGGCGACATCGGTCTGTCGGACCTGATCGCCCACGTCCTGATCCACGAAATCGGTCACCATTTCGGACTGTCCGACGACGACATCCACGCCATCGAAGACGACGACTAGGCGTTCAGGCAGGGGCCCCGGGCCCCGGGCGAAGCGCCTATTCGATCGATCGTACCTCGACCGGCAGGCCGAGGCTGTCCAGCTGCGGCCGCACCACCGACGCGTCGCCCACCACGACCCAGACGAAGTGGTCGGGCTGGATGACCGCGCGAGCGGCTTCGTCCATCCGGGCGGCCGTCAGCGCGCGGGTGCGGCTGGCCAGGGTCGCCTGATAGTCGTCCGGACGGCCGTACAGGGCGTTGGAGCGCAGGGCGCCCAGAATCTGGGCCGAGGTCTCGAATCCACCGGCCAGCGATCGGGTGTTGCCGTTGATGGTCCGCTCCAGTTCGTTCGGCTGGACGCCCTCTGTCTCCAGGAACCGGTCGTACTGGGCGATCAGGGCCGCGATCGACTCCCCGGTCCGGTTGGCCTGAACCGGAGCGTTGACGATGTAGGGCACGCGGTGTTCCAGCGCATTGACACTTCCGCGTACGCCATAGGACCAGCCCTTGGTCTCGCGCAGGTCGAAGTTGATCCGTGACAGGAAGTCCGACCCCAGCGTCACATTCGCCGCGTTCAGGGCCAGCAGGTCATCCGTACCGGACACGGGCAGGACCGCCCCGCCATAGATCAGCGACTGCGGTGACTGCGGCCGGTCGATCAGGACGATGCGGTTCGTGGGCGTCGGAACGGCGGCGTCGGCGAAGGCCTTGGTCCCCCTGGGAGTCGAGGGCGCGCGCCAGTCGCCGAAGGCGGCCTCCAGCTGCGGCGTCACCTGCGACAGCGGCAGGTCCGACACGACAAAGAGGGTCGCATTGTCCGGTCTGACCCAGGCCGCGTGCGTCGCCACCAGGTCCGCACGGGTCAGGGCGGTGATCGTCGCGACGTCGCCCGTGCCGGTGAAGGACCGGCCATAGGGGCTGGTCTCCCCGTAGATCAGCGGCGGCAGGGCGCGGGCGGCGATTGCGTTCGGATTGGTCTTTTCGCTCGCGAGGCCCGCCAGACGCGACGCGCGGATGCGCTCGATCTCCGACGCCGTGAAGGCCGGATTCCGGACCACATCGGCCAGCAGAGTCAGCGACGGCGTCAGGTTGGCGGTCACGACCGACAGGTCGGCGCTCGTCCGGTCCATCGAGGCCCCGACGTTGATCGAGGCACCCAGACGCTCCTCTTCCTCGGCCAGCTGGTTGGAGCTGCGGGTCGTCGTGCCCTCGTCCAGCAGATCCAGCATCATGGCCTGGGCACCCAGGCGATCGGCGGGGTCGGCGGCATAGCCGGCGTCGAACTCCACGGCGACGCGGGTCACGGGAACGGTGTCGACCCGGGCGTAGACGACCTTGACGCCGTTCGACAGGGTCGCGCGCTCGACGGCCGGAAACTCCAGGTCGGGCACCTGGCCGATGGCCGGCATCGGATCGCGGGCGACGCGCTGGAGTTCGGCGGCCGGGACCGGGGTCGCGTCCGACGGGGCGGCGGCCTCCTCATAGGCCTCGCGCTCGCCGGGAGCGATGGTCATGTCGAAGACCGGACGGGTCAGCCAGCGCTGCATGGCGGCAGTGACCTGGGCCGGGGTGACGGAGGCGTATTCGGCCAGCTCCTTCTTGTAGTCGTCCGGATCGCCCGCATACAGCTGGCCCTCGGCGAGCACATTGGCCTTTCCGTTGACCTGTTCCAGGCTCTGGATCCGCTGGGAGACATAGCGGGTGGCGACGCGCGCCACTTCTTCCTCGGTCGGCCCCTGGGCGATGAAGTCGGCGACGATGGCGTCCAGGCGCCGGCTCACCTCGGTGGCGTCCTGGCCCGGCTTCACGTCGACCGAGATGTCGAAGATGCCAATGCGGTGGAAGTCCGACAGGGACGAGGACACCGCTACGGCCGTCTGCTCCTGGCGGACCAGAAGGTTGTCGAGGCGCGAGGACGCGAGGCCGCCCAGCACCTGGGCGCCGACCGACAGCGGCACGGCGTCGTCGCTCAGCAGACCGGGTACGGCCCAGCTGCGCGTCAGGCGGGTGTTGGCGACCCGGTCATGCATGACCTCGACGATCGGCGCGGCCAGGGTCGGCACGTCGGCCTCGGCCGGGGTGTTCACCGGGCCCCGCGGGATGGCGCCGAAATATTTCTCCATCAGGGGACGGGCGGTCGCTTCGGTGATGTCGCCCGACAGGACGACGATGGCATTGTTCGGGCCATAGTTCTCGCGGAACCAGTTCCGCACCGTCTCAAGGCTGGCGGCGTCCAGGTCGGCCATCGAGCCGATGGTCGAGTGGCGATAGGGATGGCCTTCGGGGAAGAGGGCTTCCAGCTGGGCGTATTCGAACAGGCCATAGGGCTGGTTATCGCCCTGACGCTTCTCGTTCTGCACCACACCGCGCTGCAGATCGAGCACCTCCTGACCGACCTCGCCGAGCAGATAGCCCATGCGGTCACTCTCAAGGAACAGGGCCTGCTCCAGCGCCGGCGTCGGCACGGTCTGGAAATAGTTGGTCCGGTCGAACCAGGTCGTGCCGTTGAGGTTCGACGGGCCAAGGTTACGCATCCGGCCCAGATAGGAGCCCGGGGCGTTTTCCGATCCACCGAACATCAGGTGCTCGAACAGATGGGCGAAGCCGGTCGAGCCGGCCGGCTCGTCCTTGGAGCCCACGTTGTACCAGACCGACACGGCCACCACCGGGGCCTTGTGATCTTCGTGCACGATGACCGTCAGGCCATTGTCGAGCGTGAACCGTGTCCATGGAATATCGACCTCTGACACCAGTTCAGCCACGGGCGCGGCCTGCAGCGGTGCCGCCTGGACCGATCCCGCGACTGCCGAAGCCGTGGCAGAACCTTCCGATCCGGCAGCGACCGCAGGTACGGCCGGGGCGATCACAGCCATGATGGCAGCCAGCGAGACGAGGCGAAGACGCATGGAAACAGTCCTGTTTTACGGGTGGGCCAGACCTTAGCGACGGCGCGCGGTCTGGCAATCGCGGCCGGCCAAACATGGACAAAGAGTCACAAAGGTCCGGGTGGCCGCCGCCCGACGCGCGGGTGATCGAATCCGGCCGACGCGCGTTGCCGGATTGGCGGTGGGACGGGACGGACGATGAAGGTCGGCTAAAGGAAGCTGTAGGGGTCCACATCGACCGTGACCCGGACCGACCCCGGCACCTTCACCCGCGCCAGCCAGGCCCGCAGGAAGCCCTGCAGGTCGACGTCCCGGTCCGCCCGCACCAGCAGCCGCTTTCTCCGCCGCCCGCGGATCAGGCCCAGCGGCGCATCGGCCGGGCCATAGACTTCCAGCCGCTCGGCATTGGGGATGGCGGCGGCCAGATCGGCGGCGACCTTCTCGACCGCCATCGCATCGACCCCGGACAGGATCAGCGCCGCCAGACGCCCGTGCGGCGGCAGGGTCGCGGCCTCCCGTTCGGCCATTTCTGCCTCGACGAAGGCGTCCCGGTCGCCTGCCGCCAGGGCCATCAGGACCGGATGCTCCGGCGTCCAGGTCTGCAGGATGGCGCGGCCGGGCCTGTCCGCCCGCCCGGCCCGGCCGGTGGCCTGGGTCAACAGTTGATAGGTTCGCTCCGCCGCCCTGAGATCCCCGCCGCGCAGGCCCAGATCCGCATCCACGACCCCTACGAGCGTCAGCCGCGGAAAATTGTGCCCCTTGGCCGCCGCCTGGGTCGCCACCAGGATGTCGATCTCGCCGTCCGTCATCCGCTGGATCAGGGCGCGGGCGGATCTGGCGTCCGGAACGGTGTCGGAGCTGAAGACGGCTGTTCGCGCCTCGGGGAACAGCTGGCGAACCTCTTCCTCGACCCGTTCGACGCCCGGTCCGACCGACACCAGTGTGTCCTCGGCCCCGCAGGACGGGCAGAACCGGGGTCGGGCCATGGTGAAGCCGGTCAGGTGGCAGACCAGCCGCCCGGTATAGCGATGCTCGACCAGCCAGCTGTCGGTATCGGGCGAGGTCATCCGGTGCCCGCATGCCCGGCACAGAACGACCGGCGCATAGCCCCGCCGGTTCAGGAAGAGCAGGGTCTGCTCCCCCGCCATGAGGGTCCGGGCGATCGCCTCGCGAAGGGGCTGGGACAGCCAGGTCCGGGGGTCGGGCGGGCACTGGCGCAGGTCCAGCAGCTGGATGTCCGGCAGCACCGCCGCCCCGTGCCGGCTGGACAGCTTCAGCCAGCCATAGCGGCCGGCCTGCGCGTTCCACAGGGTCTCCAGCGACGGCGTGGCCGAGGCCAGGACCACCACCGCCCCCTCGATCCGCGCCCGCGCCACCGCCAGGTCGCGCCCGTGATAGACCAGACCGTCCTCCTGCTTGAAGGACCCGTCGTGCTCCTCGTCGACGACGACCAGGCTGAGGTTGGGGAAGGGCAGGAACAGCGCCGACCGGGCCCCGACGACGATGCTGCATCGGCCCGACACCACCGCCTCCCACACCCGTCGGCGACGCGGCGGGGCGACGCCCGAATGCCATTCGGCCGGGGTCGCGCCGAACCGGGCCGTGATCCGGGCGATCAGGTCCTGGGTCAGGGCGATCTCGGGCAGCAGGATCAACACCTGGGCCGACGGATCCGCGGCCAGGGTCCGGGCCACGGCCTCCAGATAGGCCTCGGTCTTGCCCGAACCCGTGACCCCGTCCAGCAGGAAGGGCCGGAATCCGCCGGCCCGGGTCGCGGCCGCGATCGCATCCGCCGCCGCCGCCTGATCCGCGTTCAGCCTCGCCGGGGCATGGGCCGGGTCGGGCGGGTCGAAGGCGGCATCGGCTGCGATCTCGATGATCTCCAGCACGCCCTCGTCGATCAGCCCCTTGACCACGGCCGACGACACGCCTGCCAGCCGCGCCAGATCCGGGCCCGGCATCGCAGCCTCGCCCAGGGCCTCCAGCACCGCCGTCCGCCCGGCCGTCGGTCGGGCGGGCCGTCGGTCCCCCACACGCCGCACGCGCCGCTCGGGCCGGGGACGCGGCGCGCGCAGCCCCTTCAGCGCCGTCGCCGCCATCTCGCCTGGCGGGCTCAGCGTCCAGCGCGCGGCCCATTCGACGAAATCCAGCGTGCCGGCCGGCAGGGGCGGATCGTCCAGCCGGGTCTCGACTGCCTTCAGCCGTCGGTTCGACCCGGTCGTCTCGCGCACCTCGGTGACGATGCCCCGCATCAGGCGCGGCCCCAGAGGCACCGCGACCTGGTCGCCCCGCGACAGCGTCATCGCCCCGGGCACCTCATAGTCGAAGGCCTCGTGCACCGGCAGGGGAATGAGGACGGAGGCGACTTTCACAGGCCGGTCCTGTCGGCTAGAACCCGCCGCATGAAACTCTTTCTCGACACCGCCGACGTTGCCGTCATCAAGGACCTGCTGCCCACCGGCATGGTGGACGGGGTCACCACCAATCCCTCGCTGATCGCCCGATCCGGTCGCAACATCGCCGAGGTCATCGCCGAGATCTGCGCCCTCGTCGAGGGGCCGATCAGCGCCGAGGCGGTCGCCACCGATTTCGAGACCATGGTCAAGGAAGGCGACCGGCTGGCCGCCATCGCGCCCAACGTCGTCGTCAAACTGCCCCTGACGTGGGACGGCCTGCGCGCCGCGCGCAACTTCGCCGACAAGGGCATCCGGACCAATGTCACCCTGTGTTTCTCCGTCGCCCAGGCCCTGCTGGCGGCCAAGGCCGGCGCGACCTTCGTCTCGCCCTTCGTCGGACGGCTGGACGACCACGGGTCGAATGGAATCGAACTGCTGGAAGACATCCGCGTCCTTTACGACACTCACGGCTTCGAGACGGAAATTCTCGCCGCCTCCCTGCGTCATCCGGGTCACGTTTCGGCCGCCGCCATCGCCGGGGCCGATGCCGCGACCCTGCCGGCAGACACTTTCAAGGCCCTGGTCAAGCACCCGTTAACCGACAAGGGGCTTGATGCCTTCCTCGCCGACTGGGGCAAGACGGGACAGTCGATCCTGTGAACGCGTCCGGTGCCCCGGACAGGAGTGCCGAGTGACGTCCGAGGACAAGACCGCCGACCTGTTCGCACAGCCTGAGGGCCTCCACTGGCCGGAGGTCCGCGCCTGGCTGCAGGCCAACCCCCAGACCCTGGCCGACGACCGCTCCCTGCTGGAAGAGATCGGGCTGAAGCCCCATGGCCGGAATGTCGTGGAATTCGGCCGCGCGGCCCTGACCAGGCTGGAAGCAGCCGCCGAGCGCGAGGCGGATGCCAGGAAACGCATCGAATCCATCGCCCGGGCCAATTTCGCCGCCCAGACCCAGACCCATGTCGCGGCCCTGGACCTGCTGGAATCCCGCAATCATTCCGACCTCGCCCGCCGCCTGGATGCGGCCGCCCAGGGCCGGTTCGGCCTGTCGGGTGCCGCGATCGCGGTCGAAAAGCCCGGCAGCGCCCCGTTTGGCTGGAAACTGCTGGAGGTCGGCGGCGTCGACAGTCTGCTGGGCGACCACGGCCTGACCTGGCTGGGGCCGATGTTCGAGGGGCTGGACCTGTTCGGACCATCGTCCGCCGACATTCGCTCGGTCGCCCTGATCCGCATGGCCCCGCATCTGGGCGGCGAGCGCAACGATCAGGCCCGCCACGCGATCTGTGCCTTCGGATCGCCCGAGGACGAGGGCTTCACCCCCGGCATGGGTTGCGAACTGGTCGCCTTCATCGCCCGGGTCGTCGAACGCACGGCCGAGCGATGGCCGATCCTGAACTGACCGCCTCCGAAGCGCTCGCCGCCTGGCTGGAGCATCTGGCGCACGAGCGGCGGCTCTCGCCCCGCACCCTGGAAGCCTATGGTCACATCGCCCGCCAGTATCTGGCCTTCCTCGAACGCCACCGGGGCGAAGCCCAGCGCCTGTCCGACCTCGGCACCGTCACGGCCGCCGAGCTCCGCGCCCATCTGGCCGAGCGCCGGTCCGGCAATCACCCCTTGAACGCCCGCTCGCTCAGCCAGACCCTGTCGGCGATCCGCACCTTCCATGTCTTCCTAGACCGCCGTTGCGACACGCCGGCCCCGCAACTGGCCCTGGTGCGCGGCCCCCGGGTCAAGGCGAGCCTGCCGCGTCCGGTGAGTGCCGATCAGGCACGCGGCATGCTGGCCGAACCCGGCCTCGATCCCGATGCGGAGCCGTGGGAGGCCTTGCGCGACACGGCCGTCCTGTCGCTGCTCTACGGCTGCGGCCTGCGGATTTCGGAGGCGCTAAGCCTGACCCGGGCCGATGCGCCCCTGCCCGAAACGCTTCGCATCACCGGCAAGGGCGGAAAGACCCGGCTGGTCCCGGTCCTGCCTGCCGTGCGGTCGGCCGTCGATGCGGCCCTGGCTGCCCAGCCCTTCCCGCTGGAGCCTTCGGACGCCCTGTTCCGCGCCCGTCGCGGCGGTCCGCTCAGCGCCCGCCATGTCCAGGCGACGGTCCAGACGCTGCGCGGCCGCCTCGGCCTGCCGGCGTCCGCGACCCCGCACGCCCTGCGCCACAGCTTCGCCACCCATCTGCTGGGGGCCGGGGCCGACCTTCGCTCGATCCAGGAACTGCTGGGCCACGCCAGCCTGTCGACGACCCAGAAATACACCGCCGTCGACGCCGCCCACCTGCTGGGGGCCTATGCGGCAGCGCATCCGAGGGCCTAGGGGCGGGGCGTGAGCCTCTGAAGCGGCGCAGGATCGCGGCCCGACTCTCGGCCCACAGCGTTCGCGCCGCCGATGCGGTAGTTCACGATGATCGGCGCGGGACAGCCGTCAATATATCGATCCAGTAGACGATAGAGGCCGACGCGTGGGCTCCCGTCGCGCCATCTCAGATCCTGACCGGGCACGATCGGGTCATTGGTTCGCAAGACCGACGATTCACAGGCTGACTGGGTCAAGCCGATCATCGGCATAGCAGCCGAGCCTCGGGGAGCGGCGGGCGCTGGCGGAGCCGTGGGAACCGCCAGCTGCGGCGCGGTGGCGAAAAGGAGAAGCATCGAAAGCATCGGAACCTCCATCCAGAAGGTCACTCTACACTGATCGACTGCAATCCGAAACTCACCCCTACGCCTGCATTGTCCAGCCCTCGACGCCCATGGCCGCCTGTTTGACGGCTTCGGAGCGGGTCGGGTGGGCGTGGCTGGTGCGGGCGAGGTCTTCGGAGGCCCCGCCGAAGGCCATGGCGACACAGGCCTCGCCGATCATCTCGCCGGCCTGCGGTCCCATGATGTGGACCCCCAGGATGCGGTCGGTCGCGGCGTCGGCCAGGACCTTGGCATAGCCGTCGGTTTCGTGATTGATCTTGGCGCGACTGTTGGCGGTGAACGGGAATTTGCCAGACTTGTAGGCGACGCCGTCGGCCTTCAGCTGGTCCTCGGTCCTGCCGACCCAGGCCACCTCGGGGAAGGTATAGACCACGCTCGGCACCAGATTGTAGTCCACGTGGCCTGCCTTGCCCGCGATCAGTTCGATGGCGGCGACGGCGTCTTCTTCCGCCTTGTGGGCCAGCATCGGGCCGGTGGTGACGTCGCCGATCACCCAGACTCCCTCGGCCACCTTGAAGTGGTCGCCGACGATGACGCCGCGCTTGTCGGTCTCGACGCCGACCGTCTCCAGCCCCAGCCCCGCCGTGTAGGGGCGACGGCCAATGGCGACCAGGACGACGTCGCCGGTCAGGGTCTCGGCCGCGCCGCCGGCGGCCGGCTCGACGGTCAGTTCCACGCCGGTGTCGGTCACCTTCGATCCGGTGACCTTCGACCCCAGCTTGAAGGTCATGCCCTGTTTCGTCAGGGCGCGCTGGAAGGCGGTGGCCAGGTCGGAGTCCATGCCCGGGGTGATGCGCGGCAGGTATTCGACGACGGTGACCTCGGCCCCCAGGCGACGCCAGACCGATCCCAGCTCCAGGCCGATGATCCCCGCCCCGACCACGATCAGCTTCTTCGGCACGGCGGGAAGGGACAGGGCCCCGGTGGAATCCACGACCTTGCCCTCGACGAAGTCGACGCCGGGCAGGGGCGTGGGCTCCGAGCCCGTGGCGATGACGATGTCCCTGGCCTTCAGGATCGTCTTCGTCCCGTCGGCGGCCTCGACCTCGACCGTGCCGGGTCCGGCGATCCGGCCCTTGCCCTTGATCCAGTTGGCCTTGTTCTTCTTGAACAGGAATTCGATGCCCTTGGTCAGGGCGGTCACGCTCTCGCTTTTCTGCTTCATCATCACCGGCAGGTTCAGCGTCGGCGTCACCTCGATGCCGATGCCCGCGAAATCCTTCGACGCCGACTCGAACAGTTCCGAGGCATGCAGCAGGGCCTTGGACGGCATGCAGCCGACGTTCAGGCAGGTCCCGCCCAGCGTCTCGCGCATTTCGACGCAGGCCACCTTCATCCCCAGCTGCCCGGCCCGGATCGCGGCGTTGTAGCCCCCGGGGCCACCCCCGATGATCACGACGTCATAGGATGCAGGAGCGGATGGGGCGGGGGCGGCGTCGGTCATGGAAACCTCTGGGTCGTGCGCGGTCGGGGAAAGCGCCGCTGTCGTAGCGGCTGGCCCGTCAGAATCAACAGACGTATCGGTTGAGGATCCCGATATGGGGACGGTCCGTCCCGGCCGCGAGGCCCGTTCAGGCGGCGAGCTGTCCCGGACCCCGGCGTCGTACCCTCCGGCGCGAGAGGACAACGATCATGACCCCGACCACCAGCAGGGTGCCCAGGATCAGCCAGGTCGGATCGACCGGCAGACCGGTGGGGGCCACGGCCTCGGCCGAGCGCTGCGCCATCTCGCTCCCGGCCGAATAGCTGTCGGCCGGGAGCGAGGCGTTCTGCGATCTGCCCGACCGGTCGATGGCCAGCCTCAGCACCGCATCGGCGACAAAGCCCAGGAAATAGGCCAGGGCGGCACGCGGGTTGCCCGAACCGAGCAGCAGCGCCGCGACGACATAGAGCAGGACGGCCCCGATCCACAGGGCCGCCTGGGGAATGCCGCCACCTCCCTCGACCATGGCGCCCGCGCGCTCTATGGCGACGGCGATGGGCGCGCCCTCGAGAAAAGGCGACAGGAAGGGCCAGGCCAGCCAGCCGGCATAGCCGATCACGGCCAGCATCAGAGCGAAGCGAAAGACCTTCATGGGGACCTGCCGTCCGTGAAAGGAAAGGGGGACCCCGGTGCGATCAGGCCCAGACGGGCGGCCGGGTCCAGATGTGGGTCAGGGCCGCGCCCTTTTGGCCGCGCCACACGCCCATGGCCAGGATGCAGAGGCCGACGGCGAGGAGCGCCGCCAGGACCAGAGGCGTGGTTTCGACCAGCACGCCGAACGGCCGCAGGGTCACATCGGCACGGGCCGCAATGTCCAGGGCGGACGGCAGAGGCTGTCCCGCACCTGTCCCCGCGAGCCGAAGCGTGATCTCTCCGAGGAACCCTGCAAAGTACAGGCCTGGTGCCCAGTTCAGGCGCGCCGCCGTCGCGATCCCGCCGAGGCCATACAGCAGGATGGTCGCCATAAACAGGCCGGCGAAGGTCAGTCCCATTGGCGACTCGCCCTGCGCCAGGTTGGCCCAGACCTTCATCGGTGGAGTCCCCGCCGACAGGGCCTCGACCAGCGGCAGCCCCAGCCAGGCCGCATAGGCCAGCACAAGCGCACCCAGACAAATCCTCAGTCCCCAAACCATAAAGCGCCCCCGCTACAGATCAGGGTTAACGCCTTAGCACGAACAGCGGTGTCTGGGCGACTCGATCAGGCAGCGGAATCTTCGACCCGTTGCACGCCGACCACGCCGGGCAGCGTCAGCACGGCCTCCGCCCCCTCACCGTCAACCCCGGTCAGGCTGAGCGTGCCGCCCCACTGGCGGGCGAAGGCATGGGCCTGGGCGAGGCCAAGGCCCTGCGCCCCCACGCGGGTGGTGAAGAAGGGCTCCAGCGCGCGCTGGGCGGTCGCCGCGGTCAGCCCCGGCCCGGTATCGCGCACCGACAGGCGCACTTCGCCGTCCAGGGACTCCAGCCGCACCGCGATCGATCCCGCCCCGTCCATGGCCTCGACCGCATTGCGGACCAGCCCCGCCAGCGTCGCATCGAAGGCGACCGGGTCCAGCAGAACGGGTGTTTCCACCCCGGGGGACTCGATCATCAGGTCGATTCCGGGGCCCACGAGTGTCCGCAGCCGGGTCTCGAGCCCGCGCACCAGGACACAGACATCCAGCACCCGCCCCTGGGCGTACTCGCCCGCCGAGAAGGCCGACAGGCGGCGGGTCAGGGCCTCGCCCCTCTGTCCCGCGATCAGCGCGGCCTTGCCCAGGCGACGCACCCGGGCGGGATCGTCTGCGGTCTTCAGCATCATGTCGAGCGCGCTGGTCATCACGGCCAGCAGTGCATTGAAGTCCTGGGCCACGCCGCCGGTCAGGCGACCGACGCTCTCCAGCCGATGCGCCGCCTCGTTACGGTCGGCGATCTCGGCCCGGGCCCGCGCCTCGGCGGCGACGGCCTCCTCGCGCGCGGCCTGCAAGTCCGCCTGAACCTGTTCCAACATGCGGGCCAGCTCCGCCTCCCGCGCGACCGCGGCGGCCTCGGCCGCCCGGGCCAGGGCCACGCCATCGACCTCATCCCCGGCAGGCGGCGTTTCCGCCGCGATGACCGGCACCTCCACCTCGGGGGCGGGGATCGGCGTGCCCGCCAGCAGCAGGGCGTCTGTCGACCCGCCCGTCTCGGACAGCGGCAGGATTTGCCACGACACGCCATGCGCGCCGCCCAGCCGCGATTCGATCGGATCGGCCTCGCCGGGCGTGGTGGCCAGTGCGGCCCGCAGGGTCTGGCGACCTTCCACCCGCTCGGTCTCGTCCAGGAAATGATCGGCGAAGTCCTTGCCGATCACGCCGGCGTCCCGGCCGAACAGGGACAGGGCCATGGGGTTCGCCTCGCGGATCACGCCGTTGGCGGCCACGACCACCAGGGCGCTGGACGCCGCCTCGAACACGCGCCGGGTCAGGTCGTCGGCGTCACGGGCGACGGGCGCGGCCTCGGCCGGCAGGGCCTCGGGCGTCGTCAGCCCTTCGGTCTCGACGATGGCGGCGGTGGAGCCGATGATCTGCCCCAGCGCATCCTCGATCGGCATGGCGGTGACCGAGACCAGCATCTTCCGCCGCGTCGCCGGATTGGCCAGGATGTGCTGGAACCCCTTGACCGTCTGGCCCCGCAGCGCCCGCGCGCTGGGCAGCAGATCCGGCGGCACCGGACGGCCGTCGGGATAGGTGATGCCCCAGGTCGCCGAATGGAACCGCAGCCCGATCAGCTCGGCGTCACGGCGTCCCATCAACTGGTGCGCGGCGCGGTTGGCGAAGACGAACTTGCCCCCGCGATCGGTCTGGACGAGGGCCACGGGGATGGCGTTCAGGGTCTCGTACAGGCGGGTCTCGGCCGCCTCGCGGGCCTTCGAAACGGCATCCAGCTCGTCGGCGGTCGAGACGTGTCGGGTCCTGTGGGTGAAGGCAAAGATCAGGGACGTCACGGCCAGGACGGAGGTCACGGCCGCCAGCAGGCCCAGCACCAATATCCAGTTGACCTCGCCTTCCAGAAACATCCCGCGTCATCCCATTCTGGCACTGAAAAAGCGCCTGTGACGCGAACCTCGCAAGGCCCGGGCCGAACCTGCGGTTAGGCCGGACCCGGCTCCTGGTCCAGTCGCAACTGCGCGATCAATCCCGCAAGCATGCACGAAAAAGGGGACCGATGTCGCCACCGGTCCCCCCGTTTCGTCAGCCTCCGGATCAGAAGCTGAAGCGGACGCCTGCGTCGAAGCGGCGGCCGAACCGCTCCCACTCGATCGTGTACTGGCTTTCGCGCGAATAGCGGCGGCCCGGGGTGTTGGTCAGGTTGGAGGCGTCGAAATAGACCTCCAGATTGTCGTTGACCGCATAGCGGACCGAGGCGTCCATCTCGTCGTCGGTGGCCCAGAAAGTGTTCCCGCCGTCGACGGGGTCGCCGATGGCATCAAGCCACTCTGTGCGCTCGCGATAGTTCACCCGCGCCGACAGGCCGTACTTCTCATAGTATAGACCGATGTTGTAGATCAGGTCCGACGTGTTGGGCAGCGACACCTTGCTGCCGTCAGGTTTTTCGGCTTCGGACTCGTTCAGCGTGACGTTGGTGTTGATCCCGAACCCGCCCATCCAGTCGGGCAGGCCCAGCTGTTCGGTATAGGGTTCCAACTGGAGCTGCAGCGCGCCCTCGATGCCGTAAATATAGCCTTCGCCGCCGTTGATCAGCGTGGTGATGTTGTAGTCGGAGCGGACCTGGCCGCCGAAGTCCAGGGTGTCGGTCCCGACCTGGCGCGTGAAGGAGAACAGGACGTCGTCGACCTTCTTGTAGAAGGCACCCAGCGATACGAAGCCCTGAGGCTGGATGTACCATTCGTAGTAGGCGTCCACGCCGTAGGCACGCTCCGGCGTGGCGTCGGGGTTGCCGCCCGAGATGGTCCTGTTCTGGTCGTTGATCGTCAGGTTGGGCCGCAGCTGGTCGTAGTCGGGGCGCGCCGCTCCCGTCGTGAACGACAGGCGCAGCTTCTGGTCTTCGGTCAGGTCGTAGTTGATGTGCAGGCTGGGATAGACCAGCGTCTGCTCCGTCTGCGTCTCGACCGGCGTGAGGACGGCCGCCCCACCTGTTGGGGGTGTGATCGAGGCGTTGGCACGCCCGGTATTGGTGATCCGCTCCACGCGGGCACCAGCCAGGATCGAGCCCCAGTCATAGCCCAGGCGGACCATGCCATAGGCGGCCGCGACCTCTTCCTCGACGTTGTAGAAGTTGGTGCGGACGGGTTCGTAAGTGGCACCGGCAGCCACCACCCGGTTGATCTGGTCGCGCATCGCCTGGATGTCGAAATAGCGGAAGGTGTAGCCCAGCGGGATCTTGCCCTTGAAGGGGAGGTCCAGCGAGACCGGGACGTAGGTGCGCGAGACGTTGGCCGCCGTGAGGATGGCATTCTCACCCGTGTTCGAGGTGCGCAGCAACAGCTGGCTCTCGTTGGATTCCTTGGTGCGCTGATCGTACTGGCCGCCGAAGGTGAAGGTGGCCTCGGCCCCCATCAGGCTGAACTCGCGGCGGGCGTCGAAGCGGGCGGTATAGGCCTCGGTCTCGTCGATGGCCTTCAACGAGGTCAGCTGCGTCAGGTCGTGCACGAAGTCGTCGATGTTGGTGACGCGGTCGCCCCTGGAATAGAGCGTCGCCGCCCCTGTGCCGGTCACCAGGGTACGATAAAGCTGGATGTTGTGCAGGTCGACGTCGGTGAAGTTGTAGCCGATCGTGACGCGCTGGGCGCGGGCCGACGGGCTCTCATAGCGCGCCTCGCCGACCACCGACCGGTCATCAACAGAACGGGTGAAGTTGGCGCGCCAGTCCAGGTTCCAGCCGCCCAGTTCGTGTTCGCCGCCCAGGGTGGTGGTGAAGATCGACTGTTCATAGGCCCGCAGGGTGGCGCGCTGGTTCAGGTCGATGCCATAGACCGTGCCGACCAGCGAGGTATTGCCGATGCAGGTGTCGGCATAGCCGGTGTTGCTGACGCTGCCGGTCGGCGTCACCGTGCAGGGCGCGGCGGCCGAGCGCGGCGGCACTGAGGCATCCGACTGGCGGTCGTCGGTGTCGAACAGGAAGTTGTCGCGGGCCTCGTCATCCTGGAAGGTCGTAAAGATGGACTCCAGGAAGAGGCGGTTGGTGTCGTTCGGAGCCCAGTCGATCCGGCCGGTGCGCGAATAGTTGGTGCGCGTCAGGCGGTACAGCTTGTTCTCGGTCTCGCGGGCCCACAGCCGGTTTCCGGGCGCAGGCGTGTAGCCGGCACCGCCGGGCTGGACGTCCTGACCGACGGTCTCCCAGTCGATCTCGTAGTTGTCGGTGACCATGTTGCGCTCGTAGTACGAACCCGAGGCCAGGATGCCGATCTCGCCGATGCCGGTGTCGTACCGGTTCGACACGACCAGCTGACCTTCGTATTCGTTGCGATCGCCCAGCTGAACGATGCCCGCGCCCGCCTTGCCCGCCACGCGGAAGCCGGAATAGTCGAAGGCCGAGCGGGTGATGATGTTGATGTTGCCGGCGATGGTCTCGCCGTTCAGGTCCGGCGTCACCGCCTTGTTGACGACGATCTGCGAGGCGATGGCCGAGGGCAGGCTGTCATAGCGGGTGTCGCGGCCCTCGGGGCTGACGATGCCGATCCCGTTGATCGACAGGGTGGTCCAGTTCTTGGGCGCGCCGCGCAGCGAGATGTAGCGGGGCTGGCCCTGGTCGCTCTCGACCGCCGCGCCCGGCACCCGGGCGATGGCCTGGGCCACGTTCTGGTCGGGCAGACGACCGACGGCGTCCGACGCCACCACACTGACCAGGCTGTCGGAGTTGCGCTGGACACTCAGCGCGGCGGCTTCGGATTCCGCGATCGGGCGGCGACCGACGACGACGATCTCGTCGACCTGGTCCGACGGCGCATCCTGTGCGGCGGCCACGCCGGCGAACATGAACGGTGAAACGGCTGCTCCCAGCAGCAGGAAGGATTTGCGCATGATGATATCCCCATGGCGTCCGCATTCCCGGTCCGCCTTGCAAAAGCCGTTAAACGCCGACGGCAAAGCCGGCTTGACGGTTTTGCGACGGGGAAACCGCAGGTTTGCATGGGTTTTCCGAAGATCCATCCTGACCCGGATAAATCCGGATAACGCGGGTTGGCGATCGGCTTGACGCGCCCCGGCAAGGCATGGTCTCGACGTGCGCCGTCCTGTCCGGAGCCTCCCGATGTCCCGTTCGCTGTTCCGCCTGACCTGCCTTCTGGTGCCCCTGGCGCTGTCGGGCTGCGCGACGCACGAGGTCGATTATCGCGGCGAGGGTGACGGTGTCGTCGGCGCGGGTGCCACAGTCCATGCCGTCGTCGAGACGCCGTCCGTCGGCGAACCCGGTCAGGATGCCGCCGATGATCCGGTCATCTGGGCCGGCCCCCGCCCGGTCACAATCATGGGAACCCCGACGCCGGGTATCGTCGTCGGAACGGACAAGAAGGCGGGCCTCTATGCCTACGGTCTCGACGGCGCGATCCTGCAGTTTCTGCCCGAGGGCCTGCTGAACAACGTCGACGCGGTCGAGGGGCTGAGCATCGACGGTCGCCCGCAGCTGTTGCTGGGGGCCAGCGACCGGACACCGGGCAGGACCGGCGTATCGCTGTATCTGTTCGACCCGGCCGGAACGGGCCAGAACGGCATCCGCCCCTGGGGGGCCATCGCCACCGATGTGGTCGAACCCTACGGCTTCTGTTTCGCGCGCATCGGCACCGAGGTCCACGCCATCCTGGTCGGCCACGAGGGCGAGGTGCGCCAGTTCGTGGTGACCGCCGACGCCCGGGGACGCCCGGTCTCGCGCGAGGTGCGCCGGTTCGAAATCGGCTCGATCTCCGAAGGCTGCGCGGCCGACCCCGCCACCGACTCCCTGTATCTGGCCGAGGAAAATGTCGGCGTGTGGCGTTACGGCCTCGGTGCGACCTCGGGCGATGCCCGCACCCTTATCCAGCCGATCGCGCCCGGCATTCTGGTCGCCGACGCCGAGGGCCTGACCACGATCACCGATGGCGACGCACGCTATCTGATCGGGTCCAGTCAGGGGGATTCGACCTTCCCCGTCTGGCGCATCGACGGCGCCGCCCCGGCCTGGGTCGGGCGGTTCGTGGTCCGGGACGGCACGATCGACGGCGTCACCGGCACGGACGGTCTGGCGGCCTGGAGTGGAGCCATCGGTCCCTTCCCCCATGGCCTCGTCGTGGTCCAGGACGACGTCAATGACGTCGGCAACCAGAACTTCAAATATATCGACTGGCGCGACATCAAGGCGGCGCTCGCCATCGATTGATCCGGCGCGCCCGGCCGCTAGTCTGCCCGGATGCAGGATCAGAACGGCCCCGGCGATTCGGACGATGACGGCGGCGGTTTCGACGCCGACGACTGGTCGCGCCTGGTGCCCTTCACCGGCCGCGTCGCCACGCTGGACGATGTCCAGACCCGGCGCGCGGTCTTCGCGCTGGGCGACAGCCAGGACCCTTCGGTCCTCGACATGGACCTGCCCCAGCCGGTGATCTGGTGGGACGAAGACGGCGAACAGGGCGCGGTCGCGGTCCAGGCCGAGGTCCACGCCGGGGCCTTCGGCGAACCGATGGAAGTCCTCGGCCTGATCCTGCCCGACGGCGACGCCGTGGTCGCCCTGCTGGACGACGTCGACCTCGTCGATGACACCGACCCGCACTGGCGCCGACTGGTGGACGAGGCGATCGATCCGGACGCGGCAGGAGAGGACTGAACGTTCCCTTGTGCGCCCTTGTCATCCCGGAAATCGCGCCAGCGATGATCCGGGACGACACAATGCCTTTTCGACGCTCCCGGAAGACGCGGAGCGGCTATCCGGGATGTTCAATCTCTGCGATCCAGCGTCCCGGCGCTCCGCTTCGCTTCGGCCGGGATGACAAGAACCAGGCCCAGAAATGAAAAAACCCGGTCTCGCGACCGGGCCTCTTCAATCGACTGGAGCGGGCGAAGAGATTCGAACTCTCGACCCCAACCTTGGCAAGGTTGTGCTCTACCACTGAGCTACGCCCGCACTTCAGCCGGAGGCGGGCCTATAGCGGAGAGGCCGGACCTCTCGCAAGACCCAACCCGCACAATTCCTCGCGCTCAAGCAGCGAGCGACCGTGTCGCGAGCGTAGCGCGGCGCGAAGCGCATCCGCGCGTCAGCGCGGCGCCATGCGAATTGCTCCATCAAGCCTTACGCATTCGCCGTTGATGTAGACGTTGCGGGCCAGCTCCAGCACCAGCGACGCATAGTCCGACGGCTTGCCGAGGCGGCTGGGGAAGGGGATCTGGGCGGCCAGGGCGTCCTGGATCTTCTGGTCCATGCCGGCCATCATCGGCGTCCACATGATGCCGGGCAGGATGGTGTTCACCCGGATGCCTTCCTGCGCCAGGTCGCGGGCGATCGGCAGGGTCATGGCATAGACGCCGCCCTTGGACGCCGAATAGGCCGCCTGGCCGACCTGTCCGTCCTGGGCCGCGACCGAGGCGGTGTTGACGATCAGGCCGCGCTCGCCGTCCTCCATCTTGTCCAGGGTGACCATGCCCAGGGCCGACTGGCTCAGCACCCGGAAGGTGCCGAACAGATTGACCCGCACGGTGCGCTCGAAGCTGGCCATGTCGTGGGCGCGGACTTCGCCCGTGTCCTTCTTGCGCGACACCGTCTTCTGGCCGGTGGCGATGCCGGCGCAGTTGACCAGCAGCCGCTCCTGACCGTTCGCGGCCCGAGCCTTGTCGAAGGCGGCCGCCACAGAGGCGTCGTCGGTCACGTCTACCGCGCAGAAGACGCCACCGATCTCGGCGGCGATGGCTTCGCCCCGCTCGGCATTCAGGTCGAACAGGGCGACCCTGGCCCCCGTCGCCGCGATGGCCCGCGCCGTGCCCTCGCCCAGGCCGCTGGCCCCACCGGTGACCACCGCGGCGATGCTGCTGTCGAGTTTCATGGCGTTCGTCCCTATATTCCGTTGAACTCTGGAAAATCGGGGGGATTTAGCCGCCATGACCACAAACGCCAAACCGGCATCGGGCCCGATCTCGCCCGAAGACGCCATCGATCCCTCCAGGGCCCTGCTGCCGGCCGTGCAGCGCGTCAACGAGGTGCGGGTCAGGGCGGGTTTCTGGCCCAAGGTCGGGCGCGTCGCCGCCCGCATCCCCTTCGCCAACCAGATGATCAGCGTCTATTACGCCGCCCGCGACCCGGAGACGCCGCTGGCCGCCAAGGGCGTGATGATGGGGGCGCTGGCCTATTTCGTCCTGCCGCTGGACGCCATTCCCGACATTCTGGCGGGGATCGGCTTCACCGACGATGCCGCCGTCATCACCGCCGTGATCGCCACCCTGGGGGCCAATATCCGCAAACGCCACCGCGAGGCCGCCGAGCGGGCCCTGGAGCGGCTGCGGCGTTGATCCTCCCCCGCCGGGGCAGGATCAGTAACGCCGGTCACCCTCCCGCGACTGCGGCCCCAGCGCGGTGTTGGACCTCAGCCACCCGACGATCGACAACCGGTCCCTGGCGGCGAAAGACGCCACCTGCGTCACCGCATGGCGGGTGGGCACGACGAACAGGTTCAGCGCATTGAACGCCGGCACCCAGCCATGCTCGATATGGCCGTCCTCGCCATAGAAGACCAGGTTCCCGCCCCAGTCGGCCCGCCAGTCGCGGCTGAAGTTCAGCACATAGCCGTACAGCCGGTTCTTGCCCGGCGAGACGTCGTTGTGACTGGTCAGGACATGGCCGGGCCGATAGCGCGAGGCCTGGGCGTCGGCCAGATCGATCCGGTCGTCTCCGGTGACGGTGCGGACGAAGGCGATGAAGGTCTCGCTGTTCAGCCAGTCCAGAACCGCATCGGCCGCGTCGCCCCGGGTCACCTCCAGCTCGCGCTCGGCGGTCAGGCGACGGGTGTCGAAGATGTATTGCGTCAGGGGGCTGGAGCCGTCCACGGCCGCCTCGTCCAGCCAGGCCTGCTTGGCGGGGTCCTCTGCGACGCGCCCGTCCAGCGGCAGTTCGAGATAGGTGCCGCCCGCCGCCACCGTCGTCTTCCAGCGTCGTTCGGCCGCCAGCACCGCCTCGATCGCATCGGCGGCCTCTGTCACCAGGATGCCGGGGATATGCAGCCTCTGCCCGCCCGCCTGAAAGGCCCGGGCCAGTGCGGTGGCGTCCAGTCCGGGCGACAGGCGCAGCGACGTCATCGGTCGTCCCCCGGCGGCGGGGTCGTCCGCCACCAGCCGGTGATCGAATAGCGCGGCAGGCCCGCGAACGGGGCCACCATCGACACCGCATGGCTCTGCGGCACCCTGAACACGTTCAGCGTCCCCGCACCGGGCAGGAAGGTCTCGCTGACCTCGCCATTCTCCAGGAACATCAGCAGCCCGCCCCACTCCGCCCGCCAGTCCGGCGACAGGTTCAGCACATAGGCATACAGCCGCCCGGCATCGACATGCTCGTCGGTGTGCCGGTTCAGGAAATGGCCGGGCAGATACCGCGTCGCCTGGGCGTCGACATAGGCGATCCGGTCGTCTCCGGTCAGCGTCCGCGCGAACTCCAGAAACGGCCCGGTGTTGAACCAGGCATGCAGGTCATACAGTGCCTGCGGGATCGCCAGACCCAGGCTTCGCGCCTGACCCAGTCTCAGCCGGTCGAACAGGAACTGGAAGCCCTCCGTAGCCTCTTCGTGCGCCAGGGCGATCAGCCGGGCCTGTTCGTGCAGGGGCTCGGCCTCGAACATCGCGACGGGGACGTCGGCGTTGTAGGGATTGTGCATGGCCCGCATCCAGACCATCGCCGGATCGGTCACCGCCTCATGGAGGCCCCCGACGCCGGCCTGAAACAGGCCGGGAAGGCGCACGCGCGAGCGCGCGGCCAGTCGCTCCCGCGCCGCGGCCATATCCAGACGGGGCGACAGCACGGTCACGATTCCACGGTCACCACGATCTTGCCCATGGCAGTGCGGTCCGACAGCGCCTGGATCGCCTCGTGCGCGCGCTCCAGCGGGAAGGTGCGCGACACCCGCGGCTTGATCCTGCCTTCGGACCAGAACCGCATCAGGTCGGCCATATTGGCCGCGTGCCCGGCCGGATCGCGCGCGACGGCCGCGCCCCAGAACACCCCGATCACCGACACCGATTTCAACAGGGTCAGGTTCAGCGGAAACGACGGGATCCCTGCCGGAAAGCCGACGACCAGATAGCGCCCGTTCCAGTCCATCGACCGCAATGCCGGTTCGGCATAGTCGCCGCCGACCGCGTCATAGACGACGTCGGGCCCGTCGCGGCCCGAGGCCAGCTTCAGCTCGCCCGACAGTTCCTTCTGCGCGGCCTTGTCCATCGCTCCTGACGGATAGATCAGCCCGTTGTCGGCCCCCAGGTCGAGGGCGAACTGGACCTTGTCGTTGGTCGAGGCGGCGGCCGTCACCAGGGCCCCCATGGCCTTGCCCAGCTCGACCGCGGCGGCCCCCACGCCCCCGGCCGCGCCCAGCACCAGCAGACGCTCGCCCGGCTGCAGCTTCGCCCGGTCCTTCAGCGCGTAATAGGAGGTGCCATAGGTCAGGACCAGGCCCGCCGCCTCCTCGAACGACATGGTGTCCGGCATCCGGATCAGGCTGTCGGCCCGGACAGCGATCCGCTCGACCAGGCCGCCCCAGCCCGGCACGGCGATGACCCGGTCGCCCTTGAACACGCCCTTGACGCCCTCGCCGACGGCCTCGACCACACCCGCGACCTCGCCGCCGGGCGAGAAGGGACGTTCGGGACGGAACTGGTATTTGTCCTCGATGATCAGTGTGTCGGGGAAGTTGATGCCGACCGCCTTGACCTCGATCACCACCTCGCCCGCCTTGGGCGTGGGATCGAGAACCTCCTCCACGACGAGGGACGAAGGACCACCGACGGTCTTGGACAGGACTGCGCGCATTCTTGGGTCTCGTTTGGCTTGGCGGGACCGATGCGCGTTCGCGCGACTTCGGGCCCGCCTGTCAGGATGGTTCTTGGCGTCGCGTGAGGCTAAAGAGCGCCACGCCCGATTGAAAGAGGCGACCGTATCAGGAGACGCCCATGCCCGGACCCGCCCTCATCCTGCACGGTGGTGCCGGGGCCCGTCAGGGACGCGACTACGGTGCCGAGACCGCCCATATGCGACAGGTCGTCCAGGCCATGGCCGTTCGGCTGGCGGCCGGCGCGGCGGCGCTGGACGTCGTGGTCGAGGCGATCGTGAGGCTGGAGGATTCGGGCCTTTACGTCGCCGGCCGCGGGGCCTCGCCCAACCTGGCAGGGGAATACGAGCTGGACGCCAGCCTGATGGACGGCCCGACCCGCCGCGCCGGGGCCGTCGCCGCCTTTCAGGGCTATCGCAACCCGGTCCGGGCCGCGCGCGCGGTCATGGACCACAGCCCCCACGTCCTGCTGGCCGGGTCGGGAGCCTCTGCCTTCGCCGCCGAACAGGGGCTGGACCCCATCGACGACCCCGACACCTGGTTCACCCGGGCCGGACAGGGCGAGGACAACCATCCTCCCGGCCAGGGTCGGACCGGCGCCCTGGCCCACGGCACGGTCGGCTGCTGCGTGCTGGACAGCGAGGGTCGTCTGGCGGCGGGCACCTCGACCGGCGGCGTGTTCGGCAAGCTGCCGGGACGGGTCGGAGACACGCCCATCCCCGGCGCGGGCGTCTGGGCGACCGACCGGGTCGCGGTCTCCTGCACGGGCCAGGGCGAGTATTTCATCCGCACCAACGCTGCCGCCGGCGTCGACTGGCGCGTCGCATCGGGCCAGTCCCTGGCCGAGGCCACGGCTGCGACCATCGCCGAAATCGGCACCCTGGGCGGCGACGGCGGACTGATCGCGCTGGACGCCGAAGGCCACCGCGCCGACCCCTTCAACAGCCAGGGCATGAAGCGCGCCTGGCTGACGCCGGACGGCGAGGTGGGCGTGGATGTGTTCGGCAAATAGCGCGCGATCTGCCCTCCCCTGGGGGGTGAGGAGACGGCTTGTGTCCGCTCCGCCGCCCCGAGTTGTCCGCGCTCGCCCCGAATTCCCCAACCCATTCAGCACCCATCGTGATTAATGGGCCCGCGAGCGCGCCTGCATCCCGAACCCGTCTATCCTTCTTGCGTCCCGTCGCGAGGGGAAGGCGTCCTGGGCCCAGGACCCGGACGCGCGGCGGGGCGCGATCGAGCGGGACTGTCCATGGGCGCAAAACCGTGGAGCCCGGAGGGCCCTGTCACCCTCCGCCCGTCGCGGGCTTAGTCCGGAAAGGGTCTAACGGCGCAAAGCGCAGGGGACTGAAGACCCCCGGCAGGCCGAGGATGCCCGTCCCCGGACGCTCGCGTGAACCGGTCGCGGCGGAGCCCCGGGCGCAAGCCGAAAACACACACACGCTCCCTACGGCGAAAGCACGGGGGCACATCGGTTCCGGGCGACCGCTCGGGCTCCACCGTCTTCCCCGACCCGTTCACAGCGGAAGAGCGATGACGCATGGGCGATGATCCGCCCACATTACACCGCTGTAACTTACACGGCTCGCCAGCCCTGATACGGTCGTTCCGCATTCCTCCGGAGCCCGCTCATGAAGTCCCGCCTGCTGTCGGCCGTCGCCGCCCTCGCCCTGCTGTCCGCCGCGCCCGTGATGGCCCAGGCGCCCGCCGCCCCGCCCGCCAGTGTCGAGGTGCCGCCGCTGGGCTTCGTCAAGCGCACCCTGCCCAACGGCATGGACGTCTATACCGCGCGCGACACCTCGACCTCGAACGTGACGGTCCAGGTCTGGTACCGCGTCGGCTCCAAGGACGACCCCCAGGCCCGCTCCGGCTTCGCCCACCTGTTCGAACACCTGATGTTCAAGGCGACCAAGGATTTTCCCGACGAGACCTTCGACCGCCTGACCGAGGACGTGGGCGGCAATAACAACGCCTTCACCTCGGACGACGTCACCGCCTATCACGAGACCATTCCCGCCAATCACCTCGAGCGCCTGATCTTCGCCGAGGCCAGCCGTCTGGGCTCGCTGGTGGTCAATGAGGATGTGTTCGAGAGCGAGCGCGACGTCGTCAAGGAGGAGTACCGTCAGGGTGTCCTGGCCCAGCCCTACGGTCGCCTGTTCAGCCTGTTCGTGCCGGCCACCATCTATCAGGACAGCCCCTATCGCCGCTCGACCATCGGCTCGATCGAGGATCTGGATGCCGCGACGATCGAGGACGTGCGCCGCTTCCACGCCACCTACTACCGGCCGGACAACGCCTTCCTGATCGTGGCCGGAAACTTCGACCAGGCACAGCTGGACGGCTGGATCGACCGGTATCTGGCCCCCATCCCCAACCCGAACCGCCCGCTGCCGGCCAACAATGTGGTGGAGCCCGAGCCGACCGGCCCGCGCGAGGTCACCTTCCACGCCCCGAACGTGGCCCTGCCGGCCGTGGTCCTGGCCTGGCCGACCGTGGCCTACCGCGACGCCGACCGCATTCCCCTGACCGTGCTGGACGGTATCCTGTCCACGGGCGAAAGCTCGCGCCTGTACCGCTCGCTGGTCTATGAGCAGCAGCTGGCCGCCCAGGCCTCCTCCAGTCCCGACTTCGCCCAGCAGGCCGGCTATCTGGCCGCCTTTGCCATCATGGCCGGGGGCAAGACGCCCGACGAAGGCATCGCCGCCCTGCGCGCCGAGGTCGCCCGTTTCCGCGACGAACCGGTCACCGACGCCGAGCTGGCCGAGGCCAAGAACGAGCTGGTGGCCGATGCGCTCCGCAGCCGCGAGACCATCGACGACCGCGCCAACGTCCTCGGCTTCGCCCTGATCCAGACCAATGACGCCACCGTCGCCGACCGCGAGATCGCCGAGATCCAGGCCGTCACCGCCGCCGACATCCAGCGCGTCGCCCGCCGCTACCTGACCGACCAGCGCGGCGTCACGATCCGCTATCTGAACGCCGACGACGCCAATCCGGTCACGGAACAGGTCACCGACGTCACCGCCCCGGTCCAGATCGCCGACCTCGCCCCCGTCGGCGAGGTTCTGACCCTGCTGCCGGAAGCCGAGCGCGCGCCCCTGCCGGAGATCGCGGCCGCGGTCTCGCCGACCACCCCGCCGGTCGCCGACTTCCGCCTCGACAACGGCCTGCGCGTGCTGGTGGTCGAAAAGGAAGGCCTGCCGCTGGTCTCGGCACGTCTCGGCTTCGACGCCGGTCAGGCGGACGAGGCGCCGGGCAAGGCGGGTGTCGCCTCCATGACCGCCGCCCTGCTGACCCAGGGCACCACGACCCGCACCGCTCCGGAAATCGCCACCGAGATCGAACAGCTGGGAGCCTCGGTCGGCGCGGGCGCGGGTGCGGACTTCTCGAACGTCTATGCCAATGCGCCCGCCAACGTCTTCCCCCGGGCCGTCGCCCTGATGGCCGACCTGGTCCGCAATCCGACCTTCGCCGAGGAGGAACTGGACCGTCAGCGGACCCAGACGCTCGACGCCCTGCGCATCGCCCTGACCACGCCCGGACAGGTCGCGGCCCAGGCCGCCGCCCGCGTCGTCTACGGCGAGGCACCCTATGGCGCGCCGGCCTCGGGCACCCTGACGACCCTGCCCGCCATCACCCGAGCCGACGTCGCCGCCTTCCACGCCGCCCGCTATCGTCCGTCCGGGGCGACCCTGGTCCTCTCCGGCGATATCGACGAGGCCGAGGCCCGCGCCCTCGCCCAGTCGGCCTTCGGTGACTGGACCGCGCCTGCGACGGTGGCACCGGCCGCGACCGCCCCGGCCGGTGAGCCCCGCCCCACCCGCATCGTGGTCATCGACCAGCCCGGGGCCGGTCAGGCCGCCGTCACCGTGGCCCTGCGCGGGGTGTCGCGCACCGACGCCGACTATTTCCCCCTGACGCTGGGCAACACCCTGCTGGGTGGCAGCTTCACCTCGCGCCTGAATCAGGAAATCCGCATCAAGCGCGGCCTGAGCTACGGCACGCGGTCCGGGCTGGGCGTGCGTCGCGACGACGGCCTGTTCACCGCCAGCGCCCAGACCCGCAATGACGCCGCCGCCGAGGTCGCCGACCTGATCCTGGCCGAGGTCACCCGCCTGTCCACGACCCGGCCGACCGCTTCGGAGATCACCACCCGTCAGGCCATCCTGACCGGGGCCTTCGGCAGTTCGCTGGAAACCGTGGACGGCCTGGGCGGACTGGTCGCGAACCTGGCCCTCTACGACCTGCCGATGAGCGAGCTGGCCGCCTATGTCGGCAACGTCGAGGCCGTGGACGGGGCGGCGGTTCAGGCCGCCTTCGCCGAACACCTGCCCGTCGACCGGGCCAGTCTGGTGATCGTCGGCGATGCGGCTCAGTTCATCGACGCCCTGCGTGCCAGACACCCCGACGTCGAGGTCATCCCCCTGTCCGACCTCAATCTGGACAGCGCCGCGCTGAAATAGCCCCGGCCACGCGACAACCGGATCACCGTCCCGATCTGGTTGTCGCGGCCGTTCTGGCCTAAACGGGCGGGCTGATCCTCCTTGAACAAGAGCCCCGACATGGCCGACGGCAGCCCGATCTCGACGCAGACCTTCCGCTGGGACGACCCGTTCGACATGGCGTCGCGCCTGACGGACGACGAACGCGCCATCCAGGACGCGGCCCGGTCCTATGCCCGCGAGAAACTGCTGCCCCGCGTCGTCGCCGCCTTCCGCGACGAGACCTTCGACCGCGCCATCATGACCGAGATGGGCGAGATGGGGTTCCTCGGGGCCATGCTGCCCGAACAGTACGGCGGTTCCGGCGTCAGCCATGTCGCCTATGGCCTGATCGCCCGCGAGATCGAGGCGGTCGACTCAGGCTACCGCTCGGCCATGTCGGTGCAGTCGTCGCTGGCCATGTATCCGATCTACGCCTTCGGCAACGAGGAACAGAAGATGCGCTTCCTGCCCCGGATGGCGGCGGGCGAGCTGATCGGCTGTTTCGGCCTGACGGAGGCCGACGGCGGCTCCGACCCGGCCTCGATGAAGACGAAGGCCGTCGCGGTCGAGGGCGGCTATCGCCTGAACGGCGGCAAATACTGGATCACCAACTCGCCCATCGCCGACCTGGCCATCGTCTGGGCGAAACTGGATGACGTCATCCGCGGCTTCATCGTCGAGCGCGGCTTTGAGGGCTTCACCACCGGCAAGATCGGCGACAAGCTGTCCTTGCGCGCCTCCATCACCGGCGACATCGGCCTGAACGACGTCTTTGTGCCCGAAGCCAACCTGCTGCCCGGCGTGAAGGGTTTGCGCGGGCCGTTCTCCTGCCTGAACAAGGCCCGCTACGGCATCGCCTGGGGGGCCATGGGCGCCGCCGAGTTCTGCTTCCACGCCACCCGCGACTATGTCGGCTCGCGATCGCTCTTCGGCCGCCCGCTGTCGTCGCGCCAGCTGGTGCAGAAGAAGCTGGCCGACATGCAGACCGAGATCTTCCTGGGCTTCGAGGGGGCCTATGCGCTCGGCCGCCTGCTCGACACCGGAGCCTTCGTGCCCGAAGCCATTTCGCTGATGAAGCGCAACAACTGCGGCAAGGCCCTCGCCATCGCCCGCGAGGCCCGTGACATGCACGGCGGCGCCGGCATCACCGGCGAGCTCCACGTGATGCGCCACGCGATGAACCTCGAGACGGTCAACACCTACGAAGGGGCGCATGACGTGCATGCCCTGATCCTGGGGCGGGCGATCACGGGGGAGAGCGCGTTTTAGGAATGCAGAGGATCGCGGTTTTCAGGCGGAGAATATCTCGATGCCGATCAGGCGTCCTTCGACGTCAAAGTCGAGGTTGACGTCGAGACCATCGTAGCCTTTCACAACCTGATAGAGAGGAACGGTTTTCGCTACGCATCCGAACGAACCTGATCCTGGATGATCGGGCAGATAGACGTAAGACATATTGGAGGCCATGTCCGCCTCAAGCTTAACTAATCCCATCCCAACCAGTCCTCTGTCAGCTGCCGATCGCGCTCTACCCCTCGCACCCCGTCGTGCGCTGGTTCCAGGTGATACCGGCGATCTTCCAGACGCCGTCGCGGCGGATCAGGTCGAAATGGTCGGAGCCGCAGTGGACGACCCGGCCGTCGAGCTTGAAGACATAGGGGCCCCAGACCATGGCGATGTCGCCGTCGATGGCGATGATCGGATCGGTCAGGATTTCCTCGAACCGCTCAGGGCCCGGCTGAAGCCCTTCGGCAAAGGCCTCGGCGGCGAGGGTCTGAATTACAGAGGTGCCGTCCGGGCGCTCGACCGCCACGATCATCCGTGCCTCCGGGGCCAGATGCGGGGCCAGCAGACTTCCGTCGCGAGCGGCGAGCGCGGCGAAGATGCCGTCGATCGGCACCATGACCGCCGCCGCCTCGGGCGAGGCCGGATCGACCTGGGTCGGCGTCTGGACCGCGAGTGCGGCCAACAGGGCGAGCATGGACATGAGAAAGCCTCCCGATCGGCGCGGGGCCTCGCGCCGGACCTGACGCTATCACGCCGCCCGATGGCGACAAGCCGGGTCGCCCGGCGCGACGCCGTCAGGGCTGTGGCCGGTCCCGGGTCGGGGACGAGCCGGTATTGACCTGGGGCACATACAGGCCGGTCACCGCGCGGGTGACGAAACCGACCGGCTGGGTCCGGGGCCCGAACGACAGGCAGGGGTCCGGCGATGGAATGTCCCGCACGGCCCGGTCGGGCTGCGAGATGGTGTCGCCGATCTCGTCGCCCAGCGGCTCGGCCATCTGCAGGGCATCGCCGATGCGCGACAGGGACGGGGCGTCGGTGCCGACCGTATTGGCGTTGCGGGCCCAGGCCAGGGCCGCGACCTGGGTCCCGTCCGGCCCGATCAACTCGCTCTCGACCGCCAGCCCGCCCGTCGTGCCCGGAACCCGGAACGTGCCCGGCCCGGGGATCAGCAGATTGGCCACGGCCGCGACGCCCGAACCGACCGTCCCCGTCGGGCGCACATCCACCACCCCGGTCCTCAGCCGCGCCACGCCCTGGGCCCCGGGGGTCAGGGTGAACCGCTCGCTGACCTCATAGCAGATCTGGCGATCGACCTCCCGCAGCAGCTGGACGCGTTCCTCGTCGGTCAGGGCGCTGCCGGCCGTGCCCACGAACCGGCTGGGCTCCAGATGCACCCGGTCGATCGCCGCGACCGCCGCATCGTCCCGCCGCTGGCGGATCGAGGCGCGGATCGTATCCTCGCGGGTGACCAGCCCGTCATAGCCGCCCAGGAACCCGGCATCGGCGACCGGGGCGGTCTGGCAGGCGGCGAGGCCGAGACCGGCGAGGAGGAGAAGGGCGGCCTGGCGCATATGGAACCTCTGCAATGGTCTCTCCCAACGCGGACACGACCCGGGCGTTGCGGTCAGGAACGATCATTCCATGCGCCGTTGTGATTCCGCATCAGACTTCTATCCTGAAAGCCGGCATGGGGGACGGACAGATGACCACGGTCGGGATCGACACAATGGCAGAGGCGGATCCGTTCGCCGCCCTGGCCGAGGTCTTCGCCGGTCGTCGCGCCCTGCTGCTGGAAGACGACCCGGCGCTGGCCGACCACGTCGCCGACCGCCTGCTGAAGGCCGGGTTCGAGATCGTTGATCGCGTCGATGCGGGCGAGGCGGCCTTGCAGATGGCAGGGACGCATCCCTACGACGTCCTGATCCTGGATCGGATGACCAATGGCCTGGACGGGCTGGAGACGCTGAAACGCCTGCGGACCGGGGCCGGTCCGTCCAGCGATGCGCCCGCCCTGATGCTCACGGCCCTGACGGGCGAGCGCCAGCGGGTCGAGGGTCTGCTGGGCGGTGCCGACGACTATCTGTCCAAGCCCATCGGCGACGAGGAGCTTCTGGCCCGCGTGGCATCCCAGCTGCGCCGCGTCGCGCGCCGGGCCAAACCCGCCAACACCGACCTCATCAACGGGCCATTCCGCCTGTCGCCCGGCGCCCGGACGTTGAAGCTGACGGTCGAGGGGACCGAGCGGCTGATCGATCTGTCGCCGCTGGAGTTCGCCATCGTGTCCGAACTGATGACCGCGCGCGGCCAGCCGGTGACCAAGACCATGCTGTGGGACCGGTGCTGGATCGAATGGACCTTCCTGCCCGACAATTTCGTCAACATCATCGACGCGCGGATCAGTGCCCTGCGTCGCCGGTTGAAGGAACAGGCCCCCGAACTGGGCGAGGACCTGCATCCCCTGATCGTCTCGGCCCGCAGCCAGAGTCTGATCTTCCGCGACCTCGACGCGGGTTGAGGGGCTTGAGCCCACCGGCCGTTCCATGGACGCTTCCGGCCGGTTGGCGGCGCTGGCTGGCCGAACGCACCTCGACCCAGCTGGCGGCCACCCTGGCCATCATGGCGGTCGTCGCCCTGACCGGGTCCCTGCTGATCACCGGGCAGGCCGCGCGGCTGGACCAGCGCCAGCAGGCGGCCCTGGCGGCCCTGGCCGACTTTGCCGCCATCGCCGTGAAACTGCCGCCGGACGCCGGCGCGGAAGAGATGACGGAATCGGACGCCGCCTACTGGTCCGCCTTCCTCAGCGCCTTTCAGGACGGGCCCAGCCGCGAATCCATCACCCTGGAGGAAACCTGTCGCACGGGCCGGGGCGGTGCGGGGGTGCGCTTCATCCGCGCGCCCGTCGGCAAGCCGGCCGGTCTGGCGGCGCTGGAGACCGCCCGCACCTATCGCCTGTCGCGGCTCGGGCCCGGCGTCTATCGGGTGCGGCTGGCCCCGGGTCAGCTCTGCCCGGCCCGCGCCATCGAGGCGGTGATCGTCAAGCGGCCCGTCGGCGCGCTGCAGGTCATCGTCGGCCGGGTGGTGGATCCGGCGGGTGTCGCCTGGCGCTGGGCCGTCCTGTCGGTCGCCCTGACCGGAGCGCTGATCCTGGTGTCGGGGCTCGCGGCCGCGACCTTTGCCCGGCGGCGACTGACCAGCGCGATCGCCCAGGTCAGCCTGGCCCTGGACCGGGCCGCGGTGGGCGATTTCTCGCGGCGGGCCCCCGATGTGGCGGTCGCGCCCGAGATGACCGCCCTGTCGACCCAGGTGAACCGGACGCTTGACCGGCTGGAGGAACTGCTGACCTGGCTGCGGGATTCGGCCGACCAGCTGGCGCATGACTTCCGCACGCCGCTCGCCCGCGCCTCGCTGCGCCTCGATCGGCTGATGGAGGCCGACGATCCGGCCGAGCGCGCCCGGCTGGGCGAGGAGGCCAAGCAGGATCTGGCCGACATCACCCGCGCCATGAACGAGGCCATGGCCCTGCGCGACGGCGAGGCCTGGCTGTTCGAGGACGTCCGGCTGGACGTGCTGGCCGAGGCCTGCGTGGAGCTTTACCAGCCCATCGCCGATATCCGCGGCATCCATATCGTGGCCGGGGGTGAGCCGGTCTCCGTCCTGGGCGTCCGCTCCCTGTTGCAGCGGGCTGTGGCCAATCTGGTCGATAACGCGGTCAAATTCTCGCCCGAGGGCGGCACCGTCACCCTGCGGGCCTATGCGGACGAGGCGGAGGTGGCCATCTCCATCGCCGACCAGGGCCCGGGCATGTCCGGTCCCGAGCCGGCACGGGTCGAGGGGACCGACAGCCACGGCATGGGCCTTGCCTTCGTGCGCGCCATCCTGCGCCGCCACGGCGGCAGGATGACGATTGATGACGCCGCGCCGGGGGCCATCGTCACCGCGCATTTCCCGCGCTAGTCTGTCCGGGACATCAGGGGATGAACCAATGAAACGTGCGGCATTTCTGGCGGGAACGGCGATCGCTCTCACCCTGTTCGGCGCAGGCGCGGCCTCGGCCCAGAGCGGGCCGTCCAGCCTGCCTTTCGACGCCCGGCGTGGCGTCTTCACCTTTGCGGCGGGGCTTGAGCGTTCGCTGCCCGCCGTGGTGCAGGTCACCACGCTTGGCGTCTCCGCCGGTCCGACGACCGGCGAGACCGAGCCCACACCGACCGGCAGTGGATCGGGCGTCATCATCGACGCGGCGGCCGGCATCATCGTTACCAACAACCATGTCATCGAGGGGGGGCAGAAGTTCCGCGTCGACATGACCGACGGCCGGCTGGTCGACGCGGTCCTGCTGGGGGCCGACAAGGCGACGGACGTGGCCGTGCTGCAGATCCAGGCCACCGGCCTTTCGCAGGTCGAGACGGTCGATTCCGACACCCTGCGCACCGGCGACCTGGCCTTTGCCGTCGGCTATCCGCTGGGCCTTGACCAGACCCTGACCATGGGCGTGATCTCGGGGCTCGGGCGTTCGGGCATGGGCGATGCGGTCGAGGACTATATCCAGACCGACGCGGCGGTGAACTCGGGCAACTCGGGCGGGCCGCTGCTGGACAGCCGGGGCCGACTGATCGGCATCAACACCTCGATCCTTTCGGGCGACATGGGTGGCGGCAACGACGGCATCGCCTTCGCCGTGCCGACCCGTATCCTGATGTTCGTGGTCGACCAGATCCGCGCCAACGGATCGGTCACGCGCGGCGTGATCGGCGCGACGCTCGGCTCCCTGACGGCCGAGCGCGCAGTCGAACGGGGTCTGGGCTTCGTGCGCGGGGCCATTGTCGAGGATGTGGTCCCCGGATCGCCCGCCGACCGCGCCGGTCTGCGGACCGGCGACGTCATCACCCGCATCCAGAACCGCCCGGTCGCCAATGCCGGCTCGGTCCAGGCGACGGTCGGCATCGCGCCTCCGGGCACGGCGCTGACCCTGGTCTATCTGCGCGACGGCCAGAGCACGACGGCCCAGATGACCGTCGAGACCGAGTCCACCGCCGCCGTGCAACTGGGCTCCAGCGCGCTGCAGGCCTATGGCGCCAACATCCGGGCGCTGACGGCTGCTGATGGCAAGGGCGACGAGCCCGGCCTGATCGTCGTGGCGGTTGAGGGTGGATCGCCTGCCGCCCAGCAGGACCTGCGCGCAGGCGATGTGATCACGGCGGTCGCGGGCGAGAGCGTCACATCCCTGGCCGATCTGGCCGCAGCCCTGGGCAACAGCGGGGCTCTGACCGTTCGCCGCGATGGCGAGGTCGTGGAGCTGTCGATCACGCCCGGCAGCTGATCCTTCGGTCTGCCGATACGGAAACGCCGGGGTCGTCGCCCCGGCGTCTTTCGTTTCTGGCCGGGCTCCGGGCAGCAAAACGCCCGCCGTGCCATTCGGGGGGAGGGGCGGCAGGGCGGGCGTCTCGCTCTGGAGGAAGCGTCGGCCCGTCGGAGCCCATAAACTGGAGTCATCCAGGGGGGCTGGGGGGGCTGTTCAGGATCCGGGACGCTTCCGAACTCCGTCAGGCCGACGGTCTGTATCTCGCGGCCTGATCTGTCCACTGATGGACCGAAACGGGGCCATTTCGTGTCGGGCGATCTTTTCCGGCCTGCGGTCCGCTGGCGTTCGTCGGGCGTGCGCCTAGATTGATCCTCATGAGCGCCGATGTCACCCCTTTCGATCCGTCCCCGTCCGGATCCGTCTTCTTCGAGCGGCGCGAGCTGGACCTGATCCTGCGGGTCTACGGCCGCATGGTCGCCCAGGCCGAATGGCGCGACTATGCCATGGTCGGCGGCAGGGAGGCGGCCGAGTTCGCCGTCTTCCGCCGCTCGGGCGACGCCCCCGCCTATCGCATCGAGAAACGCCCGTCGTTGCAGACGCGACAGGGCCAGTGGTCGGTCATCGGCGAGGGCGGCGTGGTGCTGAAGCGCGGCCGCGAGCTGGCCCAGGTGCTGCGCGTCTTCGACAGCCGCAAGTTTCAGGTGGTCGAATAGAAAAGGCCCCGCCGTTTCCAGCGGGGCCTCCTGTCATCTGTGCCGGAGCGATGCGATCAGCGACGGCCGCCAAACAGGGCGAGCATGAACTGGAACATGTTGATGAAGTCCAGATACAGGCTGAGCGCGCCGTAGCTGGTGGCGACGCTCATCCGGGTGCGGTCGCCGCCCAGGGCGTAGTAGGTCATCTTCAGCCGCTGCGTGTCATAGGCCGTCAAGCCCGCGAACAGCAGGACCCCGACGGCCGAAATGATCATCTGCATTGGCCCGCTGTTCAGGAACATGTTCACGACAGAGGCGATGATCAGGCCGATCACGCCGATGATCAGGAAGCTGCCGATGCCCGACAGGTCCCGCTTGGTCGTATAGCCCCAGAGGCTCAGGGCCCCAAAGGCCGCGGCGGTGACCAGGAAGGTCGAGACGATCGACGTGGACGTGTACAGCAGCACCACGCTGCCCATCGAGGCACCGATCAAGGCCACGACGAGCCAGTAGATGGCGCTGGCCGCGCCCGACGTCGGATTCCGCATGACGAAGCCCGAGACCAGCAAGACGGCCAGGGGCGAGAAGGCCACGATCATCCCCAGTATGGTAAAGCCTGTGACCCGCGTCACGCCGTCGGGGAACAGCTGCGTGGCGTACAGCAGGTCGCGCACCGGCGGGAACGATCCGGTCACATAGGCCAGGGCCGCCGATACCAGCAGCCCCAGGGCAACCTTGTTATAGACCCCCAGCATGAAGCTGCGCAGGCCGGTATCCACGGCCATGTCGGCCGGGGCATTCACCGGGGTCGAAAAACCGTTTCTGAAGTCGCTCATCGCGAGATCAATCTCCAATGGGCCGGAGGAAAAGTCTCCGGCGACTGCAGAGAATATCGGGTGTCCTCCGCTTTCTTGCAAGCGGCTCGCAGCAGGATCGGTTCCGACCTTTCGCCGCAGGGCCGACGCCGATAGGCTGGCCCCATGCTGCGCCTGTTCACCGCCCTGCCCATCCCCTTCGACGTGGCCGAAACCCTGGGCCGCCGACAGGCTGGCCTGCCGGGCGCCCGATGGCGCAGCGCCGAACAGCTCCACATCACCCTGGCCTTCTATGGCGAGGTCGAGGAACGCCGCGCCGACGACCTGGCCGCCGAACTGGCCCGTATCCCGCCGGGGGCGTTCGAGATCGAACTGAAGGGCGTGGGAGCGTTCGGCGATGCGCACCGCAGCCATACCCTGTGGGCCGGGGTGGAGCCATGCGAGCGGCTGACCGTCCTGGCCGGGCGCTGCAAGGCGGCGGCCGAGCGGGCGGGGGTCAGGATGGAGCCCCGGCTTTATCGCCCCCACCTGACCCTGGCCTATCTGAAGACACAGACCAATCCCGACCGGATCGGGGCCTGGATCACTGGCCACAACCTGCTGCATTCGCCGCCGATCCGGATCGACCGCTTCGGCCTTTATTCCAGTCTTCTGTCCGATGGCGGCAGCCACTATGAGCTGGAACGGGAGTATCCGCTGTGACTGCCCGCGACATCGGCCCCGTGATCGAGACCGGACGCCTGATCCTGCGACCGCCGATCGTCGAGGATTTTCCGCGCTGGGCCGAATTCCAGGCCGACCCCGAGACCAACCGGTTCCTGGGCGGGGTCCAGCCGCCGCCCCAGACCTGGCGCACCCTGATGGCCGTCATCGGCCAGTGGGCCGCGACGGGCGAGGCCATGTTTTCGGTGATCGAGAAGGACAGTGGCCTGTGGATGGGCCGGATCGGACCGCTGCACCCCTATGGCTGGCCTGGCACCGAGGTGGGCTGGAGCCTGCATCCCGATGCGCGGGGGCGTGGCTATGCGGTGGAGGCGGCGGTGGCGAGCATGGACTATGCGATCGATGTTCTTGGCTGGACGGACGTGATCCACTGTATAGCACCCGAGAACCTGGCCTCGGTGCGGGTGGCCCGGACGCTGGGGTCCGTCAATCGAGGGCCGGGTCGACTGCCCGAGCCGATGCAGGACGAACCCGTCGACCTTTGGGGTCAGAGCGCCGACGAATGGCGCGCGAACCGCAAGCGCTTCCGGGTCTGAGCAACTATCGTCCATCGCCATCGTATCTTCGCGGACAATGCCGATCACCGGAGAGCCCATGACCGCCGCCCGACCGCTCGCCCTCGCCGCCGCCGCCCTGCTGGCCAGCGCCCTGCCAGCCGCAGCCCAGGCCACGAATGTGGACCTGGACCGGTTCGACGGCCGCTGGTTCGAGATCGCGCGCAATGACAACGGACTGCAGCGCGACTGCAGTCGCGCCCAGATCGACTTCGACCCCGCGACCCGGGCCAGCCGCTATTCCATCCTGGTCATCTGCACGCGGCGCGGGACGGGCCGCGTCGAGACCCTGCGGGCCCATGCCTCGGTGACCGATCCGGCCACCAATGCCAGGTTCCGGTTCAGTCTGACGGGTCTGCTGAGCTTCGGTGGGCTGGCGTCGCAGCACTACTGGATCTGGGATCACGCACCCGACTACAGCTGGGCCATCATGGGCCTGCCGAACAAGTCCAGCTGGTGGATCTGGCACCGGACCCAGACGCCCTCCGCCTCCGTCCGGACCGCGACCCTGGCCCGTGCCCGGGCGCTCGGCTTCGACACCTCGGGCGTCGTGCAGACCGGGGTCTGACGCCCGGCGGCGTCTCCAGCGCCGGGGCGAAGCCATGGTTTTCGACCCGCCCGGGCGGATTTGAACCGGTCCTTGCCGCGCTTGCGGACGGAACTTAACCGGAACATAGTGCGGCCATGCCCGCAGCCGCTCATCTGGAACTCGTATTCAGCCGTCCCGAAACGACGCTGGGCGTGACGCGCGGAGCCGGCCGGCTGCTGGCGGACCTTGGCTATGCGCCGCTTCTGGAAGTCTGTCTGCCCAACGGGCGGCGTGCCGACGTCATGGCCCTGGGCCGCAAGGGCGACATCGTGATCGTCGAGGTGAAATCCGGGCTCGACGACTATCGCGTCGACCGCAAATGGCCCGAATACGCGCCCTTCTGCGACGCCTTCTATTTCGCTGTCGCGCCGGAGTTTCCCGACGGTGTCCTGCCGGACGCGCCGGGCCTGATCGTGGCCGACGGCTTCGGCGGGGCGGTGGTGCGCGAGGCACCCGTCAGTGCCCTGGCTCCGGCCCGGCGCAAGGCCCTGACCATCGCCTTCGGCCGTCTGGCCGCGATGCGGACCCTGAAGCCCTAACGCGGTGCGCGCTTGGCCAGGATGCGCTGAAGGGTGCGGCGATGCATGCCCAGGCGACGCGCGGTCTCCGAGACATTGTGGTCGCACAGCTCATAGACCCGCTGGATATGCTCCCAGCGCACCCGGTCGGCGCTCATGGGATTGTCCGGCGGCTCAGGCGCATCGCCGGTGGCCAGCAATGCCTTGACCACGTCGTCGGCGTCGGCCGGCTTCGACAGATAGTCGACGGCCCCGGCCTTGACGGCTGCGACCGCCGTGGCGATCGCGCCATAGCCGGTCAGCATGACGATGCGGGAATCGGCGCGGCGATCGCGGATGGCCTCGACCACCTTCAGCCCGTTGCCGTCCTCCAGCCTCATGTCCAGCACGGCGAAGGCCGGCTGGGTCGTCTTCAGCGCCTCGGTGGCTTCCGAGACCGAGCCGACGGTCGTCACCTCGAAGCCGCGCGACTCCAGCGCCCTGCCAAGGCGCGTGCGCAAGGCCTGATCGTCGTCCAGCAGCATCAGCGAGCGATCCGCCAGACCGGCGATGCGCTCCTCGATATTGGGTGTGGTGGCGGTGGCTGTGGTCGGCATGACGGCGGTCTCCCTGCTGTCGAGATCGGTTGCCGCACCGCTTGCGTCAAGCGGTGCGGCGTTGGGTCGCTTGTCGGGGTCGGGTCTCAGGTCGGCACGGCCTCCAGCGCCTTGCGCGGCCACCGCACGGTGACCCGCGCGCCCCGGTTCGCGCCCGGCCCCCCGTCGCCATGGCTGACCACGACCTGGCCGCCCGTCCGCTCCAGCAGGGTCCGGGCAATGAAGAAGCCCAGCCCCATGCCGCCCTGGCTGGGAATGGCGTCCAGAACCGTCGCTGCCGTCCGGCCCTTCTTGCCCGGCCGCGTGGCTCCGGCCGCGGCGGCCAGCTGGGTCGCCAGCACCTGGCGCGCCTTGCCGTGCGGACGGCTGGTGACATACGGCTCCCCCAGCCGGGGCAGGATGTCGGCGGCGAAGCCCGGCCCGTCGTCCAGCACCTCGATCGTGATCCACTGCACATCGGCCGTGCCCAGCACCCGCACCCGGGTGGCGGCGAAGTCGGCGGCGTTCTCGACGATGGCCGAAAGCCCGTGGATGACTTCGGCCAGGCGGCGGACGTGGGGTGCGGCCATGCCCGTGGGCGTGCGGACCTCGACCGAGATGTCCAGGTCGAAGCCCAGGTGCGGCTCCACCACCTCGGACAGCAGGGCCTTGAGCCCCACTTCGGTGTAGAGCTCGTCCCCGTCCTCGGGCCGTTGCGACAGGCGTTTCAGGATCTCGCGACACCGGTCGGCCTGCAGCAGCATCAGTCGCGCATCTTCCGCGATGGGACCGTCGGGGGCCGCCGCGCGCAGCAGCTCCTTGGCCACGATCTGGATGGTCGCCAGCGGCGTGCCCAGTTCGTGGGCGGCCGCGGCGGCCAGTCCGCCCAGCGCCGCCAGCCTCTGCTCGCGCTGCAGAACGTCCTGGGTCGTGGCCAGGGCCAGTTCCAGCTTCTCGGCCTCGGCGGCGACCCGCCAGGCATAGGCGGCCGTAAAGACCACGCCCGTGATGAGGGCCAGCCCGACCCCGAACCGATACAGCGGGGGCAGGTCCAGTTCGGTCCCCGATACCCAGGGCAGGGGCATGGACCAGAAGAACAGGGCGGTGGTCGAGACGAACACCATCAGACCCAGCAAGAGCGCCTGCCGCCCCGGCAGGGACGCCGCCGCCACGGTCACGGGCGCCACCAGCAGCAGGCAGAACGGATTCTCCAGCCCGCCGGTGAAGGCCAGCAGCGCCGTCAGCTGCAGGATGTCGAACCCCAGATGGATCGCGGTCTGGCGACCGTCGGGCAGGCGGCTGTCGGTCTGGCGCAGGCGCGACATGGCCGACAGATTCACCAGGGCGCTGATCCCGATGACGCTCAGCACCTGCCAGACCGGCAGGGGGAAATGCAGCATCATGACCAGGACGATGACCGTCGCGGTCTGACCCGCGATGGCCAGCCAGCGCAGGATGATCAGGGTGCGAAGGCTCAGGCCGCGCGCACGGCGGGGCAGGTCGCGCCAGCCCGGCACGACCGCGCCCTGCGACGTGTTGGCGGCAAAGGACGGGCTGGCTTCGCTCTGGTTCACGACGGGTCTATAGACCGTCTCCACCCCGATGTCGGCCCCGTCCCATGGAGACACGATGCCACGCCGTTCCGTCCTGCTGTTCGCCGGTGCCTGTATCGCCATTGCCGTGGCGCTCGCGGCCGTGACCGTGGTCGTCGTGACCGGCCGCGAACAGGCGGCGGCGGTCGCGGAAGGGACCGGCACCGGACAGGCCAGCGTCGGTGGTCCGTTCCAGCTGGTGAACCAGGACGGCCAGAGCGTCGATCAGACCCTGCTGGACGGACGGTGGAGCCTGGTTTTCTTCGGCTTCACCTACTGCCCCGACTTCTGCCCCACCACGCTCCAGGCCCTGGCGGCGACCAAGGCCCGGCTGGGCGCGGCCGCCGACGATGTTCAGATCGTCTTCATCTCCGTCGATCCGGCGCGCGATACGCCCGCGGCCCTGAAAGCGTATCTGGCCACCGACGGCTTTCCGAAGGGCGTCATCGGTCTGACCGGCAGCGAAGCCCAGGTCAAATCCGCCGCCGACGCCTACCGCGCCTATTTCCAGAGGGTCGGGACGGGGCCTGACTATACGATGAACCACTCCCTGACCGTGTATCTGATCGGCCCGGACGGCCAATACCGATCCGCCCTGGCCCATGACCTGGGACCCGAGCGTTCGGCACAGCTGATCCAGCGGGTCATGGCGCGGGGGTGAACGCCCCCCGCTTCCTTCAGGGCGGACTGTAAATCCTTTTGCAGTGCAGCGCGTTCTATGGTGCGATGCCCGTCTCGGCGGGGGCCGATCACAGGATTCCATGCTCTACGCACTTCACGAGCTCGCCTATTCCTCGGCGCAGCCTTTCCGCATCGGGGCGCAGATGGCGCGCCGGTTCTGGACCTCACCACTGAATCCGGCCGCCGACACCGCCATCGGCCGCACGGCCTATGCCTCGGCCGAGCTGTTCGAAAGCGTCACGCGCCGCTACGGCAAGCCCGCCTGGGGTCTGGAGGTCGTCACCATCAACAACCGGCCCGTGCGCACGACGGAACAGGTCGTCTGGAAAAGCCCCTGGGTCCGGCTGTTGCGTTTCGCGCGCAACATCGGCGATCTCAAGCGGGCGGGAAAGCCGTCTGCGGCCCCCAGCGTCCTGATCGTCGCGCCCCTGTCCGGTCACTACGCGACCCTTCTGCGCGGCACAGTCGAGACCTTCCTTCAGGACCACGACGTCTATGTCACCGACTGGGTCAATGCCCGTCAGGTGCCGATGCTGGAGGGCCGGTTCGACTTCCACGACTACATCGACCACGTCCGGACCATGCTGGCCGAGATCGGCCCGCGCGCCCATGTCGTGGGTGTCTGTCAGCCCGGACCGCCGGTGCTGGCCGCCGCCGCCATCATGGCGGCCGAGGACGATCCCAACCGCCCCGCCTCCATGACCTTCATGGGGTCCCCGATCGATGCAAGGCTGTCGCCGACGGCGACGAACCAGCTGGCGGAGGCGAGGCCCTTCGCCTGGTTCCAGTCCAACATGATCCACACCGTGCCCTGGCCCTATCCGGGCTTCGGGCGCGAGGTCTATCCGGGCTTCGTCCAGCTCTACAGCTTCATGTCGATGAACGAGGCGCGCCACACCGACGCCCACTGGGAGTATTTCCGCGACCTGGTCGCCGGCGATGGCGACGGCGTCGAGAAGCACGAGCAATTCTACGACGAATATCTGTCGGTGCTGGATCTGACCGAGGAGTTCTATCTCCAGACCATCGACATCGTCTTCCAGTCGCACCTCCTGCCGCGCGGCCTGCTGGAGCATCGCGGCGTGCCGGTCGACCTGACCCGGATCACCGACATCGGCCTGATGACGGTCGAGGGCGAGAAGGACGACATCTCGGGCGTCGGCCAGACCCAGGCCGCCCATACCCTGTGTACCGGCATCCCCGACGAGCGCCGGGTGCTTTACGTCCAGCCGGGTGTGGGTCACTACGGCGTCTTCAACGGGCGTCGATTCCGCGAGGAAATCTACACCCGCACCCGGGACTTCATCGCCGCCAATGAAAAGCTTTCAGCCGTACCGGGCCGGTCAGAGGCTGCCGCTTGAGGCCGGGGTCGCGCTCAGGCTGAGCGTCAATCCCCGCGCCCGGCGTATCTCGATCCGCATCGATGCCCGGGCCGGTGAGGCGGTCGCCGTGGCCCCCTCCGAGCGCCGCCTGCCCGACGCGGTCGCCTTCGCCCGTTCCAGGTCTGACTGGATCGCCGAACGCCTTGCGGCTCGCTCGGCGGGGACGGCTCTGGTCCCTGGCGCCACCATTCCGTTTCGCGGCGGCACGGCCGTGCTGGAGGCCACGGGCGGCGCCGGGGCTGCGCGTCTGATCGAAGGCCCGGACGGCGTTCGCATCGCGTCGGGCGGCGAAGGCGAGGCCTTCGCCCGCCGCGTGGTGAATCTGTTGAAGCGGCTGGCTCGTGACGCCCTGACCGTGCGGACGCAGGTCCACCTGAATGCTCTCGGCCAACGCCCGGTCACGCTGGGCATCAACGACCCGACGTCACGATGGGGCTCATGCAGTCCGATGACGCGCTCGATCCGCTATTCCTGGCGCGTGGTCATGGCCCCGCCTGCGGTGCTGGACTATCTGGCCGCCCACGAGGTCGCCCATCTGGTCCACGCCGACCACAGCCCGGCCTACTGGGCCGTTGTGCACCGGCTGGTCGGCGACCACCGCCCGTTCCGCGCCTGGCTGCGTCAGCACGGGGCCGACCTGCACGCGGTGGGGCGGTAGAGCGTTAGAAGAACAGCGGGTTGTCCGGCTTCTCCGGCGGCAGTTCCGGTTCCGGTCGCTGGTCCGGCGGGTCGTCGCGGCGGGGCTCGGACCGGGTGTCGCGCCGGTCTTCGGTCGGTTTCTCGGGTTGATAGGGCTCGCCCTGGTTCGGGTCGACGGGATCAATGGCGGTGCCGTCGCCGAACGGATCCTCGACCGCACCCATCAGGTCGCCGATCGGATCCGGCGCGACCCAGCCTTCGGGCATCGGCGGACCGTTGGGGATCGGCTGCACTTTCAGGCGGGGCAGGGCGGCCTCCATGAAGGCCTTCCAGATGGCGGCGGGCGCGGCCCCGCCGGTGACGCCGCGCATCGCCGTATTGTCGTCCTTGCCGACCCAGACGGCGGCCACGAAGCCGCCAGTATAGCCGACGAACCAGGCGTCCTTGTAGTCGGACGTGGTGCCCGTCTTGCCGGCCAGGTCGCGGCCGGAAATCTGCACCGCGCGCGCCGTGCCGCCCGTGACCACGCCGCGCATCATCTGGTTCATATAGTAGAGCGACGGGTTGTTGATGGCCTGACCGGCGGCGGCATCGCGGGCCGCGCGCTGATAGATGACCCGGCCCTGGGGCGTGCGGATGCGGCTGATGCCATAGGCTTCCACCCGGCGTCCCCCGTTGGCGAAGGCGTCATAGGCCGTGGCCATGTCGATGGGCGAGACCTCGACCGCCCCCAGCGCCATGGCCGGTTCCAGCCCGATGCGCGAGCTGATGCCCAGCCGGCGCGCCGCACGGGCCACGCTGTCGCGCCCGATCTGGTCGGCGACATAGGCGGCCACGGTGTTGATCGACTGGGCCATGGCATTGGCCATGGTCGTGTCGCCGATGAAGGTGCCGGAATAGTTGCGCGGGCTCCAGTTGCCGATGCGCACGGGCTCGTCGACCACCGGCGTCTGGGGCGTATATCCGGCCTCCATCGCCGCCAGATAGACGAAGGGCTTGAAGGCCGAACCGGCCTGGCGGCGGGCGTCGACCGCGCGGTTGAACTGGCTGTCGGCATAGGAGGCCCCGCCGATCATGGCGCGGACGCGTCCGTCGCCGTCCAGCGCCACCAGGGCGGCCTGCTGCACCCCGCGCGAGGCGTCCCGCTCCAGGATGCGATGCACGGCCCGCTCGGCCGAGGTCTGCAGCGTCAGGTCCAGGGTGGTCTCGACCACCATGTCCTCGGTCGGTTCACCGACCAGGCCGCGGATCTCCTTGTCCAGCCAGTCGATGAAATACTGGGCGTGCTGGCTGGCGAGGGTGCGGGACACGCGCACAGGCTCCAGCACCGCCAACGCCCGTTGTTCGGGCGTGATGACGCCGGTCGCTTCCATCTGGTCCAGCACCACGGTCGCCCGCACCGCGGCCCGCTCCTTCTCCGACACCGGCGAATAGCGGGACGGGGCCTTCAGCAGCCCGGCCAGCAATGCCGCCTCGCCGACGGTCAGGTCCTTGGCCGACTTGTCGAAATACCGCTGCGATGCCGCCTCGATGCCATAGGCCCCCGCGCCGAAATAGACCCTGTTCAGATAGAGGGCGAGGATCTCCTTCTTGGTGAACTTCAGCTCCAGCCAGACCGCCAGCATCAGCTCCTGCACCTTGCGGCGCATGTTCTGGTCGGGCGTCAGGAACAGGTTCTTGGCCAGCTGCTGGGTCAGGGTCGAGCCACCCTGGACGACCCGCCCGGCCCGCATGTTGCGCGCCATGGCCCGCATCATGCCGATGGGATCGAAACCGGGGTGGTAATAGAAGCGCCGGTCCTCGATGGCGATGAAGGCGGCGGGGACGTAGTCGGGCAGGGCCTCCAGGTCCGCGGGCGGTGCCTGCTGCGATCCACGCGTGGCGATCAGGGCACCGTTGCGGTCCAGATAGGTGATCGAGGGCTGGCGATCGACATCGTACAGGGCCGAGGTGTCGGGCAGGCCGCGCGCGAAGACGGCGAAGAAGACGACCAGGAAGATCAGCCCCCAGACCGCCAGGACCGAAGTCCAGTAGAAAAAGCGCTGCAACGGCGTGCGCTGTGCCCCGCCGCCGCTCGTGTTTCTCGCCCCGAAACCCGGACCCGCCATCAATTTCCTCGAGCTGATCCCGCTGTCATAGCCGGTCGCGCGGCCTACGGGAACGCCGTTCGCGTGAACGACGCATGAAGGCCTCACGCCACCGTGATCGCGCTTTCGGTTGAAACGATGGCGAGGAGGTTAACGGCCCGTCAGGTCACTCCGCGACGAAGGCATCCAGCTCGGCATAGAAGGCTGTGGCCTGGTCCAGCATGATGAAGTGGGCACTGTCGTCGATGCGCTTGAGCTCCACGCCCTGCAGGCTGGCGAAGGCCCCCTGATAGATGGCGTCGGTGAACTCGGTCGTCATGCGGGCGTCGTTGAACTTCACATACAGGACCTCGGTCGGAACCGTGATCCGGGCCAGTTCGGGCGTCAGGTCGGTCACGATCAGCTCGCGGTAGGCGGCCGAGGACACCTTCTGGTCGCTGGCGGCCGTGTCGGCCAGCACGGCCGGGCGCGCCTGTTCATTGTTCACCATGCCGGTGACCATGGTCGCGGCCGCGGCCTGGTAGGCGTCCGGGGGGCTGTTGGCCATGCCGGCATAGACCTGATCCGCGATCGGCGTGACGCTTTCGACCGTTGCGCCCGGCCCGCCGAACATCGCGCCCATGAAGGGCACCATGTCCACGACCATCAGCTTTCCCACGGCGTCGGGATGGCGCGCGGCCAGCATCATGCCGATCGTGCCGCCCATGGAGTGTCCGACGACGACGGGATGGTCCAGGTCGTTCTCGGCGATATAGCGGGCGATCTCCTCGGCGACGGGCGCGGCCACCGGGCCCTCGGCATTGCCTTCGGCCGGAGCGCCGGCGAAGCCCTGGATGTGGATGCGATGGATGCGCCAGCCCTCGCCCTGCGGGGCCTGGGCCAGATGATCCACGGTGCCCTGCCAGATTTCGGGCGAGGAGCTGAGGCCGGGGATCAGGATGATCTCGCGCACGCCCGGCCCGGGCTCGCCGTCGACGCGGACATGCAGGCGGTCGGATTCGAACGCCGCGTGGTGGTGGCCGTGGTCAGCGGCGTGTTCCCCGTGTCCGTCCTGGGCCCGGACGTCGCCGACGAGCCCGAAATTGGCCATCAGACCGAGGGCGGCGATGACGCCGGTGAGGATCTGGCTGTTCATGATGCGTGTTTTCCCGAGCCGGACCATCCGGCCATCTGGTCCCTGCGCGTAACAGGTCGTGCGATTGGATGCGGATGGCAAGAGCGATCCTCGTTCCTGTCGCGATGGGCCGGTCCTTTCGCACGACGTCGCTGGAGGATGACGAAAGGATGAGGGGGCTCTAGGATCGCTCCCATGCCCGCAGACAGCGCCCCGATCCCGTCCCCCGAGGCCAAGGCCCCGCCCGCCGCCTTCGGCAAGGGGTTCGTGCTCGATACCTGGTATTTCGTCGCCCTGTCGCGCGATGTCGCCGTGGCCTCGCTGAAGCGGTATGAGCTGCTGGGCGAGCCGGTGCTGGTGGGTCGCCGTCGCGACGGCGCGGTCTATGCGATGCGCGACATCTGCCCCCACCGGGCCGCGCCCCTTTCCGCCGGCCGGCTGGTCCAGAAGGCCGGAGAGCCCGAGACCGTCGAATGCCCCTATCACGGCTGGCGGTTCGGTACCGACGGGGTCTGCGCGGCGATCCCGTCGCTGGTGGACGATCAGCCCTATGAGGCCGGGCGCATCCGGGTCCGGTCCTATCCGGTGGCCGAGAGCCAGGGGATGGTGTTCGTCTATGTTCGATCCGACCCGCGCTCGGACGCCGCGCCCGACCACGCCCCGCCGGTCTTCCCCGGCGTGGTCGGCGGCGAGGCGAAACTGGTCGAGTGGATGGATTTCGACAGCCATATCGACCACGCGGTCGTCGGCCTGATGGACCCCGCCCACGGCCCCTATGTGCATCAGCAGTGGTGGTGGCGGTCCAAGCATTCGATGCACGAGAAGGCCAAGGCCTTCGAGCCGCGCGATCTGGGCTTTGCCATGGTGCGTCACGCCCCGTCGTCGAACTCGCGGGCCTACAGGATCCTGGGCGGCGCGCCGGCGACCGAGATCACCTTCCGCCTGCCCGGCTATCGCTGGGAGCATATCCAGGTGGGCGAAAAGCAGGTCCTGGCCCTGACCTGTCTGACGCCGGTGACGGAGACCAGGACCCGGATCACCCAGATCTTCTGGTCCGACCACTGGGTGTTCAGCCTGGCCAAACCCTTCCTGCGCATGGGCGTCGTCGCCTTCCTGAAACAGGACGGCGGCATGGTGAACCTGCAGAACGAGGGCCTGCGCTACGATCCGGCCCTGATCTGGATCGATGACGCCGACCGGCAGGCGAAATGGTACCAGCAGCTCAAGCGCGAATGGCAGAAAAGCCGCGCCGAGGGGCGCGACTTTTCAAACCCGGTCCAGCCGGCGGTGCTGAGGTGGAAGAGTTGATCCAAGGCGTGGCGAGTGGCGAGTGGTCAGTGATGAGAGGCCGAAGCCATGGCATGGTTCACCCGGAAGTTTGGGGTCTTGGACGCCTCACGAGATGCGCCATCGCTCGCCACTCGCCACTCGTGACTTCTACTTGGTGCTGACGCCGGCCAGCAGGGTGTCGACCTGGCGGCCGATGTGGTCGGCCAGCTGCTCGACCGACCAGCCGTCGTAGGCCGCGCGGCGATAGTTCGACAGATAGGCGTCCCAGGTCAGCTCGGTCAGCAGGGCGACGTCCGCATCCTGCTTAAGTTCGCCCGCGCCGATGCCCGCGCGCAGGATGTCGCTGATGACCGCGGTCAGCCCCCCGGTCGCCGCGCGCTGGCGCGTCTCGGCTGCGATCGGCTGGAACCAGGACCGGGCCACGATGGCCTGGAACAGCGGCAGCTGGTCGATGGAGCCGTGGTAGCCGGCCGACAGGGCGTTCACCAGACGGTTGCGCGTCGTCCCGTCCCCGGCGCCGTTCTTCATCACCTCGGCCAGACCGGCCATGTCCTCGGTCAGGACGGCCTCGAACAGTTCGGCCTTGTCCTGGAAGTTGGCAAAGACGGCACCCGTCGACATCCCGGCTCCCCGGGCGATGTCGCGGATGGTGGCGGGCTCATAGCCGCGCTCTGCGAACAGGCCGCGGGCGGCGTCCAGCACCTTCTGGCGGGTTCGCACCTTGGCGGCCTGGCGGCGGTTGATCCGGGGCTGGCCTTGGGTTTCGGCGGCGGGGGACAGGGCTGTCGACGCGGACTCACGCATGAACACGGTTACTCTGAATGACGCCCGCGATTGCGGTGCGGAACAAGGGACGGAAGGGCTGCAACCGGGTCTGCACGGCCCGACAACGGACGCAGCACGAAGACCCAGCCAAGGCTGAGCCCTGGAGGGGAGCGGCCGTTTTCATCACGGAACGATGACCAAATTGGGTCGTGTTTTGGGTTAAGGGCGCAGGCTGGCGCGCAGGGCCCGCGTCGGACGGTCGCGCCGGTCCTTGGGCGCGGCGGCCTGGAAGATGGCACGGAAGGCGTCGCGCCGCTCGTGGATCGAGGCCAGGACCAGCCCCATCGGCACACCCAGATCGACCAGCAGGTTCTCGGCCAGCTGCAGGCTGGCCTCGGTCGTCTCGGGCACGGCGTCCGTGACGCCGAGCGCATAGAGCCTGGCCGCATGGCGATCGTCACGGGCGCGGGCGATGATGATCAGATCGTCGCGCAGGCCTCGGGCCGCCATGACGACCTCGTCGACCTTGCCCGGCGCGTCCATGGTCACGACCAGGGCGCGCGCCGTGTCGATCCCGCACAGTGACAGCATTTCGGGCCGCCCCGCATCGCCATAGGAGACATCGAAGCCATCCCTGCGCCCGGCGGCGACCGCGGTGGGATCCGTATCGAGCGCAATGAACGTCTGGTCGTGCCGGCCCAGCATTTCGGCCACCAGACGCCCGACCCGTCCGAATCCGACGATCAGCACGTCGCCCGACCGTGCCTCCGGCTCCGGCAGGGGGGGCACGGGGCCGGGCACGGCGACGCGCGCCAGCCTCTGGCCCAACATGGCCATCAGCGGCACGGTGAACATGGACAGGGTGGCCGAGACCAGGACCCCTTGCGTGAACGCGCGCGCCGCGATCCCCTCCACCATGCCGGTGGTCAGGATGACGAAGGCGAACTCGCCCGCCGGACCCAGCACCAGCGCCGTCTCGATCGCGGCGCGCATCGACAGGCCCCAGGCTCTTGCCAGGCCGAAGATCAGCCCCGCCTTGATCGTGGTCAGCGCCAGGGCCAGACCGAACACGCCCAGCGGATCGGCCGCCACGGCATCGAGATCCAGCCCGATGCCGACCCCGACGAAGAAGACCCCCAGCAGCAGGCCCTTGAACGGCTCGATATTGATCTCGATCTCGCGGCGGTACTCGGTCTCGGCCAGCAGGATTCCGGCGATCAGGGCCCCCAGACTCATCGACAGGCCCGCAGCCTGGGCCGCCACGCCCGCGCCGATGACGACCAGCAGGCACAGGGCGACGAACAGCTCCTGGCCCCCGCCCTTGGTCTTCCGGCGGCTCTTTGCGACCGACCGGAACAGCGGGCGCAGACCCAGCCGGCCGATCACGACGATCAGGGCCAGACCGATGGCGGCGGGGGCCAGGGTCAGCAGGGCGGGCCCCAGGACCGACAGCGTCATCTCGCCGCCACCGGCCGCCAGGGCCGCGAGGACCGTCACGGTGATCAGGATCGGTGCCACGGCCAGGTCCTGCGCCAGCAGGGCCGAAAAGGTGGCACGCCCGACGACACCCTTCATCCGCCCCCGCTCGGCCATGACCGGCAGGACGACGGCCGTCGATGACAGCGCCAGCCCCATGCCCAGCACGGCCGCCGAGGCCAGCGACTGGCCCATCGCCATGAAGGTGGCACCCAGCACGACGGTGCAGACCCCGACCTGCATCAGGCCGAAACCGAAGACGAGCCGTCGCATCGCCTTCAGCCGTTCCCACGAAAGCTCCAGCCCGATCATGAACAGCAGGAAGGCGACGCCCAGTTCGGACAGCTGCGACAACTGATCGGCGTCGTCGATGGTCAGCCAGGCCAGCCAGGGGATCAGGGGTGCCAGCCGCCCCAGCCCGTCTGGCCCCAGCAACACACCGGCGGCCAGGAATCCCAGCACCGGGCTGATCTTCCAGCGGCTGAACAGGGGCACGACGATGCCCGCCGCCGCCAGGAAGACGACCAGATCCTTGTATTCGCCGCCGCCGTGTCCGCCCGTCATCCGCACTCCTCGCCGATAGGGACGAGTCTAGACCAGCCGCAGCCTCCACGGGCACGACTTTCATTAACTTTTTTTAAGACGACAGGTTGCGGCCCGGGCGTAGGGTCCTGCCCAGTCGCCGTCCACGGCGCTTGTCCGCCGACGGAAAATCCAGGAAATCCCATGAACAGACTTCTGATCGGTGCCGCTGTCGGCGCACTGCTTCTTCCCGCGTCCACCGTGCTGGCACAGGAGCACACCTGCGTGGATGAAAGCTGCACCGTCATGTCCCTGTTCCAGGACGTCCCGGCTGTCGAGGGTGCGACGGGCTATCAGGGCATCGCGGCACCGAAATACGGCACCTGGGGCTTCGACACGGCGGGCATGGACACCTCGATCGCGCCCGGCGACAGCTTCATGCGCTATGCCAATGGCGCGGCGCTGGATCGTCTGGTCATTCCGTCGGACCGCACCAGCTACGGCTCCTTCGCCCTGCTGCGCGAGCTGTCGGACAACCGCCTGAAGGTGATGATCGAGGGCCTGGCCGCCCGCACGGATCTGGTCACCGGCTCCGACGAACAGAAGATCGCCGACGCCTACCGCTCCTATATGGACACCGACCGGATCGAGCAGCTGGATGCCCAGCCGCTGCAACCCTATCTGGCCGCGATCCGTGCCGCCGACACGCGCGAGAAGCTGGCCGCCTACATGGGCGGTACCAACGGCCGACTGGGGGCCTCGATCTTCGGCACCGGCATCACCACCGACCAGAAGGCGCCCGACCGCTACGTTGTCTCGACGGGACAGGCGGGCCTCGGCCTGCCGAACCGCGACTACTATCTGTCGCCGCTCTATGCGGACAAGAAAGAGAAGTATCAGGTCTATGTGGCCCGGATGCTGGAAATGGTTGGCTGGGAAAACCCGACCGACGCCGCCGCTGCCATCGTCGCGATGGAGACCCGGATTGCCGAGGCCCACTGGACCCCGATCGAAAACCGCAACCGCGACCGGACCTACAACGAATACACCATTCAGCGGCTGGTCGACGAAGCCCCCGGTTTCGACTGGGTCGGCTACTACACCGCTGCCCGGCTGGGCGACGTGCCACGCCTCATCGTCCGCCAGAACACGGCCCTGCCCAGGATCGCCGCCATCTATGCCGAAACGCCGGTCGAGACCCTGCAGGCCTGGGAAGCCTTCCATACTGTCGACGAGGCCGCGCCGCGCCTGTCGCGCCGGTTCTCGGATGCCCAGTGGGAGTTCCGCTCCCGTGACCTGTCGGGTCAGCCGGAACAGCGCAGCCGCGAGAAACGCGGCATCAGCTTCGCCGAGGGGGCGCTGGGCGAGGCCGTCGGCCGCCAGTATGTCGCCGACTACTTCCCGGCCGAATCCAAGGCCAAGATGGAGCAGCTGGTCGCCAACCTGCGGCTGGCCCTGGGCCAACGGATCGACAACCTGACCTGGATGAGCGACGCCACCAAGGCCCAGGCGCACGACAAGCTGGACAAGTTCACCGTCAAGATCGGCTATCCCGACCGCTGGCGCGACTATTCCGACCTCGAAATCCGCGCCGACGACCTGTTCGGCAATGGCGAGCGGGCCGGGCTGTTCCAGTGGAATTACCAGCTGAACCGCCTGAATCAGCCGGTCGACAAGGCCGAATGGGGCATGACGCCCCAGACGGTGAACGCCTATTACAACTCCACCAACAATGAGATCGTCTTCCCCGCTGCGATCCTGCAGCCGCCGTTCTTCGATCCCGATGCGGACCCGGCCGTGAACTATGGCGGCATCGGCGGTGTCATCGGCCACGAGATCGGCCACGGTTTTGACGACCAGGGCTCCAAGTCCGACGGCAACGGCGTGCTGCGCAGCTGGTGGACGGCCGAGGACCGGGCTAATTTCGATGCCCTGACCACGCGGCTGGGGGCCCAGTACGACCAGTTCGAACCGTTGCCGGGCTATCATGTCCAGGGCGGCCTCACGATGGGCGAGAACATCGGCGATGCCGCCGGCACGGCCGTGGGGCTCGAGGCCTATCACCTGTCGCTGGCCGGGGCCGAGGCTCCCGTCATCGACGGCTTCACCGGCGATCAGCGCTTCTTCCTGGGGTGGGCGCAGGTCTGGCAGTCCAAATCGCGCGAGGACGCCCTGAAGCAGCAGGTCGCCACCGACCCGCACAGCCCGGCCGAGTTCCGGGTCATCGGCCCGCTGCGGAACGTCGATGCCTGGTACACGGCCTTCGACGTCCAGCCCGGCACCCGCTACTATCTGACGCCCGCCGAGCGCGTTCACCTCTGGTAGGCTGAAAAAACGGCTTGTCGTCCCATCGCCACCCGGCGGTGGGGCGCCAAGGCCCGCTGGAGACCCTGTTTCCGAAACCCCGTCTTAAGACGACTGTGCCAACATGGGACTATGCCAGAGGTCTCTGAAGGCGTCGTTCGTCGCCGCATCAGCCAGCAGGAACTCGACGCGATCTGCGCCCGGCACGACCGGCTGTGGCAGGCGCGGCCCGGCGGGGCGCGCGCGGTCTTCGCCTGGATGGACCTGTCGGGACTGAACCTGAAGGGCCGCAATCTCGCCGACGCCGACTTCTCCGCCGCCTGCCTGATCGGGGCCGACCTGACCGGCGCGCGGCTGGACAACGGAACCTTTTTCGGCGCGGACATGCAGGACGCGATCTTCGTCGACGCCTCGCTGCGCCGGGCGGATCTGCGCGGGGCCTGTCTGCGCGGGGCCAACCTCTCCGGCGCGGACCTGTTCGAGGCCGACCTGCGCGAGGGGGCCATCGCCTCGGCCAGCAAGACCGACGGCTTCCGCATCGTGGAGGCGCAAGGGCGCAATATCACCCAGGCCCAGGGTGTCAGCCTGGTGGGTGCCAACCTGCAGCGATCCCGGCTGTCCGGCATCGCGGCCCAGTCGGCTGACTTTTCCGACGCCATCATGAAGGACTGCAAGCTGGTCCGCGCCAACCTGAAACAGGCCTGCTTCCGGGGGGCCGATCTGGCGGGTGCCGACATGTCGGGTGCGGACCTGACCGGTGCGGACATGCGCGACGCGGTGCTGGTGGGTGTGAACTCGTCGATGTGGCGGACCGACCGGGCCAATCTGGAAGGGGCCCTGACCGACAACCGCTCCGCCGGAGAACCGGTCGCACAGCTGCCTGCGGCCGAGATGCTGCATGAACACGCCATCTGGTGCGAGAGCGGTGGCGTCGAGGGTCAGCCTTCGGTCTTCGACCATGTCGATCTGCGAGGCCTCGGCTCGATCACAGGCCTGAACCTGACGGCCCTCTCGGCGCGGGGCGCGGTCTTCTACGGACTGAACATGGAGGGTGTGCAGCTTCAGGGCGCGCATCTGGAAGGGGCCGATCTGCGCTCCACCAATCTGAAGCGCGCCGATCTGCGCGGGGCCCGCCTGAGCGGCGCGCGTCTGAACGGGGCGGACCTGCGCGAGGCACAGCTGGGGCCCCTGATGATCGGGCCGGACCGCCTGCTGCCCGCAGACCTGACCGGGGCGACCCTGCGCTCTGCCGATCTGACGGGCGCGGACCTGCGGCGTGCCGTCCTGGTCGGGGCCGATCTGACGCGGGCCAGCCTGCACGGAGCCCAGACCCGCCATGCGGTCCTGACCGACGCCGTGCTGGCGGGGGTCAGGGGTTATGAACGCCAGGCCGAAACGACATAGGCATCATGCGCACACGTCCTGGCCGCCGATACGTCGCCCGGATCGCCGCAACGCTGGACAGGGCGGCCCCGTAAAGGACCGCCCCATCGCCTGCGAAAGCCGAAACCGTCAGGCCGTCTTGCTCTCGATCAGTCCCGTCGAATCCTTCGTCGCGATCTCGATGCGCCGGGGCTTCAGCGCCTCGGGGAGTTCGCGCTTCAGTCCGATGGACAAAAGGCCGTTGTCGAGCCCCGCCTCTGTCACGACGACATAGTCTGCCAGCTGGAAACGGCGCTCGAAGTCACGCTCGGCCAGGCCGCGATGCAGATACGTCCGCTCGGTCGTATCGTCGTTGGCCGTCTTGCGACCGGCGACGGTCAGCAGGTTTTCCTTGACCTCGATGTTCAGCTCGTCGGGCTTGAAGCCGGCGACGGCGATCTCGATCCGATAGGCGTTCTCGCCCGTCGTCTCGATGTTGTAGGGCGGCCAGCCGGTTTCCTGACTGGTGCGCGCGGCGCTTTCCAGCAGGCCCGCCAGACGGTCGAAGCCCACGGCGGAACGATAGAGGGGGGTGAAGTCGATGGTACGCATGTCGATCTCCTGATCATCAGCAAGATGGAACCGGCCCGCGTTTTGCCCGGGTCGGCGGTGGGGATCAGTCCGTCCGGCCCCCGTGGGGCACCGAATGGCCTGCGAGAGCCCGGTGACCGGCACTCTCGAAAAGGAAGGTTGGGATCGCGTCCTGCGACGTCAAGGGGCGGGTGATGGCGCGATCGTCACTTGTTCGACCCCTGCCTCAAACTATGGTGCCGCCTGAAATCCATGCCCACCCGGAGACGCCCATGCGCCGCCTGACGCTGTCCCTCGCAGCCCTCGTCCTGATGACGGGCTCCGCAGCCGCCCAGACCCTGCCGACGCCGGGTGAGACGGCAGCCCAGCGCGTGGCGCGGCGCGAGGCCATGCAGCCCCCCGTGCTCCGGGAGGATGAACAGCTTCAGGCCGCGATCGGATCCGACACCCGCCCCGCCGCGGACGTGGCCCGCGACGCCTTTCGGCATCCCTACGAGACCCTGACCTTCTGGGGCCTGACGCCCGGCATGAGCATCGTCGAGATCGAGCCGGGTCGCGGCGGCTGGTGGAGCGCCATCCTGCGGCCCTATGCGGCGGCGACCGGTGGCACCTACACGGCGGTCAATCGGCCGCTGGAGGGCATGGGCGTGGCCGACGGCACGGCCGACCTGATCGTGGTGGCGCGCGCCTTCCACAACTGGCAGCGCTCGACCCCCGCGCGGACCGGCCCCTATCTGGAGGCCTTCTTCAGGGCGCTGAAGCCCGGCGGCATCCTCGCCGTCGAGCAGCACCGCGCCGACGAGGGCCTGAATGCCGCCGTCACCGCTCCCACCGGCTATGTCTCCGAAAGCTACGTCATCCAGGCCGCGCAGGCGGCCGGCTTCGTGCTGGAGGCCCGCAGCGAGCTGAACGCCAATCCGAGGGACAATCACGATCATCCCTATGGCGTCTGGAGCCTGCCGCCGACCCGCGTCAGCGCCCCGCGCGAGGGGGTCGCGACGGATCGCGCCACGCCCCTGACCGAGGCGGAACGTGCGGCGCTCGATGCCATCGGCGAGAGCGATCGCATGACCCTGCGGTTCCGCAAGCCGGGCTGATCGGGCCGGGTTTCGCCAGCGACGCTCAAGGCTTTGACGCGCCTGACGAAGCCCTCTAATCCAGCGGCTTCCGGGACGTTTCGTACCCGGGGGGGCGGCAGGACGCGGATAGTTGATGCAGGATCGGAGGACGCCTCGATCATCGGCCGTATCGCGTCGCGCGATGCTGTCCGGCGTGGGTGTCGTCGCCGTCCTGGGTATGGCCGCCTGCGGCCGGAAGACGGAAACCAAAGCCGATCCCGAAGCCCCGTCCGGCCCACCCGAAGGGTCGCTGGAATGGGCCATCGCCGGGCCCTGGCGCGCAGCCGACCGGTCCCGCGACCCCTGGCGCCATCCGCTGGAGACCCTGCGCTTCTTCGGCCTGCAGCCGGACATGACGGTGGTCGAGTTCTGGCCCGGCAGTGGCTGGTACACCGAGATCCTTGCCCCTTATCTGCACAAGGGGAAGGGTGAATACTATGCCGCCGGCTTCGCGACCGGGCCGGGGGCCGATCCGGCGCAGATCGCCCTGAACGCCAATTTCGAGCGCCGCTTCAGTGCCGACGAGCGTCTGTACGGGGAGATAAAGTTCAGCCAGTTCGGCGCGACGACCGGACCGGTCTGCCCGACGGGCGAGGCGGACATGGTCCTGTTCATGCGCAACATCCACGCCTGGATGGCCGCCGGCATTGCGGAAAAGGCCTTCGCCGACGCCCATGCCGCCCTGCGACCGGGCGGCACGCTGGGCGTCGAACAGCACCGCCTGGCCCCGGACCAGGATCAGGACCCGGCCGCCGCCAACGGCTATGTCCAGGAAGCCTTCGTCAAGCAGCTGGCCGCCGAGGCCGGGTTCATCTTCGTGGCTTCGTCAGAGATCAACGCCAATGACGACGACACCAAGGATCATCCCTTCGGCGTCGAGACCCTGCCGCCCCGTCTGGCGACCTCCCCCCCCCGGCACCCCGCCCGATCCGACGTTCGACAGCGCCCGATATCGCGAGATCGGCGAAAGCGATCGCATGACCTTGAAGTTCAGGAAGCCAGAGTGAACCGCGCCGCCGCCTTTGCCGCCAATGCCCCGCTCATGGGGGTTCCGGGTGCCGCCGCCCCGCCCGGGGGCGAGGGCGACTGGTTCCGCGGGGCCGGGGGTCTGCGCCTGCGCGCCGCCTTCTGGATCCCGTCCGCCCTCGTCGCCCCCCGACCGCGTGGCACGGTCATCCTCAGCCCCGGCCGGACCGAGCCGATCGAGAAATATTTCGAGGTCATCGGCAATTTTCTGGCGCGCGGCTGGTGCGTTCTGGCTCACGACTGGCGGGGCCAGGGTCTGTCTGCCCGCCTGCTGCCGGATCGCCTGAAAGGCCACGCCCGGGCGGTCGAGGAATTCCTCGACGACTATTCGCGCCTGCTGGACGCGTTCGAGACGCGGGCCCCCAAGCCATGGATCGCCGTCGGCCATTCGATGGGTGGCACGCTGAACCTGCTGAGCCTGCAGGCGGGCGAGAACCGCTGCGCCGGCGCGATTCTGTCCAGCCCCATGCTGCGCATCAAGACCGGCAAGCGGTCGATGTGGTCGGTCAAGCTGGCGGTGCGCTGGAACGTGCGTCACGGCAAGGCCGGCGACTTCGTGCTGGACGACCCGGACGATCCCTTCGACCACACCTTCGAAAAGGACGCCCTGACCTCCGACGAGGGCCGATACGAGATGTGGCGACAGCAGCTCTATGCCTGCCCGCACCTGGCCGTCGGGGGCCCCACCTGGGGCTGGCTGGCTTTCGGCATCGACGCGGGCGAACGCGCGCTGAAGCCCAAGGCGCTGAAATCGGTGACAATTCCCTGCACCATCGTCCAGTCGGGCGAGGACGACCGGGTCTGGAAACAGACCAACCGCTGGGCCGCCAAGCGTCTGGGTCGCGGGCGCTATGTCGAGGTGGCCGGGGCGAAGCACGAGGTCATCATGGAGACCGACGACCACCGCGCCATCTTCCTGCGCGAGTTCGACGCCATGGCGGATTATGTGTCGCCCGTGAACGACCTGGCCCCCGTGCCGACGGACTGATCGCTACTGCGCGCCCCGGCGGAATGCGACCAGGGCCTGATCGCGCACGCGCGGGTCGCCGACGGCGATGATCCGGCCGTCGCCGCTGACCGGCTCGCCCGCCCAGTTGGTGACCTCGCCGCCCGCCGCCTCGACCACGGGGATCAGGGCCGACCAGTCCCAGACCTTCAGGCCCGTCTCGGCCACCATGTCGATCCGCCCCATGGCCAGCATCGCATAGGCATAGGCGTCGCAGCCGTAGCGGGCCAGGCGCGCGGCCGCCATCACCTGGGTCCAGGCCCCCAGTTCGGGCGCGGTGAAGATTTCCGGCGCGGTCGTGGCGATCACCGCATCGGTCAGCCGCTCGCAGGGCCGCACGCGGATCGGCCGGGTCTGGCCCCGGCTCATCAGCACGGCGCCCGAGGGTCCCCCCAGAAACAATTCGCCGATGTACGGCTGGGAGATGGCGCCGACCTTCGGTCGTCCACCGACCCGGAGTGCAATCAGGGTCGTCCACATCGGCAGGCCCGCGATGAAGGCCCGCGTGCCGTCGATGGGGTCCAGGATCCAGACGTGTTCCGCGTCCGGTCGGTCCTCGCCGTATTCCTCGCCGATGACCCCATGGTCGGGGTACCGGGCTGCGATCATCGTGCGGATCGCGGCTTCCGCCTCCCTGTCCGCCTGGGTGACCGGATCGAAGGCACCCGGGCCCGCCTTGTTCTCCTCGGCATAGTCGCCGCGAAAGTAGGGCAGGGTCACACGGGCGGCCCCGGCGGCCAGCTCGACGGCAAAGGATTCAAACTCGGTCATGGGAAGTGGCGAGTGGCGAGTGGTGAGTGGTGAGTCAAGCTCGACCCTTCACCGTTCGTTGCCCATCTCGTCACTGACCACTCGCCACTCGCCACTCGTCAGGACGCGACCGCGTCCCCTTCCGAGTGCAGCGACTTGGCCAGGTCCAGCAGCCGACGGCGCGGGCGTTCGCCCAGCTGATAGTAGGCCTGGATCAGGTCGAGGGTCTCCTTGCGTGAAAACATCTCCCCGCCATTGGCGCTGGCGGTCTCCCTGCGCTCCATGGCCTCGGCCAGACCGTCGTAGAAATAGCTGATCGGCGTCTCCAGCGCCTCGGACAGCTGCCACAGGCGCGCGGCCGAGATACGGTTCGCCCCGCATTCGTATTTCTGGATCTGCTGGAAGCGGATGCCGACCTGGATGGCCAGCTGTTGCTGGGTCAACCCCAGCAGGCGACGACGGCGGCGCAGACGGCGCCCCAGGTGAAGATCGATATCGGTGGCCATTGCCCAGTCCCCTTCTTCTCGCGGGCTGTGCCAAAGCGGCACGGCTCGTCCGGGATGCCGCAATCACCATGCCGCCTTCGCGTGACGGGCGAGCGACCGTTCAGAGCCGGAAGGCCGACATTCGGCAGTGCGACGCAACCAGCGATGTCGCAGCGCATTATCAGCCCACCTCTGCTTTGGAAGGATATGGAACATGGGTCTCGGAATCATCGGCTGGATCGTCATCGGCATCGTGGCCGGCTGGCTGGCCGAAAAAGTCATGGGTCGTAATCACGGCCTCGTCACCAACCTGATCGTCGGCGTGGTCGGGGCGCTGCTCGGCGGCTGGATTGCCGGCAACCTGCTGGGCATCCCGGTCGGCGGCTTCAATCTGGTGACCCTGCTGGTCGCGTTCGGCGGCGCCGTCCTGCTGCTGTTCCTGCTGGGTCTGGTCAAGCGTCGCGCCTGATCCCCTCCGCTACGATCATCGACGAAAGGGCGGCCCGCGCGGGCCGCCCTTTTTCGTGCTCGTTGCGCCCCTGTAGCGAACCCTCGTGGGGCGGACCTTCCCGCCCGACAGGGGCCCGGGCCTACAGCATCGCCGGAATGACGCGGTCCGGCGGTCGGTGGCCGTTCTGGAAGGTCATCACGTTCAGGATCACGCGGTCGCCCATGTCCTGACGCGCCTCCAGCGTCGCCGATCCCAGATGGGGCAACAGCACGACATCGGGCCGTCCGATCAGGCCCGGGTGGATCGCCGGTTCGTTCTCATAGACGTCCAGTCCGACGCCGGAGAGGGCGCGCCGCGCCACCGCCTCGGCCAGGGCCGCCTCGTCGATCAGTTCGCCCCGCGCCGTATTCACCAGGATGGCATGCGGCTGCAGCAGGCCCAGTCGCCGGCCCGACAGCAGGTGATGGGTGTCTTTCGTCGCCGGGCAGTTCAGCGAAATCACATCCATGCGCGACAGCATCTGGTCCAGATCGTCCCAGTAGGTCGCGCCCAGTTCCTCCTCGATCCGGGGGCTGACGGGCTTGCGGTTGTGATAGTGGACCTGCAGTCCGAACGCCCGCGCGCGCCGGGCCAGGGCCTGGCCGATCCGGCCCATGCCGACGATTCCCAGCCGCTTGCCCCACAGCTTGCGCCCGCACATCCAGGTCGGGGTCCAACCCTCGAACCGCCCTTCGGCCACCACCTGGGCACCCTCGACGATGCGGCGGCTGACGGCCAGGATCAGACTCATGGCCAGATCGGCGGTATCCTCCGTCAGGACGCCGGGCGTGTTGGTGACGATGATCTGGCGGGCGACGGCCGCGTCGATGTCGATGTGATCCACGCCCGCGCCGAAGTTGGCGATCATCTTCAGCCGGTCGCCCGCCCCGGCGATCAGGCCGGCGTCGATCTCGTCGGTGATGGTGGGCACCAGGACATCGGCGCGCTGCACCGCCGCTTCCAGCGCCGCGCGGTCGAAGGGAATGTCCTTCAGGTTCAGCTCGGCGTCGAACAGCTCGCGCATGCGGGTCTCGACCGCGTCCGGCAATCTTCTGGTTAAGACGACCTTAAGCCGGGCGTTGGACATAGGAGCCTTGGGTTTTCAATGGGCGACCGCGCCGGTCTGCCCGCCTGCGACGGGTCTCCACCGGTGTCTAGCAAGTCTCGCGGCCACGTCCAAAGCCTCTCGCGCCGGATCGGAGGCCTCGTGGCCGTCGTCGCCTGTGCCGTTCTGGCCGGCGCGGGCGCGACCATGCCGGACGGACGCCCCACGCCCACGGGGCTGGAGGTCCCGCGCTGGGTCTCGCTGAAGTCCACTCACGTCCGCGCCCGCCAGGGTCCGGGGCTCGACTACCGCATCCTGTGGGAATACCGCGCCGCGGGCCTGCCGGTCCAGGTGATCGCCGAAACGCGCGAGTGGCGAAAGATATGCGATCCCGAACACGGCGTCGCCTGGATCAACCGCAGCGTCGCCTCCGGCCGACGCGGGGCCTTCAATGGCAGCGATGTCGAGGTGGCGGTGCATGCCGCTCGCAACGCCCGGTCGCCCGTACGCGCCCGTTTCAGCCCCCGCTCTGTCGTCGCCCTGGACGAGTGCCGGGATGGCTGGTGCCGCGTCCGGGCGCACAAGCTCAAGGGCTGGCTGCCCCAGGGGTCCGTCTTCGGCACCCAGCCGACGGCCCAGTGCGACGCGCGCCGTGGGGCGGGCGAGGCAGGGTAGCGCCCCGAACTTTCTCCGCCCCGCGAAGGGCAGGGAGAGTGCCGTAGTGGTTGAGCCCTCCATCGTGCTCGTGTAACCCCGGCGCAACACACCGGAGCGGCCACGCCTTGAACACTTCGCAATACCCGTCGTCCTTCGACCACGCCGCCCTGCTGGCTTCGGGCCGGGGGGAGCTGTTCGGGCCGGGCAATGCCCAGCTGCCGGCCCCGCCCATGCTGATGTTCGACCGGATCACCGAGATCAACGGCGATGGCGGCGAGCATGGCAAGGGCTATGTCGAGGCCGAGCTGGATATCCATCCCGACCTCTGGTTCTTCGCCTGCCACTTCATCAATGACCCGGTCATGCCCGGTTGCCTGGGTCTGGACGCCATGTGGCAGCTGGTCGGCTTCTATCTCGGCTGGATCGGCGGACCGGGCCGGGGCCGGGCGCTGGGCGTGGGCGAGGTCAAGTTCACCGGCCAGGTCACGCCGGACATCCGGAAGGTGACCTACAAGATCACGCTCAAACGGGTCATCAACCGTCGTCTGGTCATGGGAATCGCCGACGGGGTGATGGAAGCCGACGGCGTGCCTATCTATACGGCGACCGACATGCGCGTCGGTCTGTTCCAGGCGGGCGAAAAGCCCGTCGACGCCTGAAACCAAACCAATACCGCGGTCAACGCGGAGCCTTAGGTCAGAGAAGGAAACTGCATGCGGCGTGTCGTCGTCACGGGTCTGGGTATCGTCTCCTCCATCGGCACGGGCCGGGATGAGGTCACGGCGTCGCTGCGCACAGCACGATCGGGTGTGGTCGCTGCCCCGGATCATATCCAGCACGGCTTCCGCTCCCAGGTCTGGGCCCCGCCGTCGCTGGGCGCCACCGCCGAGGACTGGGCACCGCTGGTGGACCGTCGCGCCGCGCGCTTCCTCGCCAACGGCACGGCCTGGGGTCACATCGCCTTCGAGGAGGCGCTCAGGGACTCCGGCATGACGCCGGAAGAGATCCGGGACGACCGCATCGGCCTGATCGTGGGCGAAGGCGGGCCCTCGACCCAGGTCATTCTTCAGGCCGCCCAGACCACGATCGAAAAGGGCGCGCCCAAGCGGATCGGACCCTTCGCCGTGCCCAAGGCCATGGCGTCCGGCCCCTCGGCGGTCCTGTCGACCTGGTTCCAGATGCGCGGCGTCAACTATTCGATCTCCTCGGCCTGCGCGACCTCGGCCCACTGCATCGGCGCGGGGGCCGAACAGATCCAGTGGGGCAAGCAGGACGTGGTCTTCGCCGGTGGTGTCGAGGACATCGACTGGTCCATGTCCAACATGTTCGACGCCATGGGTGCCATGTCGTCCGACTTCAATGCGACGCCCTCGGTGGCCTCCAGGGCCTATGACGTCGCCCGCGACGGCTTCGTCATCGCCGGCGGTGCCGGGATCGTGGTGCTGGAAGAGTACGAGCGGGCCGTCGCCCGCGGTGCCCGGATCTATGCCGAGGTCGTCGGCTATGGCGCCAATGCCGATGGCTACGACATGGTCGCGCCCTCGGGCGAGGGGGCCGAGCGCTGCATGAAGATCGCCATGGCCCAGGCCGGAGGCCGCAGGATCGACTATCTGAACCCCCACGGCACCTCGACGCCGGTCGGGGACAGCAAGGAGATGGGCGCCGTCCGCAACGTCTTCGGCACCGACATGCCGCTGATCTCCTCGACCAAGTCCCTGACGGGCCACAGCCTCGGCGCGGCGGGCGCTCAGGAAGCGATCTATTCGCTGCTGATGCTCGACAACGGCTTCGCCGCCGAAAGCGCCCACATCGAAAACCTCGATCCGGAGTTCGAGGGGATGCCGATCCTGCGCGAACGCAAGGACGTCGAACTGACCACCGTCATGTCCAACAGCTTCGGCTTCGGCGGCACCAACGGGACGGTGATCTTCTCCAAGGTGTGAGCCGGTGAGGGCATAATCCCTCACCCTTTCGCGCAAGTCTGATCGCCTGGGGCTCTCAGGCGCTCAAGCCCTCTCCCTGCGGGAGAGGGTTCTCGTTGATCGGCCCCCCTGCTAGGTGGGCCAAAGAGGAGACACACGATGGCCACCGAATCCGCCTGGAACATGCCCGCGGGCGAACTCATGAAGGGCAAGAAGGGCCTGATCATGGGGGTGGCCAACGCCAACTCCATCGCCTGGGGTATTGCCTCCCAGCTGGCGGCCCAGGGGGCGGAGCTGGCCTTCACCTATATGGGCGAGGGGCTGGAGCGTCGCGTGCGACCCCTGGCGGAAAGCGTGGGCGCCAAACTGCTGATCCAGGCCGACGTCACCGACGACGCCTCGATGGACGCGGCCTTCGCGGCCCTGGAGGCCGAATTCGGCACGATCGACTTCGTCGTCCACTCCGTCGCCTTCGCCAACAAGGACGAGCTGAAGGGCTCCTTCATCGACAATACCAGCCGCGACAGCTTCCTGCTGGCCATGAACATCAGCTGCTTCAGCTTCGTCGATGTGGCGCGTCGGGCGTCGAAGATCATGCCCAACGGCGGGTCGATGGTCACCATGACCTATCTCGGTTCGGAACGGGCCATCCCGAACTACAACACCATGGGCGTGGCCAAGGCGGCGTTGGAGGCCGCGACCCGCTACATCGCCCGCGACCTGGGTCCCCGGGGCATCCGCGTCAACGCCATCTCGGCCGGGGCCATGCGGACGCTTTCTCTGGCCGGAATCTCGGGCGGCCGGGGCATGATTGCCCAGGGCCGCGCGATGTCGGCCATGAAGGAGGACACCTCGATGGAGGGCGTCGCCGGCGCCGCCCTGTGGCTGTGCTCGGACCTCGGCTTCTCGACCACCGGCGAGGTCGTCCACGTCGACGCCGGCTTCCACATGATGGGGCTGGCGGGGGACGAGGAGGGGTGATGCGCGACACTTGCGAGATCAAGGCGTTCAAGCAATGGCACTCGATCACCCTTGAAGCGGCGCTGACGACCTACGCTCGACGAGAATTCCGCTGTCCTGAGTGCCAAGGTCAGATTCGCGCTCACAAGGAGGGGTCGTCTGGCGTCCCCCGCGCACATTTCGAACACCTGGTCGCAAATCCGGGGTGTTCTCTGGGTAACTGCTTTAGCGGCACCCCGGCGAGACATCTTCGCCCGCTGGCTTGAGACCTGATGATCCAGGACAGGGTGGGGATCGTCGGTCCCCGGACCACCATCCATGTCATGCGCCGACCTGACGGCCGCAAGAGCAGGGACTCTTGCCGGCTGCTGTGAGCCGTCAGACTTCGTCGGCTTGCCCGACCTGCACAAGCGGGGCCATATCGGGCGTCAGCAACGCGGAGGTGCCGGATGGCCCACAAGTTCGAAATCTACAAGGACAAGGCCGGCGAGTTCCGCGTCCGGTTCAAGTACAATTCCGAGGTGATCTTCTCGACCGAGGGCTATTCCGACAAATCGGGTGCCAAACGCGCGATCGAGTCGATCAAGAAGCACGTCGGCGACGCAGAGACCGAAGAGGTCTAGTCCGGCTCGCGCTCGCCGACCTCGTTCGGGCGGATGGCCAGCAGCCAGCCGTCCGACAGGTGCAGTTCCGGCGTTGCGGCCCGGGTGAACGGCAGGAACCAGGTCGGCCCGCCCGCAGCGGGTGCGATCTCCAGCATGTCGTCGGCCCCGAAATTCTGTACTGCCTTCACCGTGCCCAGAACGACGCCGTCGGGATCGCGGGCCTCCACCCCGATCAGGTCTGCCAGATAGAATTCGTCCTCGTCCGGGGCCGGAAACCGCTCGCGCGGGACGTGGAGCTTGAGGTTCCGCAGCGCATCGGCCTCCTCCCTGGTGGCGACCTCCTTCACCCGGCCGACGATGCCGTCCTTCGTCGGCCGGGCCGACAGGACGGTCAGGGCGTGCGACCCGTCGGCGCGCAGCAGGGGACCATAGGCCGTCAGAGCCAGAGGGTCGGCCGTATAGGCCGTGATCTTGACCTCGCCCTTCACGCCGAAGCCGCCCGCGACATGGCCGACAAGGATGAGTTTGGCCGTCATCGTCCCCTCTCCCGGAGGGAGAGGGCTTGAGCGCCCCAGAGCGCAGCGATCGGACTCGCGCGAAAGGGTGAGGGGTTAAGGTGGGGGCCGGTCAGACCGTAACCCCTCACCCGACCGCGCAAGGACGACGGGCTGAGCCTGCCGTGCGCGGTCTCCCTCTCCCGCCGGGAGAGGGAGATCACGCTTAAGCCTCGGTCTTTTCTTCCTCGGCAGCGCCTTCGGCCGGAGCCTCTTCAGTGGCCGGGGCCTCCTCAGCCGGAGCGGCTTCGGCCGCAGCCTCGGCGGGAGCCTCTTCAGCGGCGGCTTCCTCGGCAGGGGCCTCTTCGACCGGCGGTGCGTTCCTGGCGGCTTCGGCGGCCGCGGCCGCTTCTTCCCGGGCGCGTTCGGCGGCTTCGGCAGCCTCGATCTTGGCGGCGGCTTCGGCCTCGGCGCGGTCGGCTTCGCGCTGGGCGCGTTCGGCCGAGCGTTCCTGGGCCTTCTTGCCCGGGGTGCCCTTGTTCGGGTTGTTGCCCTGGGTCCACTTGACCTTGCCGGCCAGGGCTTCGTCCTGGCTCAGGAAGCGGGCAACGCGGTCGGTCGGCTGGGCACCCTTGCCGAGCCATTCCGAGATGCGCTCCGCCTTGAGCGTCACGCGGGGCTTGTCGCCATCCTTGGGCAGCATCGGGTTGTAGGTGCCGACGCGCTCCAGGAACTTGCCGTCGCGCGGCGAATGCGAGTCCGCGACGACGATATAGTAGTAGGGGCGCTTCTTGGTGCCGCCACGGGCCAGACGAATCTTCAGCATGTCAGTCTTCTTTCAGGGAGATCAGTTGGGTTTCTTGGGAAGGCCGGGCAGGCCCGGAAGGCCCCCCGGCAGTGATCCGCCGCCCAGGCCGGAAAGCCGGTCCTGAAGGGCCTTGATTTCGTCCTCGGACGGCTCGGGCATCCGCCCGCCGCCGAGGGATTTGAGGCGCGAGATGTCGGGACCGCCGATGCCGCCCATACCCCCGCCCCCGCCGGGCATTCCGGGCATACCGCCCATCATCGCCGCCATCTTCTGCAGATTGCCGCGCCCGCCCCTCGACAGGGACTTGACCATATCGGCCATCTGGCGGTGCTGCTTGAGCAACCGGTTGATGTCCTGGACCTCGACACCGGCGCCGGCCGCGACGCGCTTCTTGCGGCTGGCGTTCAGCAGGTCGGGCTTCCTGCGCTCGGCCTTGGTCATCGAAGAGATGATGGCTTCCTGGCGCAGGATCATCCGGTCGTCGATGTTCTGCTCGGCCATCTGGGCCTTCATCTTCGCCACGCCGGGCAGCATGCCCATGATGCCCTGAAGGCCGCCCATCTTCTTCATCTGCTGCAGCTGGGCCGCCAGGTCGTTCAGGTCGAACTGTCCCTTGGCCAGCTTTTTGGCCATGGCCTCGGCCTTGGCCTGGTCCAGTTCCGTCGCGGCCTTCTCGACCAGGGCGACGATGTCCCCCTGACCCAGGATCCGGCCAGCGACGCGGCGGGCGTCGAACACCTCCAGCGCGTCGACCTTCTCGCCCGACCCCATGTATTTGATCGGCAGGCCGGTGACCGCCCGCATCGACAGCATGGCCCCGCCGCGCCCGTCGCCGTCGGCCCGGGTCAGGATCAGGCCGGTCAGGGGCAGGCGTTCATGGAAGGCCCTGGCGGTGCGGACCGCATCCTGGCCGGTCAGGCTGTCGGCGACCAGAAGGGTCTCGACCGGACTGGCGATGGCGGCGACCTCGGCCACCTCGTTCATCAGGCCTTCGTCGAGGGTGATGCGGCCTGCGGTGTCGAGGATCAGGACGTCGAAGCCCTGAAGCTTCGCCGAGGTCAGGGCCCGCCGCGCGATCTGGACCGCGCTCTCGCCCGCCACGATCGGCAGGACCGCGACCTCGATCTGTTTGCCCAGCTGCGCCAGCTGTTCCATGGCCGCCGGACGCCGCGTGTCCAGCGAGGCCATCATGACCTTCTTGCGATCGAACTTCGTCAGCCGCAGCGCCAGCTTGGCGGAGGTGGTGGTCTTGCCCGACCCCTGCAGGCCGGCCATCAGCAGGACGGCGGGCGGGGTGGCGTTCAGGTTGAGCGGGGTCGGCTCCTCGCCGCCCAGCATCTCGACCAGGCCGTCATAGACGATCTTGATGACCTGGTCGGCGGGGCGGACCGAACGGATGACCTCTTCGCCCGTGGCCTTTTCCGTAGCGAAGGCGATGAAGTCCTTGACGACCGGCAGGGCGACGTCGGCCTCCAGCAGGGCCACGCGCACTTCGCGCATTGCCTCTGAGACGTCCTTTTCGGACAGGGCACCGCGGCCGGTGATCCGGTCGAAAACGCCTGTCAGCCGCTCGTTCAGAGCCTCGAACATAAACACCTCATTGGGGCGGGTGACGCGGCTCCATACGACAACGGCCCCTGGCGACGATCACGTCGGCAGGGGGTTCTCGCCATCCTCGTCCGGTCGAAACCGGGGTCGTGATGGTGGAGACGCGAGGTTCACTTGCGCCGGAAGCGCGGGCTTATGCACGATGTTCCTCCTGTGGGCAACACGCAGCTTTGGCTTGAGGTCTCGGTGAATTTGACGGGTGACGCCTGCCGCACGGATGCCTAATGATTAACGGGAACGAATGGGGGGCAAAATGTCACTACAGGACGCATGGTTAGCGGCGCTGGATAACCTGATTGCCGCCGCTCACCACCTGAAGGAGCAGCGTGGGAAGCCCGGCGAACCTGCTGCTCTCCACGAAATGAAAGAGGCCCAAAACGTCTTCGACGAAATATCGGGACTGCTGTGATGCTCATAGCCGTTGTTATCATAGGTTTTAGTGTTCTGATTTTTCAGCTAGAGGCCCTACGTGTACTACTAGTTGATGTCGTAAAAAATCTTAGAATGATAAATATTCGTGATGAGGGTGCTGATTACCATATTTCGACAGAAGAGCTCGCTGAAATGAGCATTAAACAAGATGCAGGTCTATATTAGACGGCCTCGTGTTTACCTAACGACGCTCGATCCAGTAGTTCGGCTACAAACCCGTTCAGACTCTTGCCTTCCCGCGCCGCCGCGGCGGCCGCCCTCCGATGCACCTCCGGCGCGACCCGGACCGAGAAGGTGCCCGAGAAGGGCTTGTCCGGCGTCTTGCCACGCTCGCGGCACCAGTCGAGGTAGTCGGCGATCGTATCGGCGAAGGCTGTCTTCAGCTCGTCCGGCGTCCGCCCCTGGAAGGTCAGAACATCGCGGGTATTGATCACCTCGCCGTGGAACAGACCGGCAGCCTCGTCCAGTTCGACGGTCGCCAGATAGCCGTCATGGGTCATGGTCGTCATCGTTTGGCATCGGGCGCATGGCCCGCCTCCGTCAGAAACCGGCGCACGGATTTCAATGCGCCCTTGTCCGTCTCCTTCTGCGGATGCGGACGGTGAAAGACGGCATCGACGGCGTTCAGGCTGACCCGAACCCGGGAGCCCCGGCCCTCGCTGATCGTGCCGCCCGCCGCCGAGAACAAAGCCTCCACGTCCGACCACGCGACATTGGCCCGCACCGGATCGGCGAAGATAGCGTCCAGCGTTCTGGCATGTTTGCCTTTCACGGAAACATGATACCGAATTTTGATACCAGATCAAATCACGCTTCATGGCTCGCCTGAAGGTCGGTGTTCCATCAGTGTGGGTCCAGCCTCCCCGCTGCCCGAGATGACCATGCCCGTGTCCAACGTCCCCGTCGCTGACGATCGCCTGCGCGAGGAGGTTCGCCTGCTCGGCGGACTGCTGGGCGAGGTGATCCGCGACGAGGGGGGACAGGACCTCTACGACCGGATCGAGGCGGTGCGTGTGGCTTCCGTCGGCTATCACCGGCACGCGGGCGCGCGCGGCTCGGCGGAGCTGGAGCGGCTGCTGTCGGACCTGTCGCTGGACGATGCGGTGGGGCTGGCCCACGGGTTCGCGGTCTTCTCCCTGCTGGCCAATGTGGCCGAGGACCGGGCCGGCAAGCGCCGCGCCCGCAGCCAGACGGCCGAGGGGGCGCGGCCCGATACGCCCGAGGGGGCGCTGGCCCGGCTGGCGGAGGCTGGGCGGTCCGTCGAGGACGCGCGGGCCCTGCTGTCGGAGGCCCTGATCTCCCCGGTCCTGACCGCCCACCCGTCGGAGGTGCGAAGGAAAAGCGTCATCGACCGGATCGCCACCGTGTCTGACCTGCTGGATGCCTGCGACCGCGATGACCTGTCGTGCGCGCCCGATGTCCTGATCTCGGGTCTGCGTCGACAGACGGTGATCCTGTGGGCGACCCGGCTGGTGCGCACGACCGGCCTGGTGGTGCAGGACGAGATCGACACGGTGGTGTCTTTCCTCGAACGCGTCTTCCTGAAGGTCGCGCCGGAACAGCTGATCGACTGGCGCAGGCGTCTGAAGGCGCCGGACCTCAAGCCCTTCATCCGCATCGGGGCCTGGGTCGGCGGGGACCGGGACGGCAATCCCAATGTCGACGCCGCCGCCCTGCGCGCCGCCTTCGCCACGCCGGCCAAGGCGGTGCTGCGCCACTATCTGGAGGCGGTGAACGCCCTGGGGGCCGAGCTCAGCCTGTCCGGTTCGCTCGCCACCATCAGTCCGGCGCTGCAGGCGTTGGCGGCCGGGTCCGGGGACGCCTCTCCCCACCGCGCCGACGAACCCTATCGCCGCGCCCTCAGTCAGATCTATGCCCGGCTGTCGGCGACCCATCCGATCCTGACCGGAGAGACCGCGCCGCGCCCCGCTCTGTTCAACGCGCCCCCCTATGATGGACCAGAGGCCTTCCGCGCCGATCTGGCGGTCCTGCAGGACAGTCTGGTGGCCAGCCACGGCGCGGTCTTCGCCGACGACGGCCTGTCGCGCCTGATCGCCACGGTCGATGTTTTCGGATTTCACATGGCGACGCTCGATCTGCGCCAGAATTCAGACGTCCATGCGCGAGTCGTTTCCCATCTTCTGCGCGTGGCCGGTGTCTGCCCCGACTATGCCGCGCTGGATGAGGAGAGCCGCATCGCCCTGCTGTCGGCCGAGCTGGCCGCGCCGCGCCTGCTGTTCAGTCCCTATGAGGCCTACGACCCCGAGGTGCTGAAGGAACGCGCCATCCTGCAGGCGGCGGCGGAGGCGATTGGCACCTTCGGACCCCAGGCGATCCGCACCCATATCGTGTCCAAGACCGACGCGGCCTCCGACCTGCTGGAGGTCTATCTGCTGCTGAAGGAAGTCGGCCTGTATCGCCACGACGACCCGGCCGCCTGCCCGATCCAGGCCGCGCCCCTGTTCGAGACCATCGACGACCTGCGCGCCGCCCGGCCGACCCTGACCCGCCTGCTGCAGGAACCTTCGGCCCTCGCCGTGGCCCGTGCGCGGGGCGTGCAGGAGGTGATGATCGGCTATTCGGATTCCAACAAGGACGGGTCCTATCTGACCTCGACCTGGGAACTGCACGAGGCGTCGCGGGCGCTGCTCGGCGTGACCCGGACGGTCGGCGTGCGGTTACAGCTGTTCCACGGGCGCGGCGGGGCCGTGGGCCGGGGCGGCGGGTCCAGCTTCGCGGGCGTCATCTCGCAGCCCACGGGCACGGTCGCGGGCCGGATCCGCATCACCGAACAGGGCGAGGTGATCGCCAACAAATACGGCGAGCCCGACGTGGCGCGGCGAAACCTGGATGCCCTGACGGCCGGGACCCTGATCGCCTCACTCGCCCCGCCGCCGGACGAGGCGATGACCGCGAAACACGGGGCGACGGCCTCGGCCCTCTCGATCGCCTCAATGGCGGCCTACCGGGCCCTGGTCTATGAGACGCCGGGCTTCGTCGACTATTTCCGCGCCGCCACCCCGATCAACGAGATCGCCGGGCTGAAGATCGGTTCGCGGCCCACGTCGCGGACCGCCTCCACCGCCATCGAGGATCTGCGCGCCATTCCCTGGGTGCTGAGCTGGAGCCAGAGCCGCGTCATGCTGCCCGGCTGGTTCGGCTTCGGCTCGGCCGTGCAGGGCCAGGACATGGAAGAGCTGCGCGCCATGGCGACCGACTGGCCCTTCTTCCGCACCCTGCTCCAGAACATGGAGATGATCATGGCCAAGTCCGACATAACCATCGCCCGCCGCTATGCCGGACTGGTTCCGGACCCGGCGCTGGCGGCTTCGATCTTCGGGGCCCTGAAGGCCGAATGGGACCGGACGCGTGATGCGGTCCTGGCCATCAGCGGACAGACGGAGCTTCTGGGCGGACAGCCCGAGCTCGACCGTCTGATCCGTCTGCGGATGCCCTATGTCGAGCCGTTGAACCACGTCCAGATCGAGCTGATCCGCCGGCGGCGCTCGGGCGACGACGACCCCCGCGTGCGTGAAGGCATCCTGCTGACCATCAACGGCGTGGCCGCGGGCCTGCGGAACAGCGGTTAGGCCGGTCGCCGCGCCCGCAGCGCCTGGACGATCGTGCCGTCATCCAGCCAGTCGAGGTCGCCACCGACGGGCACGCCGCGGGCCAGGGACGTGACTTCGACCCCGTCGCCCGCGACCCGCTCGGCCAGATAGTGGGCGGTGGTCTGCCCATCGACCGTGGCGGGCAGGGCCAGCACGACCTCGCGCACCTCGCCGCCCTTCACCCGCCCGACCAGTTCGGCGACCCGGAGCGCATCGGGGCCGACGCCGTCCAGCGCCGACAGCAGCCCGCCCAGCACATGGTATTTGCCGCGGAAGGCGCCCGACCGCTCCATGGCCCACAGCGACCCCGCCTCCTCGACCACGCAGATCAGCCCGTTGTCGCGCGATCCGTCCGAACAGATCGAGCAGGGGTCGCGGGTGTCGGGCGTACCGCAGATGGAGCAGGACACGACCTTGGCCGCCGTCTCGGCCAGGGATGCGGCCAGGGGCTCCAGCAGCTGTTCGCGCTTCTTCAGCAGGGCCAGGGCGGCGCGGCGGGCCGAGCGGGGACCCAGCCCCGGCAGCCTGGCCAGGAGCGCGATCAGCCGCTCGATCTCGGGTCCCGCCGATGCCGCCAAGTCAGAACAGCTTGGGCATGCCGGGAATGTTCATGCCCGCCATGGGGCCGGCCGCCTCGCGCATCAGGTCGGTATTGACGGTGTCCAGCCTGCGCCTGGCGTCGGCATGGGCGGCGACGATCAGGTCGGCGAGGATTTCGGTCTCGCCCGGTACCATCAGACTGTCGTCGATCTTCACGCCGGTGAGCTCGCCCGCGCCTTTCAGCGCGATCGTCACCAGACCGCCGCCGGAGCTGCCCTCGGCGGTGGTTTCGGCCATCTTCGCCTGGGCGTCCTGCAGCTTCTGCTGCATCGCCTGGGCCTGCTGCATCAGTTGGTTAAGGTCTTTCATGGCCACAGGATAGGCCGGGACGCGACGTCGCGACAGGGGGGAAGGACCCCGATGCTGTGATTTGCCCGCTTGCACCGACGAACGGGGTGCCTATTTTCGCAACTGCAATCGTTGCTATTTGCCCCGGGACCCATCTTGATGACCTACGATCCTTCCACCCGCGATGTGGCGCTGGACGATACCGCCCTGGCCCAGCTGTTCACCGAAGCCCGGACGCGCAACGACTTCAGCGACCGGCCGGTCCCGGAGGCGCTGCTGCGCCGCCTGTACGATCTGACCCGGTTCGGACCGACCGCCGTCAACTCCACCCCGGCGCGGTTCCTGTTCCTGACGTCGGTCGAGGCGCGTCAGCGGCTCGCGCCCTTCATGAGCGGCAACAACCGCGAGAAGACCCTGAAGGCGCCGGTCAACGTCATCATCGGCATGGACACCCGGTTCCATGAGACACTGCCCAGACTGTTTCCCCATGCGCCCGGTGCCAGGGACTGGTTCGCCGATGAGGCGGCGCGCAGGGAATCGGCCTTCCGCAATTCGTCGCTTCAGGGCGGCTATTTCATGATCGCCGCGCGCGCCCTCGGTCTGGACGTCGGTCCGATGTCGGGCTTTGACGCAGCGGAGGTCAAGGCCGCGTTTTTCGCCGGCACCAGCGTGGAGCCGAACTTCATTCTCAACCTGGGCTATGGCACCGACGAGAACCTGTTCCCCCGCTCGCCGCGCCTGGACTTCGAGGAGGCGGCGCAGATCCTGTAGGGCCCTATTCGTCTTCGTCCGCGTCGTCGGGAATGCTGGGCATCTCGACGGCGGGAGCCAGGGTCTTGATTTCGCCGACGACGGCGCCGGGGAAGGCCTCCATCACCGCGCGGACGAAGGGATCGGCCTCGACCTCGGCGCGCAGGGCGACGGTGGCCTTCCTTTCCTGTTCGATCAGGGTCTCGCCGCCGCCCTGACCGTTGGCGACCACGAACCACTGGCGGCCGGTCCAGTCCTTCAGCCGCGACGACAGGCGGGTGGCGAGGTTGGCCGGGGCCCCGTCGACGGGCTCGTAGGTCAGGGCACCCGGCTTGAACGACACGGGACGCACATAGCGCTGCACATCCATCTGCAGGGCGATCTCGCGCTTCTCGCCGATCAGCGCGACCACGGCCTCGAAGGTCTGCGGGTCCGGCAGGGCGGGCTGGGCCGCCGCTCTCGGGGCCATCCGGGCCGACGCACCGCCGCCGCCGCGCGGTCCACCGGCGCCGGTGCCGCCACCTGGCCCGCCGGACAGCGGCTCGCCCGACTGCAGGCGCTTCAGCGCCTCCTCCGGCCCGGGCAGGTCGGCGGCATAGGCCAGCCGCACGATGGCCATCTCGACCGCATCGGCGGGGCTGGGCGCGCGGCGAACCTCGTCCAGCGCCTTGAGCAGCATCGACCAGGTCCGCGACAGCGTCCCGGCCGAGACCTGGGAGCCCATGGCCGCCAGTCGCTGGGCCTGATCGTTGGGCAGGCGGGTCGCGTTCGGCCCCAGCATCTTGGCGACCGCGGCTGCGTGGCAGTGTTCCAGCAGGTCGTTGGTCACCTGCACGGGGTCCGCCCCGAAGCCGTAGAGCGTGCGGAAGGTCTCCAGCGCCTCGGGTGTCCGCCCGGCCATGATCTGTTCGAACAGGGCGATGGTCTGGCTGCGGTCGGCCAGCCCCAGCATGTCGCGGACCGTGTCGGTGGCGACGGTCTCGCCGCGCTCGCCCTGAACCAGCGCCTGATCCAGCAGGGACAGGCCGTCGCGGACCGAACCCTCGGCGGCGCGGGCGATCAGGGCCAGGGCGTCGTCCTCGACCTTCATACCCTCCCGGGTGGCGATCCGGCCGAGGTGCTCGACGAGGATTTCCGGCTCGACGCGACGCAGGTCGAACCGCTGGCAGCGGGACAGGATGGTCACCGGCACCTTGCGGATCTCGGTGGTGGCAAAGATGAATTTGGCGTGGGGCGGCGGCTCTTCGAGCGTCTTCAGCAGGGCGTTGAAGGCCTGGTTCGACAGCATGTGCACTTCGTCGAGCACATAGACCTTGTAGCGGGCCTCGACCGGCGCATAGCGGACGGACTCCAGGATGTCGCGGATGTCGTTGACGCCCGTGTGGCTGGCGGCGTCCAGCTCCATCACGTCCATGTGCTGGCCGGCCATGATCGCCGCGTCGTGGCGGCCGTGGGCGGTCAGCTCCAGCGAAGGCCGGTCGATGACCTCGGTCTCGTTGTTCAGGGCCCGGGCCAGCAGGCGGGCGGTGGTCGTCTTGCCGACGCCCCGGACGCCAGTCAGCATGAAGGCGTGGGCGATCCGGCCGGTGGCGAAGGCATTGGTCAGGGTGCGCACCATCGCCTCCTGACCGATCAGGTCCTCGAAGGTGCGCGGCCGGTATTTGCGGGCCAGGACGGTGTAGGCCTCACCATCGTTCCGGTGCGCGTCGTCGGCGACCCCAACGGGCGGGACGGCGGCGGGTGCGACAGTCGGCCCGGCCGCCGGCGCACCGAACATGTCGTCGGTGTTCTCGTCGCGCTCATGCTTTTCGGATTCCGGGGCGTCGTCCTCCGCCCAGGGCGGATCGCCGGAATCAAGGTCGACGTCGGTCATCCGGCGACGTTACCGCGACTACGCCCCTTGATGCGACTCCGATCGAAAGAACATTCACAGAGCCGCGGCCAGGCCGACCCGCTTCATCGGATTCACGATGGAGGTCCTCCGGTGGATCGAGCCACAGGCGCGACCGGGGCCGGTGGAGGGGCCCTGTGGTCAGCTGTTGCCCTCTGGGCCGGGCTGGGAGGCGGGGGCCATCTCGGGGGCCGGCGTCTCGTCGTCGGTGCGCGCGGCCAGGGCCTTCAGGGCGGGGCTGATCCAGGCGACGGCAACGGCCCCGGCAAGCAGCAGCGCATTGCCGGCGAACGGGGCGAACTCCCGCCATTCGTACAGCGCGACGCCGGCCACGGGGGGCCCGAGGAAACTGAGGCCCGCCAGCGACATCATCAGCCCCGCCACCGCGCCCTGCTCATGGGGTCCCACGGCCAGCGACGATCCGGCGGTGAAGCCCGGGCGCGCGAAGCCGACGCCCATCGAAACGACCGCATAGCCGACAACCACCCCGAAATAGCCCGGCGAGGCGATGCTCAGCAGATTGCCGCCCAGCGCCAGGGCCGCGCCCCAGCGCATCAGTTCGGGTGGACGCAGCTTCAGCAGCGGGATCAGACCCCACTGGACCATGAGGGTGGCCGTCGCTCCGGCGAACATAGCCAGGGCGATGAAGGGCTGGGCCGCGCGCGCGTCCAGCCCGGTCGTCGCCATCTCGTCGATGATGTGGAACCCCAGCACGGAGATATTGACCGCCTGCGCGCCCGTCACCAGCAGGCCGAACAGCAGGAAGTCGCGCACCCGCGGATCGCGCCACAGGCCCTTGCCGACATCGCTTCGCTGGCCGCTCGGCGACGGGATGCGGACGACGTCTCCGGACGGCAGGAACCGCATGACGATCACCAACACGATCAGGCCGAACAGGGCGAAGACGTACATCGGCCCGGCCAGTCCGACGAGCGGCAGGATGAACAGGGGTGACAGGACCGGCCCCAGCACCGTGCCCAGTCCCTGGGCCGAGGCCAGCAGGGACATCGCCTGGGTCCGCTCCGCCGGTCCGGTCCGGTCGGCGACATAGGCCTGGGACGCGATCGGCGCGGCCGATCCGAACACGCCATAGACGGTGCGCGCGGTGGCCATCAGGGCAAAGGCGATGATCGGCCCCAGCCACCCCTCGATGCCGGAGGTGGCGGCCAGACCGAAGCCGGTCATCGACACCACGAAGCCGCTCATGCCGATGACGATGACCCGCTTGCGTCCCAGCGTATCCGACAGCCGCGCCCAGAACGGCGAGGTGAAGGTCCACATCAGGGCCGAGATGGCGAAGGCCCCGGCGACCAGGGTGTCCGACAGGTGAAACTGCCGTCCGATCGCGGGAAGGACCGACTGCAGCCCCATGTTCCCCGCCGCAGCGATCAGGCTGACGATGAACAGGATCATGAAGGCGGGGGATCTGGGGGACATCGGATCGGCATAGCGCCGACCCGGCCCAAGGTCACGGCCCTGGCGATCCGGTCCGAAAGCCGCGAGACACGGACGGCCCGGCGATGCAGTGTCGGCTGGACGGAACCCCGGGAGACGACATGGCCACCCTCCACATCGAACGAACCCTTCATGCCCCGGCGGACAAGGTCTGGGACGCCCTTCGGGATTTCGGTGCCCTGCATACGAAGACAGCGCCGGGCTTCATTCTGGACACGGTCGTGGAGGGCGACGTGCGGACCGTGACGTTCAACGGTGGGCTGGTCCTGCGCGAACGGCTGATCGCCATCGACGATGAGCACCGCAGGATCGTCTACAGCATCCTTGCCGACACGTTCGAACACCACAGCGCGTCCAACACCGTCGTGCCCGAGGGCGAGGACCGGTGCCGCTTCATCTGGGTCGTGGACTTCCTGCCGGACGGTCCGAAGGAGCGTATAACCGCCATGATGAACGCCGGAATCGACGCCATACAGGCCTCGATGGAACGAGACCCGGCCGCCTGATCGGCTCAGTCGTCGCCGACGACCGTCAGCGTCGGCTTCAGCCGTCGCCCGTCATCCAGACCCAGCCGCGCCTTGACCTCGAACAGGTCCGCCCCGGCCGGCACGATCAACAGGGCCTTGGGGTTGGCGGCGTTGATGGCCACGACGGCATTCCGGGGACAGATGTCGAAACAGCCGGTCTGGATCACGGCCAGTTCGGCCTTGCGTCCCTTGCCGTCGCCGGGCCGGAGGTATTTCTTCAGCGCCTTTTTCAGGGTCTTGTCGCCGTCGGGGCCAAAGCCGCCGTCCAGCTTCTTCTGGCATTTCTTGCAGACCAGGACGACGTCACGCCATTTCGTCTTTGCGGTCTTGATGGCCATGGGCGCTACATCGGTCGCGGGGTAGCCGAACGCAAGGCGCTTGCGTCGTCGCGATCCCTGACCCCATCATCTGCCGGCCCTTTCCGGAGACCGCCGATGATCCGCCCCGCCCTTCTGGCCGCCGCCCTGACGCTGGCTGCCTCGCCCGCCCTGGCCCAGTCCGGCCCCGTCAGCGCCGCAGAGGTCGCCACGGCGGCCGAGGGTGTCCGGGCCGAGGTCGTCGCCTGGCGTCGCGACCTGCACCAGCATCCGGAACTGGGCCTCGCCGAGACGCGCACAGCCGCCTTCGTCGCCGAACGCCTGCGCGCCATGGGCATCGAGGTCCGCGAGGGCGTCGGCCGCACGGGCGTCGTCGGCGTGCTTCGCGGCACCGGGACCGGGCCACAGCATGTCGTTGCCCTGCGCGCCGACATGGACGCCCTGCCGGTGCTGGAGGCGACGGGTCTTCCGTTCGCCTCGACCGCGACCGGCACCTATCAGGGCGCGACCGTGCCGGTGGCCCATGCCTGCGGCCACGACGCCCACGTCGCCATGCTGCTGGGGGCCGCCGAGGTTCTGAGCGGGATGAAGGACCGGTTCAGCGGCACCGTCGTCTTCCTGTTCCAGCCGGCGGAAGAAGGCGTGCCGCCGGGCGAGCCCCTGGGCGGGGCGCGGCTGATGATCGAGGCGGGCGCGCTGGCGGATCCGAAAGTCGAGGCGATCTTCGGCCTGCACGTCGTGCCCGGTGTCCCGGGGACGATCTTCTATCGGCCGCAGGGCTTCATGGCGGCCTCGGACCGGGTCGACATCGTCCTGCACGGTCGCCAGACGCACGGGGCCTGGCCCTGGCGTGGCGTCGACGTGATCGCGGTCACGGCGAATGTGATCCAGACCATCAACACCCTGACGGCCCGCACCATCGACCCGACCACCACCCCGACGGTCTTCACCATCGCCACGATCGACGCCGGCGTCCGCTACAACATCATCCCCGAGGAGGCGACGATGGCGGGCACGCTGCGCACCTTCAACATCGCCCAGAGGGACGCCCTGGTCGCCCGCGCCGAGGCCGCGGTCGATCACATCGCCGAAGCCTATGGTGCAACGGCCGATTTCTCGGTGCGCCAGAACGCGGCCCTGGTGTTCAACGACGAGGCCCTGTCGGCCTGGCTGGCCCCGGTCCTGACCGAGGCGGCGGGCGAGGGCAAGGTCAATCCGGCCTCTCCGCCCACGACGGTGGCCGAGGATTTCTCGTATTTCCAGGGCGAGGTGCCAGGGGTCTTCTACCACCTGGGGGCCACGCCGGACGGCGTCGACCCGGCCACCGCCGCGCCCAATCACTCACCCCAGTTCGACGTCAACGAGGCCGTCCTGCCGGTCGGGGTCCGCGCCCACGTCCTCAGCGCGCTGCGGTTCCTGGAACGGCCCTGAGGAATGAGGCGTCAGGCGCGCTCGAACACGGTCTCGATGACCCGGCGATAGGCGGCCGTCAGGGCCACCAACTCGGCGACCGGCACCCGCTCGTCGATCTGGTGCATGGTCTGGCCGACCAGTCCCAGCTCCAGCACCGGGCACATCGCCCGGATGAAGCGCGCGTCGGACGTTCCCCCCGTCGTCGAGGCCTCGGGCCGGAGGCCGGTCGAGGCCTCGACCGCGTCCTGCACCGCCGTCACGAACGGGCCATGCGGCGTCAGGAAGGCCTCGCCCGAACACATATGTTCCAGGGTGATCTGAAGCCCCGTTTCAGCCTGGACCCGCCCCGCCTCCCGGTTCAGCCAGTCGATCAGGCCGTCGCCGGTCTGGGCGGGGTTGAAGCGGATGTTCAGCCGGGCCTTCGCTTCGGCCGGGATCACGTTCGTCGCCGGATTGCCGATGTCGATGGTGGTGATCTCGAGGTTCGACGGCTGGAAGGCCTCGTAACCCTCATCGAGGACGTGCGCGTCCAGCGCCGCCAGAAGCCGCACCAGCACGGGGGCCGGATTGGCCGCGCGGGCGGGGTAGGCGACGTGGCCCTGTTTGCCGTGGACCGTGATCCAGCTGTTCAGGGAGCCGCGCCGTCCGATCTTGATCATGTCGCCCAGCAGCATCTGCGAGGACGGCTCGCCGACCACGCAGGCGTCGATGACCTCTCCTTCGGCCATCAGCGCCTCGACGACCCTTTTGGTCCCGTGAAGCGCCGGGCCTTCCTCGTCGCCGGTGATCAGGAAGGACAGGGACCCGGCCGGTTCGCCCCCGTCTTCGGCCCTGGCGGCCAGGATCTGGGACACCGCCGCGACCCAGGCGGCGATCCCGCCCTTCATGTCCACCGCGCCCCGGCCGTAGAGCAGGCCGTCCCTGACCTCGGCCTCGAACGGACCGGACGACCAGGCCGTTGCCTCGCCCGTGGGGACGACGTCGGTGTGGCCGGCGAAACAGAGGTTCGGCGAGGCCGTGCCCCGGCGGGCATACAGGTTCTCGATCCGGGCATCGGTCGCGGCCCCGGTCGAACCTTCGAACGCCATGCGCCGGCAGGTGAAGCCCAGATCGGTCAGCACCCGCTCCAGCGTGTCCATCGCGCCCGCATCGACCGGCGTCACCGACGGCCGCCGGATCAGACGCTGCGTCAGTTCGACAGGATCGATCACGGGAGTTGATGCGCCGCTCATGCGGTCATGCTTTAGGGGGACTTCGCCGCCACGAGAAGTGCATGCCCAGGATCGACATCGACGCAGCCCCCGAACGCAACGGGACCGCCTATCCGCCGCCTTTCGACGCGCCGTGCCGGGATCGCCGACGCCGGCGGCTGGGCAATGCCGTCGGCCTGACACAGTTCGGCGTCAACCGGCTGGTTCTGGCCCCGGGCTGCTGGTCGTCCCAGCGGCATTGGCACACGGCCGAGGACGAGTTCGTCTGGGTCGTATCGGGCGAGGTCGTGCTGATCGAGAATGGGGGCGAGGTCGTCCTGAAGGCGGGCGACTGCGCGGGCTTTGCCAAGGGCGTGGCCAACGGGCATCACCTGGTCAATCGCTCCGACGAACCCGCCGTGGTCCTTGAGGTGGGCGGCCGGAACCCCGAACAGGATGCGGTCGACTATCCCGATATCGACCTGATGATCGCAGGAGATGGCGACACCGCCTATCGCCACAAGGATGGAACGCCCTATGAAACTCCGTCCGGACGCGTGAAGTGACCGACGCACCCGAGGCTCACGGCACCAATCCGTGGGCGATCAACGATTTCCGGCTGATCTGGCTGGGGCGGATCGCCGCCGTCCTGGCCATCCAGATCCAGTCCTCCGCCCTGTTGTGGCAGGTCTATGAGATCGCACGCCGGGACCATCCGATCGCGGAGGCCAGCCTGTATCTGGGTCTCGTCGGTCTGGCCCAGTTCATACCGCTGCTGGCCCTGACCCTGCCGGCGGGCGAGATGGCCGACCGGCGCGATCGCAAGCGCACCGTCGTCCTTGCCATCGTCGCCGAAGGGGTCTGCGCCCTGTCCTTCCTGGCCATGGCGATCCACGGCAGCCCGCCGCTGTGGGGCCTGTTGCTGGTGGCCTTCGGGTTCGGGGCCTCGCGGGCGTTTCTGGCCCCGGCCAGCCAGGCCTTCCTGCCCATGGTCGTCGGCCGGGCCGCCCTGCCGCGCGCCATCGCCGCCCAGTCCATCGCCTTCCAGACCGGGGCCATCGCCGGTCCGGCCCTGGGCGGGGTCATCGTCGGCCTGTCGGTGCCCCTGGCCTACGCGTCTTCGCTGACCCTGTTCTTCCTGGGGCTCGCCTGCTTTGTAATGATCCGCACCAGCGGCAAGCCCTCGCCGATCGAGGGGGGCGTGGGGCGGTGGCAGGCGGTCAAGGACGGCCTGAGATACGTCTGGGACACCAAGATCGTGCTGGGGGCCATCTCGCTGGACCTGATCGTGGTCCTGTTCGCTGGCGTGGCCCTGCTGACCCCCATCTTCGCACGCGACATCCTGCATGTCGGCCCCGAGGGGTTCGGCCTGCTGCGGGCCTCGTTCGGCGGCGGCGCCTTCCTGATGGCGCTGGTGCTGGCCCGCTATCCCCTTCCGGGCAAGGGCGGGGTGCTGATGTTCGCCTCCGTTGCCGTGTTCGGCCTGTGCACCGTCGTGTTCGGCCTGTCGAAGATCGTCTGGATCAGCGCGGCGGCCCTGTTTATCGGCGGCGCGGCCGACATGATCAGCGTCAACATCCGCCAGACCCTGATCCAGCTGTCGACGCCCGATCACATGCGCGGGCGGGTGTCGTCGGTGTCGATGCTGTTCATCGGTGCCTCGAACGAACTGGGCGAGGCCTATTCCGGGCTGATGGTGCGCGTCCTCGGACCCATCGGTGCGGCGGTCTTCGGCGGCGTCGGGGCCCTGACCGCGACCGGGCTTTGGGCGAGGCTGTTCCCGGACCTCAGGAAGGCCGACAAGCTGGTGTGAAGAGAGGCAGTAGGCAGTAGGCAGTAGGGAATAGGGATTAGGGACTGGTGGGCTGCGGCTCAGGCAAACTTCCACTGCCTACTGCCTACTGCCTGCCGTCCCCAATCATCCCCACACCCTGAAGTGCTTCGACAGCTTCAGACCCTGCCTTTGATAGTGGCTGCCGCCCTCGCCATACAGCCGGGTCGGCCGTTCGGTCAGGGGCTCATAGACCAGGCGGGCGACGATCTGGCCGTGTTCCAGCAGGAAGGGGGTGTCGTGGGTGCGGACCTCCAGCACCCCCTTGGACCCCGCCCCGTGCGCCTCGTCGGTGCCGAAGCCGGGGTCGAAGAAGCCGGCGTAGTGGACGCGGAACTCGCCCACGCTGGGGTCGATCGGCGTCATCTCGGCCGCCTGCGTGACCGGGATCTCCACCGCCTCGTTGGAGGCGAGGATGTAGAACTCGCCCGGATCCAGCAGCAGTTCGCCCCGGCGCAGGGTCAGGGGCTCCCAGAAGTCCTTCGGGTCATGACCGTCGATCCGGTCCAGATCGACGACGCCCGCGTGGCGACGGCCCCGGAAGCCGACGATGTCGCCGCCCTGCAGATCGACGCCGACGCTGCGGGTTTCCAGCTTCGGGGGCTCGCCGGCCTTCAGCCGCAGCTGGTTCAGCCGCGTGCCGGGGCGGACCAGGATGGAGAAGGTCTGGGGCGCGATCTCGAGATACAGAGGCCCTTCGTAGCCCTCGTCCACATCGTCGAACGAGCCGCCGCGATCGGTCAGCAGCCGCACGAAGACATCGACCCGGCCGGTCGAGGACTTCGGATTGGCGCGGGCGATCAGACCACGGGGCAGGCTGAGCCGTTCCTGCAGCTCGGCGATGTAGACGCAGCCCTTTTCCAGAACATAGCCCCCCGACAGGTCGATCGAATGCATCGACACGTCCGCGATCCGGTCAGCGACCAGCCTTTGTCCAGGCAGGAAGGAGGCCCGAACCCGCCAGGCCCGCGCGGACAGGCGCAGGTCCAGACTGGCGGGCTGGACCTGATCGGCGTCGAACGGGGTCGCCGAGGTGATCGCGCCCGTGGCGATCAGGGTCTCGATGGACTGGCAGGGCAGGATGCCGGGAACGGAAGATTCGAAGGTCATGCTGAACGCCATACACAGGGATGGTGCCGGACGCACCTCCGGCCGGGCGCGCTGACGCCCGCGCCGTGGTCGCTTGCCGCTTGAGCGTGCTTGAATCGGCCGCAGGGCCGGGCGACGATGCGCTCATGTACGATACCCGACCCTATGAAGCCGAAACCGATGGCGTGATCGTGCGGGTCCGACCCAGCTATCTGGCCGGACAGTCCGATCCTGACGAGGGACGCTGGGTCTGGGCCTATCAGGTCGAGATCGAGAACCGGGGCCCCGAGGCCGTGCAGCTGATGGCCCGGCGCTGGATCATCACCGATGCGACAGGCCATGTGGAAACCGTCCGCGGTCCCGGCGTGGTGGGCGAGCAGCCGCTGATCGGCCCGGGCGACAGCTATTCCTACGCCTCGGGTTGCCCCTTGCCGACGCCGTCGGGAACGATGGAGGGGGCCTATGTGATGACCGACGCGACGGGCCGTGAGTTCGAGGCCACCATCCCCGCCTTCAGCCTGGACGTGCCGGGCGGCCGGGTGCTGAACTAGAAAATCCTCACCCGGAGCGAAGCGAACGGGGGAGGGGGACCGCGAAGCGGTGGAGGGGGCCACCTCAGACACGCTGCGTGGTCCGCCCCCTCCACCCCCGCGCAAGGGCGCGGCGGTCCCCCTCCCCCGCTGCGCGGTTGAGGATCAAGAGGTGTGGGGCTGCGTCAACCCGGATAACCGCAGCCCCGTCCCCGCCTTCGCGGGGATGACAATCGACCGGTCGCGCTCAAGCAGCGAAGCGCCGCGCGCGTAGCGGTAGCGCCCTTTAGATGTAACGCCGCAGACTGCGGGCCAGCTCTTCCTTGCCGCCGCGCTTCATCTGCGGCTGATAGGCGACGCGGGCGTGTTCCTGGCAATAGACGCCTTCCGAGGCGCGACGGCCGCAGAAGCTGAACTCGGTCGAGGACGGATCGCCGATCGGCCATTTGCACATGTGCGCCCCCAGGGTCATCACCGTGGCGGTGCCGGGCATCTCGGCGACGGCGGGCAGGCTGGGCGCCGTCGCGACGGGACGCGGGGCCGGCTGGGCGGCCTCGATCCGGCCCGCCTCGAGGCGTCGGGGTGCCGACGGCTGTGCGGGCGGCGTGGTCCGCGTGCGGGCGGGGCGGAAGGTCGTGGTGCGGGCGGGCTGGGACGGTGTCGCGCGACCCGACAGACCCAGGCGGTGCACCTTGCCGATCACGGCGTTGCGGGTGACGCCGCCGCCCAGCTGCTTGGCGATCTGCGAGGCCGACTGGCCTTCCAGCCACAGCTTCTTCAGTGCGCCGACGCGATCTTCGGTCCAGCCTGCGGTCATGACACCCTCCGGGTCGAGCGATTCAAGATGTGGCGCCTGAAGCCCCCCTCGGGTTTCGACAGCCACAACTAATCGTAAACGACCCGTTAACGGACGCAAGATGTGCGAATCACTCCGTCCACAGAAACCACATCTTGAATCGGCGTTCGGCGAAAGGGTCGATCAGAGGCGACCGCCGGAGATGTGACCCTGACGTCTTCCGATCGCCGGGGCGCGTCGGCTGGATGGCGACGTCAGTTCCGGCTTGTGCCGGGTTTAGCGGGCCGAGATGCGGATCAGCTGGCCGTTGTCCTCGTCGGTGATGGCCCAGACGGCACCGTCCGCCGCTACGGCCAGGTCGCGGATGCGCTTGCCGAAGTCCGCGATCAGCCGCTCCTCGCCCACCACCCGGTCGCCGTCCAGCACCAGACGGGTGATGGACTTGCCGCCCAGGCCCGCGATCAGAAGATCGCCGTCCCAGCCGGGGAACATCGCCCCGGAATAGAAGGTCTGGCCCCCCGGCGCGATGACGGGATCCCAGTAATAGACCGGCTGCTCCAGCCCCTGCCGCGCCGTGATGCCGTCGTTGATGGGGCCGCCCGCATATTCGATCCCATAGGCGATGACCGGCCAGCCATAGTTCCTGCCCGCCTCCGGCCGGTTCAGCTCATCGCCGCCGCGCGTGCCGTGTTCGATGGTCCAGACGTGGCCGGTGCCGGGCTGGACCGCCACGCCCTGGACGTTGCGGTGACCCAGGGACCAGATTTCGGGCCGCGCCCCGGCCGTGTTCACAAAGGGATTGTCGGCCGGCACCGAGCCGTCGGCATTGATGCGGATGACCTTGCCCATGTGCGAACCCAGGTCCTGGGCCTGGGGGCGCATCGGTCTGTCCGAGCGCTCGCCCAGGGTGACGAACAGGTGGCCGGCCGGATCGAAGGCCAGGGAGGATCCGAAATGCTTGTCGCCGTCATAGGTGGGCAGCGCCCGGAAGATGACACGGACATCGCCCACCGAGGTGCCGTCGTCCGACAGCCGCCCGCGCGCGACCGAGGTCGCATTGCCGCCCTCGCGCGGCTCCGCATAGCTCCAGAAGATGGTCCGGTCGGTCGTGAACGACGGCGACAGGACGACGTCCAGCAGGCCGCCCTGGCCGCGCGCATCGACGACGGGCAGGCCGGTGATCGGTGCCCCGACCTCGCCCCCGGCGGTGATGATCCGCAAGCGGCCCGGCCGCTCTGTGACCAGCCAGCGGCCGTCCGGCAGCAGGGCCAGGCCCCAGGGATGGGACAGGCCGGAGGCCACGACCGTGGTCGTCAGGGCCTGTTCGGTGCGCACGCCGGCCGCGCGGGTCTGGCCCTCGAAGGCCGGAGTCTGGCTCGCGCCGTTGGCAGGGCGGGTCTCCACCGGGGCTCCGGCGGCCGGGGTCCGGGACTGGCCGCTGGCCTGACAGGCGGCGGTGAGCACGAGGATGGACGTCGAGGCGGCGAGCAGAAGCGGGCGCATGGTGATCTCCGGGTCGGTCTATGCGGTCAGTCTCTGCCCCGAACGGCGCGCAAGCTCCAGCGTTCCGACCGCCTGCCGTGCCGCGTCGCGCTGTCGCGGCGGCGACGGACGGAATGGCGACTTGAACCGCGCGGGCCTGAACGATATAGGCACGCCTCTCGCGCGCGGCCCCGGCCGCCCGCGCTCTGCCCCACGGGCCAGAGGCTGGGTAGCTCAGATGGTTAGAGCGGTGGATTCATAACCCACAGGTCGGCGGTTCGATCCCGCCTCCAGCCACCATTTTTTATTATCAATAACAACAAGTTAAAGAGCTGCGGCCGTATACCAAGCTCGAACCGGCCCCCAACATTTGGAGCCGCCGGGCGTTGTTGAAGTCAGCACGCGCGTCCCGACGGGCCATCGCTTCGATGATGCGTAGAAGGGCGGGTTCCAGGTCATCGGTGAGGGGTTCAGAGAGGACTGCATCGAAGGCCATGGCCGAGGTCTAGACCGGCGGGGTGAATAGACCGTGCGCGCGACGATTTCGCATAACACGCGATGTGCGAGGCATGATTCACGGAAAATACCGGCTTTCCGGTGCTCTGTGGACTCTGAGTTGAAAGCCTGTTTGGTTTCCGCCGGAGTGGGGAAACATTACTTATGGCGGCATCAGCCTCAGAGCGGCGCGTATATCAGTGGCACATTGCCTTATCGACGAAACCTAGCGAGGCCGCAGTCAAGGTTACGCAGAGCATGGATGACGTGATCGGCATCCTGGAGTCAGAGTGGACCGCTAGGCGGGCGCGAGTCCTGGTCGCCAAGGGATCAAACCGGTTCGTTGAAGCCGATGACCAAGAGGCCGACCCGAAAAATCAGATCTACATTGCCGACATGGGCCGTGACCCAACGACCGGAACGGCGACGCTTCTTATCAACCGAGGAGATCCCGACGCCCTCGGGCCGGCGTATATCGAGATCGCGCCAAATGCCGTTGCCGGGAAAATTCGATCCACCACGGCGACGGCCAACGAAACGCCAGGATGGTCTGCTCACCTGGTTTTGTCACTAACGCCTAAAGGCGGTGTCTACCGAGCGTGCTTCGAGCAGATGCCGAAAGTCTCCAGCTCGCTCGTCGAGACCGCCCTTAACCGCATCATCGCCCAAGCGATCAAGGGCAATCCCCACTACGCTTTTGAACACGTCACGAAAGCGAAAGGGCGATCCAAGCTTTCGCGAAAGCCATACGCGCCGATCTTGTCAGCGGAGCGGGTGCCGACTGAGAATGCGTCAGATGACCTAAAAAATGCTGAGCTGTCTCAAGTCACCTTCACCCGCAAGTTGACACAATACAGCGGCGTCGGGTCGGCCGAGATCATCGAGTATATGGAAGAGAAACTCGTCATTCACACCAAGCCAGTCGGTGAAGATCAGATGATCCGGGGCCTGAAAAACCTTTTAAATCAGGCGAAAGATGAGGGTTTTAGTAAAGTCACATTTGGTATTCATAAACTGCCGGGCGGCGCGACCAGCAACCCGACGCTCGACCTTGATATGGAAGATGCACTAGAGAAGCTTTATGTACGTGCGAAGCGTCTTAGTGAATTCGGAGAAGTGCTTCTTTCTTGCTATCCGAAGATAAATTTCGCGATCCAGTCTAAGATGATTGAAGTTGTTGCCTCTCCGGGTAACTGGTAGATCATTCAAATGATGATATGGGCATTCAGGCAACTTGCAACGCCGTGCAACTATCTCCGGATACGTCACGGCGAAGATGTGTTTCGATCGAAGCTCGTTTACGACCTAATACTGCCCGGCCTTCTAGCCGGCGGCACGCTCGCCGTGGCGTTGATTTGCGACATGCCGCTTTCGGTTCTTGAGGATAAGGAACTCTTTGGGGCGATGTCCGGCCTCTTGGCAATTCTAATCGGCTTTTACATGGCCGCTCTAGCGGCCGTATCAACGTTTGATCGCGCCGGTATCGACAACAAGCTGGAAGGGCACGACGCCCTGCTGTCGGTGAGGCGGACAGACGGAAGGGGGCGAGTCGATAAGAAGCTGTCCTATCGCCAGTTCATATCCTACCTGTTTGGCTACGCTTCGTTCCTATCGTTCATCATCTATGTGGCGCTGTTTCTTGGGAAAAGCGTCTGGTCTAAAATGGAAGCGGCGGTGCGCCAAATTCGTTTCGGCCCGGAAGTGATGGTCTACGGAATCGAGCCGCTGAGCTTCTATCTGACGGCGTTTTTCATGTGGCAGCTGTTCCTTGTGTCGTTGCTCGGGATCTATTTTCTCGCCGAGCGTATCCAAGAGTTACACGAAACCTAGTTACCCGGAGGCCGGGCAGCCGCCCGTGCGCATGGGCGGTAAACGTTACGACGCTAGGATGAAGTGGAGCGCCGGTTCGGAAAGGTCAGTCCCTGACATTAGGCACTGATCTTCATGATCGGGTCTACATTGGGGACCCGTTCGATCCCGCCTCCAGCCACCACCGTTTCCCCATCCCGACCGTCCCGCAACCTTCGCCATGAGAGGGCGTTCGGGTTGAAGGTTCCAGGATCATCCCAAAGGGGTTCGCCATGTCCATTCGTCTGTCCGCCCTGTTCGTCGTCCCCGCCGCCATCCTGGCGCTAGGTGCCGCCGCCTGCTCGCCCGCCGAACAGGAACAGACCGAAGCCCGGGACGATGCGGCCGGGGACAGGGCCGGGGCCACGGCCGGGAAGGCGGGATCGGCGCTGAAGGAAGAGGCGTCCCAGGTCGGGTCGGCCATCGCGGCCGGTGCCTCCGAAGCCGCCCAGGAGGTCGACGAGGCCACCGATTCGCTGGCCCGAAAGGCCGACGCGCAGAAGGCCGAGACCGCCCGCGATACCCAAGGCAACGCGACGCCGAACTAGTTGGAGTCAGCAATCGGCGGCTCAAGCAGCGAGCCGCCGCGCGGCGAGCGTTAGCCGCCCTCCTGCAGCACCGCGTCGATCAGGGCCCGCGCTTCCGGGCTCGACCAGTCCGCCTCGCCCGCGAAGGCCGCGCGGATCCGCCCCTGACGGTCCAGCAGGATCGTCTGGGGCATCTTGCCCCTGCCCGGAAACTCGAACGGCAGCTGGAATTTCGGGTCGCTGTAGAAGGGCAGGGGGTCGTGGACGTCGATGAAACTCTTCGCATCGGCCAGGGCATCCGCCCCGACGTCGACATTGATCGGCAGAACGACAAGATCGCGGTCCGGATAGGCCGAGGCCAAGGTCGCCAGGGTCGGCATCTCGGTCCGGCACGGCGCGCACCACATGGCCCACAGATTGACCAGCACCACCTTGCCCCGGAAGTCGGCGAAACGGGCATCGGTGCCATCGCGGGTCTGGAAGACATAGTCGGGCGCCGTTTCGAGCGTCGCGGGCGTCTCCAGCGCGGTCAGCGGTCCGGTCGCGAACCGGGCCAGTTCGCTCTTTTCTGCGACGACCGGCCCGGACGCTTTGAAAGGACCGGCCTTCATCGCATATAGGGTGCCGATCGTCCCGCCCGCGAGGACGCCCGCGATCGCAGCCGCGATCAAAACGACCTTCAACGAGCCGCCCATGCCTCAGTCCCCTGCGCCGACGCCCGATGCGGGCGAGACGGCCACGCCGCAATCCGGCCAGACCCTATGGGGTGGACGCTTTTCCGCCAAGCCCGCCGACATCATGCAGGCGATCAACGTCTCCATCGGCGTCGATCAGCGCCTGTGGGCACAGGATCTCGCAGGATCGCGGGCGCATTGCCGCATGCTGATCGCCCGGGGGATCGTCACGGCCGGCGACGGCGCGGCCATCCTGTCCGGCCTCGACACCATCCAGGCCGAGATCGAGGCCGGGACCTTTCCCTTCCGCGACGAATACGAGGACATCCACCTGAACGTGGAGGCCCGGCTGTCCGAGTTGATCGGCGAACCGTCGGGGCGGCTGCATACCGCCCGCAGCCGCAATGACCAGGTCGCGCTGGATTTCCGCCTGTGGGTCCGCGATGCCTGCGACCGCACCGTCACGCAACTGACCGCGCTGCAGCAGGCCCTGCTGGAGCGGGCTGAACAACATGCGGGCGACCTGATGCCCGGCTTCACCCATCTGCAGACCGCACAGCCGGTGACCCTGGGTCATCACCTGATGGCCTATGTCGAGATGTTCGGACGCGACGCGGGCCGGTTCGCCGACGCGCGCGTCCGGATGAACGAAAGCCCGCTGGGGGCCGCCGCCCTGGCCGGTTCACCCTTCCCCATCGACCGCCATGCGACGGCGTCCGCGCTCGGCTTCGACCGGCCGATGGGCAATTCGCTCGACGCCGTGTCCGACCGGGATTTCGCACTGGAGACGTTGGCGGCCGCCTCAATCACGGCCGGCCACCTGTCGCGGTTCGCCGAGGAGATCGTGGTCTGGATGACGCCGATGTTCGGCTTTGCGTCCCTGCCCGACGACCTGACGACCGGCTCCTCGATCATGCCGCAGAAGCGCAACCCCGACGCCGCCGAACTGGTGCGCGCCAAGACCGGCCGCATCCTGGGATCGTTCGTCGCCCTGTCGACCGTGATGAAAGGCCTGCCGCTGGCCTATTCGAAGGATATGCAGGAGGACAAGCCGCCGGTGTTTGAGGCCATGGACGCGCTGGACCTGGCCCTGACGGCCATGACGGCGATGGTGACGGCGTTCCGGCCGAATGCCGTCCGGATGGCCGAGGCGGCGGGCTGGGGCTTTTCGACCGCCACCGACCTGGCCGACTGGCTGGTGCGCGAGGCCGACCTGCCGTTCCGCCAGGCGCACCATGTCACCGGTGCGGCGGTCAAGCGGGCGGAGGCTCTGGGCGTGGGTCTGGCGCAACTGCCGCTGAAAGAACTGCAGACCCTGCATCCCTCCATCACCGAAGAGGTTTACAAGGTGCTGACCCCTGAGGCTTCCTGCGCCAGTCGCCAGAGTTTCGGGGGCACCGCGCCGGAACAGGTCCGTGCGCGCATCGCCGAGTGGAAAGAGCGTCTCGCATGAAAAAGCTGATCGTCGCGGGCGCGCTCGCCCTGACCGCCCTCGCCGCCGCGGGCTGCGGCCGGATGGCGGACCTGCAAACGCCCGCGCCACGCGAGACCGAACGCGCGCCGCGCGACGCCCGGGCCCCCGACCTGCCCGATCCCGCGACCGTCAACCGCCCCTCCAGCCAGATCCCGATCGACGGCGGACCGTCGAACCCGTTCGGCTCGCCCGCCGCCGGGCGCGACCCGCAGTAGGCCGGCCGGCACCTTGGATCATTTCCAGCCGCGGGACGGCACCCTTCACGCCGAAGACGTGCCGCTCGACGCCCTCGCGGCCGAGGTCGGGACGCCCGCCTATGTCTATTCGACCGCGACCCTGAGCCGGCACTATGGCGTGCTGAGGGATGCCGTCGCCGCCCATCCGGCCGCGTTCGGCGACGCCCTGATCGCCTTTGCGGTCAAGGCCAACGCCAATCTGTCGGTGCTGGCGACCCTGGCGAGGCTGGGCTCGGGGGCGGATACGGTGTCGGAGGGCGAGATCCGCCGCGCCCTGCGGGCAGGCATTCCGGCCGGAAAGATCATCTTCTCCGGCGTCGGCAAGACCGATGCCGAACTGGCCTTTGCGCTGGACGTCGGGGTGCGCCAGATCAATGTCGAGAGCCCGGCCGAGCTGGATCGCCTGATTGCAGTGGCGGCCGAGAAGGGGCGCGTTCCCGACATCGCCATCCGCGTGAACCCCAAGATCGGGGCGGGCGGTCATGCCAAGATCACCACCGGCGGCGAGGGCGACAAGTTCGGCATTCCGGCCGACGAGGCCCTGGCCCTGTATGCCCGCGCCGCCGCCAGCCCGCATGTGACCCCCGTCGGTCTGGCCTGCCACATCGGCAGCCAGATCATCGACCTGTCTCCGCTGGAGGCCGCCTTTCGCCTGCTGCGCGACATGACCCTGACCCTGCGCGGACAGGGCCTGTCGGTCACCCGGCTGGACCTCGGCGGCGGTCTGGGCGTGCCCTATTCCGGTGGGGCTGTGACGGCGTCCGTCGCCGACTATGCGGCCATGGCGGCGGGGGTGCTGGACGGGCTGGAGGTCGAGGCGGCCTTCGAGCCGGGCCGTCTGCTGGCCGCCAATGCCGGGGTGCTGCTGGCCCGGGTCATCCAGGTGACCGAACGGGCGGACGGGCGACGGTTCCTGGTGCTGGACGCCGCGATGAACGACCTGGTCCGGCCCGCCATGTACGACGCCTTCCACGAGGTGAAGCCCGTCACGCCGCGCGACGGCGACATCATTGCCTACGACATCGTCGGCCCCGTCTGCGAGACCGGCGACACCTTCGCGCGGGGCCGCGACCTGCCTCCGCTCCAGGCCGGCGACCTGGTCGTATTCACCGGGGCCGGGGCCTATGGGGCGGTCATGTCCAGCGAATACAACAGCCGCCCTCTGGTGCCGGAGGTGCTGGTCGACGAGGCTCGCTGGGCGGTGGTGCGCGGACGGCCGACCTATGATGAGATGTTGACGCGGGAAACGGTGGCAGGCTGGCTGTAGCCCGCCTCTTTCGTCATTCCGGGCGCAGCGCAGCGGAGACCCGGAACCCGGCGGCGCGCGATAGCGCGAACCTGTCACGCACACGGCTCGCTGAACCCTTTCGCCTGCGCTGCGCTACGGCGCCGCCGTGTTCCGGGTCTGCGGGTCGCTGCGCTCGCCTTCGCCCGGAATGACGACGTTGGAGTTACCCCAAAAACCTTGTCACCGCGGCCAGGAACCGGCCCGGCTGGTCGATCATGACCATGTGCTCGGCCCCCTCGATGCGCTCGAAGCGGGCGGGGCGGGGCAGGTTGCGGTAGCCGGCCTGGAACAGGCCGTCCAGATGCGACCGGGGTGAACGGTCGTCGGGGCTCCAGCCGTAGACGACGGTGACGGGGGCCATGATGTCGGGCAGGCGGTTCCTCAGATCGGTGGTCATGACCTCGTACAGGCCTTGGGCCAGGACCTGGCGGTCGCCGCCCTGCCAGCCGACGGCGGAGAAGACACTGTCCGACGCCCCGCCCAACTGGTCGCCCAGCGCCGTGCCCTGGGCGCGCAGGGCCTCGTCGCCGAGGAACAGCAGGGCCTGATAGGCGATCCGCGCGATCGGCTCGACGTCGCCGACGGTGGCTCCGGGGCTGATCAGGGAGGGGAAGAAGGGCGTGGCGTCCACCACCATGACCCGGCCGACGGCCCCGCCTCGCCGGTCCCGCCCGGCATCGGCCGCGGCCCGCAGCGCCACCAGGCCGCCCATGGAGTGGCCGATGATGGCCGGTCGGTCCAGCCGCGCCTCGGCGATATAGCGGCGCAACTCGGACGCGACCGGCCCGACCAGGGCCCCAGTGGTGTTGGCCCCGGACGGCACGTCGCCGAAGCCCCGGATCGACACGATATGGACGCGGTGGTTGTCGTCCAGCCGGTCCGCCGTGCGCCTCCAGACCGCGCCGGTCGAGGCCAGCCCGGGAATCAGGATCACGTCGGGGCCTCTGCCCTGAACGGTCACCACGATCCGGTCGGAGGTGAACGGCCGGGATGGTGCCTGGGCCTGGGCCGCCGCCAGACCGGGCAGGGTCAGCAGGGCGAGGATCAGCAGGAGGAAACGGCGCATGTCGAACCCCTGAACGGCCATCGCGGCATTTGGTTGGCACCCTTGAAATCCGCGTCGCACAGGCGTGAAGTGCCCGCAAAGATCTCGGGAGAGGATGCGATGAGAACGCTCGATCGTTTCAGGATTCTGGCCGCCATGGGCGGCATGGTGGTTATGGCGGGGTCTGCCGCCGCGCAGGACGCACCGGCTCCGCAGGCGGAGACGGTTGAAGCCCCGCCCGCGCCTGCGCCCACGGGTCCCGACTGGTGGATATTCTCGCGGTCCGACCAGCGTGGCTATCTGATTGACGTGAACAGCATCGTCCGGACCGGCGACGAACTGACCGTCAGGATCGCGCGGGTCCCGCGCCAGGGTGATCCGTCCGACTACAGCCACACCGAGGATGTGTTCGGCATCCGGTGCACCGCGCGCGAGACGCATGTCGATACGTCGATGGATGTGTTCGAGGACGGCGCGCCGACCGAGCCCTATGCCACGGGCGAGCCGTGGGAGGCCGTTCGGCCGGACTCGCTGGACGAAGGGGCCCTGACGATCGCCTGCGATGACCGTCGCCCGCCCGGTCCGTCCTACCCCGACATCAAGGCCTGGATCGACGCCGGTCGACCCTGAGGCCTGACGAAAGACGGCCCCGGACTCGCGTCCGGGGCCGTCTTCGTCTCAGGCGTGGAGCGGGATCAGGCGGCGGCCTTCGCCCCGGCGAACCTGCCGTAGAAGGTCTCACCCTTCGCAGCCATGTCGCGCAGCAGCTGGGGGACGCGGAACCGGTCGCCGTAGCGCTCGGCATAGACGTCGGCCTGGGCCACAAAGGCCTTCAGCCCGATCTGGTCGATCATGGTGATGGGGCCGCCGGTCCAGGGCGCGAAGCCCCAGGCCAGGATGGCGCCGACGTCGGCCTCGCGCGGGTCGTCGATGACGCCCTCGGCCCAGCATTTGGCGACCTCGACGGCCTGGCGGTACAGCAGGCGGCGCTTCTGGTCCTCGATCAGCTCGGGCGTCGAGTCGTTGATGGTGACGGTCGCCAGATCCGAAAGGCCCGACCACAGTTTCTTGGGCTTCACGTCATAGTCGTAGAAGCCCTTGCCGTTCTTGCGGCCATAGCGACCCAGGTCCTCGACCATCTTGCGGACGATCTCGTGGCCCTCGATCGGCACATAGGCGTCGCCGAGGTCCAGCGCCGTCTGCTTGGCGATCTTGACCGACAGGTCCAGCGCGACGTCGTCGTGCATCTCCAGCGGGCCGCGCGGCATGCCGGTCATCCGGCCCAGGTTGTCGATCAGGGCAGGGGCGTAGCCCTCCTCCAGCATCGCCAGCCCCTCGGCCACATAGGTGCCAAAGCAGCGCGAGGTGTAGAAGCCGCGGCCGTCGTTGACGACGATCGGCGTCTTCTTGATCTTGATGATGTAGTCCAGCGCCTTGGCGATCGCGGCCGGGCCGGTCTTTTCGCCCAGGATGATCTCGACCAGCATCATCTTGTCGACGGGCGAGAAGAAGTGAATGCCGATGAAGTCCTCGGGCCGCACGCTGGCCTCAGCCAGACCGGTGATCGGCAGGGTCGAGGTGTTCGATCCGAAGACCGCGCCGGGGGCCAGCTGGGCCTCGGCCCGCTTCGTCACATCGGCCTTGATCTCGCGGTTCTCGAACACCGCCTCGATGACCAGGTCCGAGCCCTTGATCTGGTCGTAATCGGTGGTGGCGACGACGGAGGCCAGCAGGGCATCATACTTGTCCTGGGTCAGCTGACCGCGCGACAGGCGCTTCTTCAGCAGGTCCTCGACATGGGCCTTGCCCTTGTCGGCGCTCTCCTGATCGCGGTCGATCAGGATGGTCTGGATGCCCGCGAGCGCCTGCACATAGGCGATGCCCGCACCCATCATGCCGGCCCCGATGACGGTGACCTTCTTCGGGTCGGAGGCGGGGATGCCGGCGGGACGCACGGCCCCCTTGTCCAGCTCCTGCTTGGACAGGAACAGCGACCGGATCATGCCCTGTGCCTGGGGCGTCATCAGGGTCTTGATGAAATAGCGGGTCTCGATCCGCAGGGCCGCGTCCATCGGCACCTGGATGCCTTCATAGACCGCCTTCATCAGATTGGTGACGGCCGGATAGTTGCCGTACGACTGCTTCCTGATCATCGCATTGCCGACCAGGAAGTTCTGGATGCCGGCCGGGTGATAGGGGCCGCCGCCGGGCTGTTTGAACGACTTGTCGTCCCACGGCTGGACGGCCTTTCCGCCCCCCTTGATCCAGGCCTTGGCGGCCTCGACCTCGGTACCTGCCGGGACTACCTCATGCACGACGCCTGCGCCCTTTGCGTCGTTCGGACGCCAGGACGAGCCCGAGCTCATCGCCGTCATCGCCGCCTGGACGCCGATCAGGCGGGTCAGGCGCTGGGTGCCGCCGCCACCGGGGAACAGGCCGACCTTGATCTCAGGCAGGCCCAGCTGGATCTTCGGACTGTCACCGACCACGCGGTAGTGGCAGGCCAGGGCGACCTCCAGCCCGCCGCCCAGCGCCAGGCCGTTGATCGCGGCCGCCACCGGCTTGCCGCAGGTCTCCAGCGCACGCAGCGAACTGTTCATCTTCCAGCCGGCGTCGAAGGCGGCCTGCAGATCGCCCGAGCCGGACAGCATGCCCGACGCCATGTCGCCCAGGTCCGCCCCGGCGCAGAAGCCCGAGGCCTTGCCCGAGGTGATGACCGCGCCCTTGATGGCGTCATCGGTCCTGATGCGCTCGACCAGGGCCGGCAGCTCATCCATGACCTTGCCGGTCAGGGTGTTCATCGACCGCCCCGGCACGTCGAAGGTGATCAGGGCGATGCCGTCGGCGTCGACGTCGATCTTGAAGTTTTCCATGCTCAGTTCCCTCAGACGCGTTCGATGACGGTGGCGGTGCCCATGCCGCCGCCGATGCACAGGGTGATCAGGGCGGTCTCCTTGCCGGAGCGTTCCAGCTCGTCCAGCGCGATGCCCGTGATCATGGCGCCGGTCGCGCCCAGGGGGTGGCCCATGGAGATGCCGCCGCCGTTCACGTTCATCTTGTCGTGCGGGATGTCCAGCGCCTGCATGTAGCGCAGGACGACGGCGGCGAAGGCCTCGTTCAGCTCCCACACGTCGATGTCGGCGACGGTCATGCCCAGCTTGCCCAGCAGCTTCTTGGTCACGAACTCGGGACCGGTCAGCATGATCGAGGGTTCGGAGCCGATCGAGGCGGCACCCTTGATGCGGGCGCGGGGCTTCAGGCCCAGGGCCTTGCCGGCCTCCAGCGACCCGATGAGCACCCCGGCCGACCCGTCGACGATGCCGGACGAATTGCCCGGCGTGTGGACGTGGTTGACGCGCTCGACCTCGGGGTAGCGCTGGTTGATCACGGCGTCGAAGGCCATCTCGCCCATCATGGCGAAGGAGGGGTTCAGCCCGCCCAGCGACTGCATGTCGGTGTTCGGACGGATGGTCTCGTCGCGGTCCAGCTGGACCAGACCCAGCTGATTCTTCACCGGCACGACCGATTTCGAGAAGTTTCCGGCGGCCCAGGCGGCGGCGGCACGCTTGTGGCTTTCCATCGAATAGGCGTCAACGTCGTCGCGGCTGAAGCCGTATTTCGAGGCGATCATGTCGGCCGAGACGCCCTGGGGCACGAAATAGGTCGGGAAGGCGCTGGACGGATCGACCGGCCAGGCCCCGCCGTCCGAGCCCATCGGCACGCGGCTCATGGCCTCGACGCCGCCGCCGACGGCGAAATCGGCCTCGCCGGACTTCACCTTGGCGGCCGCCATGTTCACGGCTTCCAGCCCCGAGGCGCAGAAGCGGTTGATCTGGACACCGGCCACCGTCTGGGCCCAGCCCGCCGACAGGACCGCCGTGCGGGCGATGTCCGCGCCCTGTTCGCCCACCGGCGAGACGCAGCCCAGGATGACGTCGTCGACCTTCGACGTGTCCAGCCCGTTCCTGTCGCGCAGGGCTTCCAGCACCTGGGTCGCCAGGCTGAGGCCGGTGATCTCGTGCAGAGACCCGTCCTTCTTGCCCTTGCCGCGCGGGGTCCGCACGGCGTCGTAGATATAGGCCTCAGTCATCGGGAGGTTTCCTTTTCAAGTCCCTGTCGTCTGGCGCGCGGCGCTTCGCGACCTGAGGGACGGAGGACGGTTTCGACGCTGGGCGTCACAAACCCTACGTTTACGTCAACGTCAAGATAAGAGTTGGTAAAGCGGGCCGGGAACGGCGACGCTTCGGAGGGATTTTACCGCCATGAAACGACGAGCCCTGACCGCCTGCATCGGGGCGCTGATCCTGCCCGCCATGGCGGCCTGCGCCCCGTCCGGTCCATCCTCGGGGCCGCTCTGGATCCAGCCGGCCTCGGAGCAGGCGCGGGTGCTGACCCCGACGCCTCCGGTCGACGATTCGGTGCCGTCGGACGAGATCGAGCGCCGGTTGCTGGCCGCGCAGAATGCCGAGCGCGCCCGGGTCGGTGCGCCGCCCCTGATCTGGAGCGAGACTCTGGAAGCCGAGGCGGACGACTGGGCCAGGACTCTGATCGAGACGGGTCGGTTCGCGCACGACCCGCGACCTCATGGCCACGGCGAGAACCTGTGGACGGGCTGGGGCGGTCGGGTCTTCACGCCCGAGGACATGGTCGGTGACTGGATCAGGGAGCGCGCGGACTATCGCCCGGGCGTCTTTCCGGACGTCAGCCGGACCGGGGACTGGGTCGCCGTCGGTCATTACACCCAGCTGATCTGGAGCGGCACGACCCATGTCGGCTGTGCGGTCGAGACGCGGGCTGACCAGTCCCTCCTGGCCTGCCGCTACGCTCCGCCCGGAAACGTCGACGGCCTGAGGCCCTGAGCGCGGACCAAACACGCAAAAAGGCCGACGGACCTCGCGGTCCGTCGGCCTGATGCTATGGGGGCGACGATCAGGCGGCCGAGGCCTGCATCGCCTCGGCATTGACGGCGGCGTCGGCGATCGCGGTCAGATCCTCGTCGGTCTGCGACTCTTCCTGCAGGGTCTCGTCCAGCAGGGCGGCTGCATCGTCGAGGCCGAGCACCAGGGCCCAGCGCTTCAGCGTGCCGTAGCGGGTGATCTCATAGTGTTCGACCGCCTGGGCCGCTGCCAGCAGGCCGGCGTCGAGGGCGGGCGTGTCCTTGTACTCCTCCGCAATCTCGTCGCCCTCGGCCAGAATGCCCTCAATGGCGTCGCAGGTCTTGCCGCGCGCCGGCTTGCCGATGATGTCGAACACCTGCTGCAGGCGTTCGATCTGGCCTTCCGTCTGGCCGATGTGCTTCTCGAACGCCGCCTTCAGCTCGGGCGACCGGGCCGCGCGCTGCATCTTGGGCAGGGCCTTCAGGATCTTGCGCTCGGCGTAATAGATGTCCTTGAGCGTGTCGTGGAAAAGGGTGTCGAGGGTCTTGTTGGCCATCAGGAGGCTCCGTTGCTGCGAGCCACTAGAAGCCGCGCCGGGCACGGCGGTTCCTGTGTCGGCCAGGCGACTCCGTCAGGCACCCTGCTTTTCGTAGAGCGCATCCAGGCGGGGTTTCAGCATCCGGTAGCATTCGCAGGCCGCCGCCTCGAGGCCGGGCCGGTCGATGATGCGGATGATGCCCCGGTTGTAGGAGACGAGCTTTCGCCGCTTCAGCTGCGAGGCCGCCTCGCTGACGGTCGAGCGGCGGGCCCCGATCAGCCGGGCCAGCTCCTCCTGACGAAAGGTCATGACGTCGCGGGGCGACAGGTCGTCGGCCGTCAGGAACCAGCGGGCGATGCGGTCGGGCACGGCGTGCCCGGCGTTGCAGGCCGCGGCGTGGGCGGCCTGGGCCTGATAGAGGTCGGTCAGGGCCAGCAGCCGCGCCATGAGGCTGGGTCGCACGGCGGCGAGCGCGCGGAACGCCGGGGCGCTGGCCACCCAGGCCTCGCCCGAGGCGCGGCAGACGATCTCCCACCCGCAGGTCAGATTGGCCATGAAGGGGGCCAGACCCGTCAGGCCCTCGCTGCCGATCACGGCGGTCTCGATCGCGCTGCCGTCCGAAAACCGGACCAGATTGGCGAACTGGGCGTCGATCGGGAAATGGACCTGATCGACCGGCGCGCCCTGGTCCACGACGATCTGGTCCACCGCGACCGACACGCGGCGCAGAAGGGGGTGAAGGGCAGTGGCATCCCCGGCGGCAAGGCCGGCGATGAAACGGTTTTCGACAGGGTCTGACATCGCACCGCAACGCTTGAACCGCCGCTGCGATCCCTGTGTGCGCCACCGGGCACAGTCTGGCCGAACACCGTGCTAGTTCACGGTCTGTTCAGGAGCCCGCCATTGCCGACCTATTTCTGTTTCATCGAGCGCGACATCATCGGCACGACGCACATGGAGGCGCTCGATGCCGACAGCGAGGACGAGGCGCGGGCCGAGGCCGAGGCCCTGCTGCAGACCCATGCCAGCGGCATCGCGGCCCACATCCTGCTCGACGACGTCCGCATCGCCACCCTCCGCCGACTGGCGCCGGACCGTGGCTGACTAGCGGAGATCGGGCGGCGTCGCTTCCCCGGTCAGGATGCGGATGGCGTCCTCGATCGATACGACCGTCTGGGCCTGCGACCCCAGCCGTCGGATGGCGACCTCGCCCTTTTCGGCCTCGTTCCGGCCGACCACGGCGATGACCGGCACCTTGCCGACCGAGTGCTCGCGCACCTTGTAGCCGACCTTCTCGTTGCGCAGGTCGGTCTCGACGCGAAGCCCCGCCGCCTTGAACTTCGCGGCGACCTCATGGGCATAGTCGTCGGCGTCCGAGGTGATGGTCGCCACCACCGCCTGCACCGGCGCGAGCCACAGCGGGAAGGCCCCGGCGTAGTTCTCGATCATGATGCCGATGAACCGTTCGAACGAGCCCAGGATCGCCCGGTGCAGCATGACCGGCCGGTGCTTCTGGCCATCCTCGCCGACGTACTCCGCATTCAGCCGTTCGGGCAGGACGTAGTCGAGCTGCAGGGTGCCGCAGGTCCATTCCCGGCCGATGGCGTCCTTGACCACGAAATCCAGCTTGGGCGCATAGAAGGCCCCGTCGCCCTCGGCGATGACCGGATCGACCCCGGCCAGGCGCGCGGCCTCGCCCAGCATGCCCTCGGCCTTGTCCCAGAATTCATCGGACCCGGCGCGGACTTCGGGTCGGGTGGCCAGGTTGATGTAGGCCGTCTGCATGCCGAGGTCGGCATGGACGATCCGGGTCAGCTCGATGAACCGGCGCGTCTCTTCCACGATCTGGTCCTCGCGGCAGAAGATGTGGGCGTCGTCCTGGGTGAAGCCGCGCACCCGCATCAGCCCGTGCAGGGCCCCCGACGGCTCATAGCGGTGACAGGCCCCGAACTCGGCCATGCGCAGCGGCAGTTCGCGGTAGGACCGCTGGCCGATGCCGAAGATCTGGACGTGGCCTGGACAGTTCATCGGCTTCAGGCTGAGGGTCTCGCCCTCCACCGTCTCGCAGACGAACATATTGGGCCGGTATTTCTCCCAGTGGCCCGAGGCCTCCCAGAATTTGCGGTCCAGCACCTGGGGCGTCTTGACCTCGACATAGCCGGCGGCATCCAGACGGCGGCGCATATAGGCCTCGATGACCTGCCACAGCACCCAGCCCTTGGGGTGCCAGAAGACCATGCCCCGGCCCTCTTCCTGCATGTGGAAGAGCTCCATCTGGCGCCCGATCTTCCGGTGATCCCGTTTTTCGGCCTCCTCGATGCGCAGCAGATAGGCGTCCAGGTCCTCCTTCGTGGCCCAGGCGGTGCCATAGATGCGCTGCAGTTGCTCGCGGCTGGAATCGCCCCGCCAATAGGCCCCTGCCAGCTTGGTCAGCCTGAAGGCCTTGCCCACCGACCGGGTCGAGGGGAAGTGCGGGCCCCGGCACAGGTCGATCCAGTCGCCCTGCCTGTACAGGGTGATGGTCTGGTCGTCCGGCAGGTCGCGGATCAGCTCGGCCTTGAACTTCTCGCCCCGGGCCTCGAAAAAAAGGATCGCCTCGTCCCGGTCCCAGACCTCGCGCTCGAACCGGGCGTCGCGGTCCACGATCTTTGACATCTCCTTTTCGATGGCGGCGAAGTCGTCGGTCGAGAAGGGCGTCTCGCGGTAGAAGTCGTAATAGAATCCGTCCTCGATCGCCGGGCCGATCGTAACCTGGGTGCCGGGGAACAGCGTCTGCACCGCCTCGGCCAGGACGTGTGCCGTGTCGTGGCGGATGGTGTAGAGCGCCTCCGGGTCGTCGCGCATGATCAGGCGGAACGATCCGCCCGTTTCCAGAACCCGGTTCAGGTCGCGCTGCTCGCCGTTCAGCTCGGCCAGAACGGCCTTTTTGGCCAGTGAAGGCGAGATGGCGTGGGCCACGTCGCGCGCGGTCGATCCGGCCGGATACTCACGCGTCGCGCCGTCGGGAAAGGTCAGCTGGATCATCGGTCTTCAGTCTCAAGGGGCGGAACCGGGTCATATCCCGAACCGCCGAAGGGGTGGCATTTACAGAGCCGACGCAGGGTCAGCCACCCCCCCTTTCGCAGGCCGTGCTGGATCAGGGCGTCCCGGCCATAGTCCGAACAGGTGGGCAGGAACCGGCACGACTGGCCAAAGAAGGGGCTGAGCGTCAGCTTGTAGCCGCGATGGGCCGCGCGCACGCCGCGTTCGTAGAGGGTCGTCTGCGTCATCCGGTCAGGCCGCGCCTGCCAGCCCGGCGCGGGCGGCGAGCGCCTGGTTCACCGCATCGAGCGTCGCCTCGAGCGCGACCATCGTGGAGGCGTGGCGCGCGGGATAGTCGGCCACCTGCCTGAGGACGCGCAGCCCGTCGAACCGGCCTTCGGGCCCGTCGCCGCCGGATTTCAGCATGGACAGCATGGCGTCCCGGGCCGATCGCAGGTCGTCGGTCGTGGCTCCCAGAACGACCTCACCGACCACACCCGCCGCCGCCTGGCCCAGGGCGCAGGCCTTTACGTCCTGGGCGAAATCCGCAACCCGGCCGTCGGCGTCAAGAACGACATCGACCGTCGCCCTTGACCCGCAAAGCCTCGCCACCCGCTCGCCCGTGCCTTCCGGCGCTGCAAGCCTTCCGGCGTGCGGCAGGTTCGCCGCCAGCGTCAGGATGCGCGCGCTGTAGAGATCGTCGATCATGGGTCCAAGATAGGCGGCGGGCGGTTCCGGGAGAAGTCGCTCATTCGGCCCGGCGTCAGAAACCGTGCATTTGTCACAGAGGGGATTGCCGGTTAGCGTTCATCCTTCCCCGTCACTTCTGTCTTCAAACCGCCAAGGAATATCCATGCGACTGTCCCTGCTCGCCGCCGTTTCCGCCCTTGCCCTGACGGCGGTGGCGCCCGACGCGTTCGCCGCGCCGATGGCGGTGGTCCAGACCGCCCAGTATTCCGACGCGCAGCTTCAGGCCTTCGGTACGGCCATGACCGCCGTCCGCGCCGCGGCACCGACCGACGGCAGCGCCCCCAATGCCGAACAGCAGGCCGCCATGGCCGCGGCCGTGTCGTCGTCCGGCATGGACATCACCGCCTTCAACGCCCTGGCCACGGCGGTGTCGACCGACGAGGTGCTGCAGGCCCGTCTGGCCGTCCTGGCCACCCCTGAATCGCCCGCCGGCTCCGTCGCCGCCTCCGTGACGGACGCCGAGGTGGCCCAGTTCGGTGCGGCGATGGTTCAGGTTCGCGCCGCGGCCCCGACCGACGGTTCCGCTCCCACGCCCGAGCAGCAGGCGGCGATGGCTTCGGCGGTTTCGGCTTCGGGGCTGGCCCTGGATCGCTTCAACGCCATCGCCCAGGCGGTCTCGTCCGACGAGCGTCTGCGCGCCCGTCTGGAACTGGCGGCCGTTCAGGCCGACTGACGCCTACCGGGCCTGCAACGAGGACCAGGTCCGGGCCAGAGCCGGCGAGGCGTCGTCCGTCGCCCGGCCCGGCTGGGGACGGCTCTGGTTCTGCAGCCATCGCAGGTTCCGCTCGGCGGCTTCCGGAGGAAGCTCGCGCCGGATGATCTGCTCGGCCTCGCCGGTCTTGCCCTGCAGGCCCAGCACCATGGCCAGATTCAGCCGCATCTTCTGGGTGGCGGCCGGCTGGGCCACGGCGCGGCGCAACAGCGGCTCCGCCCCCGGCGCGTCACCGTTCGTGGCCAGGGCCATGGCGGCATTGGTCAGGACTTCCGGATTGTCGGGCGACAGGGCCAGGGCTGCATTCCAGGCCTCCTGCGCATCGGCCGTGCGGCTGACCTGCTGATAGGCCACCCCCAGCAGCGACAGCGGCCGCCAGTCGCCGGGTGCCTCGGTCCGGGCCCGTTCCAGGGGGGCGATACCGTAGAAGGCCTGGCCTCGCGCGATCTGGGCCCGACCGATCTCCAGCATCGCCTCCAGGTTCCGGGGCTGGGTGACGAGCACCTGTTCGCCGATCGCGGCCGCCTGTTCGAACTGTCCCAGCTGCCGCAGCGCCTCGGCCAGACGCACGCCGGCCACCGGATCGGCCGGATTGACCTCCATCTCGCGCGACCAGAAGACCGAACGGGCCAGCGGATCGAGACGGGCATAGGCGGCACGCTCTTCGGCCGACGCGGGCCGGGGCGGGGTGGCCGTGGTCTCGGCACCGGAGGCCTGCGCGGCAGCGCGGGTGGCGACCGATCCCCCGCCGATGCAGGTCAGGATGACGAAAGCGGCAGACGCTATGGCCCGGTGGCGTGACATGAGGCGATCCTATCGGACGTCGACACACCCAGAATCGCCCCTTCCTCTCAAGCATTGGTTAACGTTCGGGTCCGGTCGAGGCCTGCGGGCCGGGCCTGACTTTTCGGGCCCGCGCTCTGGTGCTGCGGGATGCATCCGCTAGCATCGCGGCATGTCCCCAAATGCCACTGATCCCATCGTGTCCCCTCAGGCACCCGAGGCTGCCGGCGCAACGCCCGTGCGTTTCGTCGGTCCGTCCGGGACGGTCGCTCCGGAGGCGCGCGCCTGGGCAGAGCGACTGGGCTTCAAGGGCAAGCCGGGACAGGTCGTCGTCGTGCCCGGTGCCGATGGCGAGGTGGATCATATCATCGTCGGCGCGGGCAAGACCTTCGATCCCGTGAGCGCCCGCGCCCTGTCGGCCAGACTGCCGGCGGGACTGTATCGGCTGGAGGGCGAGCCGGAGGACCAGAAGGTCGCGGCGCTGGCCTTCCTGCTCGGCCTCTACCGGTTCGATCGGTACAGGTCGCGCAAGGACGAGGATCCCGTGCGGCTGGTCGCCCCCGACGGGTTCGATGTGGAGGATGCGACCCGGATCGCCGCCGCCTGCGCCCTGACCCGCGAGATGGTCGATACCCCCGCGGCCGACATGGGTCCGCTGCAGATGGAGACCATCGCCCGCGAGATCGCAGAGGCGCACGGGGCCTCGATCTCGGTCGTGACCGGCGATGCCCTGCTGGAGGAAAACTACCCCGCCATTCACGCGGTGGGCCGGGCCGCCGCCCCGCATCGCGCGCCCCGCATCATCGAGATCGGCTGGAATCTGGACCGCACCGACCGACCGCTGGTCGCCCTGGTCGGAAAGGGCGTCGCCTTCGATTCGGGCGGGCTGGACATCAAGTCCGCCACGGGGATGCGCAATATGAAGAAGGACATGGGCGGGGCGGCCCACGTCCTGGCGCTCGCAAGGCTGGTCATGCAGGCGGGGCTGGACGTGCGGCTGGTCGTGCTGGTGGCGGCGGTCGAGAACGCCATATCCGCCGACGCCTTTCGGCCGGGGGACGTGCTGAACAGCCGCAAGGGTCTGACCATCGAGATCGGCAATACCGATGCGGAGGGGCGTCTGATCCTGGCCGATGCCCTGACCCGGGCCGGCGAGCATCAGCCGGACCTGACGCTGGACTTCGCCACCCTGACCGGGGCCGCGCGCGTGGCCCTGGGGCCGGAACTGCCGCCCCTCTACACCGATGACGAGGCCCTGGCCGCCGACCTGCTCGCGGCCGCCAGCACTGTGCGCGACCCCCTCTGGCGGATGCCGCTATGGCCCGGCTACCGCGCGGCGATCGACAGCGACATCGCCGATGTCCGGAACGATTCGGCCAGCTGGGCCCAGGGCGGTTCGATCACCGCCGCCCTGTTCCTGCAGAAATTCGCCCCCACCACCGGAGCCTGGGCCCATCTGGACGTCTTTGCCTGGAACAGCCGTAATCGCCCCGGCCACCCCGAAGGCGGCGAGGCGCAGGGTCTGCGCGCCGCCTATGCGATGCTGAAGGCGCGATACGCCGGTTGAACCGACCCCGCCGGGTCGTCGATCAGCCAGCGATTCCGAACGCCATTAACGGGACTTTCGCCTTCGTCCGGCAGAAGGGGGGACCAATGTCAGGGCCTTCGCGTTTGACCGACCCCGTTTTTCCCTTCGATCCGGCGACGACGCTGGCCCGGTCCGATCTGGCTGCGCTGGCGCTGGAAGGCCGCGTCCGGGCCGAGGCCTATCGTGCGACCGAGCCGATGCGCTGCATTCAGGCCGTCGCCGATATCCAGGCCGATGCCTCTCCCGCATCCGCGCGGATCGACCAGCTGCTGTTCGGCGAGATCTTCGATGCCCTGGAGCGCCGGGGAGGGCGCGTCTGGGGTCAGGCGCGCAGGGACGGGACTGTCGGCTGGATCGACGGTGCGGCCCTGGTCGCCCATGTCGGCCTGCCGACCCGCCGCATCGCCTCGGTGCAGGCCAGCCTGCCGCTGAATGCCCTGGGAAACGACGACGTCCTGCCCTGTGAAGACAGTGTCCAGATCGGCGCGTTCGACAGCGAGCCCGTTGACGTTGCCGAACAGCTGATCGGCGTGCCCCACAGCCTGGGGGCCCGTTCGTCGATGTCGACCGACTGCTCGGGGCTGGTGCAACAGGCCCTGCTCGCCTGTGGCCTGGCAGGGCCGCGCCGCGCGCACGAACAGGCCGGGCTTGGTCGTGACGTATCGCGGAGAGAGGCCCGGCGCGGCGATATTGTCGTGTGGCTGAACCCGCAGCCGGGCCAGAGCTGGACCGGGCATTCCGCCTTCATGCTGGACGGCGCCCGGGTGCTTCATGCGACCGGCTACCATGGCGCGGTGGTGGTTGAGGCGTTCGACGACGCCGATGCCCGCTACCTGGGAGACGGCTTCCAGCCGGCCATCTTCCGTCGGCTGAACCCCTGATACGCAAACAGGCGGCCCGAAGGCCGCCTGCCGAGGTCGTCGGACCGTCCTTGCGTCAGGCGGCCGGTGCGGCCTCTGCGACGGGCGCGGTTGCATCCGCGGCCGGAGCCGCCGCTGCGTCGGCCGGAGCGGCACCCTCGACGGGCGCGACCCCTTCGGCCGGAGCCGCAGCACCCGGCTGACGGGTGGGATCGGGTGCCGGAATGGCATAGCCGGGCGAGCCCTGGCTGCGCAGATAGGCGATCAGGTTCACGCGGGCGGCGGTATCACGCAGACCGGCGAAGGACATCTTGGTGCCGGGCACATATTTGGCCGGTGCCGTGATGAAGTGATCCAGGGCGTCCAGCGACCAGGTCGCGTCCACCGAGGTGTGGCCCTTCATCGCGTCGGAATAGGCAAAGCCCGCATGGCTGGCGACGGGCCGGCCCACGACGCCCCACAGGTTCGGACCGGTGCCGTTCGCTCCGCCCGAGGCCACGTTGTGACAGCCCTGACAGCGCGCGAAGGCAGCCTCGCCGGCGGCCAGATCGGCGACCGGCAGCAGGGTGCCCCAATCCGGCGGCAGCTCGGCCTCCTCGGCGGCACCGCCTTCGACCTCTTCCGGCGCATTGACGGCGTAGCCGGCCTTTTCCGGGGCCTTGGTGGTGTAGACCGCCTGCGAGACCTGCTGGACCATCAGGATGGCCAGCGCCGTCCCCAGGCCCGCACCGAAAATCTTGTTCAACTTCAGATCGCCGCTCATCGCGTCGTCGCATCCCGTCTTCTAGAGGCCCTGTGCCGTGCGGCAGCGGGCGAATTTCTTGCGTGGGGGTCTCTGACACGCTAGCGCCGCCTTCGCAACCGGCCCGGACCCTGTTCGCGGGTGTCGGTGCGTCGCAGTCAGGAAATGCTTCGATGACGCCTCTGATCCTCATTCCCACGCGGATGGCCGCCACGCGCCTGCCGGGCAAGCCTCTGGCGGACATCGGCGGCAAGGCGATGATCGTGCGGGCCTGGGAGAAGGCGATGGAGTCCGGCCTGCCCGTCGCCGTGGCCGCGGGCGACCCGGAGATCGTCGCCGCGATCGAGGCCGTCGGCGGTCGCGCGGTCCTGACCGATCCTGAACTGCCCAGCGGTTCGGACCGGGTGCTGGCGGCGCTGGAGACGCTGGATCCGGAGGGCCAGCATGATGCGGTCATCAACCTGCAGGGCGACATGCCCTTTGCCGATCCGGGGATCGCCATGGCCTGTGCGGCCCTGCTGCACGGCGAGCCGTCCTGCGACATCGCGACCCTGGTCGCGCCCGAAAGCGATCCGTCGGACCGGACCAATGTCGATGTGGTCAAGGCCGTCCTGGCGATCAAGGAGGGGGAGCGGCACGGGCGGGCGCTCTATTTCACCCGCTCCATCCTGTACGGCGACGCGCCCGTGTGGCGTCACATCGGCGTCTATGGCTATCGCCGCGAGGCGCTGAAGCGGTTCTGCGCCGCCCCGCCCTCGCCGCTGGAGACGCGCGAGAAACTGGAACAGCTCCGGGCGCTGGAGATGGGGCTGTCGATCTGGGCGGCCGTGATCGGGGAGGCACCCATCTCGGTCGACAATCCGGCGGACCTGGAGGCGGCGCGGCGGTTGATTTGAGGCCATGCATTCTCCCTCCCCCTCGGGGGAGGGTCGTCGATGCGAAGCAGCGACGGGGTGGGGGCGGCCGGCGATCCAGACGCGGACGCGTGCAGCCTTGGCTTGCCGCCCCCACCCGGCCTCGCTGCGCTCAGCCACCCTCCCCCAAGTGGGAGGGAGACGCCTGTTCCCCCTCCACCCAGTGCTCCAGAAGCGTCCGGGCAATCGCGAACCTGGGTGGCGCCTTCACTTCATGGGCACCCGCCAGAATCGCCCTCGCCTCATCCCGCGTGAACCACCGCACCTCTTCCAGCTCGGTCTGGTCCGGCGTGGCGTCGTCGTCACTGACGTCCGCGATCAGGCCGATCATCAGCTGCGACGGAAACGGCCAGGGCTGGCTGGAGTGATAGCGGACGGCCGTCACCGTCAGGCCCGCCTCCTCCTGGATCTCGCGCGCACAGGCCTCCTCGATCGTCTCGCCCGGCTCCAGGAAGCCCGCCAGGGCCGACATCCGCCCCGTGGGCCAGGTCGCCTGGCGGCCCAGCAGGCAGCGATCGCCGAACACCGGCAGCATGATCGTCACCGGATCGACGCGGGGGAAATGCTCGGCGGTGCAGGCCGGGCAGATGCGCTTCCAGCCCCCGCAGGCCGTCCGTGTCTCATGCCCGCAGTTGGCGCAGAAGCCATGCCTGCGATGCCAGTCGAACAGCGACTTGGCCCCGCCCGCGATGGCGGCATCGCTGGCCGACAGTACCGCCGCCGCCTCGCGCATCTCTGTAAAGCTGCCCAGGCCCCGCACCGGTCCCGTCGCCGGATCGGCCGCGCCGCCGAACTCGATCGCGAAACAGGGCGCGCCCCTCCACAGGCCCAGGAACAGCTCGCGGTCCCCGTCGCGGATCATGTCGCGCGCATGGGTCAGAGCCAGCCAGGCCAGGCGCGGGCCGTCGGCATGATCCTCCAGCAGCGGCTGTCCGTTCCAGAAGATGCAGGCCAGGGACTCGGGGCTCGCCGCCTGTTCGGCCAGCCAGTCGGGGCTGTTCCTCTGGTCGCCCGCGCGATCCAGCGGGTTTCCGGCGAAGGTGTTCAGGACGGGGAGGACCATGGCTGCTTCCTAGCCGGGATCGCCCGGCCTTGGGAGGGGTGGCTTGATCTCCGTGCGATGAGTCGCGATATAGGCCTCGGAGATCGCGGGCGAAGGCTTCGCCAACCTGGTCAGGGCCGGAAGGCAGCAGCCACAACGAATTCCCCTTCGGGTCGCGGTCTCCACCTCTCCCTCTTTGGTGCGCTAACGCTCGCAACGCGGTCGCTCGCTGCTTGAGCGCGGGCTTGTGCGCTACCGGTCGACCCGCGGAGCCTCGCTGCCTGACCGCGCGGTCGTGCGTCGAACGGCCCGGCTTGCGTTCGGGCCGGTCGCTTGCGACATCGGAGCCATGAACTTCAAGGTCGAAAAACGCGTCGGCGTCCGCGCCACGTCGGAGCGCCTCTGGGACGTCATCGCCGATTTCCCGGGCTGGAACGCCTGGAACCCGGTCGAGACGGATGTGTCCGGCACCTTGGCCTTTGGCGGCTCCATCGCCCTCAGCGAGGCCATCCCCGGCCTGCCGCCCCGCCAGTATGCGGCCCGCATCGGCGACTGGCAGCCCAACGGCCGGCTGGTCTGGACGGAGCGGCGTGGCTTCCTGTTCAACGTGCTGCGCTATTACGAGATCGAGCAGCTGGAGCCCGGCAGTTGCATCCTGTCCAACGGCTTCATCTTCTCCGGCTTCCGGGGCGAGGGCTTTTACGAAAAGCATCGCAAGACCCTGCGCGCCGTCTGCGAGACGATCAGCGAGGCCCTGAGGGTCACGGCCGAGTCCTGACGCCTGATCGTTCGCGACGGACCCGCTGAATGGGCCGGCCGAACGCATGAATCCTGCGTTTGCCTGTCTGTGGCCTCGCGATCGGGCGGCGTTTACTTGGCGGCCGGTGCGGTTGCGCTGGCGGCGCTCTTGTTGGCCTTCATCGTGTCCGAGATGTTGATGAACGCAGGCCCCAGGATCACGACGAACAGCACCGGCAGGAAGAAGACGATCATCGGTACGGTCAGCTGGGCGGGCAGGGCCGCCGCCTTCTTCTCCGCCGCCGACATACGCAGATCCCGGTTTTCCTTGGCCATGGTGCGCAGGGCCGTGCCCAGCGGGGTGCCGTATTGCTCGGCCTGGATCATGGCGGTGGAGACGGATCGCACGCCCGGGTGGTTGGTCCTCTTGGACAGCCCCTCATAGGCCATGCGCCGGTCGGGCAGATAGCTCAGCTCGGCCGACAGCAGGGCCAGTTCCTCCGCCAGTTCCACCGAGGTGGTGCCGATTTCGTGGCTGACCTTGATGATGGCGGCCTCGATCGACATCCCGGCCTCGACGCAGATCAGCAGCAGGTCGAGCGCATCGGGAAAGGCCTGCATGATCGACTGCTGGCGCTTGGCGATGCGGTTCTTCAGGAAGATGTTGGGACCGTAGAAGCCCGCCACGGTCGCGAACATGACGATGCCCAGACGGACGGTCACCGACAGGCCGAAGTCGTCCAGCACGAAGACATAGAGAATGGCCGCAAACATGAAGACGAACGGCGCGGCGAAACGGAAGAAGTAGAAGGTCGTCAGGGGCCGCGGTCCGCGAAGCCCCGCCTGAATCATCTGCTCGGCGACCTGGGGGTCTTCCAGAAGCTTGACCAGGTTCAGACGGTCGACGACCCGCTTCTTGAACCCGTCGTCGGTGTGCCGCAGGCCGCTCTGGCCGCTGGCGATGGCCTGGCGTGAGCGCCGCTTCAGCTCGTCGCGCCGCGCCGAGACCGCCTGCATCCGCTTGTTCAGATCGACGCCGCCGCCCAGCGAGCTGAGCAGGGTCAGAATGGTGGCGAAGACAAGCACGCCGACGACGATGCTGATCAGCGTCCGGGGCTCGACGATCGCGCGCAGGAATTCCTCCATGTCGCCCTCCGCCTAGAACTTGAACGAGATCATTTGCTTCATCACCAGTATCCCCAACCCCATCCACATGCCCGCACCCAGCAGCATCACGTGGCCACGGAAATCGGTGAACATCAGCCCCATGTAGGCGGGTGACGTCAGACCGACGAGGATCATGATCACCGGGGGCAGGGAGCCGATGATGCCGGCCGAGGCGATCGCTTCGGACGACAGGGCCTTGATCTTCTCGCCCATCATCCGGCGCGCGCGCAACACGGTAGTCAGGTTGGACAGGGCCTCGCCCAGGTTGCCGCCGGTCTTCTGCTGGATGGCGATGACGATCGAGAAGAACCGTAGCTCCGGGGTGGGAACCCGGTCGTACATCTTGTCCAGCGCCTGACCCAGGGTCAGGCCGACCCCCAGGCCCTCGACCAGAATCTTGAACTCCGGTCCCACGGGCGACGGGCTCTCGCGCGCGATGATCTTGAAGCAGTCGTGAACAGGCAGGCCCGACTGGATGCCGCGCACGATGATGTCCACGGCGTTGGCGAATTCCATGGAGAATTTCTTCAGCCGACTCTTGCCGATGAAGCCCACGACCCAGCGCGGAAAGCCGAGGCCAACGACTACGGCGATGCCCAGGGCGACCAGAACGTTCAGGCCCAGGAACAGGGGGACCAGGAAGGCGACGGCAGCCAGGCACCCGCTGATGATCCAGAAGGTCCGGATACTCAGGCTCATGCCGGCGTGCTTCAGCTTCGCCTTCATTGTCATGCGCGCCTTGCGCTCCCTGCGCTCGGCCTCCTTGAGCTGAAGCTCGATGACCTTGCGTCGGGCTTCCGGCGTGCTTGCCTCCGCCTTCGCCGCCTTGGCACGGGCGGTCTGGTTGCCGCCGGACGTGAATCCTTCCGCGCGCTTGATGGCCTTGTCACTGGAGTTGTCTTCACCGACAAACACCCAGCCCAGACCGCCGATGGTGACGAAGGCGAGAACCGCCGCGAGGATCGCCAGCATCGTCCCTACTCCGCCGCGTCGAGGGCTTCGGCCAGCTCGCGTTCCAGTCCGTAATAGCGGGCGCGGTCCCAGAAGCGGGGGCGGGCGATGCCGGTCGAGCGATGGCGGCCGACGATCTTGCCGTTCTCGTCCTCGCCGGTGATGTCGTAGATGAACAGGTCCTGGGTCACGATCACATCGCCTTCCAGACCCACTACCTCGGTGATGTGGGTGATCCGGCGCGAGCCGTCGCGCAGACGGGCAGCCTGAATGATCACATCGACCGAGCCGACGATCATTTCGCGGATCGTCCGCGAGGGCAGGCCGTAGCCGCCCATGGTGATCATCGACTCCATCCGGCTGATGGCTTCGCGCGGGCTGTTGGCGTGCAGGGTGCCCATAGAGCCGTCGTGGCCGGTATTCATGGCCTGCAGCAGGTCGAAGGCCTCGGGTCCGCGGACTTCGCCGACGATGATCCGTTCGGGGCGCATCCGCAGGCAGTTCTTCACCAGATCCCGCATGGTGATCGTGCCCTGGCCTTCCAGGTTGGGCGGGCGGGTTTCCAGGCGCACCACGTGCGGCTGCTGCAGCTGCAGTTCAGCCGCGTCCTCGCAGGTAATGACGCGCTCGGTCGGGTCGATGAAGGCGGTCAGGGTGTTCAGCAGGGTCGTCTTGCCGGAGCCGGTACCGCCCGAGATGACGATATTGCAGCGGCAGGCACCGATGACGCCCAGGACGCGGGCCCCTTCCGGGCTGATGGAGGCGTACTCCACCAGGTTCTTCATCGTCAGCTTGTCTTTCTTGAACTTCCGGATCGTCAGGGTCGCGCCGTCGATGGCCAGGGGCGGGGCGATGACGTTGACGCGGCTGCCGTCGGGCAGGCGGGCGTCGCAGATCGGGGAGCTTTCGTCCACGCGGCGGCCGACCTGGCTCACGATCCGCTGGCAGATGTTCATGAGCTGGGCGTTGTCGCGGAAGCGAACGTTGGTCAGCTGGACCTTTCCGTTCACCTCGATGAAGACCCGGCCCGCGCCGTTGACCATGATGTCGGCGATGTCGTCGCGGCTCAGCAGGGGCTCCAGGGGGCCGTAGCCGAGGACGTCGTTGACGATGTCCTGAACCAGGTGCTCCTGCTCGGCCACCGACATGGAGACGTTCTTGATCGCCACCAGTTCGGCGACGATGTCGCGAATTTCTTCCGACGCCGCCCTGGTGTCCAGCTGCGCCAGCTGGGCCAGGTCGATGGTGTTCATCAGCGCGTTGAAGATCGTCGTCTTCGTGGCGTGGTAGTAGTCGCTCTGTTCACGGACGATCTCTGTGATCGCCTGAGCCTTCTTCAACTGCTCGAAGCCGGGGGTGGCCTTGGGACCGGGTCCGGTGTTCGGCGGCGGTGCGGCGGCGGCCTTGGGGCGCTGGGCCAGCGCATCCAGCCGGTCAGCACCCGGCGTCGGGGCATCGGCCGGCTGCCCGCTGGCGTGAGCGAAGCCTCCCGCGGGGGCCGCGTTCTCGGTGGAATAGGCAAATGCCTGGGTCTGTTGCCCCTGGGCGGGCTGTGGCGGTGTGCCGGCGTCAACGGCCGGTGCAGGTGCGGAAGCCGGGCGCGGGGCCGCCTCCACGCCGCCGGGTTGTCCTGTACGCTTGCCGAACACGCTTCAGGTCTTCTTCTTGAACAGGCCGGAGAACATCGACTTGCCTTCGCCCCTGCCCTTGCCGGGCGCGGCCAGCATGGGCAGTTCGCGACGCGAGACGATCTGGGCCAGGGTCTGGAAGGCCTCGGCGGACTTCGACTTGGCTCCGGCGTCCAGGACCATCTGACCGTTGTTGGCGGCCGCGCCGAACAGCTTGGGGTCGAACGGGATCGACAGGCAGGGATGGATGCCCAGGGCGGCCCCGAAATCCTTGGCGGGAATCTCCGGGCGGCCCGGCACGCCGACCTGGTTCAGCACCAGGCGAGGGGGCGCATCGTTCGGACGGCCCGAACGGATCAGATCGATCATGTTCTTGGCATTGCGCAGGGACGCCAGATCGGGCGTGGCGACCACCACGACCTCGTCGGCCGAGATCAGGGTCTTGCGCATCCAGCCGGACCACAGGTGGGGCAGGTCCAGCACGACGAACGGCGCTGTCCCCCGGATCTGGGTCGTGACCTCCTCGAAGGCGTCGGCGGCGATTTCCCAGTCGGTGTCCAGGGTCGCCGGGGCGGCGAAAAGGCTCAGCTTGTCGGTGCAGCGGACCATCATCCGGTCCAGCAGGACGGGATCCAGCCGGTCGGGTTGTCCGAGGGCGTCGGCCACCCCGCTCAGCGGGTCCTGATTGAAGTCGAGCCCTGCCGTGCCGAAGGGCAGGTCGTAGTCGACGATGACGGTGTTGGCCCCGATCTTTTCGGACATCGCATAGGCGGTGTTGTGGGCGACCGAGGACGATCCCGCCCCGCCGCGCGCGCCGACGAAGGCGATGGAACGGCCGACGAAGGGCTGGGCCGGATCGGAAAACAGTCCGCCGATGGCCGCGATCAGCTGCAGTGGCTGAATCGGGGCGACCATGTATTCGCTGACGCCGCGCTTCATCAGCTCGCGGAACAGGATGATGTCGTTGGTGGCCCCGATGACGACGACCTTGGTGCCGGCATCGCAGCACTCGGCCAGGCGATCGACCTGCCAGAGCAGGGTCTGCGGATCCTGCAGGCATTCGACGATGATCAGCGGCGGCGTCGGCTCCTGGCCGTAGGCCTCGACAGCGGCGGGAATGCCGCCGATGCGGATCTGCGTCGTGGCGCGCGACATGCGCCGGTCCTGGCCGGCGCGCGCCGCGGCGGCCAGCGTGTCCTGGCGTTCCCCGAACACATGGATGGCGATGCGCGGAACGTTGACTTCGGCGGCCATGGCAGCGGGCCCGGGGGCCATCGCCGCAGAGGCTCCTGCCACGAGGTCGCCCACCGGATTGTAGCTTGTCGTCGGCATGCCGGCATGACCGGCGGCCATCGGAGCGCCCGGGTGCGCCACCACCATGCCGGTGGCCGGTTTCGGCACCATGCCGGGGGGCATTGCAAACTGATGCTGCTGCCTCGGATCGCCGCTCATGGCAGGGTTCCCCGCGACGAAGTCCAGGTCGGCATCGAAGTCTTCCTCGATTCCGTCGAAAGCGCGTGGAGCGAAGGCGTTACTCATGATCGCTCAGTCCACCGCGGTCGAGATTTGGGCCTGGGTCAGGAGCGTTTCGCGCTCGGCGGCGGTCGGTGCGCCTTGACGATAGTGATCGAGTACCACCGCCCGGCGCCCCGCATCGGCCGGCGTCATGGCGCGTGGCTGAACGATATCGCGCGGATTGGCGATCTGGGCGGCCAGATTGGCGTTCACCGCACATCCGAAATTGCCGTAGCCCGCGTTCGACCCGGTCCGCGTCAGGTTGGTCCAGTTGGTCCCGCACCGCGGCACGACGGCCCGGACCGCATCGAAGCCGACAAGAACGGGCGCGCGCGGGTCGGGGGCGACATAGGTCACGACCTGGACCTGATATGAAGACACACCGGTTGCTTCCAGCGCGCCCTTGATCCGCCAGGCCATCTCGCCGGCGACCGGATCATCGCCAGAGGGGGCTTCTATCCGAAGGACCGGGGCACCCTCGGCATGGAAGCGACCGGCGATGTCCTGCAGGGCCAAGGTCTGATTGGCCGAAAGCCCGGTCTCGTGCACGGCCAGCGCGATGCGCTCGATTCCCGGCTCGACCTGCAGGCTGTAGCGCGAGGTCGGGGTCAGGGGTGCCGCGTCGAGACCCTCGGCGGGCAGGCCGACACAGCCAGTCAGGATCAGGGCGCCGGCAGCGACGATAACGGAACGGATCATGGGCGCGCTCACTCGATCACATAGCCGACGGGGCCCTGCCATCCGGCCGAGGCGGCGTCGGTCGGGGAGGGAGAGCCATAGGCCTGGTTCAACTGGCCAAAGAAGATGGTCTGGGCGTCGGTCGCGATCCGCAGGCCGTCCGCAGGCGTCTGCATCCGGTCCGGCGAGGTCGGGCTGACGATGTAGGGCTCCACGATCACGACGAGTTCGGTCTCGCCCGACAGATAGTCGCGCGAACGGAACAGCTGGCCCAGCACCGGCAGCCCCCCCAGGCCGGGCAGGGAATCGATCGCCTGGCGCGTCGACTCCTGCAGAAGACCGGCGATCATCATGGATCCGCCCGAGGGGATCTCGACCGTGTTCTGGACCCGGCGGACGTTCAGCCCCGCGATGTTCAGCGCCGACGGCGTGCCAGCCGCCAGCGTGATGCCGCCAGTCTGTGTGAGTTCGGAAACCTCGGCAGAGATCTGCAAGCTGATGCGGCCCTCGGACAGGACGACGGGGCGAAAGGCGAGGCTGACGCCATAGGGCTTGAACTCGATGGTGACGTTGCCGTCGCGGTCGCGGCCCGTCGGGACCGGATACTCGCCGCCGGCCAGGAAGCTGGCGCTCTCGCCATTGACGGAGGTCAGGTTGGGCTCGGCCAGGGTGCGGATCAGGCCGACCCGCTCGAACGCCTTGATCATCGCATTGCCGCGGTTCAGCTCGTTGGAACCCGGACCCGTTCCAGGCTGGGCCGTATCCCAGTTCACCGCATCCTCGGGGCCGTTGACGACGTACGGGCAAAGCGAATCGGCTGGATAGCCGGGGCCGCAGGGCATCTGGAGCTGGAAATTCCGGGTTGTGTCGCGTGACACGCCCGCGCTGATGCCGCCGAGCAGGCTGCCGTTGACGCCGAAGCTGGGGACCTGGCTCAGCAGGAACTGGGTATCGCCGACCTGGCCGAGCGCGGCCGCGGTATCGAAGCCCAGCTGTTTGATGGCATTGCGCTGCACCTCGATGACACGGACCTTCAGCGTGACCTGATCGGATCCGGCGATGGCCAGCATGTTCAGCACCTTCTCCGGCGAGGAGACGAAGGCGCGCGCGACCTGGGCGACCTGGTCGGACTGGGCCGTGCTGGTCACCAGACCGGTCAGGACGATGCTGTCGTTGACGGCTTCGGCGTGGACCTGGGCCCCCGGCGCAACACGGCTGAGGGTGTCCTGAAGGGCCATGACCCCGGCATCCACGCGGACCCGCAGGGTCAGGATGGAGCGCCCGGCGGCATCAAGGAAGACGGCGTCCGTCTCGCCCGGCGCGATGCCGATGATGGTGATGCGGCGCGGAGAATGCACATTGGCCTCGGCCACGGCCGGGTTGGACACGATCACGTCCCGCGCATCGGCGGGCAGATCAACGGCAAAGGACGTCCCGCGCGGCAGGGTGACCAGGCGCGGACCGGATCCGGCGGCGACGGTCTGGGTGCTCCCATGGTCCTGGGCCAGCACGCCCGAGGGCAGGGTCGCAGGTGCCGCGGCCATCAGGGCAGCGGTGGCCAGGGCGACGACGCGGTTCAGGGTCGAGATCATCGGGCGCGCGCTCATGGGACGTTGACCACCTGGGGCTCTCCGCCGCGGAAGACGCGGATCGCTCTCGATCGTTCGGGGCCGCCGGGTGGCGGGCCGACACGCCCGGACGGCCCGGATGTGTCCGCATAGGAGCGGAGTACCAGCGACAGGGTCCCGGCCGCCTTGGCCAAGGCCACGACCTCGGCGTCCTGGGGGGCGACCTCGAGGGTGGCGGTCGCGCCGACGACGGCCTGCTGATCGTCGCCCGCCCGTGTGGACTGGTCGATGGCCAGGACCTTGACGTTCTGCATCACGATGCGGCTGGCGAATTTGGCGCGGCCCTCGTCTTCGTTTCCGCCCTGTTGTTCGACGGTGACGATCACGTCGACCCGATCGCCAGGCAGGATGAAACCGCCCGCCGCGCTCTCGACCGAGACGCCGATGGCCATGGCGCGCATGCCGGGTTCCAGATAGGCCGCCATGTAGCCGCTGTCGCCGGCGCGCACGATCTTGCGTCCGACGATGGGTTCTCCGGCCAGAATGGGTTCACGTACGACCGAGCCGAAATAGTCGGCCTTGGCCCCGCCGGTCGCCAGATCGTTGGCTGCGCGCGAGACCCGGGCCACGGCGCTTTCGGCCGTCGTGCCGGTCGGTGCCGTCGTTGCCGCATCGCCTTCAGCAGCGGCGGCGGCCGCTGGAACCGGTACGGAGCCGTCGGTGATGAAGGCGGGGTTGACCTCGTCGACCGGCCAGTCCTTCCACTCCAGATCGGCCTCGACCAGACGCTGTCCTGGCGCGAGATCCCGCGCAGCGACCAGGACCTTGGCCATGGGGCGGGATGGTGCCGGCGCGGCGGTCGCCATGGCGGTCGGAGCGCCGGAAGGAGAGCCCATGGCACGCACCACGAACGCCAGACCGATGGCGGACACGGCAGCGATACAGATGACGGCGATGCGGGCGGGTTTCATCCAGGGTCTCCGGCGCGGACCCCGAACGCGATCCGAAACGCGGGAGGCCTGCCGTTAACGACCATGCCCGGCTGAGGTTAACGCGGAGCTAAGCCCGGGGACGGGCTAGCCTGCCGCGAACATCAGCAGCAGGGGGCTGGACGGGAAGGCCGCCAGCGCGCCGGCGCAGATGGCGACGCCATAGGGCAGGTCACCTTTCGGTGCCATCAGGGTCGCCACCCAGCCCGGGGTTGCGCCCGCGGGAAGGATGAGTGACTTGCGCGCGGCGATCAGGACCATGCACAGCAGTCCGCCGAACAATCCCGTATACAGCAGGAACATGCCGGCTCCGCCCAGGCCCAGCCAGAGGCATGTCGCCGCCATCAATTTGGCGTCGCCACCGCCGATGATCCGGCCGGCGAACAGACCCATCCCGGCGAGCAGGGCACCGACCGCCACGGCGACGTTCACGCCCACCTCGGTCGGTGACAGGCCCACGGCGAAGGCCGACGGGAAGAACCCCAGAATCAGCAGACCCGAAATCCAGTTCGGAATCTTCATGGTCGTCAGATCCGACAGACCCGCGACGATCACGAGGGCGGGCAGGACGCTGAGCAGCAGGAGGGTGAGATTGTCCATGACCGTCACACTAGCGACGTCGGGTTAAGCCACGGTTTCCGGCGCGGCGAGCGAAACCCGAAAAGACGAAGGGCCGGAGCGGTTTCCCGCTCCGGCCCCAGGCTACAAGACCGTTTTGATCCGGTCTTACTTCGGCATCGCGTTGGAGACCTTGGTGAAGGTCCCGGTGATCCGGGTGCCGAGCGCAGTGACCGCGCCGATGATGGCGACGGCGATCAGAGCAGCGATCAGGCCGTATTCGATGGCCGTGGCGCCCGATTCGTCTTGAGCGAACTTGGTGATGAACTTGGTCATGATAGTCTTTCCTTTTGCAAAATCTGTTAAGCGAGCGGTACTGGCTGGAGGCTCCGGTCGCCCGCTTAACCCCCAAACACAGGAGCATAATGCCCCCCACCGGTTAAGGGCTGGTCAGAAGGCGTGGTTACGCGAATGTTTACTGTAAAAAATACGCCGGGAGACATCAGGAGCCGGTTTCTGGCGTTTTCTACTATATAGTATCGGTCTCGATGCCTTTGAGTTCTTTACGTATGTTAACCAATATGACTCAAGTCCTGACAAAGAAGATCGGTTTCAGACTTTCTTGAGATTTTCAGGCCATCGTGCGTCCGCGACGCCCCTGCTCGCGTCGATCTTCGGAGTGCCGTCCATGGCAGGTCGTCCAGTTTTCCCCGCCCTACGCCCGGCTGCTGTGGTCGCCGGCGTCATGTGCCTGTTCGCTGCGGGTGTTGCCCACGCGCAGTCCCTGAATGTCGAGATCGACCGATCGGCGCGCGTGGCGCTGCGCGGGTCGGCGTCCTCTGTCATCGTCGGCAACCCCGAGATCGCAGATGTGACGGTGGTCGACGCCAACACCCTGTTCGTGACGGGCAAGGGCTATGGCGTGACCGAGGTCGTCGCCGTCGATGGGCTGGGCCGCACGATCTATCAGGGCGAGGTCGTGGTCACGGGCGGCTCGACCGGATCGATTCGCGTCTGGCGCGGGGCACAGGCGACGGAGATGGCCTGCGCCGCCTCCTGTTCGGCCAGCATTCGCAACGCCGCCGCCCCGGCCACCGGCGCTTCGGCCAACACGGCTGCGCCTGCCGTTCCCCCGATCACCCCCTGACGGCCATGCGGCTCTGCTCGCTGACATCTGTGCGAAGGACCGACGGTCGGCGCCCTCCGCGTTCGGGGGCAGCGGCGGTCGAGTTCGCCATGGTTGCCCTGCCGTTCTTCTTCCTGATCTTTGCCGTGATGCAACTGGGTCTGCTGTTCGTCATTGATGCCATGCTCGAAAACGCGACGCTTCAGGCCGGCCGTCTGATCCGGACGGGACAGGCCACGACCCGAAATCTCAGCCCTGCACAGTTCAAGACCGAGCTGTGTTCGAAGATGAGCGTGTTCTCGAGCGACTGTGCGGACAACGCCACGGTCGAGGTCCGGGAAATCGCCCAATTCCGCAACCAGACGCTGCCCGACCCGGTCGTCAACGGCCAACTGCCCTCGGCACCGCCCTATACCAACGGCAGGACCAGCAGCCTGATCCTGATCCGCGTCTGGTACAAACAGCCCCTGATCGCGCCCACGATGTTCCAGGCCATGTCGAGGCTGTCGTCCGGCGAGACCATACTGTCGGCCACCACGGCCTTCCGCAGCGAGCCCTACTGATGCCCGCATTGAAGATGTTTATCGGCAGGTTCTGGCACGACCAGAGGGGCGTGTCGGCGGTCGAGTTCGCCCTGATCGCGCCGGTCATGATCACCCTCTATTTCGGCAGCGCGGAGTTCTGTCAGGGCTATATGGCGCAGCGGCGCATGGACCATGCGACCTCCCAGGTGGCCGACATCACCTCCCAGGGCGGCGTGATCACCCGGGACGAACTCGACGACACCTTTGCCCTCGCTCATCTGATCATGTCACCCTTTCCGACGGCACCGCTGAAGATGCGGGTGTCCGGCGTGACCCGAAATTCCAACGGGGTGGCCAAGGTCGACTGGAGCCGGGGGTCCGGCATGGGCGCTCGGGGCACAGGCGCGGTCGTCACCGTCCCGGCCGGTATGATCGCCAATGGTGAAAGCGTGATCCTGAGCGAGGCGACCTACGACTATGCATCGCCGCTCGGCTATCTGCTGCCCGACGCGGTCCGGTTCCGCCGGACCTTCTACCTGCGGCCCCGTCTGGTGGACACGGTAACCTGCAGCAACTGCTGATCGGTCAGGGGCCGATCAGAGCGCGTCGGATCGCCAGGATCTTGGTGTCCGTTTCGGCACATTCCGCATCGGGATCGCTGTCCGCGACGATCCCGGCACCGGCCAGGGTCCGGAACCGCCAACCCTCCGCGTCCCGCCAGAACGATGCGGTCCGGATCAGCACCGAGGCCGTCATCCGGGCCCGGTCGTCGAGCAGGAACAGGGATCCGCACCAGGGACCGCGAGGCGGTTCGTGGTCGGCGATAACCTTCATCGCCTGATGTTTCGGTGCGCCCGTGATCGACCCGGGGGGGAAGGTGGCCTCCAGAATGTTGGCCGGGCCGACGCCGTCGGAGGCCGTCGACACGACGGTCGAGACGAGGTGGTGCACGGTCGCGAAGCTCTCCAGCATCAGCAATCGCTCCACGACGACCGAGCCGGGCTCGGAGACCCGCGCCAGATCGTTGCGCATCAGATCGACGATCATCAGGTTCTCGGCCCGGTCCTTGGCGCTGGCCACCAGGTCGGCCGCGTTGGTGGCATCCTGATCGGGATCAACGTCCCGCGCCCGTGTTCCCTTGATGGGTCGGGTTTCGAGGCGACGGTCTGCGGGATCGAAGGTCAGGAACAGCTCCGGCGAGTTGGAGACCAGGACCCGATCCCCCAGCCGCCAGAAGGCCCCGTACGGTGCGGCCCCTTGCGCCAGCCGCAGGAAGACGTCGAAGGGATCGGCGTCGTCACGCAAACGGCCGCCCCAGGCGCGCGCGATATTGGCCTGGAACATTTCTCCGGCCGCGATCCGGGCCACGACGTCGGTGACGGCAGACGTATAGGCTGCCTCCGACGTCTCGCCGTTGAATTGCACGGCCGGCGCTGAAGGTCGCGTGGCGGCCTTGCTCCGGGCGATCCACCCGGCCGCGCGCCTTGCCTGGGCTTCCGCGTCGGGGCCCGTGCCGATGGCCTGGATGGTCAGGCTGGGATGATGAAACCGGAGCAGGGCCGGATAGCGGGCCAGCATCAGGTCGGGCCAGTCTCCGGCCGCTGCCGCCCGGGGGCCTGTCGCAGGCCGGGCACCGGCATCGTAGGCGGCCAGGCCAACGACCTGGCGTTCAAGGCCGGCCTGCCGAAGCGCGATAAACGGGTCGCGGGGGTCGACCGGGCCGACCTGGATGACATCGGGGTCCGCACCTACCCACGATACGCGCCCGTTCGGCCCGCCGTCCGACAGCAGACACAGGGCCCCCTCCTGCCCGGCGATCCCGGCCGCGACCTCCAGCGGGGGTGTCCACGGCAGGGCCAGGGTGACGCGGTCCGGGCTCACGCCGCCAGCCGTTCCTGAATCCGGGCCCGCAAACTGTCGTCCACGCCCAGCGCCTGTTCGAGATAGGCGTCGATCGAGCCATGACGCGCCTTGATCGACCCGATCGCAGCATCCAGATAGGCCTCTTCCACCCCCATGAAGGCTACCACGGCGTCGTGCGAGGCCGTGCGGCCGGTGAAGCCCTTCAGCTGTTCCGCGATGGCCGGGGCGCGACCGGCAAGGTCCACGGCCACATTGGTCAGCAGATAGTCCTCGATCAGGTCGTCGCGGCTGACGCCCAGCAGGTGGTGGGTCAGGGCGGCCAGCATGCCCGTCCGATCCTTGCCGGCGGCACAGTGGATCAGGACCGGCCGATCCGACTCGCCCAGAGCGCGGAAATAGCGGGCGAACAGGTCGATGTGGGCGGGAGCGAAGGGCAGTTCGCGATAGGTCTCCGTCATGAACCGACGGCCCGACTCGGGCGTCAGGTCGGCGGTCTTCAGGAAGGTGATGTGCGGTGCCTCCCCCGCCTCGTCCAGATCGCTCTCGAACACCTGACCCGAGAAGCCCGCCGGGCGTCTGGAGGGCTGGCGCCGCCGTTCGACCGGCCGGCGCAGATCCACCACCGTGCCGATGTCCAGAGCCGCGAGCCGCGCCAGATCCGCCTCCGAGACCGAGGCCTGGTGCGCCGAGCGAAACAATTGCCCGGTCTTCAGTGTCCGGCCCGCGGCGGTGTCATAGCCGCCGTAGTCGCGGAAGTTGTCGAGCGCGTCAAAGACATGAATGCGGGAGGTCATGGCCTCCCTATAGAACGGGCGCGGGCGCGTGCGACAGGGGGCCTAACCGCGCGGTGTCACCAGGCCGGCCATGGCATCCAGATAGGCGACGAAGGCCTTTCGCCCGTCCTCGGTCATCGCGGCTTCGGTCAGGGGCTTTCGTCCAACGAACCGCTTTGTCACCAGGACGAAGCCGGCTTCCTCGAGCTTGCGCAAATGGACCGACAGATTGCCGTCCGTGGTCTGGAGGCGGGCCTTGAGCGTGCCGAAGTCGGCGCTCTCGACACCGGACAGGGCCGCCATGATGCCGAGGCGGACCCGTCCGTGGATAACGTCGTCGATCCGGCCGATGTCGAAATCGTCCGCCATGCTCAGGACCGGTTCGCGGCGCGCATCAGGATGAAGCCGGGCAGGGCCATCAGGCCGAACAGGCAGGCAGAATAGGCGAGGTATTGTGCCGACATTCCGGCCATGAGCGCCAGAACGGGAGCGGCGACAAAGCAGGCGATGGTCAGGACCATCAGCGGACGGGACTTCTGCAGTGTTGCCGTCACCGCCCAGCCCAGGCCGTAGAAGGCCATGATGGCAGACGGAATGATGCTCAGCAGCATGTCGATCCCGCCGTTCTCCATGCGCGACCCTATGACGGCCAGAGATGTGAACAGGGCGAAGATGCCCCAGCCCACGGCGCTCCAGACAGCATTGGCACCCCGGCTGGCCGTCGTGCGGACCCCCCCGATACCGCGTAACCGAAGGGAAACGACCGTGACGACAATCAGGAACAGCGCCGTGGCACCCAGCCAGAGGACATTGAAGATCGTCGGCGCGACACTCAAAAGGCCGCTGGCGACGGACCAGTGCAGCAGGCTGGCGGTGCCATAGATCAGGCCTGCCGCCATCAGGATCGCAGCGCCCTTCATGGGGCCACGTCCACCCTCTTCGGCCAGCTGGCGCATCCAGGCGATATCGGCGGTGTCGTCGCGTGTGTCGGTCATCGGTCGGCTCCAATCTGTGGAGATACCAATGCCTCATAGACTTTGCAATGTAAAGTGCTTTTCCAGAAGCGACTTCACACGGGCTGCGGGATGGCTAAACCGGAAGGATGATCCCGACCTATCATCGCATCGCCTACGAGGGTTTCGCGGTCGCAAACCCGGTCGAGCTGGACCGCGTCCTGGCCCTTCTGGCGCAGGCCAGGCTGCCGTCGGGGGCCGTAGCGCTCGATATCGGCGCGGGTGCGGGCGGGGTCTCGGTGGCCATGGCGACCGCCCATGATCTGACGGTTCATGCCATCGAGCGTGATCCGGCCATGGCGCGCATGATCGCGGACCGCGTCGCGGCCGCCAGTCTGGCGGACCGGGTGCAGGTCGTCGTCGAGAATTCCGCGACCTCTCTGGACCGACTGTCGCCGGTCGATCTGATCGTCGCGCTGGGCACGACCGAGGCCGCGGGCCAGGGCGTGCGCGATCCCCGGGGAATTCTCTCCGGTCTGACCCGCCATCTGCGCACGCCGGGATACATCCTGTGGGGCGACCTGTTCTGGAAGGGCGACCCGCCTGCGCCCTTGCGTCAGATCATCGGCCTGATCGGCGACTATGCCACCGACGAGGGATGGCGCGCGGCGGGCCGGGACGCCGGCCTGGACTGTGTCGCCAGCGAGGTCTCGTCAGACGCGGCCTGGGACGCCTTCTTTGGCGGAGCGGATTCGAAGGTCCGCGCCTGGTTGGCGGCGCATCCTGAGGCCCCGGAAGTGGAAGGCATCCGCGCCCGCGCCGATCAGATACGGACGACCTTCGACTTCGGACGTCCGTATCTGGGCTTTGGCCTGTATCTGTTTCGCAAGGGTGACTGACAGGCTCACCGGCACCGAGGGCGCGACGGGCCGATCGCCAGCGCCGCCTTAACGGAAGGGCGGCTCGTCAAAGGCGCGAAGCTTGCGGGAATGCAGGCTGGAGCCTTCCTTGCGCAGCAGGTCGATGGCCTGAATGCCGATCTGCAGGTGCTCGGAGATCGACCCTTCATAGAACCGGTTCGCCTGACCCGGCAGCTTGATCTCGCCGTGCAGGGGCTTGTCGGAGACGCACAGCAGCGTGCCGTAGGGAACGCGGAACCGGTACCCCTGGGCGGCGATCGTGGCGCTTTCCATATCGATGGCCACAGCGCGCGACTGGTTGAAGCGCCGCGCGGACTTGGAATAGCGCAATTCCCAGTTCCGGTCGTCGGTGGTCACCACCGTGCCCGTCCGCAGGCGGCGCTTGACCTCTTCGCCCGGCGCGCCCGAGACCAGCTTGGCGGCGTCATACAGGGCGCGCTGGACCTCGGCGATCGAGGGGATCGGAATGTCCGGCGGCAGCACCGCGTCCAGCACATGGTCGTCCCGCAGATAGGCGTGGGCCAGGACATAGTCGCCGATGGTCTGCGAGGGTCGCAGGCCGCCGCAGTGTCCGATCATCATCCAGGCATGGGGTCGGGTGACGGCCAGGTGATCGCAGATCGTCTTGGCGTTGGATGGGCCGACCCCGATGTTGACCAGGGTGATTCCCTCGTGGCCCGGCGCGGTCAGGTGATAGGCGGGCATCTGGTGCTTCTTCCAGGCCGCGTCCATCACCGCCTCGGCGTCCGCCGTTTCGCGCGTGACCACCACGCCGCCGGCGCAGGACAGGGTCTCATAGATACTGCCGGGGTCCTTCAGCTGGTCGCAGGCCCAGCGGACGAAATCGTCGACATAGCGATTGTAGTTGGTGAACAGCACATAGGACTGGACATGCTCGACCGGCGTGCCGGTGTAGTGCCTCAACCGCGCCAGCGAGAAGTCGGTCCGCAGTCCGTCGAACTGCGACAGGGGAAAGTCCTGGTCCAGGGCAAACAGGCCGTCGGAAATCTCATCACCGATATGGGCGAGATCGGTGGTCGGGAAGTAGCGCGCGATCGCCGCCGTCTGCGACGGGTCCAGCACGACGTCCGAGCCGTCCAGCACATAGGGGAAGGGGATTTCCTGCTCCGACGGACCGACCTCGAACGTGGCCTCATAGTCCTCCTGCAGCAGGGTCAGCTGCTCCATCAGATAGGGGCGGAACAGGTCCGGCCGGGTGACGGTGGTGGAATAGATGCCCTGTCGCGACATCCGGGCATAGGACCGGATCGGCAGATGGCTCGGGCGGTCGCCGAACCAGCTGACCTTCAGCGAAGGATAGGAAAACAGGCCCCTGGCGCGGGCTTCGGGGTCCGCGCGCTCGCCCGTGGCGAGGAAAGTCCGCACGGCCTCGCGCAGCGCAGTGACGGATCGGGAGTAGAGGGTTTCGAGGCGATCCAGCGCCTCGGGCGCCGAAAGCGCCCCGGTCATATGTTCTGTCATGACCTCCTCTAGCGGACGATCGTGGCGTTGGCGAGACAGCTGAGCTTGAAGGGGGCTACCGCTCGCGACGCGGTCGCTCGCTGCTTGAGCCCGGCCTGTGGGGGGCTACCGCTCGGCTCACGGAGCCTCGCTGCTTGAGCCCGGCTTGCGACCGGATCAGCCGAGCTCGCGATGGAAGAACGCGCTGACGTCGGCCAGGACAGGGGCCTTCCTGCGAAACAGCGGTGCGAAGGTCGCGATCAGGTCGGCGTGGTTCAGGCCGGGATAGAGTTTCGCCTCGCTGCGTCCGCCCAGCTGGCGCATCCTCGCATCCAGCAGGATGGTGTCCTCGTCATGCACGACGACGTCGGCCGTCCCGTGACCCAGCCAGAGCGGCGGCGCGTCCGCGCGGGCATAGGTCAGGGGCTGGGTCTGACGCGGGTCGGGCCACTGGCCGAAGGCGTTGATCGATGCGGGCACGTCGAACGGCAGGAAGTCATAGGGCCCCGCCAGCCCGGCCGCGGCCTTGATCAGATCCGGCCGGCCGATTTCCGCCAGATAGCGGGCATCCAGCGTGATCATCATCGCCAGATGCGCCCCCGCCGAATGGCCCAGCACGCCCAGGCGGGCCGGGTCGCCGCCCCAGGTCGCCGCCACGTCCGCGACTTTCGCGGTCGCGGCGGCCGCGTCCTCGACGAAGGTCGGAAAATGGACCTGGGGCACCAGTCTGTAGTCGGGCAGGGCCACGACAAAACCTTGGGCCGCCAGGGCCTGGGCCGCCCAGCCATAGACCTCCTTCGATCCCGAATCCCATCCGCCACCATAGAACAGGACCAGGACGGGCAGCCGCTCGCCGGTCGAAGCCGTCGGCGCAAAGACGTCGAACGTCTGGCGCGGGTCCTCTCCATAGGCGACATCGCGGGCGACGCGACGCACGCCGGGATCGCGGGGGGCCACCGCGTTCAATACCGCCAGCGGGCTGCAGGCCGCGGCCACGGAGGCAAGGAGTGCACCGAGCGCGGGAACGAGAAGGCCTCTGCGGGTCATGGGTCTCTGCGGTTCGGGAAAGCGTTGCCTTCAGATACGCGCAAACGCGGGATTTGGCTCATTGAAGCGGCTACAACCGGATCAGCGTGCGTTGGCGATCAGGGAGCCCCAGTTCGCGTCCCCTGCCAGACCAGGATCGACGAAGGCGAACAGGGCCTCTACCAGAGCCACGACCGCGCCCGGCAGCGCCGTCGTCGGGTTCGTCCGTTTCAGGATCCCGGCTCCGGCGGCCGTCTTCGGTCGCGCCATTGCCCGATTCGCACGCCGGCCGGCGGCAGCGCGCGCACGCGGACGTCCTGCCAGATTGCCGGCAAATTCAGGGGTCTGGTCAAAACGGGCGCTCCACGCTCGTGCTCAACGCACACATGCGCGAGAGGGCCCCAACCTATCCCTGGGCGCTCCGGATGGCCGCGGCCCCGGCGGGCGGCGCGATCACCACGGCGAACAGGACATAGGCGGTCAGAAGCGCGAGCGCCGCCATCGGGCTGACGCCCGCCGCCGCCCGGTCCAGCGCACCGGACCCGAATACGACCGGCGGGATGAAAAGCGGCAGGACGACGACCGCGATCAGCAACCCTCCCCGTCTGGCCCCAAGCGCGAGGGCGGCCCCGAGCGCGCCGGTGAAGGCGAATCCCAGACCCCCGATCAGAGCCGACACGGCCGTCAGCGGTGCCAGTTCGATCGACTGGCCCAGGGCCAGGGCGGCGATGGGCGCGGTCAGGGCCAGCGGCAGCCCCGTGGCCAGCCACTGGCTGAGCGCCTTGACCGCGAATACGACCTCCAGCGGCACCGGCCCGGTCGCCAGGAGGTCCAGCGCCCCGTCATCCAGATCGCGCTCGAACAGCCGTTCGAGCGACAGCAGGCTCGAGAGGGCCAATGCCAGCCAGGCGATGCCCGCCGCGACCGGCCTCAGCACCGCCGGATCGCCGCCCGCCGCGAGGGGGACGACCGTCGTCAGACAGGCGAAGAAGCCACAGGCCAGCAAGGGCCCGCCGCCACCGCCCCAGGCCAGGGCGAGCTCGCGCCGGAACAGGACGCCGACGGCCTTCACGCCCGAGCCCCCAGATCGAAGCCCCGCGTCGGGATCGGCAGGGGGTCGTGCACCGCCGCGACGATCAGACCGCCGCCCGCCAGATGCCGGGCCATCATCGCACCGACGACCTCGCGCCATCCGGCATCCAGCGGCGACAGCGGCTCGTCCAGAAGCCAGAGCGCTCGGGGCGATCCGATCAGGCGGGCCAGAGCCAGCCGGCGCCGCTGGCCTGCAGACAGCTTGCGCACCTCCAGATCCAGCAGGGGCTTCAGCCTCAGGGTTTCGATGGCGTCGTCGATGCCGTCGTGGCTGCGACCCAGCCATCGAGACTGGAACATCAGTTCATCGCGAGCGACGCGGCCGCTCTTCAGCCCGTCGAGGTGGCCCAGCATGTGGACCTCGTGCGCCCGGGCCTCGGAGGCTTCGATCGCGTTGGCATCGGCATCGGAAAAGGCGATCGTGCCCGCTTCCGGTCTTATGAATCCCGCGATGGCCCGCAGCAGGCTCGTCTTGCCCGCCCCGTTCGCACCCGTGAGGGCGATCGCGTCGCCTGCCTTCAGGCCCAGGTCCAGGCCCCTGAACAGGGTCCGTTCGCCGCGCGTCAGGGTCAGGCCGGAAATTGTCAGGCCCGCGATCATTGGGCAGCTCTCTTGCGATCCGTTCTCAATGTCCCTTCGGCCATCGTGGATACATGGACGAGTTCGCCGGCCACGTTTATAGCCAGCGTCGCCGCAGCAGGCTGTCGCCGCGCGCGCCGGGGACCTGTGCGCCCCGTCGTTTGCCGCGAGACGGCGCGACCGAATCTTCGGGCGGCTTTGACCAGAGGAAAACTCCCATGCCGTCAGTCGACAGCCTTTCCACCCGCCGGGACCTTACCGTCGGGCGCAAGAAATACGCCTATTACAGCCTTCCGGCCGCGCAGGAAGCCGGTCTGTCTGGCATCGACCGCCTGCCGCGTTCGATGAAGGTGCTGCTGGAGAACCTGCTGCGCAACGAGGACGGGGTTTCCGTCACCGAGGCCGACCTGAAGGCCGTCGCCGCCTGGATCGAGAACAAGGGCTCGGTCGAGCACGAGATCGCCTTCCGCCCGGCGCGCGTCCTGATGCAGGATTTCACCGGCGTGCCCGCGGTGGTCGATCTGGCCGCCATGCGCGACGCGATGGCAAAGCTCGGGGCCGATGCCGCCAAGATCAATCCGCTGGTGCCTGTCGACCTGGTGATCGACCACTCGGTCATGGTCGATAATTTCGGGACCCCGAAGGCGTTCGGCCAGAACGTCGAGCGTGAGTACGAGCGCAATATCGAGCGCTACAAATTCCTGCGCTGGGGCTCGTCGGCCTTCAACAACTTCCGCGTCGTGCCCCCCGGCACCGGCATCTGCCACCAGGTGAACCTCGAGAACCTGGCCCAGACCGTCTGGACCGCGCCCGAAGGCAAGGCGACCGTCGCCTACCCGGACACCGTGGTCGGCACCGATTCGCACACCACCATGATCAACGGCCTGGCCGTTCTGGGCTGGGGCGTCGGCGGCATCGAGGCGGAGGCGGCCATGCTGGGTCAGCCGATCCCGATGCTGATCCCCGAGGTCATCGGCTTCAGGCTGTCGGGCGCCATGCCGGAAGGCACGACGGCGACCGACCTGGTGCTGACCGTCACCCAGATGCTGCGCAAGAAGGGTGTCGTCGGCAAGTTCGTGGAGTTCTTCGGTCCGGCCCTGCCGAACATGACGATCGAGGATCAGGCGACCATCGCCAACATGGCCCCCGAATACGGCGCCACCTGCGGCTTCTTCCCCGTCTCGGCCGCCACGATCGGCTATCTGACCGCCACGGGCCGCGACAAGGCGCGCGTCGCCCTGGTCGAGGCCTATGCCAAGGCCCAGGGGCTGTGGATCGACGAGACGAGCGAAGACCCCGTCTTCTCCGATGTTCTGGAACTGGACATCTCGACCGTCGTCCCGTCGCTGGCCGGACCCAAGCGTCCCCAGGACAAGGTCGAACTGACCGCCGCCGCGCCGTCGTTCGAAACGGCGCTCGGTGACGTCTTCAACCGCGCCACCGATGCCGCGCGCTTCCCGGTCGCGGGGCAGTCGTTCGACATCGGCGACGGCGATGTCGTCATCGCCGCGATCACCTCGTGCACCAACACCTCCAACCCGTCGGTGCTGATCGCCGCCGGCCTGGTGGCGCAGAAGGCCAACAAGCTGGGTCTGAAGACCAAGCCGTGGGTCAAGACCTCGCTGGCGCCGGGCTCCCAGGTCGTCACCGACTATCTGACCGCTGCCGGCCTGCAGAAGGAACTGGATGCGCTCGGCTTCAACCTGGTCGGCTACGGCTGCACCACCTGCATCGGTAACTCGGGCCCGCTGGACCCGGCGATCAGCCAGACCATCAACGACAATGCGATCGTCGCCACCTCGGTCCTGTCGGGCAACCGGAACTTCGAAGGTCGCGTGAACCCCGACGTCCAGGCCAACTACCTGGCCTCGCCGCCCTTGGTCGTGGCCTATGCCCTGGCCGGCTCGATGCGGATCGACATCACCACCCAGCCGATCGGTCAGGACAAGAAGGGCAAGGACGTCTTCCTGAAGGACGTCTGGCCGACGACCGCCGAAATCGCCGCCATCCAGAAGAAGGCCGTCACCTCGGCCATGTTCGCCAAACGCTATGCCGACGTCTTCAAGGGCGACGCGCACTGGCAGGGGATCGCCGTCGAGGGCGGCCAGACCTATGAGTGGGACGCCGCTTCCACCTATGTCGCCAACCCGCCCTATTTCGAGGGCCTGTCGATGGAGCCCGCGCCTGTCACCGACATCGTCGAGGGTCGCGTACTGGCGATCTTCGGCGACTCGATCACGACCGACCACATCTCCCCGGCCGGTTCGATCAAGAAGACCTCTCCCGCCGGCCAGTATCTGACCAACCGGGGCGTCGAAGCCGAGGAGTTCAACTCCTACGGCGCGCGTCGCGGCCACCACGAGGTGATGATGCGCGGCACCTTCGCCAACATCCGCATCAGGAACCGCATCACCCCGGATATCGAAGGCGGGGTGACCAAACACTTCCCGTCAGGGGACACCATGTCGATCTATGACGCCGCCATGCGGTATCAGTCGGAAGGTCGCCCGCTGGTCGTCTTCGCCGGCAAGGAATACGGCACGGGCTCGTCGCGCGACTGGGCGGCCAAGGGCACCCGCCTGCTGGGCGTCCGCGCTGTCATCGCCGAGAGCTACGAGCGCATCCACCGCTCGAACCTGGTCGGAATGGGCGTCGTGCCGCTGCAGTTCAAGGCGGACGGCTGGTCCAAGCTGGGCCTGACCGGCGAGGAGATCGTCACCATTCGCGGCCTGTCCGACGTCAACGTCGGTCGCCTGCGTCCGCGTCAGGACTTGTGGGTCGAGCTGTTCCGTCCGTCGGACGGCAAGATGGCCCGCTTCCCGGTCCGCTGCCGCATCGATAACCAGACCGAGCTGGACTACTTCAGGGCCGGCGGCGTGATGCCGTACGTGCTGCGGAACCTGGCGGGCTGATCTCCCGACAACCGGAACAAGGGTCGGCTGCGCAAGCGCCGGCCCCTTTTTCTTGTCCTCAGGCCAGCCGCATGGCCTCGGCCAGCAACCGCGCCTCTGCGGCACGACTGGACCCCGAGCGCCAGGCCACGACGATCTCGCGCCGGGGGGCCTCGGCGGCGAAGTGACGGGTCACGACCCCCTTATCGTCCGCAAGCCCCGCCCGCACGGCCATGGCCGGCAGGAAGGACACCCCAAGTCCCGACGACACCATCTGTACCAGGGTATGAAGCGAGGTCGCGGCGAAGACGTCCTCGCCTCTGGGAGCCTCCATATCGATTCCGGCCAAGGCCTGGTCGCGCAGGCAATGTCCGTCCTCCAGCAGGATCAGATCTTCCGACCTCAGCGCCCCGGGCTCGATGTCCCCGGGCCGGGCGAGCGGATGCCCGACCGGTGCGACGGCCAGGATTTCGTCATCGCCGATCCGGGCGTGCTCGATGCCGGGCGCGTCATAGGGCAGGGCGATGACAGCGCAATCCAGCTGCCCCGCCTTCAGCCCCGCGATCAATCGTGGCGTCAGATCCTCGCGGATGAACAGGCGCAAGCCCGGATAGTCGGCCTTCAGACCGGGCAGGGTGGCCGGCAGCAGGAAGGGCGCGACGGTGGGAATGATTCCCATGCGTAGCCGGCCCGACAGGGGACGTCCGGCATTGCGCGCGGCCTCGACCAGGTCTTCGGTGCGGGCCAGGACGTCTTCGGCCCGCCGACAGGCCTCGGCCCCGACCGCCGTCAGCTGGACATTGCCCCGGGTCCGTTCGACGACCGGCGCGCCGAGCACTCGTTCCAGCTCCTGCACGCCGGACGACAGGGCCGGCTGGCTGACGCGGGCCGCCTCCGCCGCGCGACTGAACGATCCGTGCTCGGACAGGAGCTTCAGATACTGCAGCTGGCGCAGGGTAGGGAGCATAGGCGCGACCTCTCTGTGTCATAGATATTATCTATGATCAGTCGGCCTTCTATCCATTGACTTTGTGCAGCGCAACAGCCATTTCGCACCTGCGGTCAGTCCTCCCCGGCGACCGCCTCACGACATTCGATTTCATCCGGAAGGGATACAACCATGCTCGGCGTCGGCGAACATCTGCCTGAATTCAAGGTCATCGGCGTAAAGCCCGGCTTCAACAGCCATGAAGAAAACGGCGTCTCGGCCTTCGAGCCCGTCACCAACGCCTCGTTCGAGGGCAAGTGGAAGGTCATCTTCTTCTATCCGAAGGACTTCACCTTCGTCTGCCCGACGGAAATCGCCGAGTTCGCCTCGCTGGCGCGCGACTTCGAGGATCGCGACACCGTCGTCCTCGGTGGCTCGACCGACAATGAATTCGTCAAGCTGGCCTGGCGCCGTGACCACGCCGACCTGTCGAAGCTGCCGATCTGGCAGTTCGCCGACAATGGCGGCAAGCTGGCGCGCGCCCTGGGCATCCTGGACGAGGTCGAGGGCGTCGCGCTGCGCGCCACCTTCGTGGTCGATCCGCACAATGTGATCCAGCACGTCTATGTCACCAACCTGAACGTGGGCCGCGCGCCGGCCGACACCCTGCGGGTCGTCGATGCGCTGCAGACCGACGAGCTGTGCGCCTGCAACCGCCCCGTCGGCGGCGAGACGCTCGCGGCGTAAGCTGTCGCGGCCGAGACGCAACCAAGGGCGGCGGCGGTGATCCGCCGCCGCCCTTTTCTTTCCGCTTTCCGTGATCCGGCTCAAGCAGCGAGCGCCCGCGGCGCGAGCGATAGCCGTCGCTTTCCGAAGGAAAAACACAATGTCGATCGACGCCCTGCGCGACCTGATGCCCGCCTATGCCAGGGACATCTCGCTGAACCTTTCGTCGCTGGCCTCCGAAACCGTGCTGAACGACCAGCAGAAGTGGGGCTGCTTCCTGGCCTCGGCCCATGCGGTGGGCGTCGCTCCGGTCGTCCGCGCCATCGAGGCCGCCGCCGCCGAAAAGCTGTCGCCCGAAGCCATCAGCGCGGCCAAGGCGGCCGCCGCCATCATGGGCATGAACAACATCTACTACCGTTCGCTGCACCTGATGAAGAACCAGGAGTACACGACGCTGCCGGCCCGGCTGCGGATGAACATCCTGGCCAATCCAGGCGTGGAGAAGATGGATTTCGAACTGTGGTCGACGGCCGTCAGCGCCATCAACGGCTGCGGGGCCTGCCTGGACGCCCATGAGAGCGAACTGCGCAAGCATGGTGTGCCGGCCCAACAGGTCCAGACGGCGCTCCGCATCGGCGCGGTCGTCCATGCCGCCAGCCGGATCGCGGCTTCGGAGACCGCGCTTCAGGGCTGAGGCGGCGCGCCGTATTCGATCTGATGGATCAGGCGGGCGAACGCCTGGTCCATCACGGCGTTCACGTCATCGGCCATCGCGCCGAGGCCGGGTCCCTCGACCACGAAGTCGATGCTGACCTGGCGGCCGCTGTTTCCGGGCTCCGAGCCAAAGGTCAGCTCGGCCTTCGTCGCTTTCCCGTGCAGGGGACCGAGCGGGGCGTTCATGACGACCCTTTCGGCCGCGATGTCCGTCACGACGGCATGCTGGAACACCGTGCCGTCAGCCAGTTGCTCGCACCAGCAGCCGCCATCCTTGAACGTCAAGGACAGGTTGGTGCCCTGCCCGCTGTAGGTGTGCGCCGGGTCCCACCACGCCGGCAGGTTCGAGACGGCGATCACCACCTCCTCCGGTGTTGTCTCCACGCCGACGGCGAAGCGCAGGGTAAAGGAATCAGCGGAGCGTGAGATCACCTCGGCGGAGGCTGGCGTGGCCAGGGCCATGGCAACCGAGGCCATAAGGGCGGTCATGCGGATCATCGGGCGTCCTCCCGATCCCATCCGGCGACGGGAACGCCGATCCGTCAAGTCAGGCCGCCTCGAAACTCAGCGGTGCACCCCAGAACTGGCTGACGCGGTCCGACTGCGGGCCGGTCTTGCCGGTGGTCAGGAAGGTGCGTCGCCCGCCGTCGCCGAGGGCGTATTCGGGGTGGCGATCAAAATACCGCTCCAGCGCATCGGCGACCGCACTGGGCTGGTGGATCAATGTCGTGGTGTCGGGCAGGGCGGCGGCAAACAGGTCGGCCACGATCTCGTAGTGGGTACACCCCAGGATGGCCGTATCGGGGTGGCGACCGATCCGGCGACGCAGGGCGTCGACATGGTCGGCCACCACGACGCGCAGCTCCTCGGTCGGGGCCCCCAGTTCGATCAGCCCGGCCAGGCCGGGGCAGGGTTCGGAGAAGACGGCCAGGTCCTCGCGCCGCTTGTCGATCTCGATCTCGTAGACACGGCTGATAGCGGTGGCGGCCGTGCAGAAGACGCCGGTGATGTCGATGGCCTCGACCTTGTCCCCGAGACGTTCCGCCTCATAGGTCCAGGGCAGGCCGGTCGCCGCCTCGATCGTGGGTACGATGATGCCCAGCACATTGACCGGACGCCGGTGCCGTCTGGCGGCCTCGCCCACCCAGGTCTGCTGCAGGCGACGCAGGGCGACGGCCGATGCCGTATTGCAGGCCAGGACGACGACGCTGGCCCCGGCCTCGAACAGGCGCTCGCAGCCGCTGCGGGTGATCTCGACGATCTCCTCGCCGCTTCTGGATCCGATCGGCGCATTGGCCTGATCCGCCAGATAGACGAGGTCGCGCCCGGGAAAACGCCGGGTCAGTTCCCTGTGGACGGTCAGACCGCCCACACCGCTGTCGAATACGCCTATAGCCATGGGAGCGGCGTTTAAACCGCGCTTGCCTTGTCGTCCAACGCGATTACAGCCTGTTCAGGTGACGGTCAGGTGGCCAGAGCCTAGACTGTGATCCACGCCGGCAACGATGAACAGGAAATCCGCATGCACAGACGCCAGGTACTTATCGGAGGCGCGAGCCTGATGGCCCTTTCCGGATGCGCCACCGCAGGGTCGGGCGCGGGCGAAGCCGGCGCCATGACCCCCGCGCAGGAGGCCGAGATCGCCCGCGCCATCCTGCCCGCCCAGACTCCGCGCGCCGAACTGTTGCAGCCGTGGACGGGCCGCTATGACGGCACACCGCCGTGGGACAAGGTCACGCCCGCCGGGCTGCGCGAGGCGATCCTTGAGGGCATCGAGCTTCAGCGCGCCGATATCGCGGCGATCGCGAACAATTCCGATCCGGCCGGCTTCTACAATGTGATCGTTCCCTTGGAACTGACGGGCGAACCGCTGGACCGGGCGACCAACCTCTATGGCGTGATGACCTCCAATATCGGCGGCGAGGCGTGGGATGCGCTCGACACCGAGATCTCGCCGATGCTGTCGGCCGCCTATGACGAGATCACCTTCAACGACGCCCTGTTCCAGCGGATCAAGGCCGTCGCCGACAATCCCGAAGGTCTGAGCCCGCAGCAGCGCCGGCTCGCCGAACGCCGCCGCGATGCCTTCATCCGCTCCGGAGCCAATCTGGACGCGGCCGGCAAGGCCGAACTGGGCCGGATCAACACCGCCCTGTCCGGGGCCTTCACCCGCTTTGGCCAGAAGGTCGTGGCCGACGAGAATGCCTGGACGGTGATCCCGACCGCAGCCGGGGTCGCGGGCCTGCCCGAATCGAACAAGGCCGCCGCCGCCTCGGCGGCCCGCGCCCGGAACATCGACGGCTGGATCATCATGAACACGCGGTCCAGCGTGGACCCGTTCCTGACCTTCGCCGACGACCGGGCCGCGCGCGAGCAGGTCTGGAAGAGGTTCGTCAATCGCGGCGACAACGGCGACGCCAACGACACCAATGCCACGATCGCCGAGATCGTTCGCCTGCGCGACCAGCGGGCCAGGCTCCTGGGCTACCGCAACCACGCGGAATGGCGGATGCAGGACACCATGGCCCGGACCCCGGCCGCCGCCAAGAACCTGATGGACCGTGTCTGGGCCCCGGCCAGGGCACGGGTGGCCGAAGAGGTCGCCGACATGCGCGCCATCGCGGGCTTCGACATCGAGCCGTGGGACTATCTGTATTTCGCCGAGAAGGTGCGGAAGGCCAAATACGATCTCGATCAGAACGAGCTGAAGCCTTATTTCGAACTGAACGCGGTCCGCGCCGGATCCTTTTACATGGCCGAGCGCCTCTATGGCTTCACCTTCACCAGACTGCCCAAGGGCCCGGTGCCGATCTTCGAGCCGGACGTCGTCACCTACGAGGTGCACGACAAGGCCTCGGGCCGTCTGATCGGCCTGTACTACACCGACGACTATGCCCGCGCGGGCAAGCGGTCGGGGGCCTGGATGACGACCTATCGGTCGTTCTCGCAGCTCACGGGATCGAAGGTCATCCTGGCCTCGAACAACAACAACTTCACCAAACCCGAGCCGGGCGAGCCGGTGCTGCTGTCGCTCGACGACGCGGAGACGATGTTCCACGAGTTCGGCCATGCCCTGCACTATCTGTCGTCGGTGGTGACCTATCCGTCCTACGGCGAGACGCCCCGCGACTTCGTCGAGTATCCGTCACAGGTGCACGAGCACTGGGTGCTCAGCCGACCGATCCTGGACGGCTATCTGAAGCACTACCAGACGGGCGCGGCCATGCCCCAGGCCCTGGTCGACAAGATCCAGGCCGCGGCCACCTTCAACCAGGGCTATGCCACCGTCAGCTATCTGTCGTCGGCCATCGTCGACATGGACCTGCATACGCAGGCGACGCCGCCGACCGACATCGATGCGTTCGAAAAGGCCTCGCTGGCCCGGATCGGCATGCCGAAGGAGATCGTGATGCGGCACCGCCTGCCGCAGTTCAATCACCTGTTCACGTCGGATGCCTATTCGGCCGGCTACTACAGCTACCTGTGGTCCGAGACGATGGACGCCGACACCTGGGCCTATTTCGAGGACTCCGGCGACGTGTTCAACCCGGATATCGCCGGACGCTTCAAGTCGATCATGCTGGCGCCCGGCAACACGAGCGACCGCGCCGACGCCTATCGCCAGTTCCGCGGCCGCGACGTCGATGTGACCGCCCTGCTGAAGGTGCGGGGCTTCCCGGTCAGCTGAAGCATGATCGCGTGAGCCGGAACCGCGAGCCGGTTCCGGCCCGATGCCGGCCGGCGCGGTTCAGGCCGCGTCGGCCGCTTCGGTGGCGACGGTGCAGGGACGTGCGTGCTCGACCAGGGCCGCCATCAGGGCTCGGGGATCGACAGGTTTTGCAACGTGGCCCTGCATGCCGGCGTCCCGGCATTGCCGGATCTGTTCGGGCAGGACGTTGGCGGTCAGGGCGACGATCGGCGTATCGTGCCCCGCCCGCCCGGAGGCGCGGATGGCGCGGCTCGCGGTGGGGCCGTCCATGACGGGCATCTGCATGTCCATCAGGATCAGATCGTAGGGGCGGGCCGCCGCGGCCGCCACGGCTTCCTCGCCGTTTTCCACCATGTCCAGCGACACGTCGAAGGACGACAGAAGCGCCTTGATCAGGGTGCGGTTGGCGGCATTGTCCTCGGCCAGAAGAATTCGCAGCGGGCGGTCAAGGTCGCCCTCATCCGCCTCGGTCATGGCTGTCATCCCGGCTGAAGCGAAGGGGAAAGCCGCTCGGAACCAGAAGGTCGAGCCCGTCTTCCCGTCGCTGCGCGCGCCGATTTCACCGCCCATGATCTCCATCAGGCGACGCGAGATCGCCAGGCCCAGACCCGTACCGCCGAACCGGCGCGACACCGACCCGTCCGCCTGGGTGAAGCGCTCGAACATCTGCTCGATCTGGTCCGGTGCCAGACCCAGCCCGGTGTCCGCCACCGAGGCCGACAGCACGGCCGTGCCCTCGTCATCCGTCTCGATGGACAGGATCAGCCGGACGCTGCCCTTTTCCGTGAACTTCACGGCGTTGCTCAGAAGGTTCAGCAGAACCTGCCGCAATCGGGTCACATCGCCCACCAGCCGGGCGTCCCCCGCCACACCGTCGCACAGGGTTTCGCAGGTCAGGACCAGTCCCTTGGCCTCGGCCTGGCCGCGCAGCAGGGCCGTCGCGCCTTCCGCAAGGGCCGCCGCCGAGAACGGCGCCAGATCCAGCGTCAGCGCACCGGCTTCCAGCTTGGAGAAATCCAGAATGTCGTTCACGACCGTCAGCAGGGTCTCGCCCGCACTGCGGATCAGATCCAGATAGCCCCGATCGCTCGCCGACAGATCGCCGCTCGCGCCGATGAGGCGCGAGAACCCCAGGATGCTGGTCAGGGGCGTGCGCAGTTCGTGGCTCATGTTGGCCAGGAACTCGCTTTTCGCCTGGGAGGCGGCTTCGGCCTCGGCCTGCGCCGCCCGCAGCGCGGCCTCGGTTTCCTTGCGTGCCCCGATGTCGCGAACGACGTCGACGATCTCGGTCAGTTCGCCCGCACCGTTCAGAACCAGACGGGGGTTGGCCTCGAGCCAGACCAGACGGCCGTCCTTGTGGCGAGCCTGGTATTCATAGCCTTCCGGGCTGATCAGTTCCTGACGCCGTATCCGGTCCTGCAGCAGGCTGCGGATTCGCACGACATGGTCCCTCGGCACGAGGTCCGAAGGGGCCATGCCGACCATTTCCGCCGGTGAGTAGCCCAGAACGGCGCGGGATGCAGGCGAGGCATAGGTGATGCCGGACTTCAGTCCGGTGCGGACCACCATGTCCGATGTGTGCTCGGCCACGAAGCGGAAGGCCCGCTCGGCATCGAACAGCGCCGCGTCGTCGACCTGATCGGTGATGTCGGTGACCATGCCGACCACCCAGCGTTGACCGGCCTCGTCGGGCGGCTGGCGTTGGGCCCAGTTGACGACGTGCCTGCATTCACCGGTCGGCCGGATGATGCGATAGCGCATGCGGAACGGCTCATCCGAGCTGAACATCTTGGGCCAGCTGCGGGCCACGATATTCGTGTCGTCGGGATGATAGCGGTGGAAGATTTCCTGGGGCTTGGGCACCCCGAGGGCGGGGTCCAGACCGAAGATGTCGAACATCGACGGGGACCACCAGGTCGTTCTGGCGTCCAGCACCCGCCACCAGCCGACACCCGACCGCTTCAGCGCCGTCAGCCCGATCGCGTTTGCCTCGATGTCCGGATCGTCGTGCATCAATGTTTACCGTAGCCAAGGTGTTCACCATACCCACGAAGGCCTTCCAATGGATGAACGGCGGTCGACGGGCGCGTTTGACAGGTCATTCGTCGGCAGGCTTTTCCGGACTGGCGACTCCGGCTAGGAACGGAGCATGAACATGCTTGCTCTCGGACTGACGACCCTTTGTGTCGTGCTCGCCGCCGGAATGATGTGGGCCTGGCTTGGCTGGCAGAAGGCGAAGGGCGCGCTGACAATGGCGGTCGAGCGGGCGGAGCTGATCGACAAGAGCCGCGAGACGATGGGCGATCTGCTACGCGCCCAGGCGGCGCAGTCGGCCCAGACGATCGCGGACCAGATGGTGACCCGCGCCACCGAAACCTTTCAGGCCCAGGACCGGGTCGCCCGGGAACGGATGGAGGCGCAGCTCAAGCCGGTGGCCGAGACCCTGGCCAAATTCGAGACCCAGGTCGCCGCGTTGGAAAAGGCCCGGGCCGAGGAGACCGGCACGCTGAAGGAACAGCTTTCGGCCCTGATGATCGCCTCTACCGCCACCCGCGACGAGGCGAAACGCCTGACCGAGGTTCTGCGCGGCAACACCGGCCGTCGCGGCCGATGGGGCGAACAGACCTGCCGCAATGTGCTGGAAGCGGCGGGCATGGCGGGTCGCTTCGACTTCGACGAACAGTCGTCCAGCGCCAATGACGAGGGTCGCCAGATGCGGCCGGACTTCCTTGTGCGACTGCCCGGCGGGGGATTGTTCGTCATCGACGCCAAGGTCCCCCTGGCCTTTCCCGATGCGTCCGAGCCGGACGACGAGGCGCGCGACGCGGCCATGTCGGCGCGCAATGCGGCCAGCATCAAGAGCCATGTGCGCGATCTGGCGGCCAAGGCCTATCAGGACCAGTTCAAACCCAGCCCCGACTTCGTCGCCCTGTTCGTGCCGTCCGACGCCTTCCTGTCGGCGGCCCTGGACCGGGAGCCCGAGCTGATGACCGATGCGATGGCGCGCCGCGTCATCATCGTCACGCCCTCGACCCTGTTCGCCCTGTGCAAGGCCGTCGCCTATGGCTGGCGGGCCGAGGAACAGTCGAAGAACGCCGACGAGGTCGCGAAACTGGGCAAGGACCTCTACAAGCGGCTGTCGGTCATGGGCGGCCACGTCTTCGGGATGGGGCGGGCGCTTGAGCAGGCGGTCGGCAAATACAACCAGTTCGTCGGCTCGCTGGAGAGCCAGGTCATGGTCTCGGCCAAGCGGTTCGAGGACCTGCAGGTCGACCACGAGGGCAAGGACCTGCCCGCTCTGACCGCGATCGATCATTCGCCGCGCCCGGTGACCCGGCCCGAACTGGTCCATGAAAGGTCCAGCCCGGACTGATTGACGCGCCGCCGGCTTGCTGACAAGGTCGCTTGACAACACCGGATGATGGTGTAAAACACCCTTGTCAAAAAGACGGGGTTGATTGTCATGTCAATGGAGATGCGGGTGTCGGAACATCCCTTGCGCCGGTACGGCGCGCTCATGGCCACCTGCATGGTCGCTGGCGGGATCGCGGGCGGCGTATCCGCCGTGTTCGGCGATCGGTCGAGTGCGGGGCCCGTCATCGTGGCTGCCTCGGTCGGCCTGGCGATGGCCGCCGTGCTCTGGATCTGCGCCCGGTGGTGGCGTGGTCTGGATGAGGCGGCCCAGGAAGCGCACAAATGGGCCTGGTGGTGGGGCTCCACCTTCGGTCTGGCCATCGGCACGGTGGCGTTGTTCACCCTGGCCTACGGGACGCCGGATGCGCTGACGGCGGCACCCGACGACCTGCTGCTCGGCGGGGCGGCCCTGATCGGCCTCACCCAGACGCTCGGCTACGGCATCGCCTGGGCCGTCTGGTGGCTTCGGCGGCGGTGATCCGATGAACAATCGTCTCAAGGTTCTGCGCGCCGAGCGAAACTGGAGCCAGGCCGATCTGGCCGCGGCCCTCGGTGTCTCGCGCCAGACCGTCAATGCGCTGGAGACCGGTCGCTATGACCCCTCCCTGCCGCTCGCCTTCAGGATCGCCCGGGTTTTTGAACAACCCATTGAATCCATCTTTTCGGACGCAGGAGCCTCGACATGATGTCCCGTTCTGAAGCCACCAATCAGCCGATGGTCGTCAGGATCCTCGGCATCCTGGCCCTCGGTGCCATCGGCGCCCTGACCGGGTTCGGTTTTGCCAGTATCGTCGAGGTCGAGCAGGGGGCGTCCTGGGCCGACAGCCTGGCGCTGGCCATGGCCGTCGCCCTGCTGGCCATCGCCGTCCTGAGCTCCCTGACCCTGATACTGCGGCCATCGACCGTCCCCAAGGGCTGCGGCATCCTTCAGATCATCGTCTTCCTGCTGGCCGGTGTGATGTTCCTTGCGCCCATCTATGGGCCGACCTGGATGAAGGCCGATGTCGTCTTCGGGGGTATCGTCGTGCTCCTGGTGGTCCAGAGCGTCGCCAATCTGATGCTGTGGCGTGCGGCCGACGAGATGCTGCGTCAGATCATGGCCGAAACCAGCGCCATGGCCTTCTGGGCCCTGCAGACCGCCCTGTTCCTCTATGCGGCCGCCGAGCGTCTCGGTCTGGTGGATACCATCAGCGGCTGGGGCCTGACCGGCATCCTGATGGCGGTCTATCTGGTCGCCTCGATCGTGGCCGCTGCCCGTCGCGGCATCCACTGAGCCGCACGCCCGCCTTCGCTGCCTTCCCCTGTCTCCACCCTGATCGAAAGGATCGGACCATGACGCTCGCCTCCCACATCAAGACCGCCATCGGCCGGATCGCCCGCCTGGCGACCGGCACGGCCCTGGGCCTCGGCCTGACCGCCAGCCTGCTCGGATCGCCCGGCCAGGCGTTTGCGCAAGCCGCGGCCCCCGCCGCCCAAGCCACCGTTGCTCCAGCCTCCGGACAGGGTCCGGCGCTGTGGGTGGTCCGCGACGCGGATTCCACCCTCTATCTGTTCGGCACGGTCCACGTCCTGCGGCCGGAAACCCCGTGGGGCACAGCGAGGGTCGACGCGGCCTTCGACAGCGCCGATCGCGTCATTCTTGAGATCTCCAATCCCGACGACCAGACGGCGATCCAGCCCCTGATCCAGCAGTATGGCCTCTCGCCCGCCCGGCCCCTGTCCAGCCTGCTGACCCCCGCCGAGATCGCCCAACTGGATGCGGCGGCCGGGACCATCGGGGCGACGGCGGCCCAGCTCGACCCCCTGCGGCCCTGGCTGGTCGGTCTCACCCTGTCGGTGGCCCCCTTGGTCAAGGCCGGCTACGATCCCCAGTCGGGCGTCGAGCTGATCCTGAAGGCGCGCGCCGAGGCCGCGGGCAAGCCGGTGTCCGGCTTCGAGACCATCGACAGGCAGATCTCCATCCTGGCCGGCCTGTCGGAGGAGACCCAGCTGGCCTTCCTGCGCGCCACTCTGGAGGAAGTCGAGAACGCCACGGCCGAGCTGGACGCCCTGGTCGGTGCCTGGTCGGTCGGGGACGTGGCCTCGATCGAGCGCCTGGGTGTCACCGAGATGCGCGACCAGTCCGAGGAAATCTACCAGGCCCTGCTGGTGCAGCGGAACACCGACTGGGCCGGTCAGATCCAGACCCTGCTCGAAGGGTCCGGCACGGTCTTCATCGCGGTCGGCAGCGCCCACCTGGCGGGCGACGACAGCGTCCAGTCCATCCTGGAACAGCGCGGCGTGGAAGTGACCCGCGAATAGGTCGCATCCATCCAGCCCACATCGACGAAGGCCCGGCCACCGCGCCGGGCCTTTTCGTGCGGGTTGCGTTCAACGGTTGAGCCCACCACCCATTGCTGACATTCAGCCTGAACCCTATCGTCGCCCCACAGTGCAGGCGAGGCTGGAATGACTGAGGGCGGACCATTTACCGGCAGGCTTCTCCCCGGCGAGCACATCGTGTGGTCGGGCCGTCCGGCAACTGGACTTCTGTTTACGCCGCGAGATGCGTTTCTGGTCCCGTTCAGCCTGCTCTGGTGCGGGTTCGTGATTTTTTGGATCATCGGTGTGCTGGCCAGCGGAGGAGGCCCATTCGCGCTCGTCGGGGTGGCGTTCCTTGCGTTCGGGCTGTTCTTCTCCGCGGGTCGTTTCGCGCTCGACGCGACCTTAAGAGGCAACACCACATATGCCCTGACCGACAGGCGCATTCTGATCTCGCGCACAGGTCCATTTTCCAGTTTCAAGGCCCTCACCCTGGACCGTCTTCCCGAAGCGGAAATCAGTGAACGCTCCGATGGACGTGGCACTGTGAGATTTGGCCAGCAACAAAGCTTGATGGGTTTTGGGCAGCCGGGCCTTTCGATCTGGACACCCGCACTGGATCCAACACCGCAGTTCCTTGCCATTGCCGATGCGAGGAAGGTTTTCGATCTTGTCCAGCAGGCCGTGGGGCGCGACCGCTAACCATCCAAAGGCAGTTGGCCGTTCTGGACCCGCAGCCATCGTTGATGCTTCAAGCTGTCGTGAACGTAGCCTCGTCGCAAAAGATGCGGACCACCAGGCCGTTGACGAAGCGGACGTCCAAACCCAGCGGCTTCTGCACCCGGGCCAGCTCCGCCGACAAAATGCACAGCCAATCACACTCCTCATCGAAGTAGGCGATTTCGATGCCCTCGTCGTTGAGAGGTGCAGCGATGGCGTTGAGGTCATTGAAAGCGAGCTTCACGTTGCCCGTGCAGGCGAGCATCACTCTTGACGGCAGGGTGTCGGGGCGGATCGCGTGTTTGTTCTGGGTGAAAGTCAGCTTGACCTCCTTCCCGCCAGGATCAGTACCAAAGTTTTCGAGACTCCAGTCCAAGCAAACCAGCCTGGATAAGCCCAACGTCCTGGAAAACAGATCAGGTGGAGCGGGCGGCGGGAATCGAACCCGCACGAAAAGCTTGGGAAGCTTTCAGGCTACCACTACATCACGCCCGCGGAAGCCGGGGCAAACTAGCGCAATACGTCCGGCGCTCAAGCCGAAAGGCGATCGCTGTGTCCTGGCCAGCCCGCCTGAATGACAAAAGGACCGCTCCCTTTCGGAAGCGGCCCTCTCGTTTCAGCGAAAGGTACCGGACCTAGAAGCGCAGCGAAGCCTCGATGCCGAAGGTGCGCGGCGCGTTGAAGTTGCCGTAGTCGCCCATGACATTGCCGATGTTGCCGTTGGTCAGGCTGGTGGTCGGCGCCGCAGGCAGGCTGTTCGAAGGATCGCGGCGGTACACGTACTGTTCGTTGAACAGGTTGCGACCCCACAGAGCGACCGTCAGGCCCTCGGTTTCACCGACCTGGATGTCGGCGAGGGCGATGCGGCCGTTGAAGATCAGCGATTCATCGGCCTTGGTGCCGAACTGGTCGAACGCCTGGGTGGCCTCCGCGTAGTTGCCGTCGAAGTGAAGACGCAGGTTCGCGGCACCGTTGAACACCGGCTTTTCGTAGTCGATCGAGGCGCTGCCGGCGTTGCGCGGCGTGAACACGATGTAGAACTGTTGATTGACCGGCGCGGCGCAGGTGGTCACGGGCGGCGTGCCCGCGGTGACGCAGTTGGTGATCGGAACCAGCGGGATCTCCGTGTCCGTATAGGCATAGGAGGCGTTGAGCGTCAGACCGTCGATCGGGCGCAGGGTGAACTCTGCTTCCAGACCGCGAATGGTCGTGGTTCCGGGCGCGTTGATCGTGACCAGGTTGTTGAAGCTGCCGGTCGCGGTGAACTGGATCGACGAAATGTCGACCTGGCTGTCCTCGCGGTCCATGGCGTAGGCCGCCACGTTCAGGCGGGCGCGGTGATCCAGGAAGTCGCCCTTGAAGCCGGCTTCGTAGGAAACCACGTCCTCGGGGCCGAAGGCCTGGTAGTTGGCCGTCCGCGAGCTGGCACCGCCCGAGCGATAGCCGGTGGCGTATTTGGCGTAGACGTGGACGTCTTCGCTCAGGTCATAGGCGACGGTCGCGGTGGGGTTGAAGCGCTCCCAGGTCTCGTCCAGCGGCTTGTAGCCATTGGCCGTCGCGGCTGCCGTGTTGGTGGCGTAGTTGATGTTGCGCGAGAACGTCAGCGCGCCTTCCTTGGTGTCCCGGGTAAAGCGTCCGCCGGCGGTCAGGTGCAGGGCGTCCGACACGTTCCAGGTGACCTGGCCGTAGGCGGCGTAGCTGGTCGATTCGACTTCCGAGGCGCGGTCGATCGAGCGGCAGCCGGGCTGCGAGCCGAAACCACCCGAGCCGATGCACGAGTCCAGAACGACGTAGGAGTAGCCCGAGGTCTGACCCGCCGTGGTGTAGCCGGTGATGGCCATGGAGTTCGGCGTCGCCGCATCGTCGTTGACGTTTTCCTTGAAGTAGAACAGGCCGGCCACGAAATCGAACGAACCGGCGCTGCCGACGGCCTGGAACTCCTGGCTGAACTGGGTCTGGTGCAGGTTGGCCAGGCTGTAGCGGCTGAAGTTACAACCCGTGCCCGTGCAGCCGGGCACGACGACAGGCGGACGGTGCGCACCGCCAGCGTTGTCCCACTGGGTCGCATCGACGCCACGGTAGGCCGTGATCGAACGCAGCTGGACTTCGTCGGTGATGTCGAAGCGCAGGGTGTTGGTATAGCCGAACGTCACATCCCTGCTGGGCTGCTGCGGCACACCGATATCCGCGATCTTCATGCGGCTGTTGCCGTTGACGATGACGCCTGGCAGCAGCGGACGGACGGTGCCCGTCAGCGTGGTGTAGGCCGTGCCCGGCAGAGAACAGGCGGGTTGCGAGGCCTGGGTGCCGGCGACGCAGCCGTTCGGATTGTAGTTGAGCAGCTGGCTGTAGAACGGCGTGTTCTCGTCGGTCGCGGTGTCATAGGCGAAGATGTTGGTCACCCGGTCGGTCGGGGTCCACCGCAGGGCGGCGCGGAGGCCCTGACGATTGAACTGACCCCATCCAGCCTGCCCGGCGAGCGGGTTTCTGGTGACCGCGTCCTGGTTCTGGACGATGCCGTCGATCTTGAAGGCCAGGTTGTTGTATTCCGGCAGGTCCAGATGGATTTCCTGGCTGTAGGAGCCGTAGTTGCCCACGCCGCCGCCGATGCGGCCCTCGAACTCGCCCGACGGTTCGCGCGTCACGATGTTCAGGGCGCCGCCCTCGGTGTTGCGGCCGAACAGGGTGCCCTGGGGTCCGCGCAGGACCTCGATCCGCTCGACGTCGAACAGGCCGGCGTTCAGGCCATGCTGGCGGGCCAGATAGACGCCATCGATATAGATGCCGACGCCCTGTTCACGGGCGGGCTGGTTGGCGTCCAGCGGAACGATGCCGCGGATGCCGACGGTCAGCGCCGACTGGCGGGCTTCGAAGGTGGCGACGCGCAGCGAGGGGACGGCACCGTCAGCCAGGTCGTACAGGCTCTGGACGTGGCGCTGCTCCAGCGCCTCTGCATTGACGACGTTGATCGAGATCGGCGTGTCCTGCAGGTTGGTTTCGCGGCGGGTCGCGGTCACGACGATATCGCCGAGCTGGGACGTGTCTTCCTGCGGCTGCTCGAGCGGCGCGGGGGCCGTCTGGGCCAGGGCCGGCGTGGAGATGGCGAGCGCGGCACAGCCGAGCAGCAGGCGGGTACGCGTCGTACGGAAGTCGATCATTGGATCCCCCATGAATGGTGGGGCGGTCCGTAGGACATCACGATTGCAGTGGCGCGACGGAACCAAGACGGTGCGCGTCACCGACCTGTTCCCCAACTGTCATACCGTCCACGGACGAAAGTATTTGCAACTGACGCCCCGTCGTCAGGGTCGCTGGTAGACCACGCTTCCGTCAACGACCGTCAGGGTCGCGTGACCGTGCGGGATGTCCGCTTCCGGCACCGTCATGAGATCGATGTCGAAGGCGGTGAAGTCCGCGCGCTTGCCCACCTCGATCGTGCCGAGCTCGTTTTCCCGGAAACTGGCGTAGGCGGGCCACAGGGTGAACATCTTCAGCGCCGTGGCGCGATCCACCGCCTCGGCCGGCCGCCAGTCCGGGCCCTGCACGCCGTCCAGATCGCGCCGGGCGACGGCGGCGTAGAATTCGATCAGCGGATCGCCCCGCTCGACCGGCGCGTCCGAACCGCCGACGACGATGACGCCCAGATCGACCAGACTGTGCCAGGCATAGGCCCCGTCCAGCCGGGCGTCGCCCAGCCGCGCAGGGGCGAAATGGAAGTCTCCGATTGCGTGGCTGGGCTGCATCGAGGCGATGATCGGCAGATCCCTGAACCAGTGATAGTCGGAGGGCCGGACGATCTGTGCGTGCTCGATCCGCAGCCGCACGTCGGCGCCGTTCGGACGCTCGGCGGCCGGTACGGCCTCCAGCGCGGTCGCATACCATTCCGCCACCGAGGCATTGCCGCGATCACCGATGGCGTGGGTCGCGAGCTGGATGCCGGAGCGCAGCGCCTGTTCATAAAGCGGTACGATCTGGTCCGTCGTGATCTGCATCAGGCCCGTCGTCTCCGGTGCGTCCGAATAGGGGGCGAACAGGGCGGCCCCGCGCGACCCCAGCGCCCCGTCGGCATAATACTTGACCGCCCGGGTGATGATCCGGCCGTCCGGCGTCTGGCGCGGGCCAGAGGCGAACAGGGCCTGGGCCCCGTCGGGCGTGACGCTGTTGTAGATCCGCAAGGGGGCCTCGCCCGCCTCGGCCATGGCTTCCAGCAGGGGGATGTCGCGCCAGGGGGCGCTCATGAAATGCACGCCGGTCCAGCCATAGGCGGCCTCGACGCGGAATCCGGCGCGATAGGCCCGGCGCGTCTGCTCCGGATCGGCCTGGGGCATCAGCGGGGCCAGCAGCTGCTCGGCCGCATCGACAAACAGGCCGGTCGGCTTGCCATCCGGACCTTTCAGAATCTCGCCGCCAAAGGGCGCCGCGGTCCGGGCCGTGATGCCCAGCCGCTCCAGGGCGGGGGTGGAGGCGACCGAGGCATGACCGTCGGCCCTCTGCAGCAGGACGATGCGGCCGGGGGCGGCCGCATCGAGATCGGCGGCGGTCAGGAAGCGGGCTCCGTTGGCGCTTTCGGGCCAGCGTGTCTCGATCCAGCCGCGCCCGACGATGACGCCCTCCGGATGGGCTTCCGCCCAGGCCGTCAGGCGCGCCATGGCGTCCACGACCGAGGTGGAGCCTTCCAGATTCAGAGTCAGCTCGCGCCAGCCGATGCCGTCCAGATGGGCGTGGCCGTCGGTGAAGCCGGGGAACAGGGTCGCGCCCTTCAGGTCGATGACCGGCAGGCCGTCGGTCGAGGGCGCGCCGGCCGCCGGTCCGGCATAGACGATGCGGCCGGCCCGCGCGATGACGACCTCCGCCGTGGGCGAGGCCTCCACGCCGGTGTGGATCGTGCCGCCCCGGATGACCAGATCCTGGGCGCTGGCCGGCAGGGCGAGGGCGGCGAAGGCGGCGGCGGTCAGGATCGGTCGAAGCATGGGGCACCGGATGCGGGTGGAATGATATTCTGCCTCCCCGTTATGGGGCGGCAGACAGCACTCAGCCAGCCGGAACGCCGACCACATCATCCACCGATCCGGTCGTGACCGGGTGATAGCCCGGCCGGGCCTCGGCATAGATGCGGGTGGCGATGGGGCGGCCCCAGTCGCCTTCGGCCCACAGGGCGGTGAACAGGGGCAGGACGAATTTGCGGCGTCCCTGCGAGGTCAGGAACCGCTCCAGAGTGGGGACGGCGGGCTGATAGCGGTGGGCTACCGCAATCTGAAGCCAGCTGAACAGCACCTCGGCATTGCCCTCGCTGCGCAGGTTCAGGGTCGATTCCATGGCGGCCAGCTGGGCGGGGGTCAGCCAGTCCCGACCGGCGGCCAGGCCCTCCGGCCGCCAGTTCAGGAAATGCTGGCGCTCCTGCGTCGACCACCTGGCCCACGGGATGGCCGAGGCCGGACCCTTGTCGGCGAAGAAGGCCTTGGCCGCGCCATCCACGGCCGTAAGGGCGGTCGAGACCGGGGCCTGGGCATTCGACGGCAGGCCGGGCTGATAGACCCAGGCGTCCAGCTGCAGCTGCTGTTCCAGACCGGCGTCTCCCTTGACCAGATTGGCGCGGATGTCGGCGAGGAATCCCGCCGCGGTCATCGGCTGGAAGGCGTGACGTTCGAAATAGCCCTTCAGCCAGGCGTCGAAGGTCTCGCGGCCCACGATACGCTCGATGGTGCGCAGGAAGGCGGCTCCCTTCTCGTAGGGAATGTCATTGAGCCCGGCGTCCGGATCGCGGCCGGTCAGATCGACGTGCAGCCGGGTGTCGGCGGCGGGCATCTCCGCCAGCGCCGCCTGCAGGTCCGCCCAGCCCAGCACCTGAAGCATCAGGGCGCGGTCGCGGCCGTAGATCGCCTCCATGATGCGGTTCTCGAAATAGGTGGTCGTGCCCTCGTTCAGCCAGATGTCGGCCCAGGTGGCATTGGTCACCAGATTGCCCGACCAGCTGTGCGCCAGCTCGTGCGCCACCAGGCTGACCAGAGACTTGTCGCCGGCCACGACGGTGGGGGTGGCGAAGGTCAGGCGCGGGTTCTCCATCCCGCCGAAGGGGAAGGAGGGCGGCAGGATCAGCAGGTCGTAGCGACCCCAGCGATAGGGGCCGTACAGGGCCTCGGCCGCATCGACGAACTGGCCCATCTCGGCGAACTCGGCCCTGGCGGCGTCCAGACGGCCAGGCTCGGTCCAGACCCCGACGCGGTCGCCTTCGCCGGCGAAGCCCAGGTCCCCGACCGCCAGGGCGATCAGATAGGGCGGGACCGGATTGGTCATGCGGAAGCGCCAGCTGTGCGACCCCGCCGGTGCGCCGTCGCCCGCCTTCTCGCCCTCGGGGGTCAGCAATTCGGCCGACATCACCGCCTTCAGCGCCTCGGGCACGGTGATGCGGGCGGACCAGGTCTGGCGGATGCCGGGGCTGTCCTGGGTCGGCACCCAGGTGCGGGTCAGGATCGCCTGGCCCTGCGAAAACAGGAAGGGTTGTTGCCCGCCCGCCGTCTGGGCCGGGGTCAGCCATTGCAGGGCGGCCGCGTCGGGGCGGGTGGTATAGCCGACGACGATCTTCTGGACCTTGCCGTCCTCGAAGGCGGGCACGGTGACGGTCAGGGACTGGCCCAGGATGGGGTCTTCGGCCCCGATCGTGAACTGCAGCGGCGTGCCCTTGTCGTCCGCGACCGAGCGGATCTCCAGGTTGCGGATGTCGAGGATGACCTGGGTCGCGCCCGTCTGGCCGGTGACGTCCAGGGTGGCCGTGCCGCTCAGCGTCTTCGTCTCGAAGTCGGCGGTCAGGTCCAGGGCGACATGCTTGACCCGCGCGATCCGGGGCTGGGCATAGGAATGGATGTCTTGCTCATAGGTCACGGGCGCGGTCGCTGTGGCGGGCAGGGGCGGCATGTCCGACTTCGGGTCGTTTCCGGCGCAGGCGGAAAGGGCGGTGGCGACGGCGAGCATGGAAACCATGCCGATCAGGCGGGCGCGGGACATCAGGCGAACTCCGGGACTTGGGGTGGCGAAGGGAGCCCCCAAAGCCGGGAAAGATCAAGAGGCTGCGGGGACCGGCACCGGGTTGCGTGCGACGAACAGTCGGCCCCGCTCGGCATAGAGCACGCACAGCAGGGCGGCGATCCCGCAGGTCGTGATGCCGACCGTCATCGGCACGACGCTGCCGTCGAACTGCTGACCGATCAGGAACCCCGTCAGGGAGCCGATGATGGTCGAGATGAAGCCCTGGGCCGAGGAGGCGGTGCCCGCGATATGGCCCATCGCTTCCATGGCCATCGCCCCGAAGTTTCCCGCCAGCAGCCCGAAGCAGAACATGGTGCAGGCCTGCAGGATGCCGAAGGTCCAGATCGTCTCGTGGCCGCTCAGCGTCACCGCCATGTGGAGGGCGCCGAAGGTGATGAAGCCCAGCAGCGCCGTATGGCCGATCATGCGCGACCCCAGCCGCTCGACCAGTTTCGCATTGACGAGGGAGGCGATGGCGATGCCGCCGGCGATACAGGCGAAGACGGTGGTGAACAGGCCCGGCGCGTGGAAGACGTCGAAGAAGATCTGCTGGGACGAGTTGATGAAGCCGAACAGCGCCCCGGTGATCGCCGTCATGGCCAGGGTGTAGCCGATGGAGATGCGATTGGTCAGCGCCTCCCGGAACGCGCCCGCAATGCGCGCTGCCTCGATCGGCTGGCGATCGGCGGGGTGCAGGGTCTCGGGCAGGCGCAGACCCGTCCACAGCATCAGGGCGATGCCGGCGAAGGCGAGGACGCCGAAGATCGCCTCCCACGGCGCGACCAGCAGGATCGCCTGACCCAGCGACGGCGCGATGATCGGCACGCCCAGGAAGACGAGCAGGCTCAGGCTCATGACCCGCGCCATGGTCCGGCCGGAATAGCGATCCCGCACGATGGAGACGGCCAGCACCCGCGTCGCGGCCGACCCCAGACCCTGACCGATGCGGGCCAGGATCAGGGTCTCGAAGGTCGGGGCCAGCATGGCCACCACGCTGAACAGGACGTAGATGCCCACGCCCACCATGATGATCGGCTTGCGGCCATAGCGGTCGGCCAGGGGTCCGTAGACGATCTGCAGGGCACCGAAGCCGAGCAGATAGGCGGTGATGACCCACTGGCGGGTGTTGGCATCGGCGACGCCGAGCGCATCGCCGATCTGGGGCAAGGCGGGCAGCATGGAATCGATCGCCAGCGCGTTGAGCGCCATCATCAGGGCGATCATGCAGACGAACTCGGGAAAACCCGGCCCCTTCGCGGGCGATACGGCATCAGGCTGGGTCATCGGCCACCAGATGCGGCCGGGATGAGACCGTCGCAACCCTCGACGCGCTCACTTTTCGCAACTGCGAAATGATGCCCCGGGTATCAGGGGGTGAACTGGATCGTGCGGGCGAACTGCAGGTCGCGGGGGCCGGGGGCCACTTCGCTGCCGTTCATCAGGGCGACGGCCGCCGCCCCGAACCCGAGACCGGGATGGGTCTCGCCCAGCACCATACAGCCATCGACCCGGCCGTTGGTGTGGGCCGTGCATTCGACCGTCACGGCGACACCCTCCAGCACCGGCGCGGGCTCGACCACCCTCGACACCGGCTGGACGCGCGGATGGATCAGGGCGTCGCCGGGTCTGGCGACGCCGGGGTTGGCGGACAAGGTAAGGGCGATGACGAGGGCGATCATGGGACGAACCTTTTCACTGGCTCATCAATGTTTCGGAAAGGACTGCGTTCCCCGACCCGCGTCGTCGTCGCCGTTCGATCGCGTGGTGCCCCCGGTCGGACTCGAACCGACACTCCTCTCGGAACCGGATTTTGAGTCCGGCGCGTCTACCAATTCCACCACAGGGGCCTGAGCCACATTCCATAAAGGGCGGCAGCGCGCTGCGCTACGTGGACGGCGAAATTTTGTGCCGCCCTTGCGTTCCAGCGTGGTGTAACGCATCTGGCCGTGCATGAGTGATACGCTTCCCGACCTGGCCATCGTCTATGAGCATCCGGAGTGGTTCGAGCCGCTGTTCGCGGCGCTGGATCGCCACGGCGTGACCTATGTGAAGGTGCCGCTGGCGGGCCACACCTTTGATCCGGCCGCCAGCCCCGCGCCCGCGACCGTGGTGTTCAGCCGTGTGGCGATGTCGTCTTTCCTGCGCGATCCGGAGCACCCGATCTTCTATGCCCAGAGCCTGTTCGAGCATTGGCAGGGGCAGGGGACGCGGGTGGTCAATGCCTCGGCGCTGAACATCGACACCTCCAAGGCGCGGCAGATGTCGCTGATCGCGCGGCTGGGTCTGAAGGGTCCGGCGACGCGGGTGGCCCACCGTCAGGCGGACATTCCGGCGGCCGCCGAGGGGCTGCGGTTCCCGGTGCTGGTCAAGGCCGACATCGGCGGGGCCGGGGCGGGGATCACCCGCTACGAGACGCCGGAGACACTCGCCGAGGCCGCGGGCGAGGCATGGTGTCCGGCGGGCGTCAACGGCCTCTCCCTGATCCAGGAATATGCGCCGCGCCGGGATGGCAGGATCACCCGCGTCGAGACGTTGAACGGCAGATACCTCTATGCCATCGACATCGAGAGCCCCGGCGACGCCTTCGACCTGTGCCCGGCCGACGCCTGTCTGGTAAGGCCCGGTGCCCCGACCCTGACGATGACGAAGACCACTCCGCCGGACGAGATCATCGCGGCGGTCGAGCGACTGGCCGTCGCGGCCGGGCTGGAGGTCGGGGGCATCGAATATCTGATCGACGACCGCGACGGCAGCGTCCGCATTTACGACATCAACGGGCTGTCGAATTTTGTGGCCAAACCGGTCGAGGTTCTGGGCTTCGACCCGCACGACGATCTGGTCGACTGGCTCAAGGGTATCGTGGCCGAGGAGAAGGGCAGGCGGGCATGAGGTACGGCTACTGGGCTCCGGTCTTCGGCGGCTGGCTGCGGAACGTCGAGGACGAACGCGAGGCCTCGTGGGAGAACGCCTCGCGGCTGGTCAGGCGATCGGAGGCCCTGGGCTACGACCTGACCCTGATCGCAGAGCTGAACCTGAACGACATCAAGGGGATCGAGGCCCCGGCCCTGGACGCCTGGTCGACCGCGGCGGCCCTGGCGGCGGTCACCGCGACGATCGAGCTGATGGTGGCGGTGCGGCCGAACTTCCACCAGCCGGCCTTGTTCGCCAAGAAGGCCGCCAACATCGACCGGATCTCGAACGGGCGGCTGGCCCTGAACGTCGTCTCGTCCTGGTGGGCGAAGGAGGCCGAGAGCTATGGCCTGCAGTTCGACCAGCACGACGACCGCTATGCGCGCACGACCGAATGGCTGCAGGTTCTGGACCGGCTGTGGCGCGAAAAGCGCGTCGATTTTGAGGGCCGCTACTACACGCTGCGGGATGCCATCGTGGAGCCCAAGCCGACCTCGACGCCCGAACGCCCGCGGCCGGTCATCTATGCGGGCGGCGAATCCGAAGCGGCCAAGACCCTTATCGCCCGGCACTGCGACGCCTATGTCATGCACGGCGACGAGCCGGAGCATATCGCCGCCAGGATCGCCGACATGAAGGCTCGGCGCGAGGCCTTCGGTCTGCCGCCCATGCGGTACGGCATGGCCGGCTATGCGATCGTCAGGGACAGCCAGGCCGAAGCCGACCGCGAGCTGGAGCGGATCACGACCATCCCGGGCCTTGCCGAGGGATCACCGCCCGCCGGTTTCGCCAATTTCGACCAGTGGCTGAGCGGCACCGAGCTGGAGCGGGAGCTGAAGATCCGCGAATACAGCGTCTCCAACCGCGGCCTTCGCCCCGGCTTCGTCGGCACGCCCGAGACCGTCCGGGAACGGATGGAGGAATTCGAGGCCGCCGGACTGGACCTGGTCCTGCTGCAAATGTCGCCGCAGGAGGAGGAGATGGAGCGGTTCTCGGCCCAGGTGATGCGGGCGAACTGAGCACCCCGGCTTTGCCGTCGCGGCCTATCGGTGGTCGGCCATCTGGAAATTCGTGCGGAAAACGATCCTGCGAACCGGCAGGGAGCGACTACGCATGCACTTGCTCTTTGCGTCCAGACGACAATCAGACCGCGGGTGCCGCTTCCACATGGTCGTCGGGTCTTCCGGCCTGGATGCGGCGGGCGCGGATGAACATCTCGACGCGCTGCACGATGACCATGGCCGCTGCGAACACCAGGAAGGCATCCTGGATGGCCAGGGCGTTCAGATGCCAGTCGCTGGCGTGAGTCTCCAGCCAGGGCCGCAGCATTGACCGGGTGGCGATCAGGGCGAGGATCAGGATGATCCCGAGCCGCGAGGCCTGGGCCAGAAGGGTGCCGTCGGGCGCGCGCTCGATCGTCGTCATTCGCCCGCGCTGATAACCCGCCGCCGCTCCCAGGATCAGGCCCCCGGCCAGGATGGCCCAGGCGTCGATGCCGAAGGGGGCGTGGCTGGCTCCCGGCGCCATCGACATGCCCCAGAGACCGAAACCGATGCCGAGCGCGACCAGCAACGGGACGATCCACATGGACTGGACGCGCAGGGGGCGGGGCTTCTGGTTGCGCAGAAGAATGACGACCAGGGCGATGCCGATCCCGATCAGGGGGCCGTATTGTTGCGGTGTCATCGAAGGCCTCCCGTTACCCTACCGACGCTAGCACGACCGCAGCGTGCGGCAAGCGTCGCCGGAGACACTCAGACCGGTTCGACGACCTGCTCGATGGCCCCGAAGATCGAATGGTGGCGCGCATCCAGCATCTCGATCCGGACCGTGTCGCCATGTTTCAGAAAGGGCGTGACCGGGGCACCGGTGGCGATCGTCTCGACGGTGCGGACCTCGGCGATGCAGGAATAGCCCAGCCCGCCCTGTGACACCGGCTGGCCGGGGCCGCCGTTGGCCCCCCGGTTGGACACGGTGCCCGAGCCGATGAGGGTGCCCGCGACCAGCGAGCGGGTCTTCGCCAGGTGGGCGATCAGGACGCCGAAATCGAAGGTCATGTCGATGCCGGCGTCGGCGCGGCCGAATTCGGCTCCGTTCAACTGGACCGACAGGGCGCCATGCAGCTTGCCGTCCTGCCAGCGGTCGCCGAGGGCGTCGGGCGTGACGAAGACGGGCGACAGGGCGCTGGCGGGCTTGGACTGGACGAAGCCGAACCCCTTGGCCAGTTCGCCGGGGATCAGGTTGCGCAGGGAGATATCGTTGACCAGGCCGACCAGTCGGATGAGATCGCGGGCCTGATCGGGCGTCGTCCCTTGCGGTACGTCGCCGGTGACGACCACGATCTCGGCCTCCAGATCGCAGCCCCAGCTTTCGTCGGCCAGGGGGATGGGATCGCGCGCGCCCAGAAAGCCATCGGAGCCGCCCTGATACATCAGCGGGTCGGTCCAGAAGCTGGCGGGCATCTCGGCCCCGCGCGCCCTGCGCACCAGTTCGACATGGTTCACATAGGCCGAACCGTCCGCCCATTGATAGGCGCGGGGCAGGGGGGCAGCGGCGTCGCGTTCGTGGAACCGGCCGCGCGGCACGGCGCCGTGCTCCAGGCTTTCGGCCAGGGCCCTCAGCAGGGGCTCGCAGCGCGCCCAGTTGTCCAGCGCCGCCTGCAGCGTCGGGGCGATCAGGAAGGCATCGGTGAACCAGGCGAGATCGTTGGAGACGATGACCAGGCGACCGTCGCGGCCATGCTTCAGGGATGCGAGTTTCATGGACACCGGTCTAGGGGGTTTTCACCCTGGGCGAAACCGCCGACGTCACCGGCGGGGGGCCGACAGCTCCCGGTGGGCGGCCTCGATCTCGGCGATACGAGCCTCCTTCAACCGCCAGTGATCGTTCAGGTCGGACACGGCCTGGCGGATGGCATGGCGGCGTTCGGCCTCGGTGGGAGCGGGTCTGGGCTTGTCGTGACCGGGCTTGGGCGTGGCTGCCGGCGTCGGCGCATGGATGACCACATGCCGGGCCCGCTCGATCACGACGGTCGAGCCCGAGGCATCCACATCATGCCCATCGTGGTCGTCGTCATGGCCGCCGCCGTGGTCAGGGGCATGATGCTGGTCGTGGGCCCCGGCGTGAGCGTCGTCCTGCGGAGCCTCGTCGAGGGCCGCGTCGAGCGCTTCCAGGCCCGTCAGCCCGCCGGTCAGTGTCAGCGTCCGTCCCAGGCGGGTCTCGATCGTCCGGGTCAGGTCGCGGGCCTTGTCGCGCAGGGAATCGGAATGGGCCGTCATGGCCGCGCGGATGGCCTCGTCGATGTCCTTCCAGATGGCCGCGGCGGCGCTGGCCGAGGTCGGCTGACGGCGCTGCGCCAGCCACCAGCCCGCGTATCCGGCCAGAAGAAGCAGCAGCAGGCCGATCCCCAGGACCAGCGGTGGCACGTCCAGGATCAGGCCGCCGGACGACGGGGCATAGACGGCGTCGGCGGGTGGGAAGTCCTGCGAATAGCTCATCTGGCCCTCCGTGCGGTGTCGTGGCCGATCATGGATCAGCGACCGACCTCCCGCCAGTGAAAGGTTAATGGCAAAGGCAGATGCCCTGGCTCAGCCCGGCGCGTGCAGGATGGCACGGGCTTCGACGCCGGTTTTGGCCGAGGCGTCGCGCACCTCGACCTCGACCACAATGGCCCCGGCCGGATCGACCGCCCACAGATAGCGACGCTCGACCTCGACCGTGCGGCCGGACGGCGCGAAGCCTTCGAAACTGTCGCCCCAGGGCGTGATCCGCTTCAGCTCGGGCCAGGTCATCGAACAGGCGGCGTTCAGCTCCTCGGTCGCCATGGCGGTCAGCTCATCGCTGGAATCCCGGGCGGCGTCCGTCATTGTTCGTCGGCATAGATGGCCACGGCCGCGGGGCTGTCGGGACCGATCCGGCCGCGATACATGCCCGAAGTGGTCATGGCGAAGGCGGGGATCCCTTGCGCATCCATGACGATGACGCCGCCATAGCCGCCCAGCGACAGGGCGTCCTCGACCTCGGCCCGGGCCGCAGCCTGCCCGCTCGCACCGTCCGCGATGCGGGCGCAGATGTCCCGGGCGACCGAGGCGCGGATGTAGTATTCGCCGTCGCCCGTCGCCGAGACCGCGCAGCCGTCGCGGTTGGATGCATAGGTGCCCGCGCCCAGCACCGGCACGTCGCCGACCCGGCCCCAGCGCTTGCCGGTCGTGCCGCCGGTCGAGGTCCCCGCCGCCAGATGGCCCGCGCTGTCGAGGGCGACGGCACCGACGGTGCCGAACTTGCGCTCGTTCAGTGGCGGCATGCCGGGATCGGTGGCCGCCAGAACGCCGACCGGCGCGGCGGGCGCACCCGCGGGCCTGTCGGGAATCGGCAGATTGTTCTGACGCAGATAGCTCTCCAGCCCCTGCCAGCGCCGCTCGGTGAAGAAGAAGGACGGATCGACCTGTTCCAGCCCGACCGAGGCGGCGAAGGTGTCCGCCCCCTCGCCGATCAGCATGACGTGAGGGCTCTGTTCCATCACCGCGCGGGCCGCCGCGATCGGGTGGCGGGTGGTGGTCAGGCCTGCGACCGCCCCGGCCGTCAGGTCCGCGCCGTTCATGACTGCGGCGTCCAGCTCGTTCCTGCCCGCGGCCGTGAATACCGCGCCGCGCCCGGCGTTGAACAGGGGATCGTCCTCCATCCGCTGGATCGCGGCCTCGACCGCATCCAGCGCCGCGCCGCCATTGCGCAGAACCTCGGCGCCTGCCTCCAGCGCCCGGGCCAGCGACGCGCGGTAGGCGGCGTCCTGCTCGGGCGACAGATTGGCCCGTTCGATCACACCGGCCCCGCCGTGAATGGCGAAGGACCAGACTGGCCGATCCTGGGCGGCGGCCGAAGTGCCGAGGGCGAGGGCTGCCAGGAATGCGGCAAGGGCGCGGGTGATCATGAGGGCGATCCTGACTTGAGGGCTGGCGTCATCCTGCGGCACGGTGGCCGACCGGTCCAGCCGACGCACCGTCTGAAAAACACCGTCCGACCCGTCCGACCCGTCCGACCCGTTCGGGCGGATCGGCCCGGGAACCCACGTTCTGGCATCGGCCCACGTCAGTTCCGGTCGCAGGCTCAGGGCTCGCGCCTGTGGTGCGACCATTTCCAGACGCGGTAGCCGACGATCGGCGCGAAGCCGCCGACCAGGGCGCAGCCCAGGACCATCCAGAATCCCCCGCCCAGGCCGAATTCGCCCACCAGCCCGCCCACGACCGCCGCCGCGACGGGGCCGAGGAAGGGCATCCAATGAGGCGGGGCGACCTTAATGAGCGTCGACCTTGATGACGCCGCGGCGGATCTGGTCCAGCTCGATGGAATCGAACAGGGCCTGGAAGTTGCCGTTGCCGAAGCCCTCGTTGCCCTTCCTCTGGATGATCTCGAAGAAGATCGGGCCGAAGGTGTCCTGGGTGAAGATCTGCAGCAGCAGGCCCTCCTCGTCCGACCCGTCGATCAGGATGCGATTCCGGCGCATGCGTTCCACGTCGTGCCCGTGGTTCGGCAGGCGTTTGTCGATCAGCTCGAAATAGGTCTCGATCGTATCCTGGAACCGGACGCCGCGCTCGCGCATCGCCTCGACGGTGGCGAAGATGTCGTCGGTCGCCAGGGCGATGTGCTGGATGCCTTCGCCGTTGTAGCGCTTCAGGAACTCCTCGATCTGGGAGTTGTCGTCCTGGCTCTCGTTCAGGGGGATGCGGATGGCACGGTCGGGCGCGATCATGGCCTGCGAGAACAGGCCTGTCGCCTTGCCCTTGATGTCGAAATATTTCTGCTCCTCGAAGGCGAAAACGTCGCCGTAGAAGCCGGACCAGGTCCGCATCTGGCCGCGTTTCACATTGTGGGTCAGATGGTCGAGCAGGTGCAGGCCGACGTTGTTCCGGCGTTCCGCCTCTTCCCAGCCCTCGATCTCGTCCCAGCTGTCATAGAGGGAGCCGCCCTCGCCATAGGCGTCGATGATGTACAGCAGGGACCCGCCGATGCCGCGCAGGACATAGGCACCCTCGCCGAGGGCACCGCCATTCTGGGCGTCGGCCGGGTGAGCCCCGCGCGACACCGCCGCGTCATAGGCGGCCCGGGCATCGTTGACACGGAAGGCCATACCGTTGGCGGACGGGCCGTGGTCGCGGGCAAACTCGCCGGCGTGCCCCTCCGGTTTCGTGTGGACCAGGAAGGTGATGTCGCCCTGCTTCATGCGGACGACGCCGTTCCTCGGGTTCACATGGGTCTGGACGAAGCCCATGATCTCGATCTGCCGGATCATGGCCTGCGGGTCGGGGCCGGTGAACTCCACGAACTCGAAGCCGTCCACGCCCAGCGGATTCTCGAGAGCGGGAATCGTGGCGTCCGGCGTCGCGGTATGCGCGGTCAGGTCGTCCATCGTGCGTCTCCTGATATCGTTTATTGGCCGGGCACCCCGGCCTGTTGGCGCGGAACCTAGTGTCGCAAGCGCCACAAGCCAAGCCGGGCCGTTCGCACCGCGTCGTGCGTCACATCTTCAGGTCGCGGCAGGCCCCGTCGCCTGCTAGAGCGGAGGCCATGCTGAGAAAGATGTACGACTGGGTCTTCACCCTGGCCCGCAGCCCCCATGCCGAAAAGGCGCTGGCCGCCGTGTCGGTCGCCGAGGCGTCGATCTTTCCCATTCCCATCGAGGTCATGCTGGCTCCGATGATCCTGTCGCGGCCGGAGCGGGCCTACCGGTTCGCGGCGATCGCCTCGATCGGCTCGGTGATCGGCGGCGTGCTGGGCTATCTGATCGGCTTCTACCTGACCGACCTGGGACAGGGACTGATGCGGCTGCTGGGTCACGCCGACGGCCTGGCGGAGTTCCAGCACTGGTACGACCGGTTCGGCGTCTGGGTCATTCTGATCAAGGGTCTGACGCCCATCCCCTACAAGCTGGTGACCATCGCCTCGGGCCTCGCCCATTTCAACTTCGGCATCTTCGTTCTGGCCTCGGTCGTGACGCGAAGCGCGCGATTCTTCATGGAGGCCTGGGTGCTGAAAACCTGGGGGCCAGCCATGCTGGAGGTCGTCGAGCGTCGCCTGGCGCTGTGGAGCGTGGTCGGCCTGGTCGTCTTCATCGGCGGTTTTGCGGCGCTGAAGCTGCTCTGAAGGCCCGCTGCCAGCGACCCGGCAGTGCAGACCCCAGGGACGCATCTCACGGCACGGGCTGAGCCTCCTCTGGCATCGATGCCCAAAGGCCGGTAAGCACCGCGAGTCTGACTGAAGTGGGTCCCATGAAACGCTCCGTGCTTGCCGTGCTGATTCTCGCCACCCTGGGCGGATGCTCCACCGTGCCGCGCGACGGTCCGTCGGGACGGGCCATCGAGCGCGGCGCAGAGGCCGGCGCCAACGGAGCCTCCTATGCCATCGTGCCACTGGACTATGCCGTGGCCGAAAGGATCAAGGCGACGGCCGCCCCCTATGGGGGTTCCCTCGCCGCTGCCGCCAGCACCCGGCCGATCGACGTCATTGGCGAGGGCGATCAGCTGATCGTTTCGGTCTTCGAGCCAGGCGGAGCCCTGTTCGGCGGCGGTTCGTCCAGCACCAATGTTCGTTCGGGAGGGCAGGCCCTGCCTGCGGCGACGGTCGATCGGGCCGGTGCGGTCAGTGTCCCCTATGCCGGCTCGGTTCATGTGGCCGGACTGACCACCACCGAGGCGGCCGCGGCCATCCGGCGCGCGCTCGTCGGCAAGGTCGGCAACCCCCAGGTCAGTGTCGCGCTGGCCGAGAACGCCTCCAACACCGTGACGGTCCTGGGCGAGGTCCGCTCGCCGGGTCGCAAGCCGCTGTCTGTCAACTCCAACACCATTCTGGATGTCATCGCCGCGGCCGGCGGTTCGGCGCGTCCGACGCAGGACGTCCGGGTCGATGTCCGACGCGGTGACCAGACCTATTCGGCACCCCTGACCTCCGTCTCTTCCGAATTCGCCGAGAACATCCGGCTCCAGGCCGGCGATCTGGTCAGCCTGTCCTACGTCCCCCGCCGCTACAGCACCTTCGGTGCCCTGGGCGCGATCACCCAGGTGGACATGCCTGCGGGCGAGACCACCCTGGCCGGGGCGCTCAGCCGGGTCGGCGGTCTGAACGACGGTGCCGCCAATGCGCGTTCGGTCATGGTGTTCCGGTTCGAGCGCCCCGAGGTGGCCCAGGCCCTGGGGATCACCCAGCCCGCGACGATCCGGGGTGTACCGGTCATCTATCGCCTGAATCTGGAAGAGGGCGAAGGCCTGTTCACGGCCGGGAGCTTCCTGATCCAGCCGGAGGACATCATCTATGCGCCGCGCGCCCTGTCGGCCGAGGTCAGCAAGTTCTTCGGCCTGATCCAGCAGGTGACCCGCGTCGTCTACGACCTGTCGGTGACGAGCACCCTGACCAACAACTAGGACCACAGGCATGTGGCGCGACCTGCTCGGCCGCCTGGGTGCCCGCCACGGTCGCGATCGGTCCGGGATCGACGCGCCGGCCGGGATCGACCCGTGGGAGGCGGTGGTGCGGGTTCAGCCGCCGGGGTCCGAACTGCTGGACGGGATCGAACGGACCGCGCTGGAGATCTATGCCCGCCACGGTCTGCCGACGGCTCCGGGGCATTATCGCCAGGGATCCGGCGCGCGTTCCTGGTCGTTTCTGGGCGAGCATCTGACGCCGGAAGCCCGCTGGACCCTGATGATGGAGCGGCCGCCGGAAAAGGGCTGGCGCTACGGCACCCTGGCGGACATCGGCCGTTCGGGTCCCCCCGAGGTCAGAGCCGCGTCCGCCCTGCTCGCCGAATGTGTCCGGCTGCGAAACGGCGCAGGGGCCGCGGGCGGCCAGGATTTGCTGGACATCGTCGATGCCGCGATTCGTCTGGGGGCAGACTGGCGGGTGCTGGAAAGCGGTCGCCTGAAGGCGGGTGGCACCCGGCTTCGCCTGACGGCCCCGGACGACGTCATCGCCATGGAAGCCACAGCCACGATCGTGCCGCCGAAGCCCGGCCCCGCCCGCGCCTCTCGCCGAAAGGCTCCGCGCCAGGGCTAACCTGCGACGGGGACGTCCCGGGCTTCAGTCCCGCAGCAGGTCGTTGATCGCCGTCTTGGCGCGGGTCTGTGCGTCCACGCGCTTGACGATCACGGCGCAGTAAAGCGACGGCCCGCCGTTGGGGTCGGGCAGGGCGCCCGGCACCACGACCGAATAGGCCGGAACCTCGCCGCGCAGGACCTCTCCGGTCGCCCGGTCCACGATCCTGGTCGAGGACGAGATATAGACGCCCATGGCCAGGACCGCGCCTTCGCGCACGATCACGCCCTCGACGACCTCGGAGCGCGCGCCGATGAAGCAGTTGTCCTCGATGATGGTCGGATTGGCCTGGAGCGGCTCCAGCACCCCGCCGATCCCGACGCCACCCGACAGGTGCACATTCTTGCCGATCTGGGCGCAGGACCCGACCGTGGCCCAGCCGTCGACCATCGACCCGTCGTCGACATAGGCCCCGATGTTCACGAAGCTGGGCATCAGGACGACGTTCCTGCCGATGAAGGCACCCTTCCTCACGATGGAGCCCGGCACGGCGCGGAAACCCGCTTCCCTGAAGTCATTGCCGGTCCAGTCGCCGAACTTGTTGGGCACCTTGTCATACCAGGGACCGACGCCCGGCGCGGGCGAGGACAGACCGCGGTCGCCGCCGCGCATGATCTCGTTGTCGTTCAGCCGGAAGGACAGCAGCACCGCCTTCTTCAGCCACTGATGCGTCGTCCAGACGCCGTCCTCGCCACGCGAGGCCACGCGGGCCTGCCCCGAGTCCAGCAGGGCGATGGCGGTCTCGACCGCCTTGCGGGTCTCGCCGCCGGTCGCGGGCGTCAGCTCGGCCCGCGCGTCCCAGGCGGATTCGATCACGGCTTCCAGAGCGGTGTGGTCGGTCATGCGGCGTCCTTCATCGACAGGGGGTGCAGGAAGTCGAGCAGATCGGGCGCGCGGGCATCGACCCAGTCGCCGATCTCGTGGCCATGGCCGTCGCCGATCAGGACGGTGGCCATGCCCAGTGCCTTGGCGGGGGCCAGATTGCGCGGCGTGTCCTCGAAGAAGACGGCGCGGTGCGGCGTGATCCGGAACCGCTCCACGAAATGGCGATAGGTCGATGGCGCGGGCTTGGGGGTCAGGTCCATGTCCTCGATGGCGAAGACGCCGTCGAACCGGTCGGTGATCCCGATCCGCTCCAGCACGCGCGCCGCATGGAATCGCGCGCCGTTGGTCAGGACGTATTTCCGGCCCGGCAGACCGTCCAGGACCGCGTCCAGCCGGGGGTTCGGCTCCAGCGTGTCCAGCGGCACGTCGTGGACCTCGCGCAGGAATTTTTCCGGATCGATCGCATAGTTGGCCATCAGCCCGGCCAGGGTCGTGCCGTGTTCGTTCAGGAACTGCTTCTGAAGCACCTTCGCCTCGTCGGCGGGCAGGCCCACGGCATCGACCATGAAGGCGTTGATCCGCCCCTGGACCAGACCCATCACCCCCTGCTCGCGCGGATACAGGGTGTCGTCCAGGTCGAAGACCCAGGTGTCGACATGGCTTAGATCGACACTCACGCCTTCACCAGCGTCCCCGCGCCGTATTCGGTGAACAGTTCGACCAGCATGGCGTGGGGCCGCCGCCCGTCCAGGATGACCACAGCCTCCACGCCGGCCCGCACCGCGTCCATGGCGGTCTGCAGCTTGGGGATCATGCCGCCGGACGCCGTGCCGTCGTCGATCAGACCCTGTGCCTCGGCCAGGGTCATCTGGCGGATGATGTCGCCCTTCTTGTCCAGCACGCCCTTGACGTCCGTCAGCAGCAGCATCCGCTTGGCGTTCAGCGACCCGGCCACGGCACCGGCCACAGTGTCCGCATTGACGTTGTAGGTCTGGCCGTCCTCAGCCACGCCGATCGGCGCGATCACGGGCACCCAGTCGTCGGTCTCCGAGGCGATCAGTCCAGCGATCAGCTTGGGATCGACTTTCGTGGGTTCGCCCACGAAGCCCAGGTCGACCTCGTGCTCGATCAGGCTGTCGGGGTCGCGTTTGGTGCGGGTGGTCTTCTCGACCGTCAGCAGGCCGGCATCCTTGCCCGACAGGCCGATGCCGCGCACGTCGGCCTCCCTGCCGGCGACACTGATCCAGTGAGCGATCTCCTTGTTGACCGCGCCCGACAGGACCATTTCCGCGACCGCCATGGTGTCGCGATCGGTGACCCGCAGGCCGTCGACGAAGTTCGACTTCACCCCCGCCTTGTCCAGCATGGCGCTGATCTGCGGCCCGCCGCCGTGCACTACGACCGGATTCACGCCCATCAGCTTCAGCAGCACGACGTCAGCTGCGAACTGCCGGGCGACGGCCGTCTCGCCCATGGCATGGCCGCCGTATTTGATGACCACGGTCTCGCGGTCATAGATCTGGATATAGGGCAGAGCCTCGGCCAGCGTCTTCGCCGTGGCCCAGCCCCGCTCCTCGGATTGGCGTTCGAGTTCGTCCATGGGCGCGAGATAGCGGGGGGCGAAGGCGGTGTCACGGATTAAGGCATCGGCGACGACGCGCTACGATCCTTCCGGTGATCTTGAGGAGATCTGCGCCGTCCTGCGGGATAATCGCTCCGGGAGCCCCGATGTCGGTGATCAGAATGCGGCGCTGAAGACCGACGTCTGGGTCATCGGGTGACCCACGCCCACGCAAATCCCTCCGCCCCGGCAGCCCTTGTCAGCGTTCGCACCCCCGGCCGATATCCAGGCGAAGCTCCATGGTGATCCGTGGTTTTGCAACCTCTTCAAAGGCCGGGAACGGCAGACGCGCCCTGCCGCGCCGGCGGGCCAGCGAAATCGGCTCCGGCGTTTCGGATGATCATCCCGATGCTGGTCGCCGTGAATTGGTACAGTCCGATTTTCAGATGTGGAGGCGCGTGCGGCGGATAATCGATGTGGGCGTCGCGCTCGCCATTGGCCCCGGGCCAGAAGTTCCAGTCGCTCACGCTGTGTCCCAGGCCGACGAGATCCCGCGTCAGGGCCTCGAGGTCCGTCTTTCGAAAGATGCACGTGGGCCAGCCATCAATGGTGGCCGTGTTTGAGGACAGGTTGAACTCGGTCGTATGCACTGCAATGCCGCCCGGTTTCAGCATCCGCATGGCATTTTTGACGAAGTCGCCGGCGATTTCGATGCCGCCCAGATGTTCGATGGAACAGGACGACCACAAAAAGTCGAAGCCGCCTATGTCGTCAGGCAGGTCCAGCATGTCGATGGTTCGCGTTTCGACATGGCACCTCATGTCGTCGAGCGAGCAGATGCCCGGCTTGTAGAGCGCCTCGACGGTGTCCGAATGCTCGCCAGCGGAGGCCCACATGTCCTTGGCGTCCTGCGGCCCGTCAGACGCCAGGATATCGCAACCCCGCGCGACGAACATGGCGGGCAGAGGCTCGGTCCCGACGGCGAAAACAAGGCCACGCGCACCCCTTCCGAACAATCCCGCGTCCTCGATGACGCGATAGATGAAACTCCACTCCCAGTATTTGCGGTGCAGCTCATCAGGCGGAAATCCGGCTGTTTCGCAGAACCTGCGATAGTGCTCCTCGTCGGCCTGGCTGGCCGTGCACATCTGGGAAGAGGGTGACTCGAGGGTCGGTTCGAAGATTTCTATCCGCCCGTCGATCGCTTCCGGAATGAGAAAGATCGGAATGGCATAGGGTTGGGCGTGGAGCGTGGTGAACTCCCCGGTATTGGTCAGGGATCGCCTCAAGGCATCCATGTCGGGATTGGTTCGCTGAAGGTCGATCGTGCTCTGCGATTCCGGTTCGCGCGACAGCAGGACACGATAGGCCCAGCGGACATCTTCCGCGGACAGCCCCGTGAAAGAGGCGAGGCATCCTGCCCGGTGACCGGGGGCAGGGCGTCAGCAGACCCGGCCTCCCCGTCCGTCACCACGGCCTCCCTGGCAGAGATGGAATGCAGAGGATCTGGCATATTGGCCTGACGGGTGCCGGAGGCTCACGAGGCGAAAGCCAGGGCCGACACTCTGGACGACCTGTTCGCCCGCCCTCTTCCGGAGCGCACCCGACCGCCTTCGGTTGCATGTCCCGCTTGGGCGCTGCTGAAGTTCCCCTGCCCCTCGTCGAGGGAGAGACGTCTACGAAGGGCCGCTCAGCTCTGACGGCTCATCCGGACATAGACCTCGTTCGGGACGATGGTGTCCCAGAGCCTGTAGCCGCGCTCCACCATATAGTCCCGATAAGCGGGGTCATCGAACAGATTCTCGAGAATCACGACGCGGGGGGCAAAGCGCTCCAGATCGAAGCCGCGCATGACATCCAGCTCCCAGCCTTCCACGTCGATCGCGAGCAGATCGATGCCGGTCACGTCCGGTGCGAACTCTGCCATCAGGCGATCCAGGCGACGGACCAGAACCGGGATCTGGAATGTCCGGGTTTCGACCGTCCCGTGCAGCTCGGCGAACTTGTCCCGCAGGCCCAGAGACGAAAACGATTCAAACGTTACGTTGACGCCATGGTAGATCGAGTCCCGGCTCTCGACGACGGTGAAGCTCGCATCATCGCTATCGTGGTCGCTGCAGGCAAACTGCAGCACGTCATAGCCCCTTTTGCGATGTTCCTCGCAGAAGACCGGGTTGGGCTCGACCGCCACGATCCGCCAGCCCATGTCGCGAAAACGGCGGCTGATGGACAGGTCGTCCGGATGCGCAGCTCCGATCTCGACCATGACGCCGGGTGCCGACCCGATCGGAAAATGTGCTTCCTGGACGATCCGGTCGATATCCCCCTCGGCGGACATGGCAGGTCTCCAAGGCTGTCAGCGGCCGGAATCAGACAACCCCTTCTAGTCGGCGCAGAGGAGGAAGCAAGCTGCCGCAGCGGGCCGACAGCGCGTGACATCCTCTCTTTTTGGTGTAGTGAGGCCCCCATCTCGGCTGAACGTAGGGTGGACCTTGTCTTTTGATCTGAGCCCCGTTCTGCACGCTGGCAGGACGGCCAACCTGGCCCGTACGCGCGCAGATGGAAAAGTCCTGGTCAGTATAGGTGCTGCCGGTCAATGGTATTTCGACTGGATCGATGCAACCTGTGGCGCGCCGGCGCGTCATATTGGTGTCGAATACTATTCGGCACCTCCCGCGGTCCTGCCGGATAACGTGGAGTGGGTCGCCAATACCGCTGGATCGATGCCTGACGTCGAGAGCGGCGTCGCCGATCTGCTGGTGTCGGGCCAGAATATCGAACACCTGTGGCAGGAGGAGGTCGCCGGCTTCCTGGCCGAGGCGCACCGGGTGCTCCGCCCCGGCGGCCGCATGATCATCGATAGCCCGAACCGGGCGATCACACAGATCTACGGCGGCGCCCATCCCGAGCACATGGTCGAACTGACGGTCGACGAGGCCGAGGCGCTGGTGACGGCGGCCGGTTTCGACGTGCAGCGGGTCGCCGGCATCCTGCTGTGTCGCGACGGGGCGACGGGCGAGGTTTTGCCGATCGATGGCCTGGCGGACATCTCCCCGCCCACCCTGGTCTTCCGATCCGTCGCGGCCATCGACGATGCCGAAAACTCCTATCTCTGGTGGATCGAGGCGGTCCGGGCCGACCGGGAGCCCGACATGGCCAGGGTGCAGGAGATCATCGCCCGGTACTGGGCGACCGGCTGGCCGGAACGGATGGACCGACTGGTGACCACGATCGGAAAGCCGGAGACCCTGGCCGATGGACGGTTGGCGTGGCAGTCCGGGATTGGCGATAACGGCCCGTTGTCCTTCGGGCCGTATGCGCCGATCAAGGCGGGGCGGTATCGCACCACATTGAATGTGATGCGCACCACCGACATCAAGCCCGGCCAGATCCTGGGCCATGTCGATGTAATTTTCGACGACGGCTCCATCATTGAGTGCCGCACGGAACTGACCGGCAAGATGCTGCCGAAAGGTGAATGGAAACCGATCACGCTCGAGTTCGAACTCGCGGACATGCGGTTCGGTTTCCAGAACAGGCTCTTCAGCTACGGCGTCGCGGGTCTTCGGGTGGAGCGGCGTCTGACGTTCACGGCGCCTTGATGATGCGGGCCGCGGCCCGTCGGGGAGCCGTAGACCCCGCCTTGTCCTTGACGGGGCCCACCGGTTCCAGCCAACGCTCCATCAGCGCGATGCCGCGGACCGCCACATTGCTGGCGGAGTCAGTGATCACCCTGAACTCGGCATTGGTAATGGGCTCGTCCAGGTCGAATTGAAGGACGATCGGTCGGGGCTCGGCCGAGCGTTTCGGCAAGGTCGTCACGGCCACTGTCTCCTCGACGACCGTCCTTGCCCCGAAGTTTTCAATGACCGCGCATTCGAGCGTGCCTCTGGCCCTGTCCAGCACAAAGACATCGATCTCGACGCGATAGCGACCGCGCGGCAAGCTGATATAGGGTCCGTAGCAGAGGACGCCCTTGCGACCGCCCGATATCATGACGGGGTCGGCGTCCTGGCCGATCACCGTGCTGATCGCAGGACCCGCCCATCGACCCGCCTCGACCCAGGAGAAGCCCTTGTAGCCCGCGTCGCGGAGCCGGGCGGCCAGGTCCCCGCTGGCAGGCCCGTTCAGGACGCCGTCGAGGATCTGCTGCAAGGCGGCCCGCCTCTGGTCATAGGCGCTCATCGTGGCATTGGCGGCCGACAGTTGTTTGATTTCCGCGTTCTTGCGGCCGACCTCGTCGTCGTCACGGCCGTAGGCATCTTTCCACATGTGAATCTGGCGGGAGAGCGCGCCGGATGCGGCGATCGCCTGCTGCTCGACCGCTTTCGAGAACCGCGCGCTGATCGGTGCGGTCCGGGACTTCGGCGTCGCGGCGGCGAGGGGTTTGCGAAGGGCCAGGTGTATCGGGCAGAACAGAAATCCCTCGTGGAAGATGACGAGGTTGGGAAAGACGTTTTTCTTCTGGTCGACGGTCCGGGGTGAACGGACGGTGGATCCGAAATCCTTCAGGACAGCCCGGGCGTCATAGGTCTGGCGAGACAGTTCGAACGTCGGCGCGTCCAGCAACTCCAGTCCGGATGGCTCCACGATGTATCGCTGGATCATGTCGGGCGTGAGAAGCAGGAAGTCCTCATCAAAGCCGGTCGCCCCGTTCGGGCCTTCCAGCAGGAACTCTGCGACGACAGAGGCAACCCCGCCTGGCTTCAGCACACGCCCGATCTCTTCCATCGCGGCGGTCAGGCTGCCGGCCGAGCCCAGTCGGCTGACCTCGGAGCTGGCGAACACGCCGTCGAAATGGCTGTCGGGTAGCCCGAGGGCGCGGGGGTCCGAGTGAACCGGGATGACGCTGCCACGGGCGAGGGCTCGACGCGTATACTGCTGCGGCCGCACCATCATGGCCGCCGGCGTCACGTCGGACCGCGGCGTGACCTCGAGATACCGGTCCGCAGCGAACACCATACATCCGCGCTCGGCGACGGCGAAGGTGGTCGGGCCCGCGCCTGCACCCACACCGCAGATCATGCTGCCGGTCTTCAGAAGACCAGCACCATCGAGCGTCCGGAGCGCCATGGCGGTTTCCCAGAGCTTGCAGTCCGGGGTTACGGCTTCGGCGTCGAAGCCGAACTCTAGAGTGTCCTCGAAGGCTGCGGCTTCCAGGTAAGGGCTGAGCTCAGCGTTCGCAAAATCCTCGATACCGATAATCTTGCTGCGGGGAAGCGTGTCCATGGCCTCTTCTTTTTCAGTATGCGTTGCAGGCTGCGATCGCCTCTATGGTGTCTCTGGTACTGGGCGTAGGATATGCGCCGCAGCTCGGCAGCGATGTCACGATTGCAGATCGTCTGCAGGACGCCCTGCAGGCCGACCTCGAGCGACCTGTCCTGAACGACAAGTCGGGGATCGTAGGCATAGCCGCTGTCCTCGTTCACGATCACTGGCCGTCCCATCGACAGGGCGCGGACGAAGATGTGCGACAGCTGCCCCCTGATCTGCTTGCGGAAGCAGAAGACCGCGTCGCACATGGCGATCTCGGCATCGAAGTCATCCTCCAGCACGGGATTGGAGTGAATCAGGCGCGATGCAATGCCCAGTCGAGCGAACTGGGCCCTCGCGTCGTCGAACAACTTCTGGTCGATAATCTTGCCCGAAAGGACGAAGAAAAGTCTGCGCGCCTCGCCTTCGGCCTTTTTCCGGGCGATGAATCGGGCCGTGACGTCGATGATCTCGGCCAGGCGCTTGATGTCATTCAGGATCAATCCAAAATGTCCCAGCACGATGTCGTCCGCCTGGACGCCGTGGCGACGCCGCGCGGCCTGCGCAGCCCTGGCTACGGCCGGCCCTCCGCGGGGATCAATCCCCAGCGGCACGAAGGCGAACGATCCCTCGAGTTCGTCCAGGTCGTTCTGAAGTTCGCTGTCGGCCTGTCGGGCCTCATGCATCTTTGCCAGGACAGGCTTGGGCAGGTGCGAGACCATGGTGATGGGCCTGGCGACCAACCAGTCCGGCGAAAGCGCGGGCCGGCTCTTCTCGGCCGTCTCCCGCTTGTTGACCAGGTGCGACAGGGCCAGATCGGTCGCCGCAGCCGAGGTGGCCCGCTCAGAGCTGCGGGGCAAGCTGAGCGCCAGGTCGTCGAGCTCGCCCTTCTGCGCCTTGAAGTGCCAGAGCCCGGGCACATAGGCCCGCTCGTGAATCAGCAGGACGTCGCTCGCCTGGGCATGGGCTTGCAGTAGCTCGATGCCCGGATAGAGGGCCTGGGAGAAGGCCAGGTTGAACAGTCCCGGCACGCCGGGATGCCGTTTCTGGAAATTCTCGTATTCGCCGTGCGCCGCCAGCCTGACGTTCGGTGTATGCGAAACCGTCTTCTGGTCTCCCTCGGAGAAAAACAGGACGACGTTGGAGGGTGTGCTGCGGACATAGCAGAGTGAGTAGTCGGCCACGCCGCAGAAGCTGCCCGGGATCGAGGAAAAGATCTTGAACTGAACATCCGAGAACCAGCGGGCGCTGGCATCGACTGCCGACTGAAGGGCACGATCCGCCACGGTGGCGGAGTCCCGCCAATGCCCGAGATAGTAGGACCGCACGTCGTCGAAATAGCCGGGATCGGGGTCCATCTGCAGGAACGCCGAGAACGTCTCGATCGGCAGCACCTGGTTGTCGGCGTCCAGCCAGAACACCGCACCGGCGTCGCTCCGGTCGCTCTTGCCAAGGATCTCCCGGTTCATCGGAATATCGAGCACGATGACCTTGCGCCGCAGGAAGATGGCCTCGAGCAGCGGAATACCGAATCCTTCCTCCAGCGACAGGTGAGAGATGACGTGCGCGCGGGACTGGAGTTCCAGCTTCTCGACCTCGGTGACCGAATAGGTCGCCTCGATGCCCTTCAGCAGCCCGGCATCCTTGAGGTGTTCGAACTGGTCCTTCGTCGGCGCGTTCACCCGGACAGCGGCCACGCCGGCATCGACGATGTCGCGATACATGCGAATGGCGACGTCGGGGTTCTTGGACCTGTGCCCCCCCACCATTCCGAACAGATAGGGCGCATCTTCCTCCCCGTCGTTCGTATCGGTCCACGTCTCGTAGATCGAATCCAGGCGGGGAGAAATGACGCTGATGGCCTCCGGGGCCAGCCCCAGGAACTGCGCAGCCTCGAGGGCCACTGTTTCCGAGATCGAGATGACGTGGTCCGCCTTCAGAACCCGCGACAGGCCGTTGTAGTAGATTTCAACGACGACCTCGTTGGTGATGTAGTCGTGGAGCAGCTTCAGCGGAATGAAGTCGTAACAGATCGTGACGACCGGACAGGCCAGCAGGTCGAACCGCATCGGTGACAGAAAGGGAGTGGCATCGACGTAGAGGTCGAAGCCGTCGAGGGCGACCAGCTTCGAAAGGAAGGTGGTGAAGTTGTGGGCGTCGCGGTATCGCAGGTCCGTCGTCGGCGCCAGGGTTTCCACATTGTAGTTGGCATACCTGATGCCGCAGGCCTGCAGCAGGGGCGACGATCGTTCCAGATGGCAGTCCTGAAACAGAAGCACGCAGACCTCATGGCCCTTGCTCTGCAGCAGATCGATGACGTGATCGACATAGCGGCCCATACCGCGATCATAGGCGCCCGAAGAATAGACGCGGCCGTCGACCAGAACCTTCATGGCCGGGGCCCCGCCGTCGTATCGCCCTTACCCAGGTCCGGCGGGCCGAGGGTTTCCGACAAACGTTCGAAAGCGGATTGCGCGATACCGAGCGCCTCGGTCCGGATCAGGTCCATCTGACTGCGCTGGAGCGTGATCAGGTCGTTCTGATGATGGAAGGCGCCCGTCAGTTCGTCGATCCGCATCTGCAGGGCGACGACGGCGCACGGCGTGAAATTATCGAACAGGCAGGGTGGCAGGGCGAATGCCGCCAGTCGGTCGGCATCCTCGTCGCGGACGTAGTAGCGGTTCAGTCCGTCGAAATAGGCAAACAGATAGTCGGCCGCGAGGATGAGCGGCTCCACGGTTGACCAGGCGGCGCGTTGACTGAACGGCTCCGTCGCTTCCAGGACAATGATCCGCGGACGGTAGACCTTGAAATCGGTACTGGCGACGATCAGGTGCTCGGCACCCTCGGCGTCGATCTTCAGAAAATCGACACAGGCATCGCCGACGAATTCGTTCCAGATGGAATCAAGCCGCCGCGTCTCGACGCTGATGTCTCGTCGGGGTGCCGGATTGAGGGCGATCACCTCCGGTTCATGGTCGGCGAGATGTGACAGACCGGTCCCTTCCACGACGTGGAAGACAGCGCTGGCGTCCGCGTCGCTGACGGCGCAGGCAAGGGTAATGTCGCGCGGCCGCGCAGCGACAAGCCTTTCGGCGAACTCCGGGTTGGGCTCGATGTTGATGCCGCGCCAGCCCATTGCGTAGAAAGCGTTTGTCACGGACAGCTCGACCGGGTCCCACGCCCCGATGTCGATGTAGAAACCGGTGTCGATATCCTGGAGGGCGCGTCTCAGCATGACGTCCTCGAAATTCTGGGCGTATGTCACCATGGCCGGAAGATAGCCGCCGCCTGGCGTGACCAACGGCTCCAGCTCAGCCGTCGTTTGCCTCACTGCCCCGCACCCGCGAGGCCGGTGCGCAGCGAGCCTCCTGTCTTGCTCGTCCTGGGAGTCACGGAAGTCCCCTCGCCACGGCCCCTGCCTGAGAAAGGCGTCCTACAGCCCTTGCCCGCGTCGTCAAGAAAGGTTTTTTCCGGCAGCCGACGCGACCGGGGAATGCAGGACCGCGCGTTGCACGCAAGGCCTGCATCAGATCGGCAGAACGACAAAAAATCGGACTTTCGGACACCCTTGGCTTGAGATAGGTCGAGTGCTCGGCACACGGCTCCGGACGGGGTCGGCGAGAGGGCAGGCGGTAATGAATCTCAAGGCCTACAGGCAGTACGTCCACACTTTGAGGTCGCTGTATCGCCAGTACGGCGTTGCGGATGAGGAAACGCGCGCAACCATCCCTGCGGTTGCAACCCTGACGGCGGCGTCTGACCAGAAGCGTCTGGAACTGCTCGCCGAATCGACGCGGACTCGTATCGCGCGCCTGAGTCCCAATCTGGCTGGCCAGTTGCTGGCGGAGCCCTCGATTCGCCACCTGACCTTCGGCGACATCGCCTTTTCGGTGCCGATCATCAACGAACAGGGCGTCGAATGGTACGGGTCGGCACCACCCGAGAATTTCGACTTCACGATCGAGCGCAGCATCGGCCTTCTGGATGACGCCAAGGTCATCTACGACTTTGGCGGCCATCATGGGGTCTGGGCCGCCTATTATGCGCGGATCGTGGGCGATGGCGGCTTCGTCTATTCGTTCGAGCCGTCGATGATCAACGTCGAGGTGTCGGCGCTTCTGTTCCTGCTGAATGGCATCTCCAATGTGGTGAACATCGGCGCGGCCGTGGGGACGATGACCGATCACGACGGTGCCGAGGGCAGCAGCGCCGGCATGTTGGTCGATTTCGTCGAGCAAATGCGGGTGATCGACGTCCGGTCGCTGGCCTGGCGCTACGGCGATTTCATGAAAATGGACATCGAGGGGTTCGAGTACGATTTGCTGACCCGATTCCCCTGGCTGTTCGATCTGGCCACCCATATTCATCTGGAACTGCACATTCCGCATCTGGAGCGGCGCGGCCTCGATTACCGCGATGTGACGGCCCTTCTGCCGTTCGAGCAGTTCGAGATCCACAACTCCGAGGGGGGCGTGCTGCAGCTCGTGACACGGGATACGCCGTTGTCGGGCTACTGCAGCCTCATGATGCGGCGGCTCTGACCCCCTCCATTTCGCCGGGCCCCGGGAGAATTCGTTGCTGATCGAGTCGAGCGAGATTCTGACGACCTGCATGGCCGCGCTGCTCCGCAGACTGAAGGTCGCGGGTCGGACCGTCCTGCATCTCGAGTCCGCGGGCGATATCGGATCCACCGCCTTCAATCGGCAGGCCGACGATCGGGCCCGTCATCTGGACGTCCGGGAGGACGACAGCAAACGCGCTGACGAGGGCTGGATTGGACGCGATCGCGACGGCCGGTTTGACGCGCAGGCGAGCAC